>NZ_JMCC02000029.1 GCF_000737335.2 Enhygromyxa salina | reverse complement strand
CCGACCGACAACGGCAGGAGCGGCCCCAGATGTGCCTGGCGTCGTGACTTCAAACGGATTGGCGCTCTAGATCGCCGTCACACCGCCGCGGCGAGGATTGCGAGCATGCGCTGGTACGACGCGAGCTGCTGGGGGTCGGCGCGACCACGTTGCATGCCCTGACAGGCTTGGGTCAGGCGGGCGCGCTCATGCTCGATCCAAGCGCCAAACAGCGGGTCATTCCCGCGACGCAGGATCGGCCCGAGCTCGCGGTCAACTTCGTCTTGTAGCGTGGACGGGCCCGGCTCAGCGACGATGATCGCGTACATCCGGCCATGATCGTAGGCCAGGCACTCGTCGATGATCCCCCAGCCGAGCGCGTCGATGTGAGCGCGCAGGCTGCCGAGCTTGGGGTAGCCGTGGTTGGGCTGGATGATCAACCGCCGCACACCCGCGAGGGCACCGGTGGCCTGCGCCTCGCTCAGCAGGCGCTCGGCCAAGGGCGCGCCGATGCCTGCGATCACGGCCGTGCTGACCTCACCCGGTTGCAGTACCTGCAGACCCGAGCCCCGGCGCAGCTCGATGCGATCGCGCAGGCCAAGCTGTTCGAGGGTCGCGGCGGCGGCCTCGAGCGGGAACGGGTTGAGATCACCCGCGATCGCCGAAGGCACCCGTCCGCTCGTGACCAGCTCGATCGCCAGCGCCGCGTGATCACAGCAAAGATCCCCAACTGGCGAACCTGCGATGACACGCGTGGCGATCGCCGACAGCCGTGGGCCAAGTTGGTTCAAGCAAACGCTCCCAACAGCTCGCTAACCAAACGGCCGAGAAACGTCGCCGAAGCTGAAGACGCTTTGTGCTCGGCGCAAGCCGTCAGCGAGTTCACCACGATCATCGGTCGCACTGGTAGACCCTACATTTCTCCCACAGTGAAGTGTGGGATGCCGGTAGGGCCCCGTTCAAACCGTGCGTGCGACTTTTCCGCACACGGCTTACCAGGCCTCTCGGACCGCCACATTACGCGACCCCCGGACAGCGGGCCCGTCGCTCGGCCTCCTCGCACGCCTTCTTCGTTCGGCACATGATGACGAAGTCGTCGGCGTAGCGCACCCGCGTGCCCAGATGGGCGTACCGCCGCGTCCTCACCTCGCGATCCCGCACCGTCGGGAGACCCATGGGCCGCTGCTTCCCATCGGCCTTCGGGATGTAGTGCCGCAAAACCGCCTGCGGCCTGTACGACCCCGCCTTCAGTTCGGCGCCTCGCCTGCGTCCCAGACCAGCCGTAGGAGGCAAGCTGCGGCAGCTACGAGTACGTCGATGCTTCACTCGAACAGCGGCACCGGGCCGACGTCGGTGGCGAGTTCGTCGTCGCCGATCGCGTCGACCCCCTCGTGGCCGAGCTGGCCGGACGTGTTCGAGCCCCAACAGTGCACATCCTGGTTGTCGAGCAGGACGCATGCGTGGGAGCTACCCATGGTGACCTGAACGACCGGGGCGGTGAACGAGAGCTTGGCGGCAGATGAAGGGAGCTCGTCGTCTCCGAGGTGTTGGGTCGAGCCCAAGCCGAGCTGCCCTGAGCCGTTGCCCCCCCAACAACCGAGGGTGCCATCGTCAAACAGCGCGCAGGTTTGGCTGGCGCTCGCAGCGACAGACACCACCGTGCCGGAGATGCTCGCGGTCGCCTCGAGAGGACCAACACCGTCGCCATGGCTGACGGTGGACCCGACGCCGAGCTGCCCGTAGTAGTTGTATCCCCATCCCCGAACCCGAGCCGATCCCGAGTTGGGGTCGACGATGACCGTGTGATCGTAGCCGACAGCGAGCGCGGTGATGGTCTCGTCGCCGTACTTCGTGCTGACCACGCTTGGCGGCTCGTCGTCGCCGATGTTGTTCGTGTTGCCGTAGCCGAGCCGTCCTTGGCTGCCGAGGCCCCAGCAGCGAACCCCCATCGCGCTCATCGACACGCACGCGTGGTACCTGCCCGCGCGGATGTTCGACGCCGCGCCACCGACCTGCACGAAGCTGTTGAAACTCGAGGCGATCTCGTTGTCTCCGATCGGAATCGTGTCTCCGTGGCCCAGCTCCCCATGGGTGTTGGTTCCCCAGCAGTAGACCGCGCCGGTGAAGGACAGCGCGCAGGTGAAGGTAAACCCCGCGGCCACGGCTTCGATCTCGTCTCCGAAGTCGAGGGGCACGAGGGTGTCGATCTCTTCGTCGTCGCCGATGTCATTCAGGTGACCGAGGCCGAGGCGACCGTCGCTGTTCTCGCCCCAACAGGTGACCCTGCCCGAGACGAGCACGGCGCAGGTATGCGTGCCGGACGCGGAGATCGCCGTGGCTGGTTCGACGAGCGGGAGCACGCCGTAGACCGCCGGAGGCTCGTCGTCCCCGACGAACTGGACGTGGCCATAGCCGAGCTGACCGTGATCGTTGCGCCCCCAGCAGACGACATCGCCCACCTCGGTCAGGATGCATGTGTGCTGGGAACCGGCAGTGAGCTGCACGATCCGCGTGGAGCTGCAGTCGACCTCGCAGCCATCGCCGCTATCGATATTGCCATCATCACACTGTTCCCCAGTCTCGACCACGCCGTTGCCACACACGGGCAACGGCTTGCACAGGCCAGCTTCGCACTGGAGACCCGGCTCGCAGGTCTCGGCGACGCATGGGCAGTCGAGCGTACCCGGTGGGCAACCCAGAGTATCGCCGGTCTCCGACTCGTCGTCGCTCGTCTCGGGTTCGGTGCCCGTCGTCGTCGACGAGGGCTCATCGCTCTCGTCGGTCTCGTATGCGGTGGACTCGTCACTCGAGCTGTCGGAGCTAGTCGGGCGCGAGTCGTCCACGGACACCGCGAGGTTGTCGACGTACCCGCAGTTGCTCGCACCGAGCCCGAGCCCGAGCCCGATGAGCGTCGCGGACCGTGAGGGTAGGTTCGCCATGTTCAATACACCTCGACAGTGCCAGCGGTCTCGGGCGTCTCGTCATCGCCGATGTTCGCGGGGGTCCCATATCCGAGGGCGCCCCACGAGCCCTCGCCCCAACACACAACCTCGTTGTCCTCGCGCAGCGCACAGGTGTGTTGGCGCCCCGCGGTGATGGCGACAGCCGGACCACCAATCGCCACCGCCCCGGCGGCTGCTGGAGTCTCGTCGTCGCCAATCCGGTTCTTGTTCCCGTAGCCGAGCTGCCCCTCGTTCGCGTAGCCCCAGCACCGGACCTCACCACCATCGAGGATCGCGCAGCTGTGGAGGTAACCGGTGGCGACGGCGACGGGCGTGCCGCCGAGCATCACGGGGTCCCCCGGAGCTTCGTTGTCACCGATGTCCTGGGCTTGGCCGGGGTAGCCGAGCCGTCCGTGGGTGTGGGTGCCCCAGCAGGCGAGCTGATTGGTGTCGACGAAGATGGCGCAGGCGTGCTCGGAGCCCAGCGCGAGATCCACGGGCGGGTTCGGAATCTGCGCCGGCATGACTATCGCCTGCGCCACGGAGATCTGCGTCGACAAGCTGACGACGCCGAGTTGACCGCTTTGGTTGGAGCCCCAGCAAATGAGCTCGTCGTCATTGCGCAGGGCGCAGGTCATTGAGCCCCCAGCCACGATCATGGACGACGTGCCTCCAAGGTTGATGACCGGCACGCTACCGGGGTGCTCATCATCGCCGAGACTGTTCGTACTTTGTTGCCCCAAGTGGTAGCCGCCATTGCCCCAGCAGACTGGATACCCCGTGTCGAGCAGGGCGCAGGTGTGTGTGTACCCCGTGTCGATGGCGATGGCAGCCCCGCCGAGCTGCACCGTCCCCGCAACGATGGGGAGCTCGTCGTCACCAATATTCACCGTGTTCGCGTAGCCGAGCCTCCCCCCGGCTCCCAGCCCCCAACACGCGACATCACCCGTATCGAGCAGAGCGCAAGTGTGATGCTCGGCCGTCCGGATCGCGGTGATGGGTGCGCTGAGGACGATCGTGGGGATCGAGGCGGGCGTCTCGGAGTCACCGATGAGATTGGTGTTCCCCTGACCGAGCTGTCCATAGTTGCCCCGACCCCAGCACCGAGCCTCGCCGGAGTTGAGCAAGGCGCAGGTGTGGTAGCCGCCCGCGCGGAGCTCGACGATCTCGGTTGGTTGGCAGTCGGCGTTGCAGCCGTCGCTGTTGGTCAGGTTGCCGTCATCGCAGGTCTCACTCGCGCTCACCACTCCGTCACCGCACGCCGAGGCCACGCAGGTCCCCTCTATGCACACGAGGTCGGCGACGCAGGTCGCGTTGGGTCCGCAGGCGCAGCCCAGCTCACCGTCACAGCTCGGGTCGCCGTCGCCGTCGCCGTCGCCGTCTCCGTCTCCGTCTCCGTCTCCGTCTCCGTCGCCGTCTCCGTCTCCATCGCCGTCGCCGTCTCCCGCCGTCGGGTCCAGATCTGTCTCTGTCTCGCCCGTGCCCGAGTCGTCGGTAGACTGGCTAGCAACTGTATCGTTGGTATTGTCGACGGTTCCACATGCAACC
The DNA here is from genome assembly GCF_000737335.2 of Enhygromyxa salina. GTDB lineage: Bacteria > Myxococcota_A > Polyangia > Nannocystales > Nannocystaceae > Plesiocystis > Plesiocystis salina_C. The sequence goes on along the minus strand of NZ_JMCC02000029.1, from coordinate 239,802 downwards.
ATGGACGACGAAAATAGAGCTACAAAATACACGTTTCGGTTCTTCATGTTCACGTATGCTGGCCTTGATGAGTGTTCACTCGATCTTGAATTTCCCCGACTGCTGCAACATCAAATGCAGCGACTCTCGGGTGTCGGGGATTGTCACTGTCCCACCCGAGCGCCACGCTCCACGCGCGACGTTGCGGTAGCGCACTTGATAGGTCCCCGGGCGTAGGCGAGCGCGAGCCTGGGTTTTTGCTCCCATGCGATCGAGGGAGTGGATCCTGCCGCCGATCTGGATCTCGATCCAAAACACCGTTGGCGCGCTGATCATCACAGACACGCGAGGCGGCGGCTGGGGCTCGAAAATCTTGGCGGACTCCGACGCATGTTGCTCGATATTGGGCGGAGGCTCGATGACTTCAGGCGAATTCGGCGGCTCGCTTGCGACCGATGTCGGAGCCGGGGCGCTCAGCTCCGGATTGCTCGGATGCGGGAGTGGTGCTCCGGCCCCCTCTATGGGACGAGGCACTACGACGGTGGTGTCGACGACAGCCGGCGGCTCGGCCTCGACGGCTCGAGAGCTCTCGAGCGGCTGCTTGACGCTCGACGCGCGACGGGGAAATGCGAGCCAGACCAGGCCAGCTCCAAACAACACCAGGACAAGCAGAGGCAGCGCAACGAGCGATGCAAGGAAGACGTTCGCTCGGGCGGGGGGAGGCAGCACCTGGGTGAAGATGGAGCGCTCGTCCGTCTCAGCTCTCGCGGAGCTGCTGCGCGACGTTGCTCGCGAAGCAAGCGGGTCTGTCTTCAGGTTTTGAGGTGAGCTCAGCGAGACGTGAGGGCGGGTCCGGGCGGCGTGCGAGTCGGTCCGGAGCGGTCGAGGGCGAGACCGCGAGACGTGGGAGACGCTGATGCTCTCCGTGCCCGAGCTCGCTGGACTGACACATCCACGGACGAGGTCTTGCAGCTCGAATTTCGCGTCGCGGTAGCCGGACCAGACCGAGAGACAGCGGTGAGCCTCGCGCGCGGACTGGATCCGCTCGGTCGCGTCAGCCCTCAGGAGATGGCTTCTCAGGACCTCGACCTCCCCCGGGACCCGCTCTGAAGCACACGTGAGCGGCGGGACCTCGCCATCGAGTACCATGCCATAGAGGCGAGCCTCGTCCACGACGCCCGAGCGGAAGCGTTGACCATCGAGGAGCTCGTGGAGGATCGCTCCGACGGCGAACAGATCGATGGTTGGCGCCCGTGCATCACCGCGAAGCTGCTCCGGTGGCATGTAGCGAAGCTTCCCCTTGACGTGGATGCCGCTGGTCTCCTCGGACGCGACGCGGGCGATGCCAAAGTCCATCAGCTTGACCTCGCCGGCGACCGAGATCATGACATTGTGGGCCGAGACATCGCGGTGAACGATCGTCCGCTCGTGACCTTCGTGGACAAATTCGTGGGCATAAGCCAGGGCCTTGAGGATCTCGCCGACGATGTAGCCGACCACGGACAGCGGGAGCGTCTCGTCGCGCTCGCGCAGGGTGCTGCTGAGCTCGTCGAGGTTCATGCCGTCGACCCATTCCATGGCCATGTAGTGCACACCGGCGTCTTCGCCGACGTCGAACACCTGCACGATGTTGGAGTTGCACAACAGCATCGATAGCCGGGCCTCATCGTCGAACATGCGCTGCGACGCCTCGTCATGGGCGCGTTCGGGCGTGAGCAGCTTGATGGCCACGGTCTTGTAGGCGCCGGTCTGATGGGCCCGACGCCCGACCCAGACCTCACCCATGCCCCCCGCGCCGAGCCGGCGGACGAGGGTATAGGGCCCGACTCGAGCGGCTGCCTCGCCTAGAATCGAGTCGTCCATGTCAACATCGCTTGGTGACCGCGCGCGCGGCCGACTCGGACCTCGTCAATCGTCAACACAACGCCGGCGGCAACCACCGCGGTGGTGCCGAGGCCGATCAGGACGATGTCTTGGGGGCGGTTGTGGTAGAGCTGCGGACAGGTCTCGCTGTCGCCTCCGCGTGCGTCGCCTCTACATTTGCCGTTGAGTGACGCCAGAACGACCCCGCTGATCATCGCAACCGCCCCGGCCGAAGCCATGGTGAGCTCGGCCCAGCGTGGGAGCAGGCGAGCGGTTCCCTCGCTGTTCACCTCGGGCGCATCTCTTGGTGACTGGCTGACAGCGAGGAACGAGCGCCTCGCGACAATGCCTGGCTCGCTCAGCTCGATCTCTAGATGGGTGGGGGCGCGGCGGGGATCGGTGAACACGACCCATACCCGATAGCTGCCAAGGTACAGCGGAGTGGCGGGATCGGTCACATGGGCCTCATTGATGATGACCTCACAGCCATGACAGACGATAGCGATCGTGGACGTGCCAGTGTCTTGCAGAGCCTGCAAACGTCGCTCGTAGAGCTCGAGCACGGTCGGCCCAAAGCTCCCCGCCCCGACGTCGCGGCCCATGGCCGAGCGAATGACCTCGTCCATCGCAGCCGCGGCCTTGGTGCTGTCGCCGAGCGCCAGGTAGATCGACGCGAGCGCCAGCCTGGCTCGATCGAGGAGCGCGAGCGCGTCCGCGTCTTGGACGAGTTCGAGCGCCTCCGCCTCGGCTGCTGTCAACGCCTCGGCGAGTTGGTGAGCGGACTCCGCCGTGGGGCTCGCTGAAATGACCGCTTGTTCGAGAGGTGCGGTACCCGGCTCTTCGTCGTGCGGGGGGGATCCGAGCACCAACAACAAAGCCAAGTTCAGCGGCATCATCGTGGGCATTCTACGGGCACGTGCCCACGCGAACGTGACCCCTCTCCCTGGATGGCGTTTCACAGAATCAGGACACACCATCGCCGGCAGTTTACCTGCCCAAGGTCGTGTGCGAGCCTGCGCACCTCCCGATGCCCGACTTCCAACTGCGACCCGTCCTGCTCCTGTCCAGCCTCGCGCTCAGCTGCGCGCTCACCAGCGCGTGTGACAAGCCCGCCCCGGAGCCGACCGTGACGCCCACAACTGATCCAACCGAGCCAACCCAGCCCGCCAAGCCAACCGGCTACGCGCTCGGCAACCCCGAGGTCGACGCGGCCGCGCTGCAGGCCAAGGTCGCGCAGTTTCAGCCGGTCGTGCTGCAGGCGGATCTCTCGGGTCTCGCGGAGTCCGAGCGCGCCGCCCTCGAAGAGCTGATCTCCGCCGCCCGCTTGCTCGATCCGATCTTCGATCGCCAGGTCTGGGCAGAGTACCCAACCCACGCCCAGCAACTGGCGGAAGCAGCCAAGGCTGGCGGGGAGCTCGAGCAGCTGCGCTACGACTACTTCCAGATCATGCGGGCACCGTGGGACCGGCAGGATCACTTCGCCCCGTTTGCGATCAACATCCCGCACCCCCCGGGCGCGGGGTTTTACCCGCCGGGCCTGACCGCCGACGAGTTTCGGGCGTTCACGGCGGCCAACCCGGCCATGCGTGACGAGCTCGAGGGGCTGTTCACGCTGGTCCGCCGCGACCCCAAGGACCCAACCAAATTGAGCGCGGTCGCCTACAGCGAGGCGTTCGCCGAGTGGCTCGAGCCCGCCGCCCAAAAGCTGGAGGCCGCCGCCGCGCTGACCAAGAACGCCTCGCTCGCAACCTTCCTGCGCTCACGGGCGGCCGCGTTTCGCAGCGACGACTATTACCAATCCGACAAAGACTGGATGGACCTCGACTCCGACGTCGAGATCACAATTGGCCCCTACGAGACCTACGAAGACGAGCTGCTCGGGCTCAAGGCCAGCTTCGAGGCGTTCGTGACCGTGTCGGATCCGGTCGCGTCCAAGCAGCTGGGGGTCTACAAGGACTGGCTGCCCAAGATGGAGCAGAACCTGCCGGTGCCGAAAGAGGTCAAGACCAAGCGCGGCGCCGAGAGCCCGATCCGCGTGGTCGACCTGGTGTTCACTTCGGGTGACGCGCGCAAGTCCGTGCAGACGATCGCCTTCAACCTGCCCAACGACGAGCGGGTGCGCGCCGAGAAGGGCGCCAAGAAGGTCATGCTACGCAACGCGATCAACGCGAAGTTCGACGTGATCATGACGCCGATCGCCCAGCGGATCATGAACCCCGAGCAGCTGCCCTTGCTCTCGCAAGAGGCGTTCTTCAACGAGGTCCTGTTCCACGAGCTCAGCCACAGCCTGGGTCCGGCGATGGTGAAGATCGACGGCCGCGAGGTCGAGGTCCGCGTTGCCCTGGGCTCGAGCTACTCGCCGCTCGAAGAGGGCAAGGCCGACGTCATGGGCGCGTGGAACGTGCTGTTCATGATCGACAAGAAGCAGTTCCCCAAGGCGTTCCGTGATCAGCTGCTGGTCACCTACTTCGCCGGGCTGTTTCGCAGCGTGCGGTTTGGCGTGGCCGAGGCCCATGGCAAGGGCGCCGCGTTCCAGATCAACCGGTTCTTGGAGGACGGCGCCGCGACCTTCGACGAGGCTACGGGGCTGTTTACCGTGGACACCAAGAAGCTCGAGAAGTCGATCGAGACGCTGGTTCACGATGTCGTGATGCTGCAGCACAACGGGGACAAGCCGGCCGTCGACGCGTTCTTGGCCAAGTACGCCGTGATGTCGCCGCCCATGCAGGCGGCGCTGGCCAAGCTCGATGGGATCCCCGTCGACATCAAGCCGGTGTACACGAACGCTGGCGAGTCGGCGGACTGAGGCCGCTCAGCCCCGCGCATCCAGGATCGCGGTGATCAACTCCTCCACCGCCCCCTGTCCGCCGCCCGCCTGGGTCACCAAGCGGGCGGCTCGCGTCGCCAGCGGGTGCGCGTCGGCAACGGCGACGCCGATGCCCACGACCGGCATGAGGACCGCGTCATGGGTGCCGTCGCCCATGACCAGCACGTGGCGCGGCTCGACGGCGAACGCCGCCAGGATCTCCCGAAGTGCGGGCAGCTTGTCGTCGACGCCAAGCCAACGCGTGTCCAAGCCCAAGGTCTGCATCCGCGCTCGGGCGCAGGCGCTGCCGTTGCGCGACAGCGGCACGAAGCCCACACCTGCCGCGACCAGCTGCCGGATCGCGTCGCCGTCACGGTGGCGGTAGGTCTGCACCCAGCCGTGCTCGGGGCCCAGCCACGTCGTCGTGCCGTCGGTGAGGGTGCCGTCGATGTCGCAGACGAACAGTTTGATCTCGCGTAGTTGCGCGGCGAGCTCGGGATCGGAGGTCCGCATGGCTTCGCATACGCCAACGAACCACGCAGGCCAAGTGGAAGCATGCTAATGAGGGGCCGATATGCAACGTCGTTGGCTTGGAAGTTCTCTCGGGCTGGGATTTTCGCTCGCGCTGTCGCTCGGTACGGGATGTGGCGACGACACCGTCGCCGACGCGGACACCACGGGGTCGAGCGGTGAGACGACAGAGTCGGGCGATGGCGATGGCGATGGCGACACCACCGGCGACACCACCGGCGACGGGGACGGTGACCCCGGCGACGGCGACGGGGACGGTGACCCCGGCGACGGCGACGGCGACGGCGACGGCGACGGCGACGGCGACAGCACCGGGGACGGCGACGGCGATGGCGATGGCGACGGCTGCAACTACAACGCGTTCGTCGGGGTCGGGATCGCCGACGACCCTTGGGGCCTCGGGTCGTTCTGCGACATGGTCTACGTCTGCGTCGATGACCAGCAAGCCCAACAACTCGTCGCACTACTCGGCGACGAGGCCCAGTGTGTGAGCAACGAGCTCGGCTGCGAACGTCTGTGCATCATCGCGCCACACGGTGACGTCGGGCCCAGCACCATCGAAGACGCCTGCTCGGCCCTCACGATCGAAGGGATCGACGTGGTCGAGTGCATCGTCTACGGGTGAGCAAGTCGCTCCCCTCGCTCGAAACTAGTAGCGATCGCGTCGGCGGCGACGCAGCCCGAACACCCCGAACATCGCGAAGGTCGTGGTCGCAGCGAGCCCGCCAGCCATCTCGTAGTCGTCTTCGGCCGTCGCACAGCGAGCACAGCCGCCACTGCCACCACCACCGTCAACGCTGCCGCCACCGCGCCCCAGCCCGCCGTGCGGATCCGGCTTCAGCGGCTCGCTCGGCCCGTTCGGCAGCGGGCCGACGTCCGCCTCGATCCGCTCGGCGGCCGACTCGGTCACGAAGTCACCATGAGCACCACCATGGTCGCGTTGTTGTAGAGCTCGGCGTCAGCGCCAGCGACCTAAAAGCCGCAGAACGCCTCGGCTTCACTCGGGGTCGCGACCAGGCCAGCGCCGACGGCCCCAGCCGTCAGACAAGTCAGGAAGGTCAGTAGGCGCTGGCGGAGGTGCGACGCGGGCTGGGTCATGCGCTGGGTGGTTCGGGCGATTTGAGCGGGCGGGTCCGGATCAGCAAGACGAGCAGACCCAGGCCGTGCAGCGTGACCAGGCCCAACATTGCGTAGTCGGCGATCGTGAGGATCGGCAGCACCGTGAGCGTGGCCCCGGCCAACCCGGCGACCAAGAACACGACGCGAAACCCAACCCCGGCGCCGCGACCAAACGCGAAGTCGGCCGCGCGCGCGCCGTAGCCCCCCCACGCGATCATGGTTGTCAGCGCCAAGATCAGCACGCTGACCGACAGCAACAGCGCGCTGCTGCGCTTGACCTCCATGCGTGACGCCCAGCCCACGCGCTCGAGCCCCTCGCCCGAGACGTAGGGCCCTTCCATGAACGGCGCGAGCTCGGCGGGGTGCGGCGTGTAGAGCTCACCGCGGGAGCCCTGCGGCTCGCCGTAGGGGTGCACGGCGACGAGCGTGCGACGATCCGACAGCGGCCCGGCGAGCGAGCTGCGATCCAGGCCCAGGCGGCTCAGGTAGCTGCTAGACGCCGGGAACCGGGCGCCGGCGTGAACCTCGACCTCGAGCCGCTGCGGGGGCGGCAACAGGTACGGGCCCGTGTAGGCGCGCCAGCGATCCGCCTTGGCGAAGTCCGCGATGTCCTTGCGGCCGCTCAAGAAGCGAAGGGTGCCGTCGACCAAGGTCGCGCTGACGGGGATCAGCAGGTCTTTGCTTGGATCGGTCTTGTGGCGGATCACCGCCGTGGTGGTGTCGGCCAAGAACGCCCAAGGTGGCGTCATCAGCTCGCCCGAAGTCAGCAGGTGGCCGAACTCCATGCCGCGCGGGGGCGGACGAAACTCCATCTGAATCCGCGCGCCGATCGGGGCCTCGAAGCCCTCGCGGGCGACCATGGCCAGCGGCGGCCGGGCCTCGCCGTTGTCGAAGTAGGGCCCACGAAACGCCGCCGACGGCACCGTGGTCCGCAGACTCAGCGGCCGGTAAGGCGGCGGGTCGACCTCGAACAGCGCGTGGTGAACGCCCCAGCGGGTCTGGAACATCTTGGTCACGAGACCTTCGAAGCGAAAGTCACCGAACACCGCGTAGGGGCCGTCGCGGGTCTTGGACAAGCGGTACAGATCCACGCTCTCGTCAACCGGTGTCAGGCGGACGAACTGCTGGCCTTCGGCGCCGAGCACCTCGTTCTTGACCGGGATCCGCAGATCATAGGCCGCGTGCATGCCCCGCGCGGCGTTGCGATCGTGAAACACGACCTCGCGGATCAGCTCGGTCTCTTCGGCGAGCCCGAGCACCAAGGATTTTTGACCTTCGCGGGCAGGCACCTTCATGCCGCGGGGGCTCGCGCGCATGACCATGGGGTAGACATGATCCTCGAGCATGCCTTCGCTGTCGTCGGTCGCGCCCTCGGGGGCGATCGCGTCGATCGGCAGCACCACGGTCTGCCCAGCCTGCAAGCTGGCCGCCGTTCCCCGCGCCTGCGGGCGCTCGAGCGGGGCCCACAGCGCGACCACGCGCTTGCGATCATCGGGGCTCAGGCGCTCGAGATCACCATCGCCAAGGACCGCCGCGATCTCGATGAGCTCGGCGTCGCTGGCCAGGCGCTCATCGGCGCTGGCCAGCCGCTCGCCGGGCTCGTCAACCCGCTGGTTGACCCATGGGGTCGAGGTCAGCGCCACGATCGCGGTCAGCGTGGGGACCACGATGCCGCTGATCAACGGGGCCAACATCGCAGCGGCAGCCGCGGCTTCGGGGCGCTTGGCGGCGTCGGCTTGGGGCGTGAACCCGACGCTGCCGATCCCCGCCTCGGTCGCCAAGGTCCCGCGCAAGAAGCCAACCTGCAGCGCCATCAGCAACCCGCCGCCAGCGGCCCCGCCCGCGAGCTCGGCTGGGGTCGCGCCGCGCATGCCCGAGATGATCTGCGAGAGCGCCGCGCCGGGGTCCCCGGGCGAGCGCACGATCATCAGGATCACCGCGAGCACGTAGAGCGCGACCGCCACAGGCCCAAGCGCGACCACGAAGTCGCGCAGCTTGGGCACCAACATGCCGATCCCCGCAGCCACGACCAGGAACCCCGCGACCAGCCAGCGATCCCCGCCGAGCGTGGCCAGCAGCACGCCGCTCTGCTGGGTCTGCAGCATCGAGCCAGCCGCGACCGCGAACACCATGAAGACCAGCGAGAACAACAGCGCCAGCGTCTGCCCCGAGATCAGGTTGGGCGCGCCCAGCCACTCGAGCGCGCGCACGTGCAAGGGCGGGATCCCATCGGCCAGGGCGTAGACCGTGCCCGCCCGCCGCTGGTCACCAACGCGACGACGAAAGCGCAGCGCGAGCATGACCTCGGCGTAGACCAGGCCCATGCCCAAGAACGAGGCGACCCACATCCAGCCGATCGCACCGGGGCCGCCAAGCTCGAGCGCCAACAACGAGCCGCCAACGCTGCCCATGCCGACGCTCGCCGCTAGGAAGCCGCGCCGCACCAGCGCCGCGTTGGGGCCAGACTTCAGCGCGCGCGGGAGCTCGCGCAGCTGCGCGAGGCCACCGAACAAGGTCACGAGCACGCCGACGGCGAGCACCGTGTAGACCAAGATCGCCTGGGCGATTGGGGTCAGGTCCATCATCCCGGAGAAGGTACACATTTTTAAACCCCCCCGGCCACCTTCGCACTTCGCCGACTGCAGCCGCTTCGCGTCTGGTCGCTTCGCTCCTCGGGGCCGTTTGTTCGCGGGGGTATGTGTGGCCCCCTAGAAGGGGGCTCGAGTGGCTTCGGCGGACGTGTACGGGTGCTTCGGCGGTCGTTTACGGGGGCTTCGCCGGTCGGGTACGGGTGCTTCGGCGGTCGTGTACGGGGGCTTCGGCGGTCGTGTACGGGTGCTTCGCCGGTCGGGTACGGGGGCTTCGGCGGTCGTGTACGGGGGCTTCGCCGGTCGGGTACGGGTGCTTCGGCGGTCGGGTACGGGGGGCTTCGCCGGTCGGGTACGGGTGCTTCGGCGGTCGTGTACGGAGGCTTTGGCGGACGTGTGTTGGGGCTTTGGCGGTCGTGTACGGGGGCTTCGGCGGACGTTTGTGGGGGCTTTGGCGGACGTTTGCGGGGGCTTTGGCGGACGTCTGCGGGGGCTTTGGCGGACGTTTGCGGGTGCTTCGGCGGTCGTGTGCGGGGGCTTCGGCGGACGTGTGCGGGGGCTTCGGCGGTCGGGTACGGGGGCTTCGGCGGACGTGTGCGGGGGCTTCGCTGGGGTGGCCACCACCGGTGCGGGGGCTTCGCTTCTTAGGGGCGGCGTCTGGTCGTTTGGCTCCTTGGGGCGATGGGTCGCGGGGGCGGCGTGGGAGAAATCTCGGGCAACGAAGTTGGCACCCGGGGGTCTGGGGGCTCTGCGCGGGCGCGCGGGTCCCGGTCGAGGGCGGCGACCTCTGGTGCGTGGCGGACCGCGCTGGTGTGGCGAGCGGGGCGAGGCCGCAAAGCCAGCGGTGTGGCGGGGGGCTGGCCGCTCAGCTTGCGCGGGGCGTTCGGGATCAAACGTGTTTCACTACACGACGCCCTCGCGCTGGTATGAGCATATGCAAGCAAGAATTCGTGGGAAGATCACCGAACTCGAAGGTGGCCTTGGGGTGCCTGGGGTCGTCATTGAGGCGTTTGACAGGGGGCGGCTCTACGATCACCGCATCGGGCAGGTGCTCTCGGGCGTCGATGGGGGCTACGAGCTCCACTATGAGCGCGAGCGGATATTGGGGGTGTTCTCGCGAAGTACCCACGTCTACTTGGTGCTCAAGACGGTCGCGGGTCGCGTCCTGCACACCACGCAATCTGTCACGCGCTTCCACGCGACGGCCGAGGAGTTCATCGACGTGGCGCTGCCGGGCGAGGTCGTGCGCGGGGCCGGGCTCGCGCTGGCGTCGCCGGTTCCGCTGATCTCCACCGAGCGCCTGGCGGTCCTGCCCTGTCTAGACGACGCCAGGCCGCGGGATCCCTTGGCGACCCAGATCCGCGCCGATCTGTCCGCGGCCGGCTCGGTGCTCGGGCTCATGAAGCGCTACATGACCGATCTCGTTGGCGACCGGAACAACAACGCGCTGCCGCTGCGCAAGCTGTGCAAGCTGTTCAAGCTGGGCGCGGTGCCCGAGCGCTTGGCCGGCCACTACTACGGCGTGACCTTGGGCCTGCGAACGGGTGACCTGCCCGAGCCGCTGGCCGATTTTGGCAACCTGCTGGGGTGCGTCTGGGGTTCGGCGGTCGGCGAGAATCGGGCCTGGTCTGGCGAGACCTTCACGCCCATGAGCGACGGGGATCGCCATCAGATCACGGGCAAGGTCGTGCCCGACGACGTGCCGATGTACCGGGGGACCAACCACTTCAAGATCATCGACCACGCGCCGATCAACCTGGCCGGCAACGCGCTCATCAACTTCATGTGGCACCTGGCCGACGCCCCCACGGATCAGCGACTGCGCTACGGGCATCAGCGCGACGGCGGTCACTGTGTGGCCCACCGCGCGGCCTCGGTCTACCCCGGCACCCCGCGCCAGGTGATGCGGCTCAACTATCGGTTCTCTGGGCTTGGCAACCACCCGCCCTTGCCCCACCTGATCACCGAGCTGGTCGAGATCGCGCCGGGCATCTTGCTTGGCCAGCTGGCCGTGGCGACCGCGGGGCTGCTCGAGACCTACGATCCAACCGCCGAGGACGCTGCCTACCACTATCAACACTGCGGCTTCGTCCTGCTGTTCGAAGCGTCGCTGAATGTCGTCGCGCGTGAGCTGTTCCCGCACCTCGAGATCCCGCAGGCCGCGATCGTGACGCGCGTGGTCGGACACCCGCCCCCGCGCGTCCCGGCCCAACTCGCGGCCCAACCCGCGGCCCAACCCGCAGAGAAGTTCACGACCTTGACCCTCGCCGCGTCACCGCCGGCTTCCGCCGCTGAGCTGCTCACGCAGGTCCGTCACGATCTGGGCGACGCCGCCACGATCTTGCAGCTGCTCCAGTCCTACAGCGACGCCCTGAACCACACGCCAACCACGGGCTCGACGATCTTCGCCAAGCTCCGAGCGCTGCACGACGCTGGGATCCCGCCGCAATACATGAACGGCTACTACCACGCCGCGCTGATCTCGTGGGTGTCGCCCGGCCTGCTTGGGAGCCTGGGTGTCAACAGCCTCAACCTCGCGTGGCGCTTGTGTCGAGGGTTCTCGCCGTGGACGGGCAAGCGCTTCGATCCGGTCGAGCCCAGGCGGCTGCTCGCGCGCTCGGACGGGCACGAAGGCTTGGACGTGCCGACCCAGCTGTGCAGCAACACGCTGGCGTTTCGAACCCGACGCGAGCGGCTTGCTCGTGGCGCGCTGAAGCTCATGCGGTCGAAGTTCGAGCCCGCCTCGGCGAGTGACAAGCGCGAACACGGCTATGAGGCCAAGACCTCGTTCAGCATCGGCAGGCGGGCACCGAGCGTCGACCCGGCCAAGCATGGCGCGCTGGTGTATCAGTGCAATTATCGCTGGAAGGGCCTGCACAACCCGCTGCCGGAGTCGCTGCGGATCGACGAGCTGGTTCAGATCGCCGACGGGCTGTACCTTGGCCAGGTCTACTACGCGACGAAGGCGTTGGTGCCGTGGAGTCCCAACACCGCCCCCGCGTCCTACGGCTACCACCTCTACGAGTACTTTCTTCTGATGGATCCGCAGTGGCAGGCGCTGCGCATGTCGCTGGGATTCGACCTCGACAACGCGTGAATCAGGCAGCGTCCAGACTTGGGGCGCTGGGACTCGAGCCCCGGCGCTGGCGCGAACTTCAGCTGCAGATGCTTGGCCATGTGCGCCAGCTTCCGCAGGTAGTTGGGGTTGCCAACATACGAAACTTCGTTGTCGACGATCGAGCCGATGAGATCGAGCCTGTCATTGAACAAGAAGTTCGCTAGCGCATCATTGTCCGTGAACGTGACGATGACGTCGGGCGTGGTGATTGCGCTGGCGGACACCCGCATGCGCCCGCCGGCGAAGCTGACCGCCAGCTGCGCCGGGTGGTCCACCCGCTGAAACACATACGAGACGTTGTACGCCGCGATGCCCTGGCGATAGCGGCGATCCACCAACAGCGCCAGGCCCATGACTTGAAACAAGCCGTCGAGCAGCCCTTCGCGCGAGTCGGACTCGAGGCATGCGATGAACCTTGGCGCCACGCGATTGAGCCAAAACCCGGCCCACAGCGCATGCAAGCGGGCGATCAGGCCGTGCAAGCCGATCACAGCGGTCCCCAGTCCGCAAACCGTCCGCCCTCTCGCCACCAGGTGGGCAGCGGAGCCGCGGCGCCCGTCGCGAGGTGATACTGCGTCTGTGAGATCAGCTCTTCTTTCATGGGTACGCTCAGATCGTTGAAATAGGCGGTATGGCCCGACACCTGAACGATCAGGTGTTCGTACTTGTGGGGGTGGTCCATGGCGTCGATCAGCTCCTCGTAGCTGCGAATGTTGAATTGTAGCTGGGTTCCACCCTTGCGAAAGTGGGCCTCGATGAGATCGCCCAGGCGCTCGATGTACGCGACCGGGGACTCGTCGGGGCGCCGCGGCGTACACTTGATCTCGAGCGTGGCGCCGCCCGGGATCGGCTGGCTACCCACGGCTGCGACCGCGTTGAGCACGGAGTCGAGATCGTCGACAGCCCCGGCGGTTGGGGTGAGTCCGCCGCTGAATACCTTGTGGGCCCGACGGCCGTTGGGCAGCGCGCCGCACAGCTTGCCGTGGCCTGCGTGGCTCGTCGAGGTCGCGTAGGTGGGCCAATAGCGACCGTCTCGACAATTGATGTGAGGCTGATAGACCGCATGAATACAGTCGACGAGCCGCGCCGCGTTACGCGCGGAGATCGGATCCTCGCTGCCAAACTTTGGCGGTTTGTAGCGCAGGTAATTGCGCAGGCGCGCGTGGCTGGGCCCAAAGTCCTGATGTAGCGCCGCAACCAGCTCGGCCATTGTCACGCGCCCGTCTCGAAATACCCCGACCTCGATCGCGCTGAACGAGTCGCAGACGTCGGCGAAGCCCACATGGCTCGCGCCCGACGAATTGTAGATCGCGCCCCCGCGACTCGCGTCTTGGCCGAGCTCGAGCGGACCCTCGAACAGCGCCGATCGCAGCGGCGTCGGCAGCCACTGTTGGTGAATCCGCCCAAGCGCCTGGTCGATCTCGACCACGTGCCCAACCAAGGTCCGCAGCTGGATCGTGAACGCCTCCCAAAGCTGCTCGAAGCAGGCAAAGCTGCATGGATCCGCGGTCACCGGTCCGATCTGCTCGTCCTTGGTCACCGCCGTCTTGCCCTGCAGCAGCGTGAGCTCGAGCGCCCGGGCGAGGTTCAGCATGATCGACCCACACGCCGCGAGGTCGCGACCGGCGCTGACCGGCGAGCCGCCAATCACTGCAAAGTCGCGGGCGTGGGCGCGGCGATGGCCCTGGCTGCCCAGCGCCTCGATCGCGGTGAGGTCGTTGTGGATCGCCGGGACCGCGCCGGTGTTGACGATGACCTGGACCACGCGCTGCCGATAGCTGCGATCGTTGATGTCGCAGTGAAAACGGGCGGTGACGCTGGGCTCGCGCAGCGCCATGAGCTCGGTGGTCCTCAGCAACACGTAGGTCAGATCATTGACCGCGTCGCGCCCCCGCTCATCGACGCCACCTAGCGTGACCGCAGGCGTCGAGCCGGCGCCGCCCCACAGCCGCTCGGACAGCTCGTGCACCAGCTTGGTGTTGTCGCCAAGCTTGAGCCACAGGCAGCAACACAGCTCCAGCGCCTGCTCGGGAGTCAGCACGCCGTCCTCGATGTCTCGCCGGTAAAAGGGCCACAGGATCTGGTCGAGCCGGCCGGGGCTCAGCCCAACGTTCACGTTCTCCGCGTGCAGGGCGATCTGGCACAGCCACAGCGAGTTGATCGCCTCGCGAAAGGTCCGGGCGGGCTTGGCCGGGACCTGTTCGCAGATCCGCGCGAGCGCCTCGAGCTCGGCGCGGCGCGTGGCATCGGCGGTGTCACGCGCGCTCGACCGCGCGACGCTAGCGAGCTTGTTGGCGTGCTCGATCGCCCCTTGCAGCGCGATCTGAACCGACTGATAGAACCAGATCTGATCGCGGATCTCGGGGCCCCTGGTCGCGTCGAGCACCCGCTCGCGCCCGCGGGCCTCGGCGATGATGCCCTCCATGCCCTCGCGCAGCACCCGTTCATAGGCCGGAACGCAGCGCGAGATCCCGTTGACCTCGCCGCTGCTGAAGAACGCCAGCCGCTCGAGCAGGCGCAGGCTGACCGGCGACGGGCTGCCCACGCGAGCCCGCAGGCGCTCGATCGCCGGCTTGTCGATCCAATGGGGGAACACCTGCAGGTCCAGGATCTCTGCGTCCGCCGGGCTCAGCAGCTGGGGGTTGACCTTGCGCGCGCCAATGACCTCGAGCTCGGGCCAGATCATCAGGCCGTCGAACTCCGGGTAGATCGGCGCGCCGATCGGCTTGGAGGTGGTCGAGCCCGCGAGCAAGTTGTCGTCGTGGATCGTGACCTCGCGGTGGGCGAGGTAATGGCGGACTCGCCTGGCGACCAGCAGCTGCGGCGGCTCGTCGCGGTTGGCGAGCTGCGTCATGAATTGGGTGATTAGCTGCGCGCGCTCGATGCAGATCTCGGTTGGGGTCGCGAGGTGTCGGGCCCGCAGCCGCAGGATCCGGGGCATTCTGTCCAAGGTTGTTAGCGACAACCGCTCGCACAGCGATCCTGCGGCGATCCCAAGATCGGGGATGGTGTCGCGAACATTCGAACGCATCGGGCTCCGGGCGCTTGCGCCCATGAGACAGCTTGGAACCCCAAGCACCCAGAGTCACGCAACTGGGTGCACGCGGGTTGTTCGGGCTTTGTGCGGCCACGCCGTGAATTTTGCGGAGCGCTCGCGCTGCTCAGCCCCGCTCGAGATCGTAGAGGACAACCGTTGTGTCCTTGGGCAAGAACAGCCCACCTCCGCAGCTGACAAAGTGGGGAGCAAGTGCTCGCCGGTACCATTCGACTGTCCGTAAGTACACATCCCCATCGGTGCGCGACTGATCACAGCTGTTCGCCCAGTCAGCCTTCGTCACCACCTCGAGGTACATCGCCTGGCCGGTGTGGCGGGCGAGATTGCGGATCGCCACACGCGCCTGATTGGCGGGCAAGTACTGAAGCACGCTCTGGCACACAACCAGATCCGCGGTGCGTCCGTGCTCGTAGTCAACGGCCGAGCCGTGCGCCCAACCGTGCACACCACACAGATACTCGCTGAATTCGACCCCGTGGTAGTGGCGCAGCCCCGGAATCGCCCGCTGCAGCGGCGCACGCCACAGTCCCATCCCGCAGCCAAAGTCGAGCACCTCGCGGACCTCGATCTGAAGGTGGTCGAGATACGCGCAGACAAACCGAACCAGCCGCTCGATCGACTCCTCGCTGCACACGCGGGTGTCGGGGTCGCCGTAAAAGCGCTCGTAGAAGCCCGCGTCGAACCGACGATCCGCCATGCGGCCTGCAGCATATCGCGGCGACCGCCCAAGGCGGGTGGCCTCGAGGCCAGGTGGGGGCCCCTGGCACTCGATGATCCTCACGTGTCGAAACTGCGTGCCAAAATTTTCATGGTTGTGGTGTCGCGCTCGTTGCCGCAGGCGTATAGTCCCCGAATGCGTAATTTACCGCTTTGTGTGGTCCTGGTCGGCGCGGTCGGCAGCACCGGATGTGGCGATCCCACCGCGCGCCCTGGCGCCGACGAGGGCGAGGCCTCGGGCCTGACGACCGTCGCCGCCGAGACCGGTGAGAGCAGCGACACCGACTCGGACCCGAATCCGACGACCACCAGCAGCACCACCACCGCCACTGACACGGACGGCGAGCCCAAGTTCGATCTTGGCCCGCTGCCGGACAGCGGCATGGACTGTGGCGGCGGCGGCATGGGCATGGGCATGGGCGAGTTCAGCTACATCTGGATCGCCAACTCGACGCAGGGCACGGTCTCCAAGATCGAGACCGTCAGCACGATCGAAGAGGGGCGCTACGCCGTCACCAACGATCTCTCGATGCAGTCGTCGCGGACCTCGGTCAACCAATACGGCGACGTCGCGATCGGCCACCGCTTCTCACCGCGGGTGACCAAGGTCGCCGCGCGCATGGAGAACTGCGTCGACAAGAACAACAACGGCATGATCGACACCTCGGGCGGCCCGGGCGACGTCCGCCCCTTCCTCGAGGACGAGTGCACGCTGTGGTCGATCGATCTGCCCGCGCAGTCCAACGGCACCCGCGCGGTCGCGTGGGAGGGCGGCAGCATCGACCCCGACACCTGCGAGAACACGATCCCCAACCCGCGCCTGTGGGTCGGCTACGGCTCGAACCCACTCGAGGTCTACCGTCTCGACGGCGACACCGGTGCGGTGCTCGACCACGCGCAGGTGCCATCGTCTGGGTTTGTGTACGGCGGAGCGGTCAACGCCGACGGCGACTTTTGGGTCTCGGATCGCTCGGGGCGCACGCTGTCCAAGGTCGACGCCGAGACCCTCGAGGTCTCGGTCTACCCGGTCCCCGGCAGCCAGGCCTACGGCATGGGCATGGACCAGAACGGGCACCCCTGGATCGCAACGCATAGCGGTGGGGTTGGGGACTTCGTGTATCGCTTTGATCCCGACCTAGAGACCTTCGTGTCGGCGGGCGGAACCAGCGGGCGCTATCGCGGGATGAACATCGACCGCGAGGGCCGGGCCTGGGTCGCGGGCAACTCACCTTGTCGGCTCGCGCTGTTTGATGCGGTGCAAGAGACGGTGATCAACGACGCGATCGAGCTGCCCGGGTGTGTGGATCCCGTGGGGGTCAGCGTGGATCGTGATGGATACGTCTGGGTCGTGGATCGCGGCGCCAGCGTGGCATGGAAGATCGATCCCAACTTTCACATTGTGGTGGGGACGGTCAATGGTCTCGTCAATCCGTATACTTACTCGGACATGACTGGGCAGGGCTTGAACTTGGTCGTCAACCCCCCGGGCTGACGCCTGGGAGCTACCTGTACGGAGCTACAAACGAAAGCGACCGCTGCTGCAGACGAGCCCCCCTCGGGGGGCCAATACACGACTGCGAACAAACGGCCGGCCCGACGAGGGAGCGAAGCGACCGAACGGACGCGAAGCGACCGAACGGACGCGAAGCGACCGAACGGACGCGAAGCGTCCGCATTCGGCAAAGTGGAAAGCGCCCGCGGGGGGGCTATTACAGAACGTGGCCCATTTTGGCTTTTTTGGTGCGCAGGTACTGGACGTTTTCGTCGCGGGGTTCGCTGACGATCGCTTCGCGGGAGACGACTTGGATGCCGTTGCTGCGCAGACCTTCGACCTTGAGCGGGTTGTTGGTGTGCAGCACGATCGACTCGACCTCGAGCGCGTGGATCATCGCAGCGGCCAGGTCATAGCGGCGCATGTCGCCGTCGAAGCCCAGGTGCAAGTTGGCTTCGAGGGTGTCGTAGCCGCCGTCTTGCAGCTCGTAGGCGCGGACCTTCTCGGCGATGCCGATGCCGCGGCCTTCTTGGCGCATGTAGATGATCAGGCCGAGTTGATCCGCGGCGATGCGATCGAGCGCGAGCTCGAGTTGGTCGCGGCAGTCGCAGCGAAGCGAGCCGAACACATCGCCAGTCAGGCACTCGGAGTGGACACGGGTGGGGACCTCGGCGGCGCCGGCGATGTTGCCGCAGACGACGGCGACGTCGTCCAGCCTTCGACCCTCGACGTCCGTGAACGACACGACCTCGAGATCCCCGTGGCGCGAGGGCAAGCTTGCGCGGGCGTAGACCCGAACGACCGGTGTGCTCGAGAGCACGTCAGAAGTCCCGGCTCGAGTCGACAATGCCCTGGTAGAGCCTGTTGCTGGCAACCATTCCCTCGCTGATCGAGCTGACTACCAACTCCAGTAGCTCATCTTGGTCCCGCTGCAAGGTATCGTAGTAGCGGTGCCGATCCACGTGGTGGATGATCGCGGGCCAGTAGCTCTCGTTGATCAGGATGTGGTTCATCGCCAGGCGGGCGACGCGTCCGCTGATCTCTGGCCACGGGAGGATTCGAATGACCTCGCGGTGGACTTCGCACGCGAGCTCGATCGGGTGGGCACGCTTGCACTCCTCCGTGCGAAACCAATCCGTCAGCTTGCGCATCCGGTAGCTGATCTTGTCAGCCTGCGCGAGCTCGTGAAAATACATGCGGTGGATCGGGTTGTCCTTGCGGTACTGAACCTGATCCTTCTTGTCGGCCGGCAGCAGGATCTGATGCAGCCGCTTGAGCCAGTCGAGGTTGAGGCTGAGCCGCTTGCCGCGTGACTGCAGGATGTAGTCGATGCCCTCGTACAGCGACGAGATGTGGTTGTACCCGGGGATCAGCGCGGGAGTGCTGATGATCTCTGGGTCGATCGCGGCCTTGATCTCGGCGACCGAGAGCACGGTGCCCTCGAGCGCGAAGTCGTGGAAGATCCACGACATCCGAAACCGCTCGTCGAACGCGGCGCGCTGCCGTGGACCGAGCATTCCAAGCTTCTCGAGCAGCAGCTCCGAAGCCTCGTGCAACTGGCGAAAATTCCTGGTTCGCGGCGCCATCGGGCTTTCTTCGTATCTCGAACCCCCATAGCGGGGGTGGCGGAACCTACTCGCCGGTTTTGGTGGGGTCAACTCTCTGGGGTCTAAGTCTTCGTCATTCCAGCGAAAATTTTGACCCTGTGGCGACCTGCTGGCACGAGGGAGGACAGTGCCAGAGTTCCACGTCAGCGTGCTCGCGCGACAGCTGTGCGACGCGGTTGTGCCCGCGATTGACGCACATCCAGACCAGACGGTCGTCGACGCGACCTGCGGCGCGGGCGGGCACACCCACGCGATCCTGCAGCGAAGCCGCCCTGCCCGGGTGATCCTGCTGGACCAGGATCCGGCCGCGCTCGCCCACGCCAAGACGCGACTGTCCGGCGCCGACTGCCCGATCGAGTTTCGCCAAGCACGCTTCTCCGCGCTCGACGCTGTTCTGGACGAGCTGAACATCCCGCAGATCTCCGTCTTGATCGCGGACATCGGAGTATCCTCACACCAGCTCGACACCGGCGCCCGCGGATTTTCGTTCCGCGAAGACGCGCCGCTCGACATGCGCATGGACCCAACCGCGGGGCGCACGGCGGCGCAGGTGCTCGAGACGATCGAGGTCGGCGAGCTCGCGGATCTGCTGCGCCGATATGGCGAGGAGCCCGAAGCGCGACGGGTGGCGGCGGCGATCGTGGCGGCCCGGCCGACGACGACCGGAGCGCTCGCGTCGGTGGTCGAGAACGCGATGTCAGGTCGCGCGCGCCGCCTGCTCGGCAAGCGGATCCACCCGGCGACGCGGACCTTTCAAGCGCTGCGGATCTTCGTCAACCGCGAGCTCGAAGAGCTCGACGCGCTGCTCGAGCATGGGCCGGCGCGCCTGTGTGTGGGCGGGCGCATGGCGGTGATCAGCTTCCACTCCCTCGAGGATCGGCGGGTCAAGCGTCGCTTCACCGCGCTCACCCGCGCGCCCGAGCTCCCGCGCGGGCTGCCAATGACCGCCGCCGAGCTGCCCCGCGCCAGCTTCGCGATCCCGGCTGGGTTTCCCCGTCGGGGCGCGCAGGCGGACCAAGACGAACTCGACCGCAACCCTCGCTCGCGCAGCGCGCGACTGCGGGTGATTGAACGCGTGATGCCATGAACCTGCTACGTCGCCGCCCCTCCAACGATCCCGGCTTGTCGGAGCCCACGAGCACCGTGGTGGTTCTGCCTCGCTCGCGCCGACGCGGACCCACGAACGACGCCGCGGCCGAGCGACTGCGACGCAAGCAGGCCAAGGTCGCGGTCGAAGATGGCCGACCGCACGGGTGGGGGCGGGCCGAAGATCCCGACGCGCACGCCTCTGACAGGCTCGGCTTCTTGGGCCGCCGCCGGGCCAACGGCACGCCGCTGCTGTTGTTCACCGTGCTCGCGGTGCTCACCGGGGTTGGCTTGGCCCGGGTCGAGTCGCGGATCGAGATCCTCGACGTCGCCAACGAGATCACCGAGCTCAGCGGGGATCAGCAGCGCTTGCTGGATCGCAAGCGACGGCTCGAGACCGAGCGCGCGTACCTGCGTCGACCGGCGCGGGTCAGCGATCAGGCGACCGAGCGACTGGGCATGGAGCCGGCGCCACCCGAGCGAATCCAACGGATCGAGCTGCTGCCCGCCGCGCTGCCAGAGCCCGAGCCTGCCGATGAGCCCGACCAACCCGACCAGTCCGAAGGGTCGAATCCGTGATGAGCAAGGTCCGCCGCAACATTGATCTGATCGCCAAGCATGGGCTTGGCCTGCTTCGCAAGGGGAAGCCCGTGAAGCCCGTGAAGCCCGTGAAGCTCGAAGCTTCGGACGCTCCGGACAGCTCGAGCGCCAAGCCGGCGCCTCCCACCAAGGCCGGATGGTTCGCGAGCCGGGGTCGCGGTGACGCACCCCGGGCTCGACGGCCCCGCATGCCGGATCTGTCCGAGCTGCCCCAGCTTCCCCAGCTTCCCCAGCTTCCAGAGATGGCGAGCGACATCCGCTCGATCCGGCGCCGCTCGGCGATCGTCGGCGGCCTCGTGATCGCCGGATTGCTGGGCATGGGCTGGCGCAGCTGGACGATCGCCGTCGAGCACCACGCCGAGTACGCGGCCCAAGGCAACCGCCAGCAGCTGCGCACCTACACGCTCGCGGCCAGCCGCGGCAACGTGGTCGACCGCAACCATATCTCGCTGGCGGTCAATGATCGGCTCGAGCGGATTGTCATGAACCCGCGGCTGATCCGGGCCTACGACAAGCAAGACAAAGTCCTCGAATTCCTGCTGTCCATGTTTGGCCCCGAGCACGCCGACTACATCGTCAGCGAGCTCGAGCGCGACAAGGCCTATCGCAAGCTTCGGCTGCCGCTCGACGAAGACAAGGTCGCGGCTGTGCGCGCGGCCAAGCTGCCGGGGATCCGGCTCGAGCAAGATCCCCATCGCGTCTATCCGCGTGGGTCACTCGCGGCCCACGTGCTCGGCCGCGTCAACGCCCAAGGCCAGGGCAACCTTGGCGTCGAGCTGGGTCTCAACAACGACTTGGCGGGGCGCGCGGCCAGCTCGCCGGCTTACTACGCGGCGTTTGGCGGGGTCGGCCACAAGCTGCTCGTGGACGGCCACCCCGACCATGGGATCTCGCGGGGCCACACGGTCGTGCTGACGATCGACTCGGCGATCCAGGCGATGGCCGAGCAAGAGATCGACACCCTGGTCCGCAACTGGCACCCGGTCGGGGCCAGCGTGATCGTGCTCGATCCCGCCAGCGGAGAGATCCTGGCCCTCGCCAATCGGCCAACCTTTGATCCGAACCACCCAGTCGCCAGCACCTCGCAGACGGTCAACCTCGCGGTCCAGCACGCCTACGAGCCGGGCTCGACGCTCAAGGCGATCACCGTCGCGGCCGCGCTCGAGCAGGGCACGATTCGCGCGGACCAGACTTTCTTCTGCGAAGAGGGGCGCTGGCAGTACACGCCGCGTCACGCGATCCGCGACACCAAGAGCAAGGGCTGGCTCGACGTCACCGAGATCCTCGCGGTCTCCTCCAACATCTGCACGACCAAGATCTACGAGACCTTGGGTAAAGAGTCGCTGTATCGCTGGATCCGTCGGTTCCACTTTGGTGACCGACCGGATGTCCAGCTGCCCGCCGTGAGCCCCGGCATGGTCGCCGACTGGCGCAAGTGGTCCGACATCCAGGCCGCCAACGTCAGCTTTGGCCAGGGCATGAGCGCGAGCCCGCTGCAGGTCGCCGCTGCGTTCGCGGCCCTGGCCAACGGCGGCGTCTACCGGGCCCCAACCATCGTCTCGCAGGTGTTCGACGCCAACAACGAGGTCGTGTGGGACCACGAGGTCGACGGGGTCGAGGGTGAGCGGATCGTCCGCAAGGCGACCGCCGACACCGTGCTCGAGATGCTGACCGCTGTGGTCGAGACCCGCGAGGGCACGGGCAAGAAGGCCAAGATCGAGGGCTACGAGGTCGCGGGGAAGACCTCGACGGCACAAAAGGCCAACCCCGAGGGTGGCTACTTCGAGGATCAGTACTACGCCAGCTTCATCGGCGCGGTGCCGGCCAACGGACCCCGGCTGGTGATCCTGGTCTCCGTCGACAACCCCGAGGGCGGCCACTACGGCAACGAGGTCGCCGCCCCCACCTTCGCGCGGCTTGGCGCGCGGGTGCTCGCGTACATGGGCGTCCCGGGCAAGGACGGCAAGCTCCCGGTGCCCGACGCGATCGCGCTGGCCGAGGACGCGCCGGCGCTCGTCGAGGGCTTCATCCCGGATCTGGATGTGCAGCCGGCGTTGCCAGGCCGCAGGCCGGTCGAGTTCACGACGGGGCTGCCGGACTTCACCGGGCTCACGCTCACGCAGGCCCTGGCTGAAGCCGAGAAGGCCCACGTGGAGCTGCAGGCGAGCGGCACCGGGCTGGCGGTCGGCCAGAGCGTCGCGCCCGGGCCCGTGCAAGCCGGGGCCGAGGTGATCGTGCACTTCCAGCCGCTTTAGGCCCGAGTCGAGCGCTGCGCGCTCGACTCGGGCCTACGCTACTCGATCTTCAAGGGGGCTTTCAAAAAGCCCCCTCGCTTCGGCGGCGGAGCCCCCTTCGCTCACCCCAAACGCTCGCCTCTCGGCTCGTACTCCCCCGCGAAGCGGGCTTTCAAAAAGCCCCCTCGCTTCGGCGGCGGAGCCCCCTTCGCTCACCCCAAACGCTCGCCTCTCGGCTCGTACTCCCCCGCGAAGCGGGCTTTCAAAAAGCCCCCTTCGCTCACCCCAAACGCTCGCCTCTCGGCTCGTACTCTCCCTTCAAGCGGGCTTTCAAAAAGCCCCCTCGCTTCGGCGGCGGAGCCCCCTTCGCTCGCCCCAAACGCTCGCCTCTCGGCTCGTACTGAGCGGTCAGCTCGCGCCCTGGCGGCGGCAGCTGAGCAGCGTGTGGGCCAACCCGATGCCGTCGTGCTCGGCGTCGACCTCGAGCTCGGCTTGGCGCACGCACTCGAGGAACACGTCCGCCCGATATAGCTGGCTGTTGCCGTTGGCGAGCGCGGTGAAATACAGCGACGTCATCTGCAGGCAGAATTTCGCGGCCGCGAAGCGCTGGCGATCCCAGAAGGTCTCGAGGATGAAGATCCTGGCGTCGCCCTCGAGCGCGGCAGCGCAGCGACGCAAGATCGTGACGATCTCTGCCTCCGAGAAGCAGTCGAGGAACTGGCTCATCCAGATCACGTCGAACCCACCCGGGATCTTGGCCTGCTCATCGAGCAGATCGACGGCCAGGAACCGAACCCGATCGCTGAGCCCGGCCGCCGCGATGTTTGCCTTGGCGACGTCGAGCTGGCCGGGGAGGTCCATGATCGTGACCTCGATCTCGGGATCGTGCTGCATGCACGCGATCGCCCACTTGCCCGTGTTGCCGCCGATATCCAGCAGCCGCCGCGGCTTCGACTTCAAGACCAACGGCAGCGCGACTGGGAACGCGCTGTCGGAGTAGAAGTGATCGAACCCAAACCACGATCCCTGGACCTGCTCGGGCAGCTTGGCCAACCCGGCGTAGATCGTTGGCCACTCACCAAACACCTGCAGCCCGGCCGGCTTGCCCGTTGCGATTGCTTGATCGAGGTGGGCGATCCCGGCGTAGTTCACGTCGCGCGTGAAGTCCATGTTCGCCCGGGTCATCCCGTCGTGCTGAAGGTAGTGCGCGGTGTTGGTCAGGTGATAGCGACGCTCATCGTCCTCGGTGACCAGGCCGATCCCAAGCCCAGCTTCGAGCAGCACGCGAACGCCGTAGTGCGGCAGGCTGACTTGCTCGGCGATCTGCTCGAGCGTCAGGCCCTCGGGGCTGCTCTCGATCGCAGACAGCACCCCGCGATCACGCAGGACACACGAGGCCTGGAACACGAAGGGGGCGAACGCGATCCACTGGGCCCGCTCGAGCGCCTCCAATGCGCTGACAGACGGTTTGTTTGGTCGAGGCGTCATCGCTGGAGGCAAGGTAGCGCAATCGAGCGCGTTCGCGACCGGCGGTCGTGAGATTTTTCGGCGACGGGCTGGCACGGGCGCGCGCGAGACCTGCGGAGCCGCTGGCGGACCCATCCAGGCGCGAGCTAGACGCACCTGCCAGGATGCGGGATCGTTTGGGCGTGAGCGACAGCAGGAGAAGATCGCTCGACGCCGCCGCGCCGTGATCTGGGGCGGCGCCGGGATCCCGCGGGTCCTCGATCTTGGTGCTCGGGCTCGGACTGTGGCTGTTCACCCGCAGCGACCCCAACCTGCGCTGGCCGTGGCGCAAGGGCGGGCCAGCGCCTACGAAGCTGGCGCAACAGCGCTCGGTCTGAGCGCATCACGGGCTGCTATCATGCCCGGCGATGTCCATCGTCCTCTACCACCATCCCTGGTCGCGCGCCGCCAACACGGTGTGGATGCTCGAAGAGCTCGAGCAAGCCTACGAGCTGCGCTACGTCGACATCCTCGCTGGCGAGCAGTCGAGCGACGAGTTCCGCCAACGCAACCGGATGTCCAAGCTGCCCACGATCGTCGACGGCGACGCGGAGATCAGCGAGAGCGCTGCGATCGGCGTGTACCTGGCGGATCGCTACGGCCTGGGTCGGCTCGCGCCCGCGCTCGACGATCCCGCGCGCGGGCCCTACCTGCGCTGGTGCTTCTTCGCCCCCTCGGTGATCGAGCCCGGCTGCGCGGCGCACAGCTCGGGCTGGGAGTTCAAGCCCGGCTCGGTCGGCTGGGGCACGTGGGAGAACATGCTCGCCACGCTGGAGGACGGGATCGGCGACGGGCCGTGGCTGCTTGGGGATCGGTTCACGATGGCCGACGTGATCGTTGGCGGCACGGTCGCGTTCATGCTGAACTTCAAGATGATCGATGAGCGACCGGCCTTCGTCGCGTACGCAGAGCGGCTGAACCAGCGGCCAGCGCGGATCCGGGCGAACGAGAAGAACGCCGCGATCGCGGACGCCCACGGGTTGAAGCAGTCGTAGGGCGAAGATGGCGGGCTCGCCCGCCGTCAACAAATGTCGAGGTCGAGTTCGGGGTAGTGGCGAAAGATCCCGTCCTCGTTGAACGGCAAGCAGCGCTCCGACGCGCGGTAGGCTGCGATGTTGGGCAGCGCGTCAACGCGGTCGCGCAGGGCCACCAACCCCGGACAGCTAGCGCTCACGCTGACGAACGCGCGCGCGAACGCGTACTCCAGCCCACGCAGCAGCTGGTTCATGGACAGGTCGACGTAGCTGAGCGAGTCGCCGCACAGGTACTCGCCGCCGTTGGCTTGCAGCGCGGCCTCGAAGTAGCGCAGGAACTTGCCAATGCGCTGATCGACGAAGCCCCGGGCGTAGCGGAGCGCCTCGACTTTTTGGTCTTCGTAGTAGTCGCCCTTGGCCACGGGGTGATGGGTGTCGTGCGCCTCGGCGACCAAGTCCGCGATCGTCAGCTGCAGCTGCAGCGCCTGCGCGCGCTGGGGTTGCTCGAGCGGCGCGAGGCCGTGGCGCTCACCCAAGTACGCGCAGATGTTGGGCATCTGCGCGAGTCGAAGCTCGCCGTGGACCAGCACCGGCGGCGCGAGCGGGAGCAGCCCGGGACCTGGGGCGCGCAGCTGCTCGAGCACCGCCGAAGGACCGCCGCCGTCTTGTTTGGGTCGACGCGCGACGTCGTCGTAGGGCACGCCTGCCTGCTCGAGGACCAGGCGGACAAACTCCCCGCGGCCCGGCAGGAACGGCCAATAGTAGAGCTGATACGGCGCGGAGCTGGCGACGGCCATGGCCCCATGCTCGCTCACTCGACAGGCAGATCCAAGCGCAAGCGCCCCCACCCCCTGCCACGCTGGTCACAGCAGATCATCGTCCTCCGACTCGGCCGCAACCGCAGCCAGCCCGCGCTCGAGCGGACAGGTGCCCGCGTCGACGACTTGACCGCGACGGTAGCGTTCCAGCAGCTCGCGCGAGCGCTGGGCCAGCAGCCGACGGACCTCGCGCCGCATGCCCTTGACCCGCGGGATCGTCAGCGAGTCGTAGCCGGTGGTCTGGTGCCGCAGCCACGCGATCGTGGCGGCCTCGGCTCGGCGCTCGATCGGGATCCGCTTGGTCCGCGCCACCGTCCCGCTGCCAACTGGCACCGCGTGAGCACAGATCGCCGCCGCGAGCCGCTTGGCCAGCGCTGCGTGACGGGGGGCGAAGTTCAAGAAGCTCACGATCTCCAGCTCGAACTCGTCCGCGTAGTCGGCCTGCGCGACCGCCCTTCGTTGGCGGCCGGCCTCGAGCTTGCGGGCGTACTCGGGCTTGGCCCGCTCGAGCTCGAGCTCGCTGCGCAGCGCCGCGATATGCTTGGCCGGCGCCCAGATCCCAAGCGAGAAGCTCTTGCGGCCGCGGCGTTGCTTGACCGTCCACGTTGGGCCGGCCTTCTTCACGCGGCGGGTCAGCGCCGCGTCACCGGGGGGTAGCAGCGTCCAATCCTTGGGGACCTCGAGCAGCTCGCCAGCCTCGGTGCGCACTTGTCGAGGGCCGGGGCCGGGGGCAACTTCGCGGGTTCGCGCGGGCACGGGGGGGAGACATACGGCGCGAACGCGGATGACTCAAGTGGTCAGCCCCGAAGACCACATCTCCCCAATGATCTCCCAATCACCACGGTCGTACTTATCGACAAATTGATCCCACTAATTGTCGACTCACTTGACCCCGCCCAGACAACGCGTTTCCTCCCTCCCCTGGTACGTTGCCTCGATGACAGCGACGCCCCACGACGCCCTGTTCAAGGCCGCGTTCGAACACCCGGAACACGCGGCGGGATTCCTGCGCAGCATCCTGCCTGCCCCGATCTGCGCCGCGATCGACTGGTCGACGATCGCCCACGAGCCTGGCTCATTCGTCGCCCCGCGGCTGTCGGGGCATCACACGGATCTATTGTTTCGCGCCCGGCTGATCGGCCACGCCGAGCACATCTACTTCTACCTCCTGCTCGAGCACCAGAGCACCCTCGACCCCGACATGCCTCGGCGCATGCTTGGCTACGTCATGCACAAGTGGGAGCGCGAACGGAAGCGCCGATCGGCGCCGCTACCGATCGTGCTGCCAATCCTCATCTGCCATGTCCCAGGCGGCTGGACCGCCCCCACCAGCATGCAGGCGCTGTTCGAGCCCCCGCCCAACGCGATCCCGGGCCTCGCCAAGTTCGTCCCGCACCTGACCATGCACGTCGAGGACCTGTCCTCGCGCAGCAACGTCGAGCTCCGCAGCTTCTCCCTGGCCGCGTTTCCAATGCTCGCGCTATGGTTGTTGCGGGACGCTCGCACGCCCGGCGCGCTGTTCGACAACTTCGGTCATTGGGCCGACGCATTCGCCGCCACCCTCCAGGCACCGAGCGGCGCCGAGAGCTATCTGCAGCTGCTGAGCTATGTGTTCTGGGTGTGCAACCGAGAGCACTACGACCGATTTCGTGAGAATATCCAAGCGCAACTCCCCCAGGCCAAGGACACCGTCATGAAAATTGCCGAGATGCTGATCGAACAAGGCCGCAACGAAGGCCGCAACGAGCTCCTCGAGAAGCTGCTAGCGCTCAAGTTTGGCCCCCTGCCACCCACATACAAAGCCCGCCTCGCAAGCGCCACGCTCGAACAGCTCGATCTCTACGCCACCCGGGTGCTGACCGCCGACTCACTCGAGGCCGTGTTCGCCGGCTGATCAACCTGCGTCCTGGCCGATGTCACCTGCTCGGGGCCCGCGCCACCACCTCGAGAACATAGGCCCGAAGCGCTGGGGCCCGCATCGCCTCGACATTCTGATAGACCGCCTCGTGAGGAACGTCGAGACCGCGCCGCCCATACTCGAAGATCGTCATGAGCACGACGTCGGGGCTCTCGCCGGCGAGCCAAGTCGCGAGTTCGATCGTGTCGAGACCTCCCAATTTCGCCACGACGTCCGCGACCAGAACAGACACTTTGGCGGCATCACCTACACTGAGGGTGACCCGCCGAAGGACCTCCCAGGTGAGCTCCGTCAGCCCCGCTGGTGGGGGTTCAGGGTCCTGACGGACGCGCCGAACGCAGGTTGCATGCGGAGACGAGCGGTTGACCGATGCCCGCCAGGTTGTCAGGCTGCGCACCATGCGTTCCCGCAGCCTAGCGTTCCTCATGAGCCTATGCGCCTGCACCACGGCGAGCACACCAGGGCGGACGGCGTCCCCACAACGCGACGGGTCAACGGGCGCCGCCGAGGCGGGCGCCGCGACTCCTGTGGGCTTGCATCACCTCGCAGGCGGATGCGTACTCGACGACGCGGGTTCTCTGCTGTGCGTACGAGAGTGGCTCCAACCGGTCCCTGGCGTCCCCAAGCTCGAGACGCTCAGTGTGTGGCCCGCTGGGCTCGGGCACTGCGGCCTCGGCCTGGACGGCGACCTTGTTTGCGTGGACCAACCCGGGGTCGCGCTCACCGCCACGCTCTCAGATGGGATCGAACGGGTCGATGGCGACATCGTCCTCTCCAAAACCGGGCAACGTTTCCTTGCGGCCCGGCACGTCGTGAAGGGACACCAAAAACTCGATCTTGAACCGCTCACGACGCTTGAAACATACGACCAAATCATCGCTCGGCAGACGCTCTATTCAGGCTACAGCGGGTGGTTTGCGCTGGGTGCCGAGGACTCCAAGCTGATTCGTGCGTGGGCAGATTGCGGCTACTCAGAAAGGTGCCTCAACACGCCCTCGGTCCCGCTTCCGATGCTCGACGGACTCGGCGACATCCAGGACGCGGTCGTCATCGATCTCGGCGCAGGGTGTGCGCTGCGGGCTCAGGGCCGCATCGACTGCTGGGACGCAGAGGGCAAGCCAACCGTGAGAAGGCACGCCGCGGACGGTCGCGCTCGCCAACTCGTCGCAAGTGAGTTCGAGGGACTTGGCTCCGGCATTTGCGCGACGACGAAAGACACCATCGTATGCGAAGACTTCGCAAGCGAGAGCACGCACACGATCCGGGTCGCCGGGGTCCGCGAAGTCTCGGAATACGACGGTCGCCTGTGCGCGGTCGGGGACGCGCCTGGCGTCGTCTGCCTGCGCACCGTCCTGCGTGAAAGCGTCCCCACCCAAGTCGCATCGCTTCCGCCGGTTCGCCAGCTCACCCACGGAAACAAAGGCTGGTGTGCGGTGACCGAAGCGGGAGCACTCGTTTGTTGGGGCGATCCGTTCTCGCCACACCAATCCAAAGTCGTCGGAGGCGTACAAAAGCCTGGGCATCCATACGCGTCGCCCACAACGATCATTCCCACGGGCGTCGAGGGCTTCTGGATGGCTGATGAGGGAGGCGCTTGGTGCATCTCCCGCGAAGGAACGACCCGATGTGAGGGCCTTGATTGGGAGCGTGATCTGACGGAGAACGAGACGATCTTCGAGCTTGGACTCTCCACGCTTTGCACGATATCGGCGGGAAGGCCCCGCTGCCTCGAGTCGGAACACGATGGATATACGCCACGGTTGCGCGATGCCGCCGGGCGTCAACCTGTCACAGCCATCGGGCTGGGTTCCTTCCTCGAAACCGGGTGCCTGTCACGGGGGCAAGAGGTTACGTGCTGGGTCGAGTTCGACAGTGCCGATCTGCGCCATACCACCCTCCCCGCTCCCATCGCGAATCTTGCCATCTCCAACGATGACCAAGTCGTATTCTTGGAAGACGGCCGCGTCATGAGCCGCGCAGACCCAGACGAGAAGTTCGAGACCATCCCCGACCTCCGACTGACCGACTTCCACCCTCACGGCTCCAGGTGGACCGGCGTCACGGAGACCGGAGTTGCGTGCGGGGTGGGCGAGGACGTCCGCCACGTTCCCTGGCCGGGTGCTCGATGGGCAGAATGCAACGTTTCGAGCGGCTGCCTGTTGGATGAAGAAGGCGGCGTTTACTGCTGGGGCGCGCAGTCCCACGGAGAGACTGGCCACGGATGGTCTCCGCTCGGGCTCGCCCGGGTTCCCATGCGGCCCGGAGAGTCGATAGGAACGGTAGAGTAGACTGCGACGAGAACGCGATTCCTTGCAACGTGACGGGCTTCAGCCCGTCACGTTGCACGCATGGCGTACCCACGACGATCGGCTCCACCCATTTGCGCCCGATCTCTACGTCACCCAGGTGCTGTCCGCCGACTCACTCGGGCCGTGTTCGCAGAGATCCCTACAAGCCTGCGGCGTCCTGCCGATGTCACCTGCTCGGGGCCCGCGCCAAGACCTCGAGAACATAGGCCCGAAGCGCTGGGGCCCGCATCGCCTCGACATTCTGATAGATCGCCTCGACATTCTGATAGACCGCCTCGTGAGGAACGTCGAGACCGCGCCGCCCATACTCGAAGATCGTCATGAGCACGACGTCGGGGCTCTCGCCGGCGAGCCAAGTCGCGAGTTCGATCGTGTCGAGACCTCCCAATTTCGCCACGACGTCCGCGACCAGAACAGACACTTTGGCGGCATCAGCAACACTGAGGGTGACCCGCCGAAAAACCTCCCAGGTGAGCTCCGTCAGCCCTCGTCGCATGTCGGCCAGCGAACGCCAGCTTTCGAGCTCGAGCGAGGCCTAGATGATCTGGCATGTATCTCCGCCCGGTCCGGTGTAGACGCTTACTTGGATGTCTTCAGGCCCAATCACCGATATTCGGGGTACCGGTTCCATTGGCCATCCCCGCTCGCTCACCGGTACGCGGTGATCTCGACCCCAAGGGTGTCGACCCACGGAAACGGATCATTGCTGGTCGGCAGCTGATCAAACTCCGTGCGCGGGCTCAGGATCACCGTCAGCGTGGAGAAGTCGATCAGCTCCGACAGCTGCCGCATCCGCACCCGCGCGGACTCGAGCTCGAGGCGCACACGATCCAGCTCGACGCGAATCTTAAGCGCCTCCTCCACGCTCGTGGCCCGGGCCAGCAGCGCCTCGAGCTGCGCGACGATCTCCTCGAGCACGAGGATCCGCGAGTCGAGATCGATGTACTCCGCGGTGACGTCCTCGGCGAGCAGGGTTCGGTCGAGCACGACCCCGAGTTCCATGAGCTCCTTCATCGCGTCGAACAGCCGGTTGGCCCGGATCCGCACGGTGATCTGGTAGTCGTAGCGCGACTCGATCCAGCCACCGTAGCGCTGCGGCAGGCTCTCGGTCAGCTCGGCAGCGGCGTCGAGATCGTAGACCGAGATGTGAAGCAGCGCCGTGTAGATGACCTGCCGCGCGACGTCGGCGGGGTCGGACTCGGTCGCGGTGAGCTCGGGGACGTCGACCGACGTGGGCGTGGGCGCTGCGGCGCCTCCAGACGGCGCGGCTTCGGCTGGGCTGGCGACCCTCTTGCCGAGCTTGCGATCGGCCTTGTTCGCGTCCTGGTTCGCGCCTCGGCGCCCGCGGTCGCTCACCGTAGCGACATCGCGGGCCGGGGCGCGCTTCGACTTGGACTCCACGACCATCGGCGGGGGCGCGGGCGCGGGCACCATCATGTCGTCCTCGAACATGGACTCCTCGTCGCCGTAGCTGTCGCCCACACAGATCCCGCCGTCGCAGTACAGCCCCGGATCACAGCCACCACCGGCCGTGCACGAGCACCCTTGCGACCCGACCGAGCACTCGGCGAACGCTGGCGCGACCGTGAGCTGATGGGTGTTGGCGGTGACCTGCATGCACGCGAGCGGCAGCGCCAAGACCACGCCGATCAGGAACAGGCGGAGCAACGATCGCCAACGATGGTTGGGCATGACAGCACTCTAGCCCACTCGCCCAGGCGCTGGGGTGCTGTTGTTGGTACCGGCGCGGCTGCCTGAGGTATCTTGGGTCCAAGGGATCTTGGCGAACGAGTCCGAACATCCGACGCTGATCGGCGGCGAGCAAGGCGAAGCGCTGGGCCAGCGCAGCTCTGGCGACGACACGCTGATCGCCCCCGACGCCGAGTCGGTCCCGCGTACCGGCGGCGCGCGGCGGGCAAAGATCCTCGCGCGGGGCCACTCGATCGGGCGCTACGTCGTGATCGATCGACTCGGCGCCGGCGGGATGGGGGTGGTCTACACGGCCTACGATCCCGAGCTGGATCGCAAGGTCGCGGTCAAGCTGCTGCAGACCGGGCATGGCGGGTCGAGCCGCGGGACCACGGGCGCGACTCGGTTGCAGCGCGAGGCCCAGGCCATGGGCGCGCTCTCGCACCCGAACGTGATCACGGTCCACGACGTCGGGACCTTCGACGACGAAGTGTTCGTGGCGATGGAGTTCGTCGACGGCTGGACCCTTGGCGGTTGGCTCGAGGCAAAGACGCGCTCGCTCGCCGCGATCCTCGAGGTGTTTCAGGCGGCCGGCCAGGGGCTCGCGGCCGCCCACGCGGCGGGCTTGATCCACCGCGACTTCAAGCCCGACAACGTGATGGTGGGTCGTGACGGGCGGGTCCGGGTGATGGACTTTGGACTCGCGCGGCGCATGGACGCGAGCCCGGACCGCGAGGCCAAGGTCGCGGCGCAGCTCGAGCCTTCACCGCCCAACCTGGATCTGACCACGACCGGCGCGGTGCTCGGGACCCCGGCGTACATGTCTCCCGAGCAGCACCTGAGCAAGCCAACCGACGCTCGCTCGGATCAGTTCAGCTACTGCGTGGCGCTGTACGAGGCGGTGTATGGCGAGCGGCCGTTCCGAGGCGAGAATTTCGCCGCGCTGGCGTTCGCCGTGTACCGCGGGCAGATCGCCGACGCGCCAAGTGGTTCAAAGGTGCCGGGGTGGCTGCGCAGCGTGCTGCTGCGCGGACTCGCGACCATGCCCGAGGCCCGCTTCACCAACATGGACGAGCTGTTGGCCCAGCTCGGTCGGGATCGCCGGAACGTCGCCCGACGCTGGGCGCTGGTCGGAGCTGGCGCGCTGATCCTCGCCGCCGTGACCTGGGGGACCCTGGCCTCGCGCACGCAAGCCAGCGTGTGTACGGGCGGCCAAGCGCAGCTCGAGCAGGTCTGGAACGACGCGCGCCGGTCCGAGCTCGAGCGGGCCTTCGCTTCAACCGACAAGCCCTACGCCGCGCACACCTGGGCAACCGTCTCGCCGATCATTCATGCCTACGGGCAGGCGTGGATCGAAGCGCACCAAGACGCGTGCGAGGCCACCCGCGTGCGGGCCGAGCAGAGCGACGAGCTGCTGGATCTTCGCATGATGTGCCTGCGCGAGCGCCTGCAAGGCCTGCGGGGGATCGTGGATGCCTACGCGAGCGTGGGCCCCGACGCGCTCGAAGGGCTCGATGCCGCGGTCGAGCTGGCCAGCGATCTCGCGCCGATCTCCGAGTGTAGCGACATCGAGCGCTTGAGCGCGCCGATCAAGCCGCCCAGTGATCCGCAGGCCCGCGAGGCTGTGGCGTTGCTGCGAGAGCAGCTCGCGGGGGTGCGTACGCTGGCCGCTCGCGGTGCTTATGCACAGGGCGTCGAGCAGGCCAGCGCCGCGCTGTCCCGCGCGCGCGAGCTGGACTATGCGCCGGCCACCGCCGAAGCGCTGGTGTGGCTGGGTCGGCTGCAACACCTCGCGGGCGACCACGCCAGCGCCGAGCAGAGCCTGCTCGAGGGCGCAGACCAGGCGGCGATCGGGCGTCACGATCGGGTGGCCGCGCGCGCGTGGATCGAGCTGGTCGAGGTCGTGGGCGCCAAGCAAGCGCGGCCGCGCGAGGGCACGCTGCTGGCCAAGGTCGCGGCCGCCGCCAACCACCGCGGCGACGACGACGGACAGACCGCGGATCTGGCGGTGGCGCTCGCGGCTGTCTACAAGGTCGAGGCCCGGTTCGACGCGGCGCAGACCGAGCTCGAGCAGGCGCTGCAGCTGCGCCAGGCCAAGCTCGGCAGCGATCATGTCGAGGTCGCCGACACCTTGCTCGCGCTTGGCGAGATCCTGCGCGAGCAAGGCCACTACGAACAAGCAACAGCCCGCTTCGAGGCCGCGCGCACGATCCTCGAGACCACGCTGGGCTCGCAGCACCCCGAGGTCGCGCGGGTCTACAACAGCATGGGCAACGCGGCGATTCGGGCGGGGCGGCTAGATGAAGCGATCGGCTATCACGAGGCCGCGCTCGCCATTCGCGAAGCCTCACTCGGCCCCGAGCACCCCGACGTCGCCGCGAGCCTCAACAACCTGGGCGCCGCCCACGAAGGGCTGGGACAGCTGACCGAGTCGCTGGCCAACCACCAGCGCGCGCTCGCGATCCGCAGCGTGGCGCTGGGCGAGACCCACCCCAACGTTGCGATGTCGCTCAACAACATCGGCAACGTCTACAGGACAATGGGGCAGCTCGACGACGCGCTGTCCCACTACGAGCGCGCGCTCGCGATCAAGATCGAGGCGCTCGGCCCCGAGCACCCGTCCGTTGGCGAGACCCTTGGCAACATCTCCAACGTCCACGTCAGTCGCAAGCAGTGGGAGCCTGCGCTCGAGTTTGCGCTGCGCACCCAGACGATCTTCGAGGCCAGCTTGGGCCCCGAGCACCCCAACGTCGGCTCGGGGCTGGTCAACCTGTCGTCGATCCACGCGCACCTGCTCGAGTGGGACGCCGCGTTGGCCACGGCCGAGCGCGGGTTGGCGATCTTCTTGGCGATCCTCGACCCCAACCACCCGCTGGTTGCCAGCGCGCGCATGAACCTCGGGATCGCGCAGCTCCATCTGGGCAACGCAGCGCAGGCTGCATCGGAGCTCGAGCAGGCGCGCGCGGTGACGGTGGGCAGCGGGTCCAAGCAAGGCCTCGCCCAGACCGATCGATCGCTCGGCGTGGCCTACTAGGAGCTCGGTCGGCGCGAGGAAGCGCGCGCGTCAATGACGAGCGCGCTCGAGGTTCTCGAGCAGCAAGACGACAAAGCCGCCGACGCCGAGCAGATCAGGGCGTGGCTGCGCACCCACCAAGCGCGCGCGCGCCCCTGATCACAGCAACCTCAACTCCCGCCAGCACCGCGGCTGCGCGGCACGTGCTGGTCGAACATGATCTGGTTGCCGTCTGGATCCTGAAGCAGGATGTGGGCCGGCCCGTCCCCGGGCTCGACGGGGGTCGTGATCTCGACCCCCGCCGCTTGCAGGCGGGCCTGAATCTCGCGGACATCCTCGAACGCGTCGAGCGGCTTGGCGTCGTCGCTCCACCCGGGGTTGAAGGTGAGGATGTTGGCCTCGAACATGCCCGCGAACAGGCCGATCGTGGCGGCTCCACAGCGGAGGATCGCCCAGCCTTGCTTGGGGTCTCCACCAAAGCTGGTGAAGCCAAGCTGTTCGTAGAACGCGATCGAGGCGTCGATGTCCTTGACCGCGAGTGAGACCGAGAAAGCGCCGAGGCTCATGGGCTTGGATCTACCAGATCCAAGCCCCCGCCTACGGTGCCAACTCTTTGCGCAGCAGCTTGATCACCTGCTCGACCTGCCGCTTGCGACGCTTGAGCTCGTCGTTGCGCTCGTTCTTTGGCAGACGCTCGACCTGGCCGCAGAAGCGCTCGAGGTGCGCGAGCGCTTGACCCTTGCCGCCAACCTCGAGCAGCGCCCGGGCCAGGCCGTAGTGGGCTTCTAGCTGATCCGGATCGCTGCGCAGGACCTGACGAAAGCCGCCGATCGCCAGCACGAACTCGCCGCTGCGCAGGGCCAGCTCGGCCAGGTTGCACTGGGCCTCGGGCTGGTCGGGATCGCTGCGCAGCGCCTGATCAAAGCAGTCACGGGCGCGCTCGAGATCGGTGGTGAACGCCAGCAAGCTGCCGAGGTTGGTCCACGCCGCCGCGAAGTTGGGATCGAGCTCGACGGCCTGCTCGTAGTGTCCGAGCGCCGCCAAGAAGTTGGGCGAGCCCAAGGTCACGCCGTCCCACTGCTCTTCGGCGGCGAGCCCAGCTTGAAACGCCTCGTACGCGCTGGACGAGCCGCGCATCGGCGCGCGGCGATCGGGATCTTTGCCCTCGACCCACGGCAAGGTCAGGACCTGGGCGACCTGATCGCGCAGCTTCTCGACGTCGAAGTCGAGCAGCAGCTGGCCGGTCGTGGCCTCGAAGGTGTTCTCGCCGTCCTCGACCAAGATCCGATCACAGTCGCTGCGGATCCGCAGGCGCGCGAGCGGGGCGTCGACCCGCGGCAAGTGGCCACGCAGCGCGTCGAGGCTGCGACGGACCCGCTGCAGCGGCAGCCCAGCGTCGAGCAGCTCCTTGGCGACCTTGATCGAGATCAGATCCTTGAAGGTGTAGAAGCGCCGCGCTCCGTTGCGGGCCGACGGGGAGATGAACCCAGTCTGCGACCAGTAGCGGACCCGGCTCTCGGGCAGCTCGAACAGGCGCGCGACCTCGGCCACGGTGTAGTGATGCTCGGCGCCGGGCCCGGGGCCAGCCTCGTCGAGCTCGAGTCGTTCGTGGGCCTCGTTCATCCGTGCGCCTCGTACACTTTCTTGACGGGGGATCGTAGCGAGACGACCGCGTCGCCGTCGATCAGAATTCGTGCGCCGGACACTCGCACGACCGGGACCAGCTCGATCCTCAGCGAGCGGGGCGCCGCTTCGAACAGCTCCGCGAGCTTCGGGCGGGCCAGCTCGATCAGCCGGCGGCGGACCTCGTCGCTCCCGCGCATGAGCTCGGCGACCCGCTCGGTCGTGGCCTCGTCGGGGCGCTCGCGCAGCAGCGCCGCGCTGCGCGACAGGTCCAAGGTCAGCATGACCGTGGCGTAGACGCGCTCGGCGTCGGCAAGCGAGGCGCGCGTCTCGAGATCACGGTCGCCTTCGATCAGCAGCTCGGACGAGCAAAACAGGATCTCGAGCGCGTTGTCCGACAACGACTCTCGAACCTCGCGACGTATCAAGGGGATGCGTCGAACCCGGGGCCAGGTCGGCCCTAGAAGCTCGCGGGCGAGCGCCGCTGCGGATTTGGGATCAGATGTAGTCACAGGCCCTACAAGTATGCCTGGCCAAACCCAGGTCACCCAAGATTCGGAGATCTTGGCGGGGTCCGAGCGGCGGCACAACTACCCGCCGGAATGGGACGGGAGCAAGTGCTCAGGTAGCGATCACGGGGGGCTCCCAGCCCGGCCGCGAGGCGCGTGCGAGTCGTCCACAGGTCGTCCACAGCCGGCGGTCGGCTGGGGATAAATTCGCAGTACCTTCGCGGGGATGGCCGACGTCCTGTTCGTTCTCGACCCGCTCGCGCTGATCAACCCGCGCGCCGACACCAGCTACGTGATGATCACCGAGGCCCTGCGCCGCGGCCACCGACCCTTCTACGTGACCCTGGACGGGCTGTCGGTCTCCGGCAGCGTCGCGTGGGCGCGGGCTCGCCCGCTTGGACCCGCGAGCGAGGAGCCGCTCGCGGCGATGGTCGATCGCGGCGAGGCCCAAGCGCGCCCGCTCAGCTCGTTCGCGGTCGTGCTCATGCGCAAGGACCCGCCGGTCGACCCCAGCTTCATCGCCGCCACCTGGATCCTGGATCGCGCCGGAACCTTGGTCCTCAACCACCCCGGGGGCCTGCGGGATCTCAACGAGAAGCTCAGCATGCTGGAGTTCCCCAAGCTGATCCCCGACACGCGGCTGCTTCGGACGATCCCGGATCTTCGTGCCGCGCTCGACGACATGGGCGGCAAAATGATCGTCAAGCCGCTGCTGGGCTACGGCGGCCGCGAGATCCTGCAGGCCAAGCGCGGCGATCCCAACCTCTCGACCGTGCTCGAGATCGCGACCGCGGACGAGACCCGCTGGACAGTGGCGCAGCAGTTCATCCCCGAGGCCAGCGAGGGTGACAAGCGCATCTTGCTGATCGAGGGAGAGCCGGTTGGCGCGGTGCTGCGGGTCCCCGCCGCGGGCGAGCTGCGCGACAACTTCCACGCGGGCGGCCAGGGCGTAGCGACCGAGTTGACCGACCGCGAGTGGTACATCTGCTCGATCGTGGGCCCGTGGCTGCGCGATCGCGGCCAGCTGTTCGTGGGCTTGGACGTGATCGGGCCGTACCTGACCGAGATCAACGTCACCAGCCCAACCGGCATGCAAGAGATCAACCGCCTCGGCAAGCTCGAGGGCGACGCGACCATGCAAGCGAAATTCTGGGATGCCGTCGACGCGCGGCTGTCTGCGTGACCCAGAACCCACGACCGCCTGCGGACGGCGTTCTCGGATTGGTTCAGTTCGCGGCGCGTGGCGGCAACGAACAGTGATAGCCTGGGCTCCGCATGTCGAGCCCGCCCCAGACCGTTCGCGAGCTGCTGACCCAGGAGCTCCCCAATCTCTACGCCTTCGCCTACCAGATGTGTGGCGCCCGCCGTGACGCGGCCCGCTTCCTGGAGGAGCTGACGCAGCAGGTCGCGAAGCTCGACGATCAAAAGTTGCTCCATGACGGCGACCCCGCCCGCACGCTGCTCGGCATGATGGCGCGGACCATGGAAGAAAACTTGGGCCGTCGCTCGGACCACAGCTTCGAGTCGCTCGACAACGTGCTGCGCTCCGACATCACGCGGCCGATTGATCTGAGCAACGTGGGCATGGGCGACGACCCGACCAAGGTCCACCTGATGCTGTGGGAGCTCAAGCGGACCTGCCTGACCTCGGTGCTGGGCTGCCTGCCGCCAGGCGTGCGCTTGTCGTTCGTGCTCACGGATCTCGCGGGGCTGTCACCAAGCGAAGCGGCCGAGATGCTGGGGATCAAAGAGAGCGCGTACCGGGTGCGGCTGACTCGCGCGCGCAAGCGGATCGAGGACTACCTGGCCCCGCGCTGCTACCACGTCGATCGCGAGAACCCGTGCACGTGCACGGGCCGGTTGATGATCGCGGTGGACGCCGGGTTCGTGAAGCCGCCCACGAGCGCCGCCGACATTCCCCACGAGCCGCACGACACTGGCGGCCCGCAGCGCGATGTTGGCAGCCTGTACCGCGGGCTGCCCAACGTGGCGATGCCCCAGGGCGAGTTCACCCGGCTGCTCGACGGCTTTTAGGAATACCGGCGCAGCACCTCGCGGTGCAGCGCGGCGTAGTCCGCCCCCATCCGCGCGGCACAAAACGCCTCGCGCGCGAGCGCGACGGCGTCGCGGGAGATCGCCAGCATCGCCTCGGGGTGCTCGCACAGCTCGTGCACCGCCTTGACCAGCCCCTGTGGCCCAACCGCCGGATCCACGCGCGCCCCGATCTCTCGGCCGCGCCCATCCGCCGTGGTGAACAGCTCGCGGATCGGCGCGCGGTCCAACGCGACCAACGCCAGGCCCTCGCGCATGCCCTCGAGCAAGACCAGCGGAATGTCCAAGCGTCGGTGAACCTCGTCGGCGACGAACAGCTGGATCGCGCAGCGGCGCAGCAGCGCGGGCATGTCGTCGACCTCGCCGCGCAGCTCGACGCGGCCGGCACCGATCGCCCCAGCCAGCTCGCGCGCGAGCCGGCTGCGCTCGTCGTGCTCGATGATCTGATCAGGCCGGCACGCGATGATCAGCGTCCAGCCCCGCAGCGCAGGCTCGCTCAAGGTCCGGGCCAGCTCGATCAGCCGATCCGCCGCCCCCATGTCGAGCTCACCCGCGTAGATGATCGCCCGGCGCTCGTGGAGCTGCGCGGGGTTCTCGATCGCGGCCGCCTCCGAGACGTCAACGCCCGGGTGGATCATGTGCACGCGCTCGGCCGCGACGCCGCTGCCGATCAAGCGATCACGCGTGTGCGCCGAGAGCGTGACCACGCCGTCGAGCACCTCGAGCATGTGCGCGCAGGCCTCGAGCCCTGTCGCGCAGGTCAGCGTCTGCAGCACCGGCGAAGGGCGCTCGTGGGTACCCCGCCTGCGGCCGCGCAACACCGACGACGCGACCGTGAAGATCGACCGCGCCCCCGAGGCCGCGCGCCGGGTCAAGCTCATCGTGCTCGCCAGTGGTTCGGGGGTCGCTGCCACGCCCGCGGCCACGCGCTCGGTCAGGGGCCCAGGCGCGAAGAACAGATGCACAGGCTGGCGTCGGTGCTCCCGCGCGATCAAGGCCGCGCCGATCGCCGCGCGCTCGAGCACTTGTGCGCCCCGCCCACCGGGCAAGCGCGGGACTCGAAGCAGACCGTCGCCGCAGGTCCGGGCTCGCAGCGGACGGCGGGGATCCCCAAAGTAGTCGCAGGGTTCGGCGGGCAGCGCGGGGATCAGCTCGCGCAAGAGCGCGGGGCCCCCGTCGAGCACCGGACCGATCACCGGACGCGAGACCAGCAGCCAGCGGGTGCTACTCGACGACGCCATACAGGGCGCAGAGTAGTGCGAGCGGCGGGCAATTCCCACGCCTTCGTCGGGACCGCCCGCGCCCAGAGCTCGCGCTTCGCGGGCGATGCGCACCCTCGCTGTTGGCACCGCGGGGGCAGCTGCCCGAGCGCCGTCGTTTGCGTTCGCGATAGCCCCAGCACGCATCCAACCCGCGGCGGCCGAACGCGCGGACCCGTCGGACCTCCCCCGAGCACCCAGCCTTGGGCTGATCACCCGCCGCGTTTGACGAGGCCGACCGCCCTCCCTATCGTTCGGGCCACGGGCCCATAGCTCAGTCGGTTAGAGCGGCCGGCTCATAACCGGTTGGTCCCAGGTTCGAGCCCTGGTGG
The DNA here is from genome assembly GCF_000737335.2 of Enhygromyxa salina. Lineage (GTDB taxonomy): Bacteria > Myxococcota_A > Polyangia > Nannocystales > Nannocystaceae > Plesiocystis > Plesiocystis salina_C. Next base: position 199,005 of record NZ_JMCC02000029.1, on the reverse strand, counting down.
GCCTACTCCCGTCCCAAACCGCGCGGCCGTCTGCTGACGCCGGGTGCGTTGGGAGTGCACCACCCCCCCAAGAAAAGGCACTCAAGACCCGATGAAGGATCAGATCGAGGCGCTCCATCGCTTGCAGACGCAAGACCGCCAGTTGGTGTCAATCGAGCGAAAGCTGGGCTCGATACCCCGTCGCAAGCAGGAGATGGACCGCGACCTTGCCAAGCTCGAGGCCATGCTGCAGGCCGAGACCGGCAAGCTCGACGACAGCCGAGCGTTTCGCACGGATCAGGATCGCCAACTCGAAGACGAGCGCGATCAGATCCGCAACAGCAAGGCCCGCATCTCCAACGTCAAGACCCCGCGCGAGCTCAACGCAGCCCAGCGCGAGCTCGACGGCACCCGGCGCCTGGCCGAGAAGCGCCAGACCGAGCTGACCAGCATCGACACTGCGATCGCCGAGGCAGAAGAGCGCATCAAGGGCATGGAAGGCGGCCTGACCGAGCTTCGCGAGAGCTTCGCGAGCGAGCGAACCCGCCTCGACGAGGTCGAAGCCAAGCTCACGCGCACCTACAAGAAGGCTCGCAGGAACCGCAAGGGCCTGACCGAGAAGGTCGAGAAAGTCACCCTTCGCCGCTACGAGCGAGTCCGCAAGCGGGTCGGGGGCATCGGCTTCGTGGCTGTGCGCGAGCGCAGGTGCACCGCCTGCAAGATGGCCGTGCCACACCAGACCTACGTGTCGCTGCGCAACGCAGAGCTGATCGCCCTGTGCGAGAGCTGCGGCCGGATGCTCTACTGGGGCGGGCTGTTCCCTGACGAGAACAAGCCCAAAGAGACCGAGCGCAAAGAAGCCCCCGCCGAAGCTTCAGCCGACTAGTGCCGCACACCCTAAGTTCGTTCCGGGTTAGGTGCGGAGCTGAGGCCCAAGGGCGAGGAGCGGCGACGACGCTGTACCGGGCGTACTGCTAGGAGCTGCGACACTGCCATTGGGCCTCAGTGCCGTGCATGACCCGGAGCGGACTTAGGGTGTGCGGCACTCGGTCGGCTCTACGAGCCGCCGCACGCGCTGCGGTTTTCCTTGGGCGGGTACAGGGGCGGCGGCACCATCGTGACGCGCGGCTCCACGTCCTCCGTGTCGTCGCAAGAGATTCGCCGAAACACGGTCGGCACGTCCACGTAGCGGCCGCCGTCGTTGTTGACTGTCTGAAACTCTTGGATCTCGTGGTCGATCACGCCCGAGAAGCGATCGAGGTTGTAGCCAAAGCCGCCGTCGATCCCACACAGCGGTTCTTCCATCTTCCAGCTCAGACCGTGGAATTCGACGGCCTCCCCCGCGTCGACGTAGCGACCTTCACCGGGCATCGAGACGATGTACTGAAGCCGCCCAACACAGGGCCCGCGCACGTTCTCGGTCTTGGGGCCGTACCAGCTCTCGTTGACGATCTCGCCCTCGAGCTGGGTCGGGCTGTCGGGGACACGGCGGATCGTGAGCGTGAAGCGCCCCCACTCTTGGTACATCTCGTTGAACGAGTGCGACTGCCACACGCCCGAGACCGGATCCTTGCACAGGGCGGGCGGCGGAAGCCGGGCGCGCTGCTCGGCGATCGTCGCTGCGCCGCGACCAGGGACCAGGGTCAGCGAGATCGTCAGCGCGAGCAGCAGCACGGGCGCGAGCCATCGGGGCCTCGACATGCGTGAAGACTACCAGCCCCTCGCGGCGGAGGGCCCGAGCGAAGCTGGGGTCCTCCGGCCCGCACGGAGGAGCGAAGCTCCGAGTACGGGCGCACCGCGAAGGGCGTGAAGACCAACAGCCCCTCGCGGCGGAGGGCCCGAGCGAAGCTGGGGTCCTCCGGCCCGCACGGAGCAGGGCCCGAGCGAAGCTGGGGTCCTCCGGCCCGCACGGAGCAGGGATCCTTCATTCTAATTCGTATTGGCCGGCCGGCGGGCCGGCCACACGTGGCGGCCATCACAATATGTAGACAATCTAACTACCTCGAGTGTTTCCACTGCTTATTGAGACACTCGATGTCATACAAGGTGTTCATATTCGCGCATCGCAGGCTCGAGTTCATGGCGCGATACCCCCCTGCATCACACGAAAGTCACGAAACCGTCACCAATGGCCGTGCTAGCCGCGCGCTCGGGTACCGAGATGTCGGGGCCATGTCTCAATTCGAGAACGAGTCGCACATGTGCCGGAGTGTGTGCAAAAAGATTCGTTGTCTTTAAGTAGACACTTACCTAGAGTGCCAACATGGCAACCGCACCGTACGACCTCCTCGGAATTGGGGCATTGACCCGCCCATTCTCCACATCACTCGTCCTGCTGGGCTTAATGGCTGGGCTGACCACCAGCTGTGTCGTCGAAGACACTGCGCCAACAGACGCAGAGCCGCTGCTCGAGGACTACGAAGGGGTCAACCAGATCCAACAGCCCGAGGCGCCCCCACCCTCGAACCATGAGGGCGAGACGTGCACCTACGACTCGCACTGTCCGGCCGAAGCACCCGCGTGCGTGTCGGGTCTGTGCTACGACGGCAGCGACGGCGACCCCTGCGACTACAACTCCGACTGTGCGGTGGACAATCGGTGCTTCGCCGCCACGTGCTGGGATGGTGGCGTCGGCGATCCGTGCAGCCAAGACTCGCACTGCGACGAGTCGGCGCCCTACTGCGCTGACGGGGCGTGCTCGGCTGGTGAAGCCGGGGACGACTGCATCTACAACAACGACTGCTCGCCTGCGGCCCCGATCTGCGCCGAGGACGTGTGCTCGGCTGGCGCGGCCGGGGATGCCTGCGGCTACGATGGCGACTGCGGCGTGTCAGCGCCCTATTGCGCGGGCGGGCTGTGCTCGGCGGGCGAGCTTGGGGACGCCTGCCTGTTCAACAATGACTGCGCACCTGCGACGGCCTACTGCGCCCTCGGTGAGTGCTCGGCCGGTGCGGCTGGCGACGCGTGCGAGATCGGTGGCGACTGCTCACCGGGGGCGCCGCTGTGTGTGATCGGGGACATCTGCTCGGCCGGCGACGTCGGGGACGTGTGCGGCTACGACGGCGATTGCTCCGAGAGCGCGCCGCTGTGTTCACTCGGCGCGTGCTCGCTCGGTGAGGCGGGTGACGACTGCGCCTATGACACGGACTGCTCCATGAGCGCGCCGCTGTGCTCGCTCGGCGAGTGCTCGGCCGGACAGGTTGGCGACTCGTGCGACTTCGACACGGACTGCTCCGGTGCGGCGCCGTTCTGCTCGGATCTGACCGACACCTGCCAGACCGGTGAGGCCGGCTCGCCCTGCTCGCTCAACGCGGACTGCGTCAACGGCTGCCACCCGGCCCTGTATGAGTGTGTCTGAGCTCGTCGAGCGCTCGGGTTGAGCGCTCGCTCGATCATTCATGAAGCTCGGGTTGGCTCGATCGCGCCAGCCCGAGCTTGCGTTTGGTTGCCCCAGCCCAGCGCTCAGGTCGAGTCGCGCGCTTCTTCTTCTTCACGCGGGCACGACCCGCCCTTGATCCCGCGCGCCTTCGGGCACATCCCGTACAGCTCCAACTTGTGCCGGACCAGGTTGAACCCAAAGCTGCGGGCGACCTGATCTTGCAGCCGCTCGATCTCGTCGTTGGTGAACTCGAGCACGTGATCACACTCGAGGCAGATCAGGTGATCGTGGTGCTCGGTGTCGCCAGCGGTCTCGTAGATCGCCTGGCCCTCACCAAACCGGCGCTGGGCGGCGAGGCCACACTCGGTCAGTAGCTTGAGCGTGCGGTAGACCGTAGCGTAGCCGATCCGCGGGTTCTGCTCGCGGGCCAGGCTGAGCAGCTCCTCGATCGACAGGTGCCCGTCGGCCGAAAAAAATTGCCGCGCGATGATGTCACGCTGCCGCGTGGACTTGAGCTGCTTCTTGTTGAGGTACTCGTGGAACTGCCCCATGAGCTCGTCCACGTCACGCTCTTCCGTCGCCGCCTCCATCGCGTGGGCAGGCTATACCGGCGGGCGAGGCCCGGCAACCGCGACGACGGGCGCGGCGCTGGGTACCCAACGAACAGGCTTGGGTACACGCTCACCACGGTGAATGCGACCCACCCCGATCCAAGCAGGGCGACAGGTCACAGGCCGCGCGGGATCAACCCCGGTGCCGTTGACGACGCCACCTGGCATCGGTACACCCCGCGACGATGGCGGGCCCAGGCAAGACCCACAAGGCTCCCCGCAAACGTGCACCCAAGCCCGACGCGGACGCGGGCGCTAACGCCGGAGTGAGCGCCGAGGCGCTGCTCGGTCGGCTCGACGAGGTCGTCCGCGAGCTCGAGACCGGCGAGCTACCGCTCGAGCAAGCGCTCGCCCGGTTCGAGGAGGGCGTCAAGCTGGTGCGTGACGGGGAGCTGCTGCTGGCCTCGGTCGAGCAGCGCATCGAGATCCTGCTCGCCGATGATCGCGTCGCGCCCTTCGCCGACGAGCAAGACTACGCAGAGGATGACCACGATCCTCGGGATGAAGCAGATGACTGACGCCAATTTCGACCTCGACGCCTACTTCGCCGACCACCAGACCGCGGTCAACGACGCCCTCGCCGCCGCGCTGCCGGAGCCCACGCCTGGCCAAGATCCCAGCCGCTTGCGCGAGGCCATGCGCTACGCAGTGCTGCTGGGCGGCAAGCGCATGCGTCCGCTGTTGACCATTGCGGCGTGTGAGGCGGTCGGTGGCCAGCGAGAGGACGCGCTCCCAGCCGGCTGCGCGCTGGAAATGATCCACGCGTACTCGCTGGTCCACGACGACCTGCCCGCGATGGACAATGACGTCGAACGCCGGGGCCAGCCCACGGTCCACGTCGCGTTTGGTGAAGGCAACGCAATCTTGGTTGGCGACGCGCTGTTGACCGAGGCGTTCCGGGTGCTGGTCACGGGCAGCCGGGGGATCCCCCGCCCGCTCATCGCTCACGCGGTCGACATGCTCGCGCGCCACGCCGGGATCGACGGCATGGTCGGGGGCCAGGGGCTCGATCTCCAGGTCGGCCAGGATGTCCCCGCGCTCGATCTGCTCGAGCGTGTCCACGCGCAAAAGACGGGCGGCCTGTTCGCGTCGGCTGGCGGACTGGGTGCGCTCTCGGGCGGCGCGGATCTGGACGTCGTCGCCAAGCTCGAGCGCTACGGCCTCGCGTTCGGCGTGGCCTTTCAGCACGCGGACGACATCCTCGACAACGACCAGCCAGCCCTGCGCGACGCGGCGGCGGTCCGGATCCGCGAGCTGACAGACGAGTGCCGGGAGATCGCCGTCGCGTTCGGTCCAGCTGGGCGGCCGCTGGCTGCGATCGCCGACTGGATTGATCAGCGGGCCGCGCGGGCGCGGGCTGGCGAAGACCTCGCGTGATCGCTGAGTGCCTGTGGGGACCCGGACAGGGCCTCCGCCGATCGTCCGTCTTCGTCACCTGAGCGGGTCTGAGCGGAGTTTCTTCGCCGCCGAGCGTGATCTCCGCTGTGCACGCGCGCGCGGAACGAAGCCCAGGCTTGCGATCCGGGCGACGACCCACCTAGGATCGTCGACCGAATGTCAAAGGCGACCGTCGTGCTGGATTCGGAGGACCTCCCCCAGAATAAGCAGCAGGGGATCAAGCGGGCGTTCGTGGTCGTCCTCGCTGGCGATCGCATGGGCGAGATGTTCCAGCTCAACGACGGCCGCACATCGATCGGCCGGGGCCTGCACGCCGACGTCCGCATCAACGACGAGGGCATCTCGCGCGCCCACGCGCAGATCGAGTTTGACGCTGGCGAGCACTACCTGTCCGACGCCGGCTCGACCAACGGGACCTTCGCCAACGGCGAGCGCGTCGATCGCTACCCGCTGCAAGAGGGCGACAAGATCCAGATCGGGGCCAGCAGCGTGCTGCGCTTCACCTACAACGACGACATCGACGAGGATTTTCAGCGCAGCCTGTACGAGTCCGCGCTGCGCGACCGCCTGACCGGCGTGTTCAATCGCGGGTACTTCAACAACCGGCTCGAGAGCGACGTCGCGTTCGCCCTGCGCCACGGCAAGCCGCTGTCGCTGGTGATCTTCGACGTCGACTTCTTCAAGAACGTGAACGACGAGCTGGGCCATCCGGCCGGCGACGCCGTGCTGCGGGATCTCGCCGAGCGCGTGCAAGGAACGACCCGATCAGAGGACATCTTCGCGCGCTACGGTGGCGAGGAGTTCGTGTTGATCTGCCGGGACGTGGACGCGCTGCGGGCAGCCCGGGCGGCTCACCGGATCAAGGAGCTGGTCGGGGGCAAGGCGTTCAAGCTGGCCGGGCGCGACGTCGAGATCACCGTGTCGCTGGGCGTGGCGGATCTCTCGATGTTGTTGGAGCCCAGCGCGACCGCGTTGGTCGAGGCGGCCGACGCCGCGCTGTATATTGCCAAGCGAAATGGCCGGGATCGGGTCGAGATCTACGATCCCGAGAGCGAGCCCACCCGGGCGGTCTGAGCCATCGCTCAGTCCAGCTTGCCGATCGCCACGCGAAGCTCGGGCGCGCCGCCCTCACCCAGGCTGACTTGCCCGCGCACCCACCGACGCGACAGCCAGCTCTGCGCGAAGCCAAGATCCCGGCGCCCCTCTTCGAACGACGCGACGAGCCGCCACAGATCCCCGACCTCGAGGTACACGAGCGGCACCGAGCCGTCGTCGTGCCCGCGCCCAGCCAGCCAGCGCACGCGGTCATCACTGTCGGCGAGGACGGCCCAGCCCCACTCGCCGGTCGCCGCCGCGGGATCGTGGATCGCATAGAAATTGCCCGACACGTCGTTGTCGGGGATCGGCGTGAACTCGACGCGGCCGGGGACCTCGGGGATCGACACCGGCGACAGTCGTGAGTCGGCCATCTGCAAGAACCCGCGCACGGCCGCGAGATCTGCGGCGGTCATGCGAGCGTAGCCGACCCAGTCCCCCGTCACGGTGTGGCGCGTCTCGTTCAACGAGCGAATCGAGAACCCGGCCCCAAGCACCCGCGAAGCGACGTCCATGACGTTCTGGACGATGAAGGACTCGGGCGGCTGGAACGTGTTGCCGGGCAGCCGCGCGACGGTTCCGATCGCGTTGGGCCAGGTCTCGAGGAACAGCACGGTGGCGGCTTCGTCCTCGTGGTCGTCGAGCTCGCGGCCAAGCTGGTTGGGATCGGCGTAGATGCCCGTCGCCAAGCTGGCGAAGCGCTTGCGATCCGGGAGCCCGCGGCTGCGCCCGCACACCAGCGCGCCGTCACACAGCGCAGCGACGCTGGGCACGTCGGCGTCGATCTGCGTCAGCTCGAAGACCTCGGCCATGCGCTTGCGACCGAGCGCGGTCGGGAGCCACCTGCCGGTCGCGACCGCGCTGTCGCCATCGAGCTGCAGCTCCACGCTCACGCCCTCGAACATCCGCTCGGTCTCGTGCAGGCGCTGGATCACCTTGGCGCGCGCGCGGCTGTGCTCGACCCAGTCGCTCTGATCGTGTCCGCTGCCCAGGTTCCACATCGCGTTGCTGACCGCGGCCGCGCGCATGGTCGCGACCGCGCCCGGCCCATCGACGAGGAGCACGGCGTCACCCCGCAACGCCGCGAGCGCTGGAGCAGCGGTCGTCGCTGGCGCAGCCAGGGCTTCCTGGATCGCCGCGCGGCGGAACTCGTCGTCGGGGTGGTCGTAGTCGCCCGTGAACGTGAACAGCCAGTCGAGCTGCAGCCCACCCGGCACGTCGCGCAGCACCACCACGCTGTCGCTCTGGCCCCCACACGCGCGCACGGGCCCCAGCGCCGCGCACGTGGCCGCCCACTTGGCGTCCCGGACCTGGCTGCTCAGCAGGCTGATCATGTGGTCGATCTTGCCGGGGGTGGCGATCGGCAGGTGGACGCGAACATGCACACCAAGGCTCTTGGCCTTGCGATTGAGCGCGACGGCGGCCGGCGACAACGGCGGGGGCGGGGGTACGGGGATCGGCTCGATCTGTCCGTCGAGGCCGGTGTCTTCAAACGGGAGCACCTCTGCGGCCGGGCGGCTGTCCGCGTAGTCGTCACCTCCGCGACCGGTCAGCTCTCGCGTCGCCGGGCTGTCACTCGCCAGCGCCGCCTCGAGCTCGTCGACCCAGGTCACGACCGGGCGCACGGACATGCTGATCCGGGCGTTGGGGTCGACGCCAAGGTGGGCGAGCACGTCGTCAACCCGTGGATCCGCGCCAAGCACCATCCCGATCTCCGCCACGTCCTTGGCCTCGCGCGGTGACATTGGCAGCGACTGCAACACCTGCTGCATCGCCCCTGCCCGCCAGCTCGCGAACATCATGCCGCCCTCGAGGTAGCCCGGGTGCAGGCCGACCGCGGCGCCCGAGAGCGCGGGGATCCGGTCGTCTTTGGCCCGCGCGCTGCCGCCATCGGCCAAGCCTTCCTCGCCGGCTTCCGCGTTCGCACCGCCGTCTTTGCCACGGCCCTGGCAGCCGCCCAACCCAAGCGCCGCGACACAGACGAACGCGCTCAGACGCGGTACACGACGATCTCGAGAGCCAAGCATCGCGCGACACTATCTTGGCTGCCCGCGCTGAACCAGCCAGCGCTCAAAATCCGATCACGGCGACGAATCCAAGCTCCCACGCGCGCGCGGCCTCGAAGGGATCATCGCGACGATCCAGCCAGGTGTGCACGATCGCGCTCTCGAGCCCAATCGCGAAGCGCGGCAGCGGCCGGATCGCCAAGCCCAACCCGCCGCCGAGCCCAGCCCCCACGTCGGTCTCGTTGCGATCGCAGTGCACTTCGACGCTGTTGTCACAAGACAGACGAACCCGTGAGACCCCGACGTGGGCCCCCAGCAACGCCCACGCCATCCACCAGCGGCTCGTCCAGCCCACGCGCAGCTCGGGCCCCACGCGGATCAGGTTACCCAGTCCGCGCTCGGTCGTACCAAAGCAGTCGTTGGCAAAACACAGCTGGTAGTCGACGTCGTTGTCGAACACCCAGATCGTCTGGTTGAAGCCAGCGCTGACGCTGACCAGCAGGTGGTTCACGGGCTCGAGCGCGACCCCGACCGAGAAGCCCCACCGATACCCAGCTTGGACGGCGCGATTGAGCGCGCGCAGGTCGTTGGTCGCGCCGACACCGGGGACCGCGACACCAAGCGGCGAGATCTGCAGGACCCCACCCGCGACCGATGGGTCTGGCTGCTCTGGCTGCGCCGACGGGTCTGCCGGCTCCGGGAGTTCCGCCTCGTCTGGCGGCGCGAGGTTGATCGCAGCCCAGACCCATACCGCCGCGAGCACGCCACAGCATATCCTCGCCGCGCGGCGGCTCCGGTATAGTTTGGCGTGGCTCTCTCTCTCGACGCGCAGCAACTCCTTGGCGCCGCCGCCCAGCGCTTCGCCGTGGAAGCGCCGCTCGAGCCCGCGTTCGAGCCCGCGCTCGCGGCTCTGACCAAGGCCTTGACCCAGGAAGCCCGGCTGTCCCCCGCCGGGCTCGCGCACACCCACGAGCGCCTGATCGCCTTGCTTGGTGATCGCGTCGCGCTAGCCGAGCTCGAGCGCCGCGAACCTTCGATCACCGCGCTCCCCGTGTCGCGCCCGATCGTGATCACCGGGTTCCCGCGCACGGGCACGACGTTGTTGCAAAACCTGCTCGCCCGCGTCGAGGGCTTGTGGGCGCCGCCGCTGTGGCAGCTGCGATCCCCGATCCCCCCCGCCAACGTCAACGACGAAGCGTGGGCGCAGCAGCAGCGCGACGACACCCACGCGATGATCGAGGCGCTCTACGCCGCCGCGCCCAGCTTTCGCAGCATCCACCCAATGGATCCCGAGTGGCCCGACCAGTGCAACTTGCTGCTGCGCAAGAGCTTCTCGACCATGGCCAACGCGTTCACCTGGTACGTGCCGAGCTACGTCCAGTTCTTGAGTTCGTCCGACATGCGCCCGGCCTACGCCGACCACCAACGCTGGCTGCGGGCGCTGCTGCATCGCCGCCAGCGGCTGCAGGGTGATCTGCCCCGGCTCGCGCTCAAAGATCCGTTTCACATGTGGCACACCGAAGCGTTGCTAGCGGTCTACCCCGACGCGACGATCGTCCACCTGCATCGTGAGCCGGCCCAGGTCGTGCCCTCGTTTGCGAGCCTGTGCGAGAGCCTGCAGAGCGTTGACGCCGACTCGCCCCGGCGCCCCGCCGAGATCGGCCGGTTCTGCCTGTACATCCTCGACCACGGGCTCACGGCGCTCGAGCAGGCCCGGCAAAAGCTACCCGCGGCGCGGTTCATCGATCTGTCCTACCGCGAGCTCGTGGCCTCGCCCGGCGCGACGCTTCGCAAGCTCGGCGCCCAGCTGGGCTTTGACGCGACCGGGGTCGCGGTCGAGGAGGCCGGCGAGTGGCTCGAGCGCAACCGTCAGCACAAGCTTGGCCGACACCAGTACTCGCTCGATGACTTCGGGCTCACCGAAGAGGTCATCGACGAGTACTTCGCCGCGTATCGAGCGCGGTTTGGCCGGCACCTCTGAGTCCACCGCATGCACGATCGCTCCAGCGAACCATCCACCGCTCCACAACCCACCAACTATCGCGCGTTGGTGTTCGCGACCGCCCTGTGCTGCCTGATGTTCGAGCTGGTGCTGGCGCGCTTGGTCGACTTTCACCTCGGAGCCGACAACGCGTACCTGGCCTTGCCGATCGCGTTCTTGGGCCTCGCGCTGGGCAGCCTTCACGTCCACCTGGTCCCCGGCTCGATCGAGCGGTTCTCGCTGCGGCGGGCGCTGGCGGTCTTGGTTGGGCTGTGTGTGGGCGGGCTGTTGTTCGCGTTCTTGTTCTTCAGCTGGGTGATGCCGGTGACGGCGACCAACGCAACGGTCGGGCAGCTGAGCTACCTGGCCAAGAAGACCGCGATCTTCGTGGTCGTCATGCTGCTCCCGTTTCACAGCTTTGGCCGGATCCTCACCTCGATCTACCAGCTGCGGCGTGACGACATTGGCTCGATCTACGCCGCAGATCTGCTTGGCGCCGCGCTGGCCTGCGCGATGACACCCGTTGCGTTTCACTTTGGCGGGCTGCCCACCGTCATCGTCGTGCTGATTGTGCTGTCGTTCGTGCCGCTGGTGCTCTCGCTCGACACTTCCCGCGCGCGCCTGATCGCCGTGGTCGCAACCTTGGTGTTCGCGGTCGGGGCCGAGCGCTTGGTCGCGTGGGCCGACGGTAGCGTCGACTACGCCCGGTTCGAGGGGATCGGGGCCACCGTGGAGATCGCCCACGGGTGGAACGAGCACTCGCGCGTGGCCGTCGTCGAGGTGACCAGCAGCAAGGGCAAGAAGAGCCACACGATCATCCACAACAACTCGCGCAGCGCGGTCCGGGTCTGGCGCTACAAGCCCACCCGCGAGCCCGCGCAGCCCAAAGCGTTCGAGGGCCGCGAGGCCCCGTGGGTGCTCGGGCGCGAGCCCACCAACATCCTTGTCATGTTCGCGGGCACCGGCGCCGAGATGATCTCGATTGATCGGTTCACGGCCGGAGACACGCCCATCACCGGCGTCGAGCTCAACGGCCTCGTCGAGCAGCTCGGCCGCGAGACGCCAGCCCTGAAGAAGCATCGGATCGCCGAGTTCCTGGACAAGGATCACATCGAGCTGGTCATCGACGAGGGCCGGCACTTCTTGACCACGCGGCCACCGGGGACCAAGTACGACCTGATCTACATGGGCTCCAACGCGGCGACGACCGCCGTCACGGGCCACACGACCAAGTACCTCGACACCGTTGAAGCCTACGAGACCTATCTGGATCTGCTCGCGCCGGGCGGGCTGATCGTGTTTGATCACCAGCCGCTCAACAAGCGGATCTCGAACATGCGCCACGTGTTCGAGCGCCGGGGTATCGCCAACTTTCAGGACAAGGTCATCATCGTCGATTCGCGGCACTCCAACGATGACATGATCATCGCGCCCGACGGCTTCACGCAGGCGGAGCTCGATCGCGCGATCGAATTCGTCAATACCCACCACGCCAAGCGCAGCCGTCAGATCCGCTATCTCCCGCGGCAGGGCTACAAGCGCACGGCCGCGTACCGGGAGCTGATCGAAGGCGAGGCGACAGGCGACGTCTTCACCGATGATCGCCCGTTCATGCGCGACCTGGATCTGCCCAACTACAAGCTGATCCCAACCGCCGAGCAGCGCGAGTCGCTGTCGTGGTACGTGACGTGGATCAAGGTCACGACCGTCGTCGTCTTGTCGATGATCGCGGTGGTCTTCATTGGCGTGGCCTCGCTGCGCCGCGAGTCGCGAGCGCCCGCCCCCGTGCTGCTGTACCTGGTGTTGACGGGGTTTTGCTTCATGCTCTGCGAGGTCGCGATCATGGCCAAGCTCGAGCTGTTCTTGACCCAGCCGCTGCTGAGCATGGCCGCGGTGCTGTCGCTGTTCTTGCTGACCTCGGGGATCGGCAGCGCGATCTATCCTCGGCTCGCGCGGCTGCACGACACCCGCGTGCTCGCGGGCCTGGCCGCGGCCGCGGTCGTGCTGGTGACCCTGGTGCTCGACGCGATGGTCGGCAACTTGCTGCACCTTCCGGTCGCGCTCAAGCTCGTGCTCGCCACGATGGCGATCGCCCCGCTCGGGGTCGTGCTCGGGCTGTTCTATCCGCACTTGGTCTCGTGCTTGATCGATCAGGATCGCGCGCAGACCGTCTCGATCAGCTACGGGCTCAGCACGCTGTCGAGCGTCGTCGGCTCCGCCTACGCGCTCGCGGCGATGATCGATCTGGGGTTTGACCGGCTGCTGCATCAGGCCGCCCTGGGCTACGTCGCGCTGTTTGTGTTTGCGGTCGGGTATGCACTGGCTGGGGGCCGCTGGCTTCGGCGAGCTGACTGAGCAGGTCCGCCCGGGTGGCGATTGTCTTCAGCTCGGGCGAGGGCTTCTCGCCCGCTTGCAACCGGGATTCGTAGACTGGTTCACCGAAGGCAGCGAACTGCTTTCAACCGGGGCTGCGCCCGGGATAGGATCGTCCATGCTCACCACTCGCGGGCTCGGGGTCGCGCTGCTGTTCGTGCTTGGCTGCGATCCCTCGGCCACGCGAGCGGATCCCCCTGCGGCGCAGATCGAGCAGGCCGTTGTCGCTTCGGACTCGCACCACACCGCCGAGCTGCGCCGGCCGGCCGCGAGCGCCCTCGCCTCGACCGAGCCCGCGATCACCTACGCGCGCACGGACTGGCCGCACTGGATCGACGCCGATCACGACTGCCAGGACACCCGCACCGAGGTGTTGATCGACGAGTCCTACGAGCCGATCGGGTTCGAAGAAGATCGCCGCTGCGAGGTCGCCGTGGGCCGCTGGCAGTGCCCCTACACCGGCAAGATCATCCGCGAGGTCCACCTGCTCGACGTCGACCACCTCGTCCCGCTCGCCAACGCCCATCGCAGCGGCGCCGCGACCTGGACGACAGAGCAGCGACGCCGCTACGCCAACGACCTCGAGCACGGCGAGCACCTCGTCGCGGTCGAGTACGCCGCCAACCGCTCGAAGGGCGACAAGGGCCCAGAGGCGTGGCTACCGACGAGTGAGGACTATCGCTGCAGCTATGTGCGCGACTGGGTCACGATCAAGCAGCGTTGGCGGCTGGGGATGAACCAGGCCGAAGCCGCGGCGATCGGTGAGGCGCTCGAGACCTGCGAGGCCGGGCGGATCCCCCCGCTGCCGCAGACGCAGCGCCGCACCAGCAAGGATGACGCGGCGCCGCGTGGGGCCAAGCCCACCGCGCAAACCGTGCCAGCGGAGCCGAGTGAGCGTGTGTGCTGTCGAGTCTGCAAGAAGGGCAAGGCATGCGGTGATAGTTGCATCGCCGCGACCTCTAATTGCACGAAGCCGTCGGGCTGCGCTTGCGATGGGTGACTGTTGAAGCAGCTAGGTTTTGCGTTGCCAGCCGTCCCGGTTGCCCGCACCCTCCCAGCAGGCAACTGGGTTCGGGGTGGCCCGGATCCGGGCCACCCTCGGTATGCGAGCATCCATACGAGCACGGTGGCCCGAATCTGGGCCACCGTTGGTATGCGAACATCATCCGAGCACGGTGGCCCGGATCCGGGCCACTCTCAACCGACTGCATCAGCATCATTGAGTCAGGCGGCCCGAATTCGGGCCACTTTGACCCCCAAATAGAAGTGGCCCGAATACGGGCCACTATTAACCTTACAAATTACCCGCACTTCACTTGCACTCACACACCAAGGTATGTCATCGAAAACACATGCCGAGCCCCATCCACCAAGGCCTATTGTATCTGGTCAAGCGCCATCCCGAGCTCGTGTTTTCGCTCGCTCGCAACTTCGATGATCCGATCCCAGAATCCTGCAAAAACTTCGAGGCCGCCGCCAACGAGCTCCCCGAACCCGCGCGCCTCGACAACATCGTCTACGCGGATCACGTGGTCGCAGCCGTCCTCGAGCCTATCCAGACCCGCTCTGGGCGCCGAAAGCCGGTCCGGGTCGCCGGTCTCGCCCTCGAGATCCAGACCTACGACGACAAGAGTAAGTACTACTCCTGGCTCACCTACGCCGCGGGTGTTCGCCGCTTGTTCGAGTGCCGCGGTTGGACAATGGTGTTCGCGCCGGATCCCGGGGTTCGGCGCCGCGCCCAGAAGATGTTCTTGAAAGAACCCCGCGCATCACCGTGGTTCGTTGATCCAAGTATGTTGCCACCCATTACACAATGGCAACTGGCGCTCGCCGATATCCCATTGGCCGTGCTCACTTCAGTATTTCAGGCACGATCGGAGCACGCTGTGCCTTGTGCGTGTGCCACCCTCGAAGCACTCGCCAAATCGGACCTGGATTTTGATGAACGTCGGATCTATCATGACCTCGTGCTCGCCAGTCTGAAACAAGAACAGCTCGACCAAATCCCGCAAGAGATTCGGGACATTGACGAGGCGGACCCGCTCGGGCCCATGGAGTTGACCGGCGCTTACTACGTCCGCGGGCATCGGGAAGGCCACGAGGCCGGCCTCGAAGAAGGCGTCCGGAAGGGCGTCCAAGAGGGCCTACAGCTCAAAGCGCGCCAAGTACTACAGCGGGTGCTCCGCCGTCGCGGCCTCGAGCCCGCTGGCGCTCGGCAACAGCAGATCGAACGCTGCACCGATCTCCCGCTGCTCGAGCACTGGCTCGATCAAGCGTTGACCGCTCGCACGCTCGCGGAGGTGTTCGACCCGCCCCCACCTGGCTGAGGGGTTCCGGCGAGCAGAGCGGACACCACTTAACCCAGAGAGCCCGTCAGCGCCTTGATGAACAATCGATCATGGACTCGGAGAAGCCGTCAGCTCGCTCGGATCCCGCAAGAGATTCGGGACATCGACGAGGCGGACCCGCTCGGTCCCATGGAGTTGACCGGCGCCTACTACGTCCGCGGGCATCGGGAAGGCCACGAGGAAGGCCTCGAAGAAGGCCTACAGCTCCAAGCGCGCCAAGTACTACAGCGAGTGCTCCGCCGTCGCGGCCTCGCGCTCGATGACGCTCGGCAACAACAGATCTCCCGCTGCACCGATCTCCCGCTGCTCGAGCACTGGCTCGATCAAGCGTTGACCGCCCGCACACTCGCGGAGGTCTTCCACCCGCCCTCACCTGGCTGAGGAGCCTTGAACTGGCGGCACCCACACCACGTCACGCCGACAGATCACCCTCGAGCGCCTTGATGAACAACCGCTCACAATCCCGCTCGTCCGCGGGGATCGGGTTGCCGCCCATCGTGGGATCCGCCACCGCCAGCGGGGCCAAGCGTGCGGCCATGGACTCCGAGAAGCCATCCACGCCCTCGAGCGTATGCGGCAGATCCAAGGCCCGGCGCAGCTCGATCATCCAACCCAGCACCGCATCAAAGCCATTGCTTGCCGTGGGGATCTCCAACACCCGCGCCAGCGTGTCCATCTTGGCGGAGATCGCCTTGCGGTTGAACATCATCACGTAGGGCAAGAAGATCGCGTTGGCCGTGCCATGGTGCACGTTCGTCGCCCCCCCAAGCGGGTGGCTGAGCGCGTGGACCAAGCCCAGGCCCTTCTGAAACGCAGTCGCGCCCATGGTCGCGGCCATCAACATGTGTGTGCGCCCCTCGAGGTGCTGCGGCTGCTCATAGACCGTGAGCAAATTGTCCTTGATCAGCCGCATCCCCTCGAGCGCAATACCGTCCGCCATCGGGTGATAGCCCGGGGCACAGAACGCCTCGAAGCAGTGGGCAAACGCGTCCATACCGGTCGCCGCCGTCAATTTCGGGGGCAGCCCAAAGGTCAGCACCGGATCGGCGATCACCAGCTCCGGGAGCATGCGCGGGTGAAAGATCACCTTCTTTTGGTGCTGCTCGTTCACGATCACCGAGGCACGCCCAACTTCGGAGCCCGTGCCCGCGGTGGTCGGCACCGCGATCTTCGGCGGCATCTTGCTTGGGTCGACGCGGGTCCAGTTGTCGCCCACGTCCTCGTAGTCAAACACCGTGCCCTTGTGGTTCACCATCAAGGCAATGCACTTGCCAACGTCCAGCGCCGAGCCGCCGCCAACCAACACCAGACCATCGCTGATGTGCATGCGGTACGCCGTCACCCCAGCGCGCACGTCGTCGCCGGTTGGGTTGGGTTGCACCTTCGAGAACACCTTGCCGTTGAGGTCCGCCGGGCGCGACAGGTTGCGCTCGATCTCGGCGAACCACGGCAAGCTGACGATCCCCGGATCCGTGACGATCAACGGGCGCTTGATCCCCAGGGCCCGACACGCATCCGGGAGCTCGCGGATCCGACCCCGACCGATCCGGTAAGGGGTCGGGTAGTTGAAGTTGCCTACGGGTTCGTTGGTGCTCATGTGCGGCCTAGATGATCTCGAAATAGCGGGCCAGATCCCAGTCGGTCACGTGCTTTCGTGCCAGCCGATCTTCCCAGTCGCGCGTGGCCGCGAAGTGATCCACGAAGGCGTCGCCAAACAGCTCGCGGGCGACCTTGGACTCGCTGAACTTGCGCGTGGCCTCGCCCAGGGTCCCAGGCAAGGGCTCGCCAGCCGCGCTGGGGTTGGCGTACGCGCTGCCCACGATCACCGGCGGCGGCTCGACCTGGTTCTCGATCCCCCACAGCCCGCTCGCCAGCGCCGCCCCCAGGGCCAGGTAGGGGTTGGCGTCCGCCGGCCCAACCCGACACTCGCTGCGGGTGCTGTTTGGCCCGCCGGGGATCGCCCGCATCGCGGTGGTGCGGTTCTCGATCCCCCAGTTGGCGTGGGTCGGCGCCCACATGCCTGGCACCAAGCGCCGGTACGCGTTCACGGTCGAGCAGATCATCGGCAGCAGCTCGGGCAGCAGCGCGACCTGCCCGCCCATGAACCACCGCATCGTCTGGGACAACCCCTCGGGATCGTCGCCGCCGTAGAACACATTCTTCTTGGTCTGATGATCCTCGAGCGAGATGTGGATGTGCCCGCTCTGGCCCGGGTACTCGTTGCTCCACTTCGACATGAAGGTTGCCATCAGCCCCATGCGCTGGGCGAGGATCTTGGTGAAGGTCTTGAACAGCGCGCCCTTGTCCGCAGCCGCGAGCGCCTCGTCGTGACGCAGCGCGGCCTCGATCACCCCCGGGCCCGTCTCGGTGTGCAGCCCCTCGATCGGACACTCGAGCAGCTCCATGCTCTCGAGCAGCTCGTGATACAGCTCCGCGTGCACACCCGAGCGCAGCATCGAGTAGCCGAACATGCCCGGCGTCAGCGGCTCGAGATCCCGGTAGCCCTTCGCCCGCGCGCTCTCGGGCGTCTCTTTGAACATGAAGAACTCGTACTCGAGCGCCGCGCGGACCCCAAAGCCCATGCTCTTGGCCTTGGCGATGCTGCGCCCAAGCAGCCGCCGCGGACACACGCCCTCGTAGTCGCCGTCAAACTGACCAATCACCAAGATCGTGTCGTCCTCGAACGGGATCTTGCGAACGGTGCTCAGATCCAATGAAACGGGCGCGTCGCGGTAGCCGGTATGCCAGCCCGAGACCTGGGTGTTGTCGAACAGCTGATCGTTGCTGTCCCAGCCCAGCACCACGTCGCAAAACCCAAAGCCCTTGCGCAGCGACGACTCGAACTTGTCGCGGTCCATGTACTTGCCACGGAACACGCCGTCGATGTCGAACACGCCGACCTTGTGAAAGCGGATCGACTCTTCGTCGAGGAAGCTGGTGAGTTGGTCGACGTCCTGGAAGTGCATGGTGGGTCTGCCTGGGCGGTGGTGGGTCTAGCGGCGGCGAAAGTGCAGGCTCTTGGGCCGCGTCAGCGCGCGCAGGCCCAAGTGGGACAGCGAGACGCCGTGGCCCGAGTCCTTGACGCCAACCCACGGAAGCTGCGGATCCAAGAAGTCGCAGCGGTTCTGGAACACGGTCCCGACCTCGAGCGCGCTCGCTAGCTGCTCGACCCGCTCGTCGTCGCGCGACCAGATCGACGCGGTCAGGCCGTAGGGCGAGTCGTTCATGAGCTCGAGCGCGTGTTGGTGATCGCGAACTTTGACCAGCCCGATCGCAGGCCCAAAGGTCTCGTCGCGCATGACGGCCATCGAGTGATCCACGTCAACGAGCACCTGCGGGGCCAGGTAGCAGGGCGAGCGATCCGGGACCTCGAACTTGCCGGCGTCGATCAGCTGCCGGGCCCCGGCCGCGATCGCCTCTTGAACCTGCCGCTCGACCCGCTCGGCCGCCCGCGCGTCCACGACCGGGCCCAAGGTGGTGCCCTCCGCCAGCGGGTCGCCCAGCTTCAACGCGTAGACCTCGGCGACGTAGGCCTCGACGAAGCGATCGAAGATCTGCTCGTGCACGTAGACGCGCTCGACCGCGCAGCAGCTCTGGCCGGCGTTGTAGAACGCGCCCTCGACCAGGTTGGGCACGGTGAAGTCAAAGTCGCAGTCCGGCAGCACCAGGGCCGGATCCTTGCCACCAAGCTCGAGCGCGACGCCGATGAAGTTGCGCGCAGCCGCGGCCCGGTAGACCTCGTGGCCCCCGCGGACCGAGCCCGTGAACGCGACCTGGTTCACCCGGCGGCTGTCGAGCACCCGCGCGACAGTGTCGTGCGTGCACATGAAGTCGGTGACCAGGCCCTTCGGTGCGCCGGCGCTGGCGAAGCTCTGGGCCAGCTGGCGGCCGCACAGCGCGGTCTGGGGGGCGTGCTTGAGCAACACCGCGTCTCCGGCCAGCACCGCCCCAGCGACAACGTTGATCGGCACGACCAGCGGGTAGTTCCACGCCGCGATGTCGAGCACCACGCCGACCGGCTCATGCCGAATCGCCCGACGAAAGCCCTGCAGCTCGGGCAGCAGCTCGTCAGCCAAGGCCGCCGGCGCCAGCTGGATCAGCGCCTCGATCCGCCCCCGCATGGTCCGGGCCTCACCGCGGGCCTCGGCCAGCGGCTTGCCCATCATCGTGGTGATCTCGCGGGTGTACTGATCGAGGTTGGCCTCGAACGCGGTGAGCATGTCCAGGCACACACGCGCGCGCTCGTCGAGGCTGGTGCTGCGCCACTGCTTCTGCGCGACGTGGGCTTGCTCGACCGCGGCGAAGGCTGCACCCTCGTCGAGGTACTCGAACTCGTAGGCGACCTGGCCGTCGATCGGCGAGACGATGGGCTCTGGCATCCGCGGCAGCATAGCCCTAGTCGCCAGATCTTTCCGAGGGGGCCGATCGCTCCGCGAGGCCAGATCCGCGCCCCGTCGCCAAGCCGACGGCACAACCCACTCGCGTGCTTAGCGCCACTGGCAATGCGATCAACAATCGGGCTCGCTGCCCGCGGTGAACCAGTCTGAGCGGCGTCCGCAAGCGGGCGAGGAGCTCTCGCCCGAGCTGAAAGCAAGTTCGCGACTCGAGGCATGAATGTCAACGCATGCAATTCGTGCGCTCCGCGCGTTTTCAATGGCCCGTAACGCCCCAAGCGTATAGCTTAGGTTCGCGGGCGGTGGTGCCCAAGCTAAACAAGCGAGGATTCAGATGATCTCAGTCAACCAAGCTGCATACGTTCCGGGCACGACCAGTTATCGATTTGGGTATAACTCAATCCCCAATATACCGATTACCGGTGCGCCCTCCGACACCAACTACCGCCGGTGGTCCATGCTGCATGATGGCAGCAACTATCGAATGTACTTTTTCAAGGGCAGCACCAACAACAAGCTCTATCAGTTCGCGTGGAATGGAAAGTCATACGCGTACGGGCACAACTCGATCCCCGAGCTGACCCTGACCAACATCCCCGCCGACGCCGACGCTGGCAGCTTCAGCATGGTCCACAGCGGCAAGCTGTACCACCTCTACCTGCGCCGGCTTGGCGATCCGACCACGCTGTACCAGTTTCTGTATGTGCCGGGTACAAGCAATTACAAGTACGCACAGCCGCCAGCGATCCCGACATTGACCTGCACCGGCTTCCCATCCGACACCGACTGGGCCCGCTGGATGATGTTGCATGACAACAACGCGTATCGGCTCTACGCGTTCAAGCTGGGCAGCAATACCCAGTTCTACCAGAGCTCGTTCAACGGCAGCACCTACGCATACGGGCACAACTCGATGCCCGTGCTCAACCTCGAGGGCACGCCCGCCAACTGCAATCTGAGCAGCGCCGCGATGTTGCACGACAACGCCGCCTATCGCTTCTACATGCAGACCGTCTGAGCCGCGCCCCCCCGTCTCGATGTGAGGGGTCCATGTGGGGGTCATTGAAAGCCCCCTTCAAGGGGGCCACACATACGACCGCGCACAAGCGGCCCCGAGGAGCGAAGCGACCAGACGCGTCAGCGGCTGCAGTCGGCGAAGTCCAAGGTCCATGTGGGGGTCATTGAAAGTCCCCAAGGTGCTTGCGACTGCCGGGGCTGCGATGTTCCTGCTCGTGCTTCTCTTGGCACGCGACACACAGGACAACCCACGGCATCAGCTCGAGTCGCCGCGGCTTGATCGGCTCTTCGCAGACCTCGCACAGGCCAAACTGCTCGGGGTCTTCGTCAACTAACGCGAGCGCCTCGCGGATCTGCTCGAGCCGATCCGCGCGCTCGCGGTTGCGGTTCGAAGCGATCGCCTGGGTCATGTGGGTCAGCGGTGCCTCGTCGTCGTCGGGCGTGCTGACCACGTCCGTGCGGGCGGGCGGGATGTCCATGCTGCCTTGGGTCAAGAGCTCATCGCGCAAGCTGACGAGGCGCTCGCGCAGCCGCTTGCGGGTCCTGGCGTCCATCCCCCGATTGTCCACGATCTCCCCCCCGCGGCCCAAGGCCTATATGGGGTCAATTTAGACCAAAACCGCGAGGCGGGTGGGGGCGGTCTCGTCGGGTTCGACGGTCGGGTAGAACTGCTTGTACCAGCGCCGCATGCGATGGATCGGCCCGTCCCCCGCGGCCAGCGTTGGCTTGTCGAGGTAGACCTTGTTCTCCCAGATGTCGATGTCGGCGGCCCACTGCGAGACCCAGTTGCCGACCACATACGAGACGAGCAGCCGCGGGATGGTCTTGTCCGCGTACCACAAGAAGTCGACCTTCTGCTCCATCGCGCTGATCGGCAGGTGGGTCTGGAACATGATGATCTCGCCCACGTCGGGGATCTTGAACCGGAACGTGACCACGCTGCCCGGCCCCACGAAGGTGATCAGCGCGCTGGCCCGGGTGCGCTCGACGAGGCGGCCGAGCACGTGCAAGACCGCCTTGTTCTTGAAGTAGGCCAGGTGCGGCTGCTCGGCGTCCGGCTCCCAGTCGGCCTCGTGCTCGACCTTGATCCCGGGCACCTTGATGCCCGTCCACGGCACGAACATCTCGCTGTGGATCGGCGCGAAGTGGGCGAAGTCGACGCTGTTCTCGGCGAACTCGATCAGGTGCATGCGCACCGTCTTGCCGTCGTGGCGGCCCCGGTAGACCCAGCGGCCGTCGTCGACCTCGGGGATGTCGGGGATCTCGTAGGGCGGCGCCTGCTCGCAGTCGTTGAGCTCCCCGCCGCCGCGGTGGTAGATGAAGATCTGCCCGTAGCGCTCGCGGATCGGCCAGGTCTCTTGCCGTGCCCGGGTAGGCAGCTTTTCGGAGTACGGGATCTTGCCAACCCGCCCGTCGCTGCACAGCTGCCAGCGGTGGAACGGGCACTCGAGCCGCTCCCCCTTCACGCAGCCGCCAGCCAAGTTTGCGCCCAGATGAGGGCAGAACGCAGACATCGCCGTCACCGACTTGCCGTCCTCGCTGCGAAAGACAACGATCTGCTTGCCCAGGCACTCCACGTACTTGACCTGGCCAGCGGCGAGATCGCTCGACGCGGCGAGCCGGTACCAGCTGTCAGGGAAGCCGCGGGGGTAGGTGGCCTCGCGCATCGTGGTGGACGGTAGCAATTGTGACACCGAGCACACTCTAAGCGACCGGCATTGACAGCTGCCAGCCGCGGTGTGTCGTGAAACGCGCTTTGAGATGGGCGTGCTTCAGCGGCCAGCTGAATGGGTGTTGGCACCCGCACGCGAAAGATCCACACCCACGCGCGCCGGGGGTCAGCCGGGCTCGACGCTGCCCGAGCCCGAGACGTCGCGGTTGACCTGCTTGGGATCGCCCCAATAGCGAACCTTGCCGGCCCCCGAGACCTCTGCGTCGAGCCTGTCGGAAGCCCAGACCTCGGCGTGGCCTGCCCCTGAAAGATCGAGCTCGACCGTGGTGGCCTGCAGCGCCCGCGCTTCGAGCTTGGCCGCGCCCGAGCTGTCGAGCTCGAAGTGATCGACCACGCCCGCGAGGGTCGACTGGCTCGCGCCCGACAGATCGAGCTCAAAGCGCTCACCGTGCAGGCCGGTGACTTCGATCTTCGAGGCACCGCTGGCGTCGATCTTGGTCAGCGACGGCACCCAGACCTCGACCTTCATGGGGTGCTCGGGATGCACCATCCGGTGATCAACGCTCAGATCCAGCTCGCCGCCCGAGACCGTGGTCAGGATCTTCGGGACGATGTTGTCGTCGCTGCTGACCTCGACCTTCTGCGTGGTTCCGGGCGCGACGTGGACGACCAGCGTGAACACGCCGCCGAGCTCGATCGCGTCAAAGCTGTCGAGCTCGCGCAGCTCGCTCTTCGCGGTGCCGCTGCCCTCGAGCGTGCATGCGCTCAGGCTCAGCGCGCCCACCACCGCACCCAACACACCGAGCTTCGCAATGAGCCCGGCCTTGGAGGATGACAGTTTGACTTGTTCGAGCATGAGCGGCCTCGCCTCCAGCATGACAGCATGCTGCCTACTGGGCCCCTGCGCGACAAGCCCTCTCCCGGACTGGACGCCGGCGGGTATCGATGGCACCGATCCCGCATGCGCTCTTCGTTTCGTCGCTGGTCGTGCCTCCCCCTCGCTCTGACGCTGCTCGCGTGCAAGCCCGAGCCCGCCGCGGTCACACCCGACGCCGCGCCCGCCGACACCAACGACACCGCGCCGGTCGCCGAGGTCGAGCAGGTCGAGTGGACGGTCGATCAGTTCGCGGACATCAAGGTGCTCCGCTACGAGGTCCCGGGCTTCGACGAGCTGGATCTTCAGCGCAAGCAGCTGCTGTACTTCTTGTACGAGGCCGCGCTCGCTGGCCGCGACATCGCCTACGATCAAAAATTTGCTGGCAACCTGGCGGTGCGCCGGACCCTCGAGGCGATCTTGACCACCTACGAGGCCGAGCGGACCAGCCCCGACTTCGAGGCGCTCACGGTCTACACCAAGCGGGTGTGGTTCTCGAACGGGATCCACCACCACTACTCGGGCCGCAAGCTGGTCCCGGGCTTCTCGCGCGAGTGGTTCGAGGCGACCGTGCGCGCGCTCGATCCGGCCACGCTGCCGCTGTCCGAGGGCGAGACCGTGGATCAGTTCCTGGCCAAGCTCGGCCCGATCATGTTCGACCCCAAGATCGCCGCCAAGCGCACCAACCGGGACGACGGCGCGGATCCAGTCGCGGACTCGGCCAACAATTTTTACGGTGACGGGATCAAGGCCAAGGACGTCGAGGCCTACTACAAGAAAAAGGGCGACCCCAAGAACCCGACCCCGGTGTCGTGGGGCCTGAACTCCAAGCTGGTCCGCGAGGGCAAGCAGCTGGTCGAGAAGACCTGGTACGCCGAGGGCATGTACGGCCCCGCGATCAAGGAGATCGTTGGCTGGCTGATCAAGGCCCGCGCGGTCGCAGAGAACGACAAGCAGCGCGACGTGCTCGAGAAGCTGATCGCCTACTACCAGTCCGGCGACCTCGCCAAATTCGACGCCTACAACATCGCGTGGGTCGGCGACGTGGAGTCGCAGGTCGACACCGTCAACGGCTTCATCGAGGTCTACGACGACGCGCTCGGCTACCGCGGCAGCTGGGAGGCGGTCGTCTCGTTCAAGGACAAGCAGGCCAGCAAGCGGATCGCGGCGATCTCGGCCGAGGCGCAATGGTTCGAGGACAACTCGCCGCTGCTGCCCGAGCACAAGAAGGCCAACGTCGTTGGGATCTCGGCCAAGGTGATCACCGTCGTGGTCGAGGGCGGCGACGCGGCACCCAGCACGCCGATCGGGATCAACCTTCCCAACGCCAACTGGATCCGGGCCCAGCACGGCAGCAAGTCGGTCAACCTTGGCAACATCGTCGAGGCCTACGACATGGCCGGCAAGGGCAACGGGCTGCTCGAAGAGTTCACCTGGGACGAGGCCGAGCTCGCCCGCGCGCGGGAGCACGGCCCGCTCGCGCACAAGCTCCACGTCGACATGCACGAGGTGATCGGCCACGCGTCGGGCCAGATCGAGCCCGGCGTTGGCACCCCCAAAGAGACGCTCAAGAGCTACGCGAGCGCGCTCGAAGAGGGCCGCGCGGATCTGGTCGCGCTGTACTACGCCATGGATCCGCGCCTGATCGAGCTGGGCCTGATGCCCTCGATCGAGGTCGGCAAGGCCGAGTACGACAGCTACATCCGCGGCGGGCTCATGGTCCAGCTCTCGCGCCTCGAGCTGGGCGAGCAGGTTGAAGAGTCACACATGCGCAACCGCCAGATGGTCGCCGCGTGGGCCTACGAGAAGGGCAAGGCCGAGAACGTGATCGAGAAGAAGGTCCGCGACGGCAAGACCTACTTCGTGATCAACGACTACGACAAGCTGCGCGTGCTGTTTGGCGAGCTGCTGCGCGAGATCCAGCGGATCAAGTCCAAGGGCGACTTCGCGGCCGGCAAGGCGTTGATCGAGACCTACGGGGTCAAGGTCGATCGCGAGCTGCACGAAGAGGTCAAGCGCCGCTACGACGCGCTGAACATTCCGCCCTACAGCGGGTTCATTCAGCCGCGCTTGGTGCCGGTGATGGACGGGGACCAGATCACCGACGTGGTGCTGGAGTACCCGACCGACTTCGCGGCGCAGATGCTCGAGTACGCCGACCGCTACTCGTTCTTGCCGACCTGGAACTGAGTTCCCGCCCCCCTCGGGGCCCTCGGGGGGCTCAGGACTTGCGGCGAAACCCCGGCAGCAGGACGAGGAGGCCCAGTCCTGCGGCGGCCCACAGGGGCGGCCCGGCTTCGACGCTGCAGCCACGACTGCTGCCCGCTCCGCCGGAGCCGCCGCTCGTCTCGCCCGAGTCGCCGCTCGTGCCGCCGGAACCGCCGCTCGTCTCACCAGCGTCGTCGCCCGTCTCGCCGGACTCGCCGCCCGTGTCCCCGGTGTCGTCGCCGGTCTCGCCGGACGGGAGCTCTTCGTCGACGTACACGGTCACGCCAGTGGTGTATCCGTTGCTGGCCGTGAGCTGGAATTCGTGGACACCCTGGTCGAGCTCGATGTTGGGAAACACGCAGCTGGCGACGCAGTCTTGGGAGCCGATCGACTCGCCGTTGACGAAGACCTCGATCGTGGAGATCCCGGCGTCATCGAGACCTTGATGAACCTCGACCTCGGCGTCGATCGTCACGGGCGCGCCCTCGTAGCTGGCGTTTGGCAGCGGCGCCACGAACCAGGCCACGGACTTGTCAAACGCAATATCGAGGGCCTGGGCACCCGCTGGGACGAGCGCGACCGCTCCGATCAAGCCGAGGAGCAGGAGTCCCTTGGTCGAGCGCATGTCCTTTCATATCACGTCAACCGAGGTGGGATCGTGGTGTAGGCTCTCGCTACATGACGGACAGCGACACGCACGAACTGGGCATCCGCATCGACCCCGTCCAAGGCGTCGCGTTCTTTGGCATCGAGGCGGTCAATCGTCAGCTCGCGCTTGGAAGAAGGGTCAAGGAGATCCGTCCTGGCGGGGCGATCATGACCAAGCTTGGCGAAAACGAGGGCCACGTGCGCATGACCCTTGGCGGCTGCGACATCGTGGTCGTGTTCGAGGCCGAAGACGACGCGGGGGCGACCTAGCCAATGGCCGTGCTAACCCAGGCCTGGGAGGTGATCGCTCGCCGCGCTGTGGTCGAGGCCAAGCTCGAGGACGGCGTCCGCACGTGGTTCCAAGTCGCGCCCAACGCGGTCGCCTGCGTCGACCGCAACTTGTGCTGTGTGGGCTTCATGCACAGCGACGACGCGGCCGCGTTCGTGCGTGATCTCGAGGGCCGCGGCCTCGAGGGAGAGCGCGGCGGGAGCTATCAGGATGTGGCGATCATGGGCCCCGAGGGGCCGTGGCGCCACGCGTGTAGCTGGCTCGAGCAGGGGCGCTACAGCGGCGCGCAGGCGATCTGGCTGCGCGGCAGCGATCCCGAGCCGCTGGTGGTCCCCATGAATTATCGGCCCAACGGGACGATCTTGAACATGAGCGCCGAACAGGCGCGCGACCGGCTGGAGTTCCTGCGCACAGAGGGCGACGTCGATGTTTTTTGGGACAAGCAGCTGCAGCGCGAGCTCTTCCGCGGGCGCACCACTCGCAAGCCGCCGGCAACCGCCGAGCACGAGCAGCGCTTTCGAGCCACGGCGTCGGCGATGCGCGAGCTCCTGAGCTTTGACGTCCATCCCAAGCCGCTGAGCTGGCTGCAGCGGCGGCGCCTGCGAAAGGGCCTTGCAACGCTCGAGGAGCTCGCGCAGATCTGCGATGAGCCGTGGCGGGTGTGGTTCCACGTCGGCCTCGCGCGGCGCTCGTTGCCCGACGCCGAAGGGGCCTACGCGGCCTTCCGCGCCGCCTACCATGACAACCCCGACCACGTGGATGTCGCCCGAGAGTACGCGGGCCAGTGCCTGACCCTTGGTCGCGGCAGCGAAGCCGTCAAGCTCAATCGCCGCAACTGCGAGCTCCATCCCGAGGACGCTGGCATTCGCTCGAACCTCGCGCTCGCGCTGGTGATCGCTGGCGACATGGAGGCGGCCAAAGCCGAGGTCACCCGCGCGCGGAACATGGAGCCCGACGACGAAGTGACTGCAGGGCTCGAGCGCATGATCGACCAAATCCTCGCGGGCGCGCTCCCCCGACCTCAGCGCTATCCCTGAGGGCTATCCACAGCCCTCGATTCGACTGTGGTCAAATTTCCGCAAGTCATTGATTTTTATCAATATTTTGCGAGTTTTCACATGTGGTTGGATGCCCGTCTAGTCCCAAATCAAGCGCTGAATTGGAAAAGGTGAATGATTTGGGGCTAGTACGAGCCGACAGGCGGCGCACCAGCTTGGCCGCGACCTTGCGATCGAGCTTGGGATCGTAGGTGGTGAACACCAGTGTACAAATACTGTCCGCGAGCGAGACCCCTCGCGCCAGCGGATAGCTGCAATGTCCACCGCGCTCGACCGCCCGACCAAGCATCCCAGGTTGCTTGCCCGTGCCCGCGACGCCTCCCAGCGGCAGCTCCGGCGCCGGGCGAGCGCCCTCAACGTGATGGTCGTGACGGCCTGGGTCGCGCTGTCGGTCGCGCTTGGCGTGCTGCAGGGCGCCGGCTCGCTGGTCCACGCGGGGTGGCTGGCGATCATGATGATCGCGCTGCTGCTGTCGCCGATCACCCTGCTCGCGCTGCGGCGGATCAACACCAACTTCAAGGCCGCCCGGCTCGCGCTCGCCGAGGCCGAGGACGAGCGGGCCTCGCCCGACCACCTCCACGGCGCGCTTGCAAACTTCTACGCCGAGACCCGCCTGGCTCGCGTTGGGCTCAGCGACGCGGTCGAGCCCGGCGAGGGCGTGCGGATGCTGTGGGACTGGCGGCGCGGCTTCGAAGGCTTGGCCCCGAACGACCGTGATCAGCTCGCCGAGCTTGGCATCGGGCTTGGGCCAATCACGGCAATGCTGGCGGGGGTCGAGTCCGAAGAGGCCTTGTCGGACGAACAGCGCCACGAGGCCGCCACCCACCTCGGGCACGTCGAGCGCCTGCTCGGCACGCCGCCGGCTGGCATGTATCGGTGAATCACGGCCCACCGGAGTGGCCTATACTCCGCGCCATGCGTGCTTCACAGCTCCTCGCGCGGCCCCGTGTTCAACTCGTTGGCCTGTTCGCCACGGTGGTCCTGGTTATTGCGTGTAAACCACAGCCACCGCTCGAGACCCCAGACACCGCGCCCGCTGTCGCCAAAGATCCGGCCCAGGTCGAGCTCGAAGCGCGCTTGGCCTACCTACAGACACGGCTGGAAGCCGCGCGGATCGAGAGCCATGTGCCCGGGATGGCTATCGCTATCGTCAAAGATGACGAGCTGATCTACGCGCATGGGTTTGGCGTGTCCAACATGGACACCAACACCCCCGTCACGCCCGAGACCGTGTTCGCGATTGGCTCGTCGACCAAGGCGTTCACCGCCACGCTGGTCGGGATGTTGGTCGACGAGGGCAAGATGAGCTGGAACGATCCGGTCACGCGTCACCTCCCGGACTTCACGCTGCAGATCAACGCGGTCAACGACGACGACGACGTGACGATCCGCGACCTGCTCGCGCACCGCTCGGGCTTCGCACGCATGGGCGTGCTGTGGGCCGCCAACGCGGTCACGCGCGAGCAAGTGCTTGGCTACGCGACCAAGGCCCTGCCCGTCGCGCCGTTTCGCAAGGAATTTCACTACAACAACGTCACGTACATGGCGGCCGGTGAAGCCAGCGCCAAGGTCGCTGGGATGCCCTGGGAGCAGCTGCTGCAGACCCGGCTGCTCGATCCGCTTGGCATGACCCACACCACCGTTGAGTTCGCCGCCACCCAGGCCGATCCGGCGCTCTCGCTTGGCTACACCTGGCGCGAGGATCTCGACAGCTTCGAGCCCGCCCCGATGCGCAACCTGACCGCGATCGCGCCGGCTGGTGCGATCAATTCCACGGTCCTCGACATGGCCAGCTGGCTGCGGCTTCAGCTTGGCAACGGCGAGTTCGAAGGTCAGCGCCTCGTCAGCGAGGCCGCCCTCGCGCAGACCCAGACCGGCCAGATCCAGATCACGCCCGGCATGGACTACGGCATGGGCTGGATGCTGCGCGAGTGGCAAGGGCACAGGCTGGTCGAGCACGGCGGCAACATCGATGGTTTCTCCGCGTCAGTCGCCATGTTGCCCGATGACGGGCTGGGCGTCGTGCTGCTGACCAACGTTGGCATGACGCCGCTGCAAGAGACCGGCCACGGGATCGTCTGGGAGGCGCTGTTGACAGATGCCTACCTGCCGGTCCACCCCGGCAGCGGCGAGGACTTCTCGCGCTTCTTGGGCAACTACGGGATCGACTCGGGCATGCCTGGGTTTGACGGCAAGCCGTTCACGGTCGTGGTCAAGGACGGCAAGCTGGCCGTCGATGTGCCCGGCCAGACCGTGTACACGCTCAATCCCCCCGATGACGAAGACTGGCGCGTGTTCGAGGCGACCGACGAGGTTGCGATCTCGTTTGACGAAGACGCCGACGGGCAGGTGATCGCGCTGCGCCTGCACCAAGCTGGGATGGACTTCGAGCTGCTGCGCGAGGGCGTGACGCTGGCGCCCGAGGTCGACGCCGCGCAGGTCCGGCCCTACCTTGGCCACTACCGGGCCGAAGAGGGCATGACCGTGGAGGTCCTGATCCACAACGGCCGGCTCGCCGTGGATATCCCCGGGCAGATGGTGTTCGACCTCGAGCCCCCAGACGCGCAGGGCGACTATCACTTTCGCGTCAAGTTTGACCTGTTCGTGAGCTTCAAGATGGGTGAGGGCAAGCGGGCCAACGAGGTCGTGGGCATGAACTTGTTTCAAGACGGCAAGCCAACCAGCTTCGTGCGCGAAGCGGGCAAGAAGGCCGTGATCACCCTCGAGCAGCTGCACAAGCAGCGCAAGACCGACAAGCGCAAGCAGGCGCTCATCAAGGCCGGGCTGGTTCACTTCGAGCAACACGTGGACCTGATCAACGCGGGCGTGGGCGGGACCGCCCAGGTATGGTTTGACCTCGCGGGGCGGCTGCGCCAAGAGACGAACCTTGGCCCGGTGGGTGGCTCGATGCTGGTCCTGTACCCAAGTGGGGGCGACGCCGCCGCGAGCGAAGGCTGGGCCGAGTCGAGCTTCGAGCCGCGCCACCAGCTTCAGGGCCTGATCCTCGCCCAGACCGTGCTCGACCACCCGCGGGTGATGTTTGGGGATTGGCGCGACTACTACGAGTCCGAGACGATCCTGCGGACCGAGCCGGGCGAAGCGGGCGACGTGCATGTCATCGAGCTGCGATCCGGCGAGCTGCCCAGCACGCGGATCCACGTGGACGCCAAGACCGGCGACGTGCTCGAGGTTCACGCCCAGGAGCTGGCGGCTGGGGGCTTGCGGATCCCGACGACCGTCAAGCTCTCGGATTACCGCACTGTCAAGGGCCTGCGGCTGCCGTTTCGCATGGAGTCGAGCAATGCACACACGGGGACGAGCGTGGTGACGATCGACGCGGTCCACACCAAGCAAGCCGAGCAGGCGGACCGCTTCGCGCCCATGCCCTGACCTACTCGACCTCATAGACGACGTGCACGATCGTCATGTCGTTCTGACCATCCCACGAGGTCGCGGTCGAGTTCGCGGGGTTGATGTTGATCACCCCCATCTGCGTGGCGACCAGATCCCCGCGCTCGGCGTCGCCGGCCGCCGCGAGGATCTCGTCGGCGCGAATCAAGTCACCCGAATCAAGCCGCCCGGATCAAGCCCCGAACCGGCCAAGCTCGACGGAGCCCTCACCGTTCATCAACACGAAGGGTCGCTCGTGAAAGCTCAGGTTGCCCGCGCCGTCGTGGGCGACCGACGACACGGTTCCCAGCGCGTAGCCCATCGCGCCGCGGTTGAAGTAGCGGACCCGGGCGTTGACGGCCTCGGGACAGCGGCCCGCGCTCGAGATCCACGCCTCGGGACCGAAGCCCGTGCGCACGTCGGCGTGGCGCCGCCCGTCGCCGCGGCCCTCGGGCACGACCAGGATGTCGACGTCGGTCGCGTCGGTCTCCCAGTTGGCAACGAGTCGCAACGACGCGGCGGTGGCCGGTCGCACACCCGCCGCGCGCAGCCTCGCCTCGAGCGCGAGCTGCCCCGTCACCTCAGACGCCAGCCAGGCGGCGGCGATCAGCTCGCGATCCTCGCGCAGCAGCGCCTTGACGCCGTTGAAGCGACCGGCAGGGATCGGCGTGTCAATCGCGTCGCCCAAGACCTCGAACGCCTGCTCGTAGCGGCGGTCCTTGGCCAACGCCCACGCGAGCTGGCGGTGGCCGTTGATCTGATCCGGCCGCTGCTCGACCGCCTTGCGGAAGCTGTCGATCGCCAGCGCGCGCGCCGACTCGTCCAGCGCCTCGAGCCGCGCCGATGCTGCGCGCCGCATGTCCGCCCGCTCGGGGTGTAGATCAATCAGCGAGCCATACACCCGCGCCGCCAGCTCGCGCTGACCGTCGAGCTCTAGCAGCTCGCCAAGCGCGACGAGGGCCAGGGCGTTGTCGGGCTCGGTGGTCGCCCAGTCCCAAGCCTTGGTCTGCGCCTGCTCGAACTGCCCATTCGCAACCAAGTCGCGCAGGGATCCGTAGCGGCCCGATTGAGCCGAGCCCGCCCACTTCGCTCCGTTGGCGTCGCTCGGGTCGCCGGGCCGCCGCCGCGGCGCCCGACTTGCAGCAGGCCGCCACGAAGACGCCATGGTCGCGCCGCCCGGGTCGAGCATGAATGGATACTTGACGATCACCGAGCCACCCCCCGGCGGCTTGGGAAACCGCCACCTCCGCGTCGCGTTGGCGATGCACGTGGCGACCTGCTGATCTTCCAGTGAGCTGCTTGCGACCGACGCAGCGTCCACGCTGCCGCGCTCGTCGATCACGAACTGCACCTCCACCCGCCCCGCGAGGTTCGGGTTGCGCATCAGCCCCGCGTTGTAGCAGTGGCGCACCTCATTGATGCGCGAGCGAACGACCCGGCGAATGATGTCCTTGTCCAGGGATCCGCTGACGGTCGCCGCGGCCTGGCGCACCGCGGGCACACGCACGCCGCGGCCGCCAAAGCCGGCACCGGATCCGCGACCATAGCCGGCCCCAGTCCCGCCGCCGCCCCCATTGCCGATCAGCCCAGAGTTGCCGATCCCGATCGTGCCCTCGCTGGCGCCCTTGCCGATCAACTCGGTGTTGCCGAGTCCGATCGTGCCCTCGCCACCGCCTCCGCCTCCGCGACCGGTCCCAACTAGGCCGAGCCCGCCTGCGCCCAACGCCTCGCCGACCTCGCCAGTGAGCCCGCCCCACACCTCCGCGTCGCCGTTTCCGGCTTGGCCAAGCACACCGAGCACGCCTGCGTCGCGGCTGACTTCGTCGATCGCGTCCTCGGGCTCGCGCGCGTCCGCGAGCCGGTCGTCGTCCGCGCTGGCCGACGCACGTCCGCCTCGCCGCACCAGCTCGACCCCCTTGGGCCCCACCGTCAGGATGTCGCTGCGCCCGGCCCGTTGAATCCCGTAGCGCCGATACTCCGCCTCGCTCTCGAGCACGAGCAGCGCGGTGTGGGGGGTCAACAAGCGGTTGTCGACGGCGAGCTCGACGAGGTGCTCTCGCAGCTGCGCGGCCTCGGCGGGACTCTTGCTGTGCTCGAGCTGCTGCTGCAGCTCGTCGACCCGGGCACGCGCGACCGCACGCAACACCAGCGGCACCGCGGCATCGGAGGTCGGGACCACGTGGTCGGGCAGCCGCGGATCCGAGAATCCAACGTAGACCTCCTCGGGCGCCGCGTGGGGGAAGCTCGCGACCACGACAACGTCATCACCCGGCGCGAAGCCTTCGAGCGAGCGCGGGTAGGACCAGTCCGCGCCCGCGACCCTGACCTCGACCGCGTCGAAGCCCGGCCGCGCGAGAGACTCGACGAGCTCGGCGCCGGCCAGGTCCGGCCCGACCACGAAGCCCGCTCGGGTCGCGGCGGACGCAAGCGTCCCCAACAGCGCGCGATCGGCCGAGGTCGAGCTCGCGTAGGCGTCGATCCGCGTGAAGTGCAGCGTCTGCGCGACCGCGACCAGGGCCGCGCCCTCGACCTCACCCGCGGTGGCGATCCCATCGGACCAGATCAGCAAGCGGCGGCTCGAGGCGGTTCGCACGACCGCGTGGGACAGCGCTGCATGCAGATCCGAAGCCCCAAAGCCCCGCCGCGCGCGCAAGCTCGCGAGCGGATCACCAAGCGCGCCCGCGGCCGGCCCGTCGTGGATCAGCGACACGGTCTGATCAAACGCCACCACACGAACCGGCACGTCGCCCAGGGCCTGAAGCATCGCGCCCAGCCGATCGACCTCGCGATCGTAGCCCTGAGCCGAGGACGCGCTGGTGTCGAACAGCACCGTCAGCCCATCGACCGGGTCCACGCTGTCCGCGTCGGCCAGCCGCGGACGTACCCGCACGGCGACCAGCTCGTCGGCCCGCAGCGCGCCCGCATCTTGGCCGCCATCGAGCGCCACGATGAGGTCGCGCTTGGGCGCGAAGCTGCGCTCGTTCACCTCGACCACGCGCTGCGAGGCACCGTGCTCCGCGATCGTCTTCACGATGACCCGAACATCGAGAGCGTCGAGCTCGGGCAGCCCCTGCAGCGGCAACCGGTAGCTCTCATCCCCGCCGATCAGCGGCTGGCTGTACGAGATGATGATCTGCTTGCGCTCGCGTGGTTGGATCGGAAACACGCGGGCCGACACGCGATTGGCCCCTGACTGCTCGAGCAGCGCCGGATCCACGCGCGGGCGATCGTGCACGTAGGTCTCGAAGGTCCGGCGACCTGCGCTGCGCTCGACGACCTCGCCCTCCATCCAGCGCTTGCCGATCTGCATCGCCAAGCGTGACAGCGCGGCGCCGGGCGGAAGATCGAACTCGAAGCGGCCCTCACGACGGCGCGACTCGGGGTTCTCGAAGGTCAGGTGCAGCTCCGTGAACGCCAGCGGATCCGCGATCACCACGGTGCCAGTGACCGACACCAAGCGCAGCCCGGTCCCATCGCCGGCCGTCAACGCCATGGGCGCGCGCTCGATCGCCGAGGCCCGCCAGTCGACCCGAGGGACGAGCGAGGCGGGCCTGTGCTGGACGACGTTTATCTCGAGGTTGGGGGGCGGGGGCCGGTCCTGCGCGGTCGCGGCCAGGGTTGGCTCGGTGGCGCCACACGAGATCATGAACGCGCAGAGGGCCAGCCAGGCAAGGACGGAACGGAGCAGTCGAGGCATATCGAGAAATCCCGGGCCCCGGACTACGGGATCTCGCGGCGGTTCCACGGTGTCTCGATTTTTGTTGCTGACACGCCAAGAGCGTCAGGCCGCGCGGTCGCTAGCTGGAGAGACAGTGGCCGAAGCAACGAGTTCGGCCATCTTCCCAGACTCACGGGTGGCCCGAAAACACCTTGACAACGTGGACCAGAGCACTCGCTACACCGTGGCACTGGTGGTGACGTAGGCGATCCGTTCCACCAGCGCGTTCACCAACATCACGGTTCCCCCATGAACTCGACACACGACACGGCCGCGACAATGACCGGGCGAACGTCCGCGCGGTAGGTCGTGTACGACGGGCGGCCTTGGCTCTCCGCTATCGGCGGCCCGAGCCCCCGCCCAGTCCATGTGCATGTGCACAGCGGGCATCCGTACAGTGCCCTCTCTCTGTTCTTGCGCGAGATCCAGACAGCCATCTCGAAAGTAAACTGTGGAAGTTAGTTCCGAACGAGAGCGAAAAATAGTGAAGGATCGATCCGCTCGTTGACGTTCAGAGGGGCCATGGCGAGGTACCGTTGAAACTGGCGGTTGGTCCGCTCCGCGATGGACAAGGAAGCAGCGAACAGAGTGCGTATGGTAATTCGTGGTCAGGTGTATCTGTGGTTCGCGCTCGCGTGGTCATTCGTAGGCTGCACGCGAACCGACCTCTGCGATGCGTACCCCAATCTAATAGAGTGCGATATCGACCACGACGTTGGCGGCGACGACATAGCAAGTCACTTGCTCGACCTACCTGAGCCAACATGCGACGAACCCGACGAATACGTCACTGACACCTGGCATATCAAAGAGCAGCAACTCGACCCCAACCCGACGACGACACCTGACACGTTCTACTGGGACAACCTGACTACGCCGAACACTTCGATCCTGACCGACGGCGCTGATGTCTTCGGGGAACACGCCACGTCCGACCACATCGATTGCCTCGCAGGCGATGACACGGTCTTCGCTTTCGACGGCACTGACATCGTCCTTGGGCGAACCGGCAATGATGTGATTTATGGCGGCGATGACGACGACAACTTGCAGGGCCATGAAGGCGACGACAAGCTATTCGGAGACGCTGGCGACGACCTGCTCACGGGTTCACGCGGCAGCGATCTACTGATCGGAGGAACGGGAGATGACCTCTTGTTCGGCGGCGACGATGACGACGCCCTTCACGGACAGCCCGGGCACGACTGGATCTCTGGCGGCGCCGGAGACGACTTCGTGGACGGAGATGCGGGGGATGACATCATCGTAGGCGACGGCGGAAACGACGATCTGTTCGGTGGAGCGGGAGACGACATCATCGAGGGAGGGAGCGGCGATGACCGGCTCCACGGGGGCGAAGGCGACGACATCTACATTTGGCGCCCCGGTGACGGGGACGACACCATTGTAGATGAAAGCGGCTATGATCGGCTCTGGATCGCGGGGGCGTCCAGTGAAGATGTCCAGCTCATTCGTTCGTGCCAAGACTTGATAATCTTGGTCTCTGATTCGACGATCCGGGTCGTGGACCACTTCGTTGGCCCTGGTTCTGGACTCAACAACATTGAGACAGAGAAGTGAGCCAAATGTTACTGCTAACGTTCGCCCTCACGACTCTGTCGGTGGTCGCCGCCCCACCATCGCCCGCGCAGAGCGAACTCGCTCGAGCAGTCTCGAGCGTGGAGGATGTGGACCTTCCAACCGCGATTGAGAACATCGAGCGCGCGATCGACAGGGTCCGGCAGCACCCAGAAGAGAGCCCAACAGATGGGTCGGTGTCAGAGGCGCTGCTCGACGCCTACGTGCTCCTCATCAGGCTCCAGATCGCCAATGCGGATCTCGCTGCGGCCGAGGCAACCGCAGACGAGCTCATCCGGATCGACGAGGAGCAGCGGGCCCCGATCCGGGCTTACGGCCCGTCCGTGGTTCGACTCCACGATGCACGACGTCAGGCGCTAGCACCCCCAAGCTCGACATTGCGGATTGAATGTTCGGTTGCCTGCGCCGTGGTGGTTGATGGTCGGCGGCTGCTCACTTCCTCGACAACTACGAGGCCCGGGGACCATGTCGTCTGGATCGCCGAGGCCAGGGATTCCCAGGACGCGACAGCCTGGGTGCGCGAGGATCTCGTGCTAAAGGCCGACCAAACCCATACACTCGTGTTCCCCGAGGTGATCGAGCGAGACTCTGACTCGCCAGGATCGCCTCCGAAGCCCTCGGCCCACGCTGGTCCGGCTCCGCCCTCTCCAACGCTCCTCGAGTCGGGGGAACGAGCGCTACCTCTCCGACACCCCGCCCCGCCTCCGAAGCGGCTTGCGCCCCGCGTGGCCGAACTCGTCGCGCTCGGAGTTGGACTTGGCACCCTCGCGGCTGGAGTCTCAATGTTGGCCGTCGACGGCAGGTGCGCCAGCAACCTGAAGAAGGTCACGGCCTACACGAATCCGCAGGAGTGCGAAAGCGTCTTTGGTACGAGCCAAGTGGCCGGGGCAGTCTTGACAGCTGCGGGCGGGGTGGCGGTCCTCTCGTCGACCGTGCTCGTTGGTATTGATGAGTTCCGGCCGGGCCGCGGCGGCCAGTTTGGTGTCACCGCGCGCGTCACTCTCCGATTCTGACAAAGGATCCTACAACTGATGCGAAAGCTCGGACAGTACACGCTCACAACGCGCCTCGGTCGAGGTGGCATGGGATCGGTGTGGAAGGCCCGCCAAAGGTCCATCGCTGGGGTCTCAGGTGACGTTGCCGTCAAGCTCATTCACCCGGAGCAGGCTGACGAGCCGCACACCCGGCAGAGCTTCTTGGAGGAGGCGCGGATGTGTATGCTGCTGCGCAGCTCCAACATTGTCTCCGTGTTTGACGTCGCCGAGAGTCGCAGTGGCGTGTTCTACATCGTCATGGAGTGGGTTGACGGACTCAACCTCGCGCAGCTTTGCAAGAAGATGTGGGAGAAGGGCGAGACCTTCTCGGACGCCGCGATCGCGTTCATCGTCGCCGAAGTGCTCAAGGGCTTGATGCACGCTCACGAGCTCAACGAGGACGGGACAAAGTTCTCCGTCATCCACCGCGACGTTTCGCCTCATAACATCATCATTTCGACCCGTGGCGAAATTAAGCTATTGGATTTTGGCGTCGCAAGGATATCGTCAGAAGAGACGACCAGCCCGCTATGCGCGAAGGGCAAGATCCGATACATGCCTCCAGAACAGCTTCGCGGCAAGACACGACATCCCACCGTCGATCTGTTTCCCGTTGGCGCCATACTGCATGAGCTTCTCGATCGTCGGAAGTTTCGGGTTGACGCCATCGACCACGTTCAGCTCTACGGTTACGCCCTAGCCGGGATGGTTCCACCGCTCTCTGAGGACGCGGTCGCGCCAAGCGAACTGGCGAACCTACGCGACCGCCTACTCTCGTATGAATCTCACTCGCGCCCGCAGAGCGCCCGCGAGGTGTTTCACGAACTGATCCAGTGGCCGGGTTATCGCAACGCGACATTTGAGATTGAGGATGCGGTCCGACGGCACGCTTCGCGGACGACGAGGGGGTCCGACACATCGGCTACCTATGTGGTGAATGACGCGAACCCCCCGCCCGAGCACTCCGATGACGCACCGACGGACAGGGGGGGTGGGCCTCCCGCGGTTGAGAGCCACGCCGGCCCGGCCAGCAGGGGCGAGAGCGCGGATCCATCCGCGAAGACCGTGCCCGAGCGCACGAGCGAGGCCCAGAGGCAACATCGTCTCGTGCCTGCGTTGCTCGCTGGCTTGATCCTGGTTGGCTTCGGTCTGTTGGGCGTGGGGCTTTGGTTTGGGCCAGGGGCATGGGCAGCGCTGCGGGTCGTGAATGCCGAGTACCCACAGCAGGAGGCAGCGGTGAGCGAGCACCCAGCAGTCCAACCTGAGGTACGAGATGTCGATACCGACGCACACCAGGAGCCAGGCGCTACGGCTTCAGATGAACCCGCGACCATGCTGGCGGTCGCCAGCGCTCCGGCGCACGTAGGCCAACCCGCAGCCCGTCACGATCCCGGGCCAGACCAGGCCGCCAGCGCAAGCGACCAACGACAGCCAACAAAGCCAAAATCAAGTAAACGTCAGCCCAGCCCGCCCCGCAACGTTCAGCCGGAACCAGGCCCGCCCCTCGTGGCAGAGGTCACGATTAGGCTGGGCGCCGGTATCAACTGGGCGGAGGTCGAGATCGGCTCGCAGACCTTCAAGCTCGACAGGTTTGGCGCAGGGAAGTCAGTGACGAAGTCGCTCGCTGTCGGTTCCCATCGCGCCAAGTACCGAACCGAGGTCGGAGCAGATTGGACGCTGAGCGGGCAGATCAAGATCTCTGGCGACGACGTCGACATCCAGCTGGGAGAGGCGGGCCTCGTCTACTGATGGTCCCCCTCCAACCGGTGGAACACCAAAATTCACGCCGCCCGGCGGTTACCGTTTGCCACGCCCAGCGTCGCTCGGATCGCCTCGTCGATCGGCGTGGCTTCAACCCCGAAGGTCGCGCAGAACCGGCGATCATCGATGACGTAGGGGACCTCCCACTGGTAGATCATCTCGCGGATCGCTCGCACGGTCGGCGAGACCACGCCCACGGCGGTCAGCGCCCAGCTCGGCACGGCTCGGATCGCCCCCGCTTGCCCGAGCGCCTGCCCGAACCGCTCGACCAACCCACGCGAGCTGCCCGCCCACGACAGCGGCAGATGAAACGCGCGCCCGACCGCCTCGGGCCGGGTCCCGAGCTCGGCCAGGCCGCGGGCCACGTCGGGCGTGTAGCTGTAGCCGTGCGGCAGATCGGGATCGCCGAAGGCCTCGACGCGCTTGCCAGCCCGCACCCGCGCGAGCGCGCGCGGATTCAGCAGCACGGACAGCGGCGTGTCCGGTCCAAAGTAGTCCGACGCGCGGCCGGTGGTCACCTCGACCTCGCCGCGGCGATGGGCCTCGAACAACTCCTCGACCAGCTGGGCCCGCAGCTCACCCTTGCTGCTGCACGGGCGCATGGGCGTGTCTTCGTCAAATGGCGTGGCTCCGGGGACGCCGTACATGTACAGGCAATCCAGCACCACCAGCCGGGCCCCCGCGCGGGTCGCCGCCCCACGAACCCCGCGCGCGAGCGGCTCGAGGACGCCATGCCAGCGGGCGTAGTCGGGCGGGTTGACGCAGTTGTAGACGACCGCAGCCCCCCGCGCGGCCTCATCGGCGAAGCTTGGGTCCGTGACGTCGCCCGACATCCAGACCAACCCCTGACGCGGGGCACCTGCCGGCCCACGCCGGACCAGCCGCACGCGATAACCCCGGTCGAGGAGCACGAGAGCGAGCTTGTGACCGACCTGGCCAGCGCCGAAGATCGTGTGGAGCGGAGCAGCTTGGGCTTGCGCGAGCGGGTTCATGCCCAGATGATGATGCTTGCGAGATCGCAACACCATGTCGACTAAAGCCACCCAGAATTGCAAAAATGCAATATGGGTCTCAGCCGGTTTGCCAGCCAGGGGAACCTACGGTGTGGTGCCAAAGACGCCTCGCCCGCTGGTGCCGCTCGCCGCGGAAGGTTGAGCGCCACGCTCGTGGCATTGATCCAACTTTGCAGGCTCGCAGCAGCATGGCAGCAAAGACCGATCGGGATCGCAAGCACGCAAGCGCAGGGTCGCGTGAGCCCAGCGCCGCGCTCACGCGACGCCTGAACTGGGACGACCTCGAGGTGTTGTTGGCGCTCGCGCGGGCGGGCACGTTGACCGGCGCAGGCCAGCGCTTGGGCGTCAACACGACCACGGTGGGGCGCCGGCTCGACGGGCTCGAGGCCGCGCTGGGCGTCCACTTGTTCGATCGCTCACCCTCGGGCGTCGCGGCGACGGAGCTGGCCCGGGGCCTGGTCCCGATCGCCGAGGCGATGGAGCGCTCGGTCGCCGACGCGCTGCGTCTGGTCGAAGGCAGGGAGACCGAGGCCGAGGGGCTCGTGCGGGTCAGCGCGCCGCCTGGGATCGCCAACTGGTTCATCGCGCCCGCGATCGCGCGGCTGCGCGCGCGGCATCCCAAGCTCATCGTCGAGCTCGACGCCGCGGTTGGCTACGCGGATCTGACCCGCCGCGAGGCCGACATCGCCCTGCGCAGCGTCCGACCTCGCGCGGGGGATCTGATCGCGCTGCGGCTGATCGAAGCGGAGTCGACGATCGCCGCCGCGCCCGAGCTCATCCGCAAGATCCAAAAGCTCGAGGACACCAGCGCGATCGATTGGATCAACTGGGGCCCAGATCTTGCCAGCCTGCCCGACGCGCGCTGGATCGCGGACAACGTCGACCCGACCCGTGTCGTGCTGCGCACGAGCTCGATGGACGCGCAGATCCAAGCCGCGCGGGCCGGGCTCGGGGCGATCATCGTCGGCCGACCGTTCCTCGACTGGATCGAGCTCGACGAGCTCCCGCTCGGTCCAAAGCTGACCAAGCGGGTGTCCGCCCTACCAACGGGCTCGCTGTGGTTGGTTGGCCACAAGGCGCTGCGGGGCGTGCCGCGGATCCGGGCCGTGTGGGACTTCTTGGTCGAGGAAGCCGCCGGCTTCAAACCACCGCGCTGACGATCGGCGACCCGAGCATGACGACTGCCCAGACTACTCGCGCACGTAGATCGGGTTGGCGTAGATCCACACGAACGACTGCTCGGCGAGCTGCTCGTAGTCTTCCCCCAACCACCCGAGCAGGTGCTTGGGCAGGATTCGGACCTCCGCCCGATACGCCCCGGGCTCGGCCACGTCGAGCTCGAGCGCCGGCACGGCTCCCTCGGGACCCGCGACGAAGCCAACCTCCTGCCAGCCGTCAACTTCGGCTTTGAGCAGGCGCAGGTGGATCTCCGGGACCTCGGTCGCGGGGTCGCGGGCGATCACGGTCGGGGCCTCGACCCGCAGTGTCAGCGCGCCGTCGGCCAGCGACGGCTCACCGCCGATCTCGAACACGTCGCCGTTTTGTTCGCCGCGATAGTCGAAGCCCTCGGGCATACCCAGCAGCTCGAACACACCAAACAGCCGACCCGCGTCCAGGGCCTCGTGCAGCTGCGCCGGGCCGAACGCGTTGGGCGTGTTCGCGTTGAGATCGGGCTCGACCAGCAGGTGATTCGAGAACCACTTCATGATCCGCTCGTAGCTGTCGATCCGCTGGCCATCCGCGAGCTCCTGCGGAAACGTGTTGCGGTGGCAGTCGGAGCCCATCGTGGTCAGCTTGCGCTCGCCCGAAGCCAACACGCTGGCCCAGGTGTCGATGTACGCCGGGTCTTCGCTGAGCAGCGCCAACAACACCAGCTCGGGATGGGGGATCGCCTCGGGCTGGCCGATCTTGCTGAGCAAGGTGCCAACCGCGACGATGTTCAAGAACAGGTTCGCGTGGATGTTGTACATCTCGAACCCGTCGAGCGGCAGCTCGGTCAGCTCTTGCACGCTCCACTCTTCGGTGTGGGCGACGAGCGTGACCGCGCCCGCGTCGGCCAGCGCCATGATCCCCGCGGGCGAGCTGTCACCAAGCATCGCGCCGCGCTCGGCCTCGGTCGCGGCCACGTGGGCGGGCAGACCGATCGGCATGGTCGCCGCCTCGCTGCCCGCTTGCAGCAACGCCGACACAAACGGCGCGTCGCCGCTGTTGCCAAAGTCAAACGTGTCGCAGCCGGCCCAGTTGGCGATCGGGTCGCCGCCTTCTTCAACGAGCACGTCGCCAAACCCAACCCGGTACAGCAAGGTCTCGGGGTACTCGACGCTGGTGAAGCTGCTTGTGTGATCGGTCAGGAACACGAAGTCGTGGCGCGAGCGACACAGGCCCTCGCGGAAGTCTCGATCACACGGGGCGTCGTAATTGCCCTGGTCGTCCTTGGGTTCGTCGTCGCACGCGTCGTGTGAGTGGACCGAGTGGGCGTGGATCAACCCGCGACGATCGAGCAGGCCGCGGGCGTTGGGATCGCGCGCGGTCGGCAGCATCTTGCCGGGGATCCAGTAGCCCCACGTGTCTCCGTCGCCATCTCCATCGCCGGGGTCTCCGTCGCCGTCGCCGTCGCCGTCTCCATCTCCGTCGCCATCCCCGTCCCCCGAGCTGGCTTCGCTCTCGCTCGATTCGCCCGCTCCGTCGGCGCCCGAGCTGTCCGCGCAAGCGAGCGCGAGCGCGGCGGAGATGGCGGTCATGGCAAGGGTGATCGAAGGCCAGCGCGAAGCAACCATGGCGCGAGTGTACGCAACCTCGACCCGATTTGGCTGGCCCGCACGCGGGACACGACCCCGGCCCGCTCCCGGGCCACCTGGCCCGCTCCCGGGCCAGTTTGAAATTCGGGATCAACGCAAGCGCCCGTGATCACGACGA
The DNA here is from genome assembly GCF_000737335.2 of Enhygromyxa salina. Classification (GTDB taxonomy): domain Bacteria; phylum Myxococcota_A; class Polyangia; order Nannocystales; family Nannocystaceae; genus Plesiocystis; species Plesiocystis salina_C. The sequence continues at coordinate 156,244 of NZ_JMCC02000029.1, read as the reverse complement.
TCAGGTCCCCGGCACGGTGATCGCAATCACCCAAGCCGATGCTCGCTCACAGCTACTCCGCAGGGATCCTTGGCGTCGAGGGTTATGTGATCACGGTCGAGGCCGACGTAGACGTTGGCCTGCCATGCCTGACGATCGTCGGCCAGGTCAGCGGCGCGCTCAATGAGGCGCGCGAGCGGGTTCGTGCGGCGCTCAGCCACTGCGGCCAGCCCGTCCCGCCGCGCAAGCAGATCGTCAACCTCGCCCCGGCCGAGCAGCGCAAGGACAGCCCCGGTTGCGATCTAGCGATCGCGTGCGCGCTGCTGGCAAGCCACGGCGTGATCGAGCAAGCCAGCCTCGCCAACGCGATGTTCTGGGGCGAGCTGGCGCTCGACGGGACCCTGCGCCCAGCGGCGGGGACCCTGGTCGTCGCCGACACGGCCCGGCAGCAGGGCTTTCGTCGCCTGGTCGTCGCAGAGGGCAGCGCCCGCGAAGCAGCGATGATCCCCGGGCTCGAGATCATCCCGGTCCGGGATCTGCCCAGCCTCGTCGCCCAGCTGCGCGGCGAGCAGGATCTGGCCCACTGGAACGGCGAGCGGGCCCCGATCGAGCCAGCGCGCGCGTTCGAGGGCGCCCCGGATCTCGCGGACATCCGCGGCCTCGCCCTGCCCCGGCGCGCGCTCGAGATCATGCTCGCGGGCGGCCACAACTTGCTGCTTCACGGCCCGCCCGGGGTCGGCAAGACCATGCTCGCGCGACGGATCTCCAGCTTGCTGCCGCCGCTCGATCACGAGGACGCGCTCGAGGTCACGAAGATCCACGGCGTCGCGCGTCGCAAGATCCCAACCGGACTGATCACCAAGCCGCCCGTTCGCATGCCGCACCACACCGTCAGCCCGGCGGGGCTGCTTGGCGGCGGCAGCCCCCCGCGACCGGGCGAGGTCAGCCTGGCCCACCGCGGCGTGCTGTTCCTCGACGAGCTCCCAGAGTTTCCCCGCGCCTGCATCGAGGGCCTGCGTGAACCTCTGGAGGATCGGGCGGTGACGATCGTCCGGGCTCGCTACGCGCTGCACTACCCCGCTGGCTTTCAGCTGATGGCCGCGATGAACCCGTGCCCCTGCGGGTTCCTGGGCCACCCCGAGCGCGTGTGCACCGACAGCCCGGCCGCCGTCCAGCGCTACCAAGGTCGGGTGTCGGGGCCGTTCATCGATCGCATGGATCTCGTCGTGCCCGTGACGCCGCTGACCACCGACGAGCTCGCAAGCGCCAGCTTTGGTGAGTCGAGCGCGTGCGTCCGCGAGCGGATCATCTTCGCCCGTGAGCGTCAGCGCGCTCGCTTGGCCGCCGAGCCGTGGGCCCGCAACGCCGAGATCCCCGCCAGCGGCAAGGCGATCGAGCGGCTGCTGCCCATGACAAACCACGCGAACAACTTGCTGCTGGGGCTCGCGCGTCGGCGCAACCTGAGCATGCGGGCCGTCCACCGGCTGCGTCGGGTCGCGCGTACGATCGCGGATCTGGATCCGGCGGCAGATCCAGACGACCCGATCAACGTGGAGGCGGTCGCCCTCGCCGCCCGCCTGCGACGGTTGCCGGACGCCCTCAACAACGATTGAGCCGCTGAGCCGCGCAAAAAAAGAGGCCGGCAAGCTGCCGGCCTCCTCCTTAGTTCGCGGCTGGACGAGACAACTCGCCCAAGCGAAGCCCGCTCAGTTGACGCAGACCGAGCCCGACAGCGTGCCGGTCTCGAGGTCGAAGTCGCCGAATTGGCAGGTGCCGCCGTTGCACTCCTCGTCGCTGTTGCACTCGCCGCAAGCACCAACCTCGGCCAGGCCCATGATGTCGATGACCGAGCAGACGTTCTCGCAGGCCATGTCGCCGTTGCCCTCGAGGTTGCAGAAGCTGTCCTGCGGAAGCGAGTTCTCGTCGATGCACATGTTCTGACCGTCGAAGTTCTCGACGACCACGATCGGCGCGCAGATCTGACCGTTGCAGTCATCATCCGTGGCGCACACGCCACAGGTGTTGATCTCGATCAGTCCTTGGAGCAGCGAGAGCACGTTGCCGCAGCTCAGGCCGTCTTCGCAGACCTCGTCGGACTCACAGCCACCGCCGGCCTCGCCCATGTTGCAGGTCGGGCCGTTGTTCTCGAACGGGTTGGGGGCCGTACACCCACCATCGGGGCAGTCGTCGTCGTGGTCACACTCGCCACACTGGCCACCCAGGAGCGGCACGATGTAGCACTGGCCCGTGAGGCACTCGGCACCGGAGGTGCAGGGCGCACCGTTGGGCAGGTCGCCCATCGGGTCGCCGTCGCCGTCGCCGGTGGCCGTGTCACCGTCGCCGTCGCCGTCGCCAGTGGTCGGGTCGCCGTCGCCGTCGCCGGTGGTCGTGTCACCGTCGCCGTCGCCGTCGCCGGGATCGCCATCGCCATCACCGGTGGTGTCGCCGTCCATGTCGTCGGCTGGCTCGTCTTTGGCACAACCGATCGGTGCGAGCGCGAGCCCAAGGCAGGCGATGAGAGTGAAGATTTGGGGGGAAAGCAGCTTGTTTTTCACGGCGAGATCTCCTGAAGGTTACGGAAGGCTAGAGACGTGATCCGTGAATACGTCGAGATGGGGGCCCTAGTCGAGAGATTTGCAAAGTTTGGTACTCATCACCCGTCCGAACTAGACTCACGCCGCTTTGCGCCTGTTCTTGGCTCTTGGTGCCCATTCCGCGTGTTGGGCTCATCGACCGATCACGCCGAATTGACGCAGGTCGATGCGTCCGCGCACATCGAAGCGAACGCCTTCGGCTTCGAGCAATCGCCGCTGTCGCGCGGCAGCTCGATCGCCCAAGCTGATCTCGCCGCGAGCGTTGACGACGCGCTGCCACGGTACTTCGCTGCCTGGCGGCAAGTGTGAGAGGACACGCCCAACCAGCCGCGCCCGCCCCGGCAAGCCCGCGAGCAACGCGACTTGGCCGTAGCTGGCGACCTTGCCCGCTGGGATCGCCGCGACCGCGGCACAGATCGCTCGCCAGTTCGCGTCGCTGGGCGGCGTTCGCTGCACCTTGGACTTTCGACCTCCCTACGACACCGCGCGCACGTCAAAGTCGTCGAGCGCGGCCGAGACGGTCGCCAACGCCTGCTCGAGCTGCTCGGGCGGGAGGTTGAAGCTCACGCGAACGGATCCCGGCGCCTCGAACATGGTCCCCGGCACGACTTGGGTGCCGTAGCGATCCCGCAGATGCCGCGCAAAGTCCAAGTCGGCGGTGAGATCCGGGAGCCGGACCAAGCCGGTCTGACCCGCCGAAGGTGGCACCCAGCCAACCCGCGCTTCGCTGGCGATCCAGCGATCCATGACGGCGCGGGCCGGAGCGATCGCCGATGCTGCGACGGCCGCGAGCTCGTCGGCGTGGCGCATGACCTCGGTCGCCAGCGCCAGCGAGGCCAAGGGCGGATCCACGTGAAAGTACTGGCTCGCGCTGCGGAACGCCTGGGCGGTCTCCCGATCCCGCGCCACCACCCAACCCGCACGCAGCGCCGCGAACCCAAACGCCTTGGTCACGGATGACCAGCTCACAGCGTTCTCGATCGCCACGCAGGCCGGCTGCCACGGGTAGGTCTCGCCGCTCGCGTCAAACGCGAAGTCCAGATAGACCTCATCGACGAGCACCAGCGCGCCGACTCGCGCCGCCATCTCGCCGATCGCCACGAGCGTGGAAGTCTCGAGCGCGACCCCCGACGGGTTGTGCAGGCTCGAGAGGATCACGGCGCGGGTCTTGGGCGTGAGCAGCCGGGCCAGCCGATCCGCGAGCGGCTCCCACCGCTCCTCGCCCTTGCGCTCGAGCCTGGACACGTTGAGGCCGAGCGTCTCGGGGACCCCATGCAGTGGCTCGAAGGTGGGCCGCTCGACGATCACGTGGTCGCCGGGGCGGGCCAGGGTGAACAACACCTGGGTGATCGCCTGGCTGGCCCCCAGGGTTGGAACCACGCACTGCGGGTCGACCCCGTAGCGCTCGCCGATGACCTCGAGGAAGGCCGCGACCAGGTCGGGCCGCCGGTCCCGCCGGGTGAGCTCGGGCAGGGACAGCTCGGCCCCCAGCGCCCAGCCGGGTCCCGGGGCCGCGCCCTCGCGCCCATGCAGCGAGGCTGGCCCGCAGGCGTCGGGGACCCCGCTGGCGGTCAGATCCCAGCGCGCCTCGCCAGGCACGCTCTGCGCCCAAACGAGATAGTCGAGCGGTCGCAAGCGGCCCTTCACGTGGCGCGATGGTTTCAGAACTCGCCCCCCCTCGCAAGCGCCCCGAAAGGGCCCGCACAGCGGCGTGAGTCCGAACGGTGACCGCGCGAAGGTGTAGGTGGGGGTCTAGGGAAGTCTATGGTAGATGGAGGGATGCTCAAGGATCCGGCGTGGGAGCGCCATCGGTCGAGCTTGGCGGCGCAGGCGGGCTTCGTCCGCAGTTATTCGCCAGTGACCGCAGCCCTGCTCGAGCAGGCGGTCACCTGGCTCGCCGATCCCGAAGGTCGCGGGCGTGAACTCGGTGATCCCAACGCCGTGCGTGAGATCTGCGAGCGCCTCGTCGCCCTGCTGACAGAGGACGACATCGAGGGCGTCGACACCGGCTGGATCGACGACCTGCAGCCGGCCCTGCGGCTCAACGCGGCGCTGCACTGGTACGTGCTGCGCGATGATCCCCGCGTCGCCGAGCTGCGCCCCTACTTTGCGACCGTCGCCGAGGGCCAAGGCCCAGACGCACGCAAGCCAACCGATGACGAGTTTCCCCAGCGCCTGTTGAACGCGGTCAGCGCCCTCGGTGCCGAGCTGTTCGAGCGCACGCGCACCTGGCAGGTCGTCGCCAACGAGACCTCGCGCGGGATCGCGTGGCTGCTGCCCGCCGTGCTGCTGTCCGCCGAGGCCGTGCACCTCGTCGAGCTCGGCTGCTCGGCTGGCCTCAACCTCTATGCCGAGCAGCGCCGCTACGACCTGGCCTGGACCGCGAGCAAGCGGCTGCGCCTCGGTCGGTCCGAGGACGATGAGTTCTTGACGGTGTGCGGCGGCGAGCAGCCCGTGCTCGAAGAGTTCACGGCGGCCGAGCTGCGCGGGCCCGAGGTGCTCAGCCGCGTGGGCGGCGACACCCGGCGCGGCGAGCTCGACGGCGCCGAGTTCGACGGTCGCCTCGAAGCCTGCATTTGGGGCAACCAACGGCGTCGGCTGGATCTTCTGCGCCAAGGCATGGCGATCCACCGCCGGGCGATCGAGCAGGCGGTCGCGCAGAGCCTGGGCGCGAGCACGGGGGCCAAGACCCTGCTGCCCGCCAAGATCCTGCCCGTCGAGCTCCCGAGTGACGTCTCGGAGTTCCTGGCCAAGGCGGTCCCGACCCACCCCGAGGTCCCGGTGATCGCCTACAACACCTGCGTGACGGCGTACTTCAGCGACGTCGACCAGCGCGCCTACGCCCGCGACATGCGGAGCTTCGCCCGCAGCTGGAGCCTTCGCCACAAGCTGCCGTGGATGTGGGTCCGGTTCGAGCCCGCCCGCGCGGGCAAGGACGCGCCGCACCCCGGCTGGTGTCTGTGGGTCGTCGAGCTGTTCAGCGGGTCCAAGCACAAGAGCATCGAGCTTGGCTGGGCCCATCCACATTTGATCCGCGCCGAGTTTGGGCCCGGGTTGAGCGAACTCCGAGACCTGCGCGACCGCCGATGAACGCGCCCTCGTCCAGCCAGGATCTGCACCCCACCACGGGTGCGCGCTTCGTGTTCGACCGCGAGCCCGAGTCGGAGCCCGAGCAGGCGCCGCGCTACCTCGTGACGATCTACCTGCCGGGCACGCAGCGGTGGTCCGGGCAGCTCACCTGGGTGGACGGCCGCGCGAGCCTGGCACCAACAGCCCCAGGCGTCGCCGCACCTGACAGCGAGCCGTGGCCATGGGCGCTCGCAGAAGCGCTCAAGCTCGCGCGGGTGCTGCATCGCGACCCCAAGCAACACATGGTCCGCTGGCGCGGGTAGACAGCTCGCTGCCCAGGAGAAGCCCTCGCCCGAGCTGAAAACAGCCTGGGCTAGGAGCAGACGCACAGGGCGGGCTCGCCCTCGACTGGGTCTTCGCACGCGCCACCGGTGAAGCCAGGTCCAAACGCCTGCAGCTCCCCGCACAGCCGCGCGCAGCGATCGACCGTCCGCCGGCCCCACACGCAGGTGTCGATGATCTCCTCGTCCACGCAGATCCCCGCGTAGCCCTCGCTCTCGCACGGGCTCCCGGGCCCGTAGCCGCACAAGAACGCCGGCCCCGGTGTGCACCCGTAGGCAAACTCGAGCCCCTCGGCCATGCACGCGAAGCGTGCATACCCGGCGATCTCCACCCACCGCTCGCCGTTGCAGGCCCACATCAACGACGCGCCAGGGTCACCCGAGGGATCGGGCACACACAACAGCGACTCGGCGAGCGCCTCGTCGCACGCCGCGTCCGGCTCGGGCGCGCCGCCTTCGTCGGTCGTCGCGCTGTCGTCCACGCAGCACTCGAACGAGTCGCGCGCCTCGTCGCACCACTCGTAGCCCGGCTCGCAGGCGCACGAGTACTTCCCGATCGGCTCACTGTGCGAGCCTGGATCCCCGCAGCCCTCGCGCGAACTCTCGGCGGCCTCGCCCTCGCCCCCGCACCCGATCAACGCGACCACCAGCGAACACCTCACCAGTCGCCGCGCACGTGAGAGACCCAGCACGGGCCCAAGTTTGCCACTCCCACCCAATTGAAAACAGACGCGACCGAATCGGCCGCGTCTGTCGAAGCGAGGGAGCCCCGCTTGCTCGTGCTCAAATCGCCTTGCCTACGGCAGCGGGCAGCCTTCGTCGCCGGTGTCGCAGCAGAAGCACGCCACGTCATCGGGGATCGAGGCGTCGCACTCACCGTACTCGTAGGTCTGGCCGCGGATCCCGACCTCTTCACAGAACAGCTGGCAGCTGTCCCAGGTCTCTTTGTTCCACAGGCAGTAGCCGATCTCGTCGTCGTTGACGCAGTAGGCCGGGTCGGCGTCGTCGCAGGCCGCGCCCGAGCCGTCACCGCACTCGAAGATCACCGAGACGCCATCATCGACGCAGCCGTACGCGAAGTCGAAGCCATCGAAGCCGCAGCTCTCATCCATGAACGCGGCGTTCTCGGTCCACACGCCGTTCTCGCAGATGTAGAACTCGCTGCAGCCGGGGCCCATCGCCTCGTTGTTGGTGCACCAGTAGAAGCCTTCTTCTTCGACGGTGCAGCTCTCGGGCGGGAGCTCGCCGGGGGCACAGTCGCCGTCGCCATCGCCGTCGCCGTCGCCGGGATCGCCGTCACCGTCGCCGGTGGTGTCGGGATCGCCATCACCAGTGGGATCATCGTCACCGTCGCCGTCGCCGGGGCCGGAGGTGCCGGCGATGTCGTCGTCGCAGCAGTTGAGGTTGGTCTGGTCAGCCGGGTCGCACCACTCGTAGCCGATGCGACACTCACACTCACCGTTGCTATCTAACTTGTTGTTGGAGCCGCTCTCGCATGGTTCGAGGGGCTCGAGGTTGATGACGCAGCCGAAGCCGAGGCCGATGATGCCGCCGAACAGGGCAGCGAGCTTCAGGGATTGCAGGGATCGAGTCAGGCTCATGTTCAAAGTCTCCTGGGTGTGCGCGTAGTCGCTGCGGGGGGCGTCCACGATAGCGCGGACGGCGTGGGCGCTTCGACGGACGCCGTTCGAGTTCATTCTGTCTCAGCGGGGCCCCGGCGCCAACCCAGCCGCCAAGGCGCTCGCCAGCCTATTCGACGGTCCAGGTGTGGCCCGCGCGAAGCAGCGCGTCGACGTCCGTCATGCCCTTGTTCTTGGCAGATTCGACCTGCGCCACGACACTCGCGTCATAGGCAGGCGCCTGCTCACGCAGCAGCACGCCAAGCGCGATCGGGAAGTTCGGCGGCTCGAGACCGCCAAGCAGGAACGCCATCGGGCGGTTGGTCTCGTCGTGGATCAGCACGTCGTCTTCCGTGATCCCGTCTTCTCCAAGGGTCACGACCTCGAGCTCGAGGGTCTTGGGCTTGAGCCGCAGACCTTGCTGCGGGCCGCCCTTGTCACCGAAGAGCATGGGCTTGCCGTGCTCGAGCACGAGCATGGTCGAACCCGCGCGGGCCTTGTCCGTGACGTGATCCCAGGCACCATCGTGGAACACGGGGCAGTTCTGCAGGACCTCGATGAAGCTGGTTCCGCGAAATTCGCGGGCCTCCACGAAGGTTGGCCCAAGGTGCTTGGCCATCGTGTCGACCGAGCGCGCGACGAAGCGCGCCCCCGCCCCAAGCGCCAGCAGAGCAGGCGTCACGGGCATGTCGATTGAGCCCAAGGGCGTTGACGGCGAGCGCAGCCCAACCAGCGACGTGGGTGAGTACTGGCCCTTGGTCAGCCCGTAGATCCGGTTGTTGAACAGGATCATCTGCACGTCGACGTTGCGACGCAGCATGTGCATGAGGTGGTTGCCGCCGATGCTCAGGCCGTCGCCGTCGCCGGTGATCACCCAGATGTCGAGCTCGGGGTTGGTCAGCTTGAGCCCGGTCGCAAACGCCGGCGCGCGGCCGTGGATGCTGTGGAACCCGTAGGTGTTCATGTAGTACGGGAACCGGCTCGAGCAGCCGATGCCCGACAAGAACACGGTCTTGGCTGGGTCGGCGCCGACGGTTGGCAGCGTGCGCTGCATCGTCGCGAGGATCGCGTAGTCCCCACAGCCCGGACACCAGCGGATGTCCTGGTCGGAGGTGAAGTCCTTGCGAGTGAGCTTCTTGACGGGTTCGGACGGGCTCATGTCAGGTTCTCCAGCGCGGAATCGATCGCGTCTTCGATCTCGCCGACCTTGAAGGGCTGACCGGCGATCTTGTTGACGCCGATGGCGTCGACGAGGAACTCGGAGCGCAGCATCTTGACCAGCATGCCGTTGTTCATCTCCGGCACGATGACCCGCTTGAACCCGCGCAGCAGCGTCTCTAGCCCGCGGGCGAAGGGCACGATGTGGCGCAGGTGGACCTGCGAGACGCTCTTGCCCTCGGCGCGAGCCTTGCGAACGGCCATGGTGATCGCGCCGTAGGTCGAGCCCCAGCCCACGACCAGCAGATCACCCGTGGCCTCGCCGACCTCGACCTCTTGCTCGGGGACCGAGTTGGCGATGCCCGCGACCTTGGCCGCGCGGGTCTTGGTCATCTTGTGGTGGTTGTCGGGGTCGTACGAGATGTTGCCCGAGTCGTAGTTCTTCTCGAGCCCGCCGATCCGGTGCTCGAAGCCAGGCGTGCCGGGGATCGCCCACGGTCGCGCCAGCGTGTCTGCCTCGCGCATGTAGGGATGGAAGTCCTCGGTGCGCTCGGTCGGGAACTTGGCCTTGAACTCGGGCAGATCCGCCATCGCGGGGATCTTCCAGGGCTCGGCGCCATTGGCCAGGTAGCCGTCGGTGAGCAGCATGACCGGGGTCATGTATTGCACCGCGATCCGGGCGGCCTCGATCGCCATGTAGAAGCAGTCGCCCGGGGTCGCGGCTGCGATCACGCACAGCGGCGAGTCGCCGTTGCGCCCGTACGCGGCCTGCAGCAGATCCGACTGCTCGGTCTTGGTTGGCAGGCCGGTCGACGGCCCGCCGCGCTGCACGTCCACGACGATCAGCGGCAGCTCGAGCATGACCGCGAGCCCGATCGCCTCGGCCTTGAGCGCGACGCCAGGTCCAGAGGTGGTCGTGACTCCCAGCGCGCCGCCCCAGCTCGCTCCGACCGCGGCGCACACCGCCGCGATCTCGTCTTCGGCTTGGAAGGTCGTGACCCCGAAGCTCTTGAGGTTGGCCAGCGAGTGCAGCACGGTCGACGCTGGCGTGATCGGGTACGAGCCCAGCACCAGCTTGAGATCCGACAGCTGCGAGGCCGCGACCAGGCCCCAGGCCAGCGCGTCGTTGCCCGTGATGTTGCGGTACAGACCCGGCGACAGCTTGGCCTTGGGGACCTCGTAGGGGCCGATCCCGCTGGGCAGCTCGGCGGTCTCACCGTAGGCGTGACCCGCCTTGAGCGCGGCGATGTTGGCCTGGGCGATCGCGGGCTTCTTGCCGAACTTTTGATTGAGGTAGGCGACGGTTGGCTCGTACTCGCGGCCAAACAGCCACAGCACCAAGCCCAGCGTCCACAGGTTCTTGCTGCGCAGCGCGTCCTTGGTGCCCAGCCCAAACGGCTCGACGGCGGCGATCGTCATCGCCTGGATGTCCAGATCGATCAGCCGGTAGGCCGACAGGCTGCCGTCTTCGAGCGGGTTGTTGTCGTAGCCGGCCTTCTTGAGGTTGCCCTTGGTGTACGCGCCGGTGTTGACGATCAGCATGCCGCCGGGCTTGAGATCGGCGAGGTTGGTCATCAGCGCGGCCGGGTTCATGGCCACGAGCACGTCGGGGGCGTCGCCCGGGGTTCGGACGTCCTGCGAGCCGAAGTGGATCTGGAACCCCGACACACCATAGGTGGTGCCAGCGGGCGCCCGGATCTCGGCGGGGAAGTCGGGGAACGTGGCGAGATCGTTGCCCATCAACGCAGTCGTGTGCGTGAACTGGCTCCCGGTCAGCTGCATCCCATCGCCGGAGTCGCCGGCAAAGCGGATGACAACGGACTCGAGGGTCTCGCGTTTTTCGGACTTGGTGAAAGTGTCCATGTGGTCTTGGCAGGCTCGTCCAGCGCCGACTCGAGCTAGATCAAGCGAAAAGCTGCGTCAGTATGGGCGCGCGGCGGATCGATGTCACGGTCGCAGTAGTATGTTGTCTCACGGTGAACGAGATTCAGGAGCAGCGCTGGTCGCAGCGCCTGCCGCAACAGGCCGCTTGCGTTCGAGATGTGCCACGATCACCGCCGTCGTCGAGTCGCCGACCACGTTGATCGCGCTGCGGCACATGTCCAGGATCCGATCCATGCCCAGGATCAACGCGATCCCTGCTGCTACCACAGCCTCTGGGATCCCAACGGTGACCATCACCACATACAGCAGCGGAATCACACCGCCGGGCACACCCGCGGCGCCGATCGCCATCAGCATCGCGATCAAGATCAGCGTCAGACAGGCCGAAGCGTCGAGCGGGATGCCCCAGACTTGGGCAACGAAGTGCACGGCGATGACCTGGTAGATGGTCGTGCCGTCCATGTTGATGGTCGCGCCAAGCGGCAGCACAAACCCGGCGATCGGCCGGGGAACGTTCAGCTCTTCCTCGGCCACGCGGATCGTCGTTGGCAAGGTCGCCGCCGAGGACGAGGTCGAGAACGCGGTGACCCAGACCTCGCGCATCGCCTTCATGAACGCGATTGGCTTCCAGTCGGCGACGAAGCGCAGCAACGGCCAGAGCACCAGCAACAGGTGAGCGAGGAGCGCCAGCAACACGACCCCGGTGTAGAGCGCGAGCGCGACGAGCACGTCGACGCCAAACTTGGCAACGACCATGAACACCAGCGCCGCGACACCCGCGGGCGCGAGCTTCATCAGCACGCCGATCAGCTTGATCATCGCCTCGTTGACGCCCTCGAGCACCGCCGCGACCGGGGCGCTGCGGTCTTGGGGGATCAGCGTCAGCGACACACCAAACGCCAGCGCGAACAGGATCACCTTGAGTAGATCCCGGTTGCTGGTCATCGAGAGCACGATGTTCTCGGGCACCAAGCCCACCATGATCTGCAGCGCCGAGCCCGAAAAATACGCGCGCGCCTCGTCTGCGCTGGCGACCTTGCTGGCGGCCTCGTCCGAGAATTGCGCGGCGAGCAGATCACGTGTCTCGGGCGAGATCGCGGCGCCAGGCTCGAACAAGTAGTACAGCCCCGTCGCCAGACAGGCCCCGACAAACGCGGTGCCCATGAAGATCGCGATCGTGCGGCCCCCCAGCCGGCCGAGGTCGCGGGGGTTGCCGAGCGAGTGCATGCCCGTGGCGATCGAGGTGAACACCAAGGGCACGACCGTCAAGATGATCGCGCGGATGAACAGCTGCCCGACCGGCTCGATCCACCGCGCGCCAAACTCGAGCAGCGCCGCCTGATCCACGAACAGCGAGATCACCGCGTCCGGCCCGACCATCCACTGCTTGGCGACGAGCGCGGCCAAGCTGCCGATGACCATGCCGATCAGGATCTTGGTGTGCAGCTGCCAGCCGGGTTGTTGCGCGTCCGCGTCTGCGGGGGGGCTGGGGTTCGGCTCGCTCACGGTCGCGACTGTTCCACTTCGGCGCAGGTGACGTCAAAGCGCGCGATCGGGTGGACACCAAAGCCCAGCCGGTTGTCGGTGAGCTTGGCCCAGGACACGACCAGCGCGTACAGATGATGGCGGCCAGCGGCGAGCATCGGCGCGGCGATCGGGTGGCGGTCCACGTAGAGTTGGCGCAGCCCGGCCGCGCCCGTCGGGGTCCACAGATCCTCGCGAACGAGGCTGCCGCGCAGCTGGGCGCCACGCACTTGCCCGGGTGTGTCCGTCTCGAGGTACACGGCGGCAGCTGCGGCTGTTGGACCGCGCCCGGCGAGCTGGCCGTGGTGGCTGGTTGCGTCGCTGGCAAAAATGAGCAGCGGCGCCGCATGGCGACCGATCGTGTCTGGCTGGGCCAGCGCATAAAACAGCGGGGCCGCGTAGGGCGACGCGCCCGCAGCCGCTGGATCTGCGAGCGCCAGCGTCAGCACCCAGCGCTCGCCCAGCACCCGCATGAGCGCGCTCACGGGATCGACCTCGGGGGGTTTTGTCACCGCGGCTGCTTATCACGTTCGCGCTCACACCCGCGAGCTTCAGAGAGAGAGCCGCCTGCCAAAAAGCCCCCTCCTAGGGGGCCACACATGCGGGTGCGAACAGCCAGCCCCGAGGAGCGAAGCGACCAGACGCGCCAGCGGCTGCAGTCGGCGAAGTGCCAAGGTCTCTGTGGGGGTCAATAATTGCTAGTCTCCGGCGATGACGAAGCTAGCCAGCATCTTCGCGCGAGCATACGACGCCCTCGAAGCCGAGGACATCGACGGTGTGCAAGCGGCGATGGCAGCGGCAGTGGACGCGGGCGCGACCGAAGAGGACGCCCGCCTTCGCTACCTGGAATTCATGACGGGCTGGCTCGACGAGGAGGCCAGCGAGACCGAGCTCGAAGAACTGTTCGGCAACACCGAAGGTCTGCTCGAGGCCGCCGTCGCCCTCGAAGATCCAAGCGAGGCCGCACGCATCACCCTCGACATCTCCGACATCCTGATCTCGATCGGCGACATCGACGACGCCGAGCATGCGCTGCGGGTCCTGAGCGAGCGCGGGGATCTGGCCTCGGAAGCCGACAGCGAGGCCCGGCTGCTGCGGGCGCAGGTCCTGCTGGATCACCAAGAAGACGCCGAAGAGGCGCTGAGCGTGCTCGACGGTGTCCACGCCTCACTGCACGAAGACCCCGGCTACGTCAGCCTGCGCGCGGCCGTGCTCATCGATCTCGAGCGCAGGCCCGAGGGCGTCGAGCTGCTCGAGCAAGCGCTCGCCCGTGAAGACGACACCGAGCTGCGCTACCAGCTGGGCTCGATCCTGCGCGAGGCCGGCGAGGTCGACCGCGCCCTCGAGCACCTGCTGCGGGTCCGCGAGCGTGACCTCGCCACCCACGAGGTCGAGGTCGACGAGCCCGTGCCCGCCGACGAGGCCGAGGATCTGCGTCGTTACCTCGAGGACGTGCTCGACACCCTGCCCGATCCCGTCATCAACCGGGTCGCCGCGGCCGCGATCCGCGTCGAGCGTTGGGTCGGCGAGGCTGGGGTCCGCGACGGCTGTGATCCCCGCACCGCGCTCGCGTTCGAGGGTCGGCCCGCCACCGACGACGACGAGGGTCAAGTCGACGCGCTGGTCCTGTTCCGCGACGCGATCATCGCGTTGATCGAAGACGACGACGCGATCATCGATGTGATCGCCATGAGCCTGGTCGAAGAGTTCGATCGCTTCTTCGACCTCGAATTAATCCCTGGCATGTGAGGCGTGACGCAGATGCTCGACCCGACGGATCTGACCAAGCTGGTCTACGACTGGAACGAACTCGATCGCCGCGGGCCGGTCCTGCGTCGGGCGCCGCGCTTCGTCGATGAGACGATCCGCGACGGTCTGCAGTCGCCTTCGGTCCGCGATCCCAACATCGATCAAAAGGCCGAGCTGGTCCGCCTGATGGATCGGCTTGGCCTCCACGTGGTCAACCTTGGCCTGCCCGGCGCCGGTCGCCGGGCCCAGCAGGACGTGGAGTCGCTGCTGCGGACGATCGTCAGCGAGAAGCTGAGCATCTTGCCCAACTGCGCGGCGCGAACGGTCGAGGCCGACATTCGGCCGATCATCGACATCTCGCAGCGGGTCGGCGTGCCGATCGAGGTCACGGCCTTCATTGGCTCGAGCCCGATCCGTGCGTTCGCCGAGAGCTGGGATCTCGATCGCCTGGTCCGCCACACCCGCGAGTCGATCGAGCTGATCGTCCGCAACGGCTTGCCCGCCTCGTTCGTCACCGAAGACACGACGCGCGCCCACCCCAACACGCTCGAGCGCTTGTTCCGAACCGCGATCGAAGCTGGCGCGACCCGCCTGGTGCTGTGTGACACCTGCGGCCACGCAACCCCCGACGGGCTGCGCAACCTGTTGTCGTTCACCAAGAGCTTGCTGCGGGGCATGGACGTGGAAGATCGCGTGATGCTCGACTGGCACGGGCACAACGATCGCGGGTTGGCGCTGACCTTGGCCGTGTCTGCGCTCGAGTGGGGCGTGGATCGGGTTCACGGCTGCGCGCTGGGGATCGGCGAGCGGGTCGGCAACACGTCGATGGATCACCTGCTGCTCAACCTCTATTTGCTCGGGCTGATCGACGCCAAGACCCACGATCTGTCGTGCCTGGTCGAGTACGTGGAGAAGGTCAGCAGCTTCACGGGGGTGCCGATCCACCCCAGCTATCCACTGGTTGGACGCGACGCGTTTCGCACGGCGACCGGCGTCCACGCGGCCGCGATCATCAAGGCCGAAGCCAAGGGTGAGCTGGACCTCGCCGACCGGGTGTACTCGTCGGTCCCGGCCCGCGTGTTTGGGCGTCGCCAGCAGATCGAGATTGGCCACTACAGCGGGCGATCCAACGTGATCTACTGGCTGCGGGAGCACGGGTTCGACACCAACGACGAGCTTGTCGATCGCGTGTTCGACTTTGCGAAGTCGCAGGGCCAGACGCTCAGCGACGAGCAGATCCGCGAAGTGATCGCAGCGGGTTCGTGATGCCCCCCCACAGGGGGCCTCAGTCACGGATTTGGTTGGTTGCGGGGGGTTGCGTGCCGATGCGGCACCGTGCACGGGCTGCAGACGGTCCCGATCAAGCGCTGCGCGCTCGATCGGGGAGCGCCGGATCGACGTCGGGGACGTCTCCGCGCAGCCCCCGGATCATCAGGATCAAGGTTGCGACGAGCCCCCAGCTCAGCCCCACGACCACGCCAGCGTCAACGGCCCCACGCCACGGCTGCGCGAGCATGCTGACCAGCGAGATCAGCCCGACGATCGCCAGCAGCAGCACCCACGACCCGATCAGCCGTCGGCGCGAAGCATGGACCAGACCCATCGCCACTAGCGGCGCGATCACGACCAGCCACCCCCGCCGCTGCGCCAGCGCGAACGATCGCACGACCACGCGGGGCGAGAAGCTGCGCTGGAACCCGCGGTAGCCCTCGGTGTACGCAAAGCCGACGATCGAGGCGACATACGCGAGCGCGCTGATGGCATCGAGGGATCCGTCGAGCACCGGCTCGAGCGCGCGCGGCAGCAGGCGCACGATCGCCTGCAACAATAGCGCGCTGATCCCCAGCACGGCCCACCAGGCGATCGCCAGGCCGCTGCGCGTTGTCGGGCGGGAGCTCATGCGCCGGACCATACGCGCTGACGCAGCGAGCGGGAATCGGTCGCGCTCGCGCTTGTCTGGCGCGCCGCTGGGTGGCGCAATCTTGTGCGAAGCTCGCACGGCCCGCAGCCCACGAGTCACCCATGCGCAAGATCAGCCTCGTCCTCGCCGCCTCCTGTCTGCTTTGCCTGCCCGCCTGTGACGGGTCGTCGAAAGACGCGCCCGCCGGGTCCTCCTCGAACGACGAGGACAAAGACAAAGGCAAAGACGACAAGGACGACCAGGACAAAGACGACGACGACGACAGCAACCCGCTCTCGGGCCTCGCCAACAACCCCTTGGCGGCGATGTTCACCAAGAAGCTCGACGAGCCAGGGCCCTACGATCCGCCCAAGCAGTCGCCCAACTACGCGGCCGATCAACCGCACCTGCGGGTGCTGAAGCTCTCGGGCAGCGTCGGCGAGGTGGAGGTGTTTGATCCGCTGGCGTTCGCGGGTGGCGGCGGTGGCAGCGTGCGAACCAGGGCGCTGCTCGACAAGCTCGACGAGCTCGCGGCCGAGCCAAAGCTCGAGGGCCTGGTGCTGCGGGTTGGGGATCTGAGCATGGACATGGCCCGCGGCGTCGAGCTGCGCGCGGCCTTGGTCGACTTCAAGGCTGACGGCGCCCGCAAGCTCCACTGCCACGCCGAGTCGCTCAGCAACACCAGCTACTACCTGCTCTCGGTCTGTGACGAGCTGGCGATGGTCCCGGTCGGCACCTTGATGGTGCCCGGCCCCGCCGCCACGCCCGTGCACCTCAAGGGCCTGCTCGACAAGCTCGAGGTCCAAGCGGACTTCCTGCATGTCGGCGCGTTCAAGGGGGCGGCCGAGCCGTTGACCCGCGACGCGCCCTCGCCCGAGATGCTCGAGACCCTTGGCGCCCTGGTGGATCAGGCCTACGTGACCATGGTCAGCGGCATCGCGCAGGGTCGGGGCGCCAGCGAAGAGGAGGTCCGCGGGTGGATCGACCAAGCTCTGTTCACCTCCGAGAGCGCAGCCGAGGGCGGCCTGATCGACAAGGTCGAGGCGTGGGAGCCGTTCTTGGCTCGGGTCAGCGGCGAGCGCGGGTGGAAGAACGTCACGCTGCAGGACAAGCCCTGGTCGGACCCGCTCGCGCTGCAGCGCTTCTTGGGGATGTCGGGGCCCAAGCGCCCGAGCAAGCCGCACGTCGCGCTGGTCTACGCGGTCGGCAACATCATTGACGGCAAGGGCGGCGGCGCGCTCGGGGCCACCAGCGAGATCGCCTCGGGTCAGCTCGTGCCCGTGCTCGACCGGCTCGCCGCCGACGACAAGGTCGCCGCCGTGGTCTTGCGCATCGACTCTGGCGGCGGCTCCGCGCAGGCCTCCGAGCAGATCTGGCACGCGGTCGAGCGGCTCAAAGCGAGCAAGCCCGTCGTCGTGTCCATGGCCGGCGTCGCGGCTTCGGGCGGCTACTACATCGCCGCGGGGGCCAACCAGATCTACGCCGACACCGACACCGTGACCGGATCGATCGGCGTCGTGGGGGGCAAGCTGGTGCTCGGCAAGGCGCTCGAGAGCTTTGGGATCAAGAGCTTCGCGGTGACCAAGGGCGAGCACGCGCTGCTGTGGTCACCGATGCAGGCGTGGACCCCCGAAGAGCGCACGATCGTCTACGCGATGATGGAGCAGACCTACGACGTGTTCGTCGAGCGCGTCGCTGCCGGTCGCAACATGGATCGCGACGCCGTCCACGAGATCGCCCAAGGTCGCGTGTGGACCGGCGTCGCTGCCAAGGAGCGGGGCCTCGTCGACGAGCTTGGCGGGCTCGAGCAAGCGCTGGCGGCCGCGACCAAGCTTGGCAAGGTCGAGCCTGACGTCGGCCTCGAGGTGTACCCGGGCGAGCCCACGATCAAGGACATCCTGGGCAGCTTCGAGCAGCTCGTGGCCGTGCAAGCGGGGGCGCGGGCCGACTCGCTCCCGATCGGGCTCGGGATGGTCATCGACGAGCTCGCCGCCAGCGTTGGGCCCGAGGGGCGGCCGTGGATCGAGGCCGTCCGCGCGTCGCTGCGGACCACCGTCGCGCTGCAGGGCAGCACGGTGTGGGCGGTCGAGTGGACCCAAGCGGTCCGCTAGCTAAGCCGCTTTCGGCGGTTGAACCAGGCGATCCCGAAGATCCCCAGCATCCCAAACATCCCCTGCAAGCCCAGCCGCTGGATCGTGCAGCCGGAGCTGGGGCCGCGCAGCTGCGAGTCGTTCCAGTTGGCGAGCGCCCCGTCGATGTCGCCGGCGTTGTCGAGCTCGACCTGCGGCGGGCCCATCATCGGGACCTGCTCGATCCGCAGCGCCGCCGGGTTGCCGTCTAGATCAGGCATCGACCCGCCGTCGTCGAGCGCGATCGTGCGACCGTCGGGCAGCTCGATATAGGACGGCCCGCCGTCGCAGTCGTTGACCCGCGTCGCGCCGATGTTGTTGTCGACCGTTGGCAGCCCGCTGGCCTCGTGAAACAGCGGATCCTCGATCATCTCGTGGGGCGAGAGCAGCGTGAACAGGCGGGTCAACACGGTCGCGTTATCGAGCATGTCGATCGCGTGCTGGGCCGGGCCGTAGATCCGCGCCTCGAAATCAGCCGAGAAGCCGGGCTGGGTGCCCCACGCGGTCTGATCGATCAACCCCTCGTAGCACGACACGCAGCTCCAGTACGTGTGGGCCGCGATGCCGTCGGGCGCGGGCAGGTAGATGTTCAGCAGCGCCTCGACCTGCGGGTGCCGGAAGGTGCACTCGAGCCCGTCGCAGGTCATCAGGTTCTGCGAGGTCAGCTCATCGACGACGTCGACCGCCGCGATGTCTTGCAGCGCCGTCACGCTCCAGCTGGCCTCGAACACGCCCGAGGTCGAGATGATCGCGTCGGTCCCCGAGTACTCGGTGACGAACCCGCGGCCGCCGGCCTCGTCGATCGCGAGGCTGACGATCTCGTTGTAGTTGGTGCTGGGCCCGTTGACCCAGTCAAAGCGCGAGTGGTTGATCTCCACGTGCGGCCAGTTCTGCGGGGCGACCCGCGTGTCACCCAAGAAGAACGCCCGGATCGCCATGTCGTCGACCGCCGCGATCCGCGTCAGCCGGATCGGAATGCAGGGCTCGACGCCGGGATAGCGGACCGCCAGCGGGTGGATCTCATCGACCCCCGCCCCGCTCGCCAGCTTGACCGCGACGAACACAAAGCCCTCTTCCAAGTACTCTTCGAGGATCGGCGGCGCGTCGGGGTCTTGCGCGTAGCCGGCCTGGTCGAGCCAATCGGTGACCTCCTCGATGGTGTCACCGCTCAGCGTCACGTACTCGAACGCGCCCGCGAACCCGCGATCGAGGATCTCGGGTCCGTCGTTGGTGTCGGCGCCGTCGCCACCGTCGCCGGAGCTGAAGCCCTCGTTGCGGTCACCACCGGCCAAGTCAGCGGACGCGCAGCCGATCCCAAACGACCCCCCGCAGTCCCCGATCGAGGTGGTGTTGATCGTGAAGGTCGGGACCGTCGCCTGCAGCATGTTGTCGAACAGCGCCTGCGAGCCAACCAACACCTCGGGCACTTCCATCACCGGGATGATCCACGCGAAGCGCTCGGCGTCGCCTTCGTATTGGATCTGAATGTGCGCTTCCGTGTAGGGCTCGCTGCCGCTCTCGTCGATCCAAAAAATGATGCTCTCGCCGGTTTGATCGACCGGCATCACCTGCGGGCCGGCATCACAGAAGGTCCCACCGCAGGCGTCGGCGGTCTGGGGGGACCCGGCCGCGAGCGCGAGCATGGGCGGCAAGGCCAGCGCGAACAGACGAGTGAACGGACGGGAGATCAGGGACGAAGAGGCGTAAGTCATGACAGCTTTGGTAGTCTGCATGCCGGGCGCGGCCACGCCAACGATCTTCGCTGGAGGCGTGTTCTTTTGCAGCTATCCCCAGCGTATCGCCACCAAGACGCGGGTGTCACACCAACTCGGGATACAGATGACGGACCTCGGCTCCGTCGCGCAGGTCCTGCGCTTGGTCGTAGCGAGCGCCAAGATCCACCACCAAGTAGCGTCGCTTGGCCGGCGGCGCGCCAAACAGCACGGGACAAGCTTGGTTGCCGTGCTCCGTGTACCAGCCGTCGAGGTCGACGTCGTGGCCATGCACGACCACGCGCAGCTGCAACTGTGGCCGCGAGAGCTGCCCAAGCAGCTTGCTTGTCGACTCGCGCGGCTGGCCGTAGCTGGTCAGCAGCGTGCGCAGCATCGATCGCTGGGCCAGCTCGTCATCGCCTGAAGGTTCGAGCGCGTCGAGCTGTTCTAGCGAGGGGATCTGTTCGTCGGGCGAGCCATGACACAGCAGCAGACCACACGGCGCGGCGACGGCCAGCAGCGCCCCGCGAAACAACGCGTGCATGCGCTCGATCGCCTTGGCCGACATCCGCCGCTCGAGCATCTCGACCTCGTCGACGTAGAACTTGCTGGTGTGCGGCCCGCCGATGTGACCGTGGTCATGGTTGCCAAGCAGCAGGTGAAAATTATCGGGGAAGCGCTCGCGCAGCTCGATCATCGCCTCGACCAGCTCGGGGCTCTGGTCGGGGTAGCCAAACCGCAGCGCGTCACGTCGGCGCGCGACCGGGCTGGGCCCGTGAACGAGATCGCCGAGCGACGCCCAGTGCACGAGATCCGGGCGCTCGGCCGCCTCGCGCAGGGCAAAGAACACCGCGCGCAGCCGCCGAAAGTCTTCATGGTTGCCGTGCAGATCCGTCGAGATCAGCAGCTGCCCACGCGCGGGCAAGATCCGAACCCGACCTGCCATGCCTGGGTGACTCAGGAGAACGCGCTCAAGCCCGTGAGCGCCCTACCAATGGCCAGGGTGTGGATCTCGTGGGTGCCCTCGTAGGTGAACACCGTCTCGAGGTTGCACAGGTGCCGCATGATGTGGAACTCGCCCATGATCCCATTGCCACCAAGCATCGTCCGCGCGGTCTTGGCCGCCTCACGAGCCATGCGCACGTTGTCGCGCTTGAGGTAGCTGACCTGGGCTGGATCGAGCTGGCCCGCCTGCTTGAGCCGACCAAAGTGATGGGCGAGCAGCAAGCCCTTGCCGATCTCGTTGTGGAGCTCGACGAGCTTTTGTTGGGTCAGCTGAAAGCCCGCGATGGGCCGGCCGAACTGCACGCGATCCAGGGTGTACTGACGCGCCCGCTCGTAGACATCCATGGCCGCGCCGACGGCCCCCCAGCCGATCCCATAGCGCGCCTGGGTCAGACAGCTCAGCGGCCCCTTGAGCCCGCGCACGCCTGGCAACATGTTGTCCTTGGGCACGCGAACCTCGTCGAGCACGATCTCGCCGGTGATCGACGCGCGCAGGCTCAGCTTGCCGTGGGTCTCGGGCGTGCTCAGCCCGGCCATGTCCCGCTCGACCACGAAGCCGCGGATCACTGGCGTGCTCGAGCCGTGGTCCAAGGTCTGGGCCCAGACCACACACAGGTCCGAGATCGGGCTGTTGGTGATCCACATTTTTTGACCATTGAGGATGTAGTCGCCGCCCTCGCCGTCTTGCTTGGCGTGGGTCCGCATCGAGCCCGGGTCCGAGCCAGAGTTGGGCTCGGTCAGCCCAAAGCAGCCGATCAGCTCACCCGCGGCCATGCGTGGCAACCACCGCTGCTTTTGCTCTTCGGTCCCGTAGGCAGAGATCGGGTACATCGCCAGCGCGGTCTGGACCGAGCAAAACGAGCGGATCCCCGAGTCGACGCGCTCGAGCTCGATCATGATCGTGCCGTACGCGACCGGGTTGAGCCCAGCGCAGCCATAGCCCTCGATCGAGCACCCCAGAAACCCCATCTCCGCAAACTCGGGGATCAGCTCCTTGGGGAAGGTGCCAGCTTCGTAGTGTTGCTCGATCACGGGCATGACCCGCGACTGGCAAAAGTCGCGAGCGGCCTTCCAGGTCAGCCGCTCGTCATCGTCGAGCAAGTGGTCGATGCTCAGCAAGTAGGTGCGCGGGTCCATGCGCCGATCGAATACCACGCCGAACCCAAGCAGAGCCTCCGCGAGTCAACACCCCCCAGATTTCTTTCCGCACGTCGCGCAACCCCGGACACGAGGTGCTTCCAGCCGCCCCACACATGCCGTTGCGAACACACGTCCCCCGAGGGAGCGAAGCGACCAACTGCAGTCGGCGAGGCCCTGTAGGTACCCGTCCGCCGAAGCCACCCGAGCCCCCTCCCAGGGGGCCACACATACGGATGCGACCAAACAGCCCCGAGGAGCGACGCGCCAGCGGCTGCAGTCGGCGAAGTGCGAAGGCCTATGTGGGGGTCTAAAAAAGGCCGTTCGCCGAAGCCACCCGAGCCCCCTTCCAGGGGGCCACACATGCGCCCGCGAACAAACAGCCCCGAGGAGCGAAGCGACCAGACGCGCCAGCGGCTGCAGTCGGCGAAGTGCGAAGGCCTATGTGGGGGTAAAGGTCAGTACGATTCGCAGCGGGTTTCGTTGGCGGCGCAGTTGAAGCGGACGTGAAAGTGCGCCGTGTGACCGCTCGCGTTGCGCACGATCCCATGGTTCGTCCCCGAGCCGCTGGGATACTGGATCGTCCGCTCGAGCATGTCCTTGCTGGCACCCGCCCGCTTCGCGGCCTTGTAGAGCCGCTTTTGCCGGCTCGTGCTCAAGAAGATGTACTGGACCTCACCGGTCGAGACGAGCGCTTGGATCAGCGACCAGGTCGCGTCCCAGTCGACGTCGTCGATGTTGTCCGACGAGCCGCTGGCCGACTTGACGGGGAGCCGCACGTCGACGTCGCGGCCGCTCTGGTGCGAGGAGTGCGGCTTGAGGCGGCCGCCGCCCCGCTTGCTGATCGCCCCAATCACGAGATCGCCGTTGAACCCAGTCGCGCGCCGAAAGTTGGCGATCGCCAGCTGTAAATTGTGCAGCGTGTGGCTGCTGCCGTAGCACTCGTCGGGCTTGCGTATGGTGTAGAGAACCTTGTTCTCGGGCAGCGCGAGCGGGTTGACGATCTTGCCGCGGTTGGGCTTGCCGACCGAGACCGAGCCGGTCTTGATCTTGACCAGCGGCAGCTTGGCTGCCGAGACCGAGGCCGTGCTGGCGGCGCTGGCCGTGCTCGCCGACCTAGCGCTGGTGCCCCCGCTGGCCTTGGTTCGGGGCTCGTCGGGCTCGCGCAGCAAGTCGGGGCTGTTCAGCGGATCAACCCAGATCACCAGCTCTTGACCCGCCTTGAACTTGCGCGGGACCTTGGAGTTCCAGCGCGAGCGCAGCAGATTTGCGTCTACGTGGTGCGCGCTGGCGATCTTGTTCCAGGTGTCGCCGGGCTTGACCGTGTAGATCAGCTTTTGCTGCGGCGGCGGGATGTGCTTGGTGTAGACCGCGAGGTCGCGCCCGGCGAACAGCTTTGGGTTGTTCTCGTCGAGCTTGTTCCAGCGGATCAGCGAGCCTCGGCGCACGTCGTAGCGCGTGGCGATGTCATCGATGCGCTCGCCCGGAAGGATCGTGTGCTTGATCCACTTGGGCTTCTTCAGCTTCTTGATCTTGGGGGCCGCGGCCTGGGGCTGTTGGGCCGGCTCGGGCTCGGGCTCGCTCGCGATGGACTCGGGCTCACCTTCACCTTCACCTTCACCTTCGCCTTCGTCCTCGTCCTCGTCCTCGCTGGACTCGGGCTCCGGCTGGTCGTTGACGGGCGGCTGCTTGGGCGCGGACCGCTTGGGTGGGCTCGACTCGGGGGTGACCTCCGGCAGCACATCGGGGAGATCTTCGGGCGAGGGCAGATCCCCAAGCTCGGTCGCGGCTCCGCTGCGATCGCCCGGCGGCGAAGCGATCGCTGCACCCGGCAGGACGACGCCCCAACCCAGGGTCAGCGTCAGCGCGAGCCAGCGCGAGCGAGGGCGACCATCAGCGACCAGGGAGGGCTGCTCGGGTTGGGAGATCTCGCGCGCGGGCTCACTCGGCATTGATCATTCGCTTGGTTCGGATGATGGTTCGCTGGAGGGCTCGGCTGGCAACCCGAGCGCAACGAGCACGTCTGGGTAGATCTTGGCGGCCAGGTACTCGCAGCCCGACATGGTGAAGTGGACACCATCCTCGCTGCGAAGCTCCTGCTGCTTGCCCTTGACCTTGATGGTCTTTAGCAAAGCACCCTGGTCATCGATCAAATATTGGTTGGTGTCCAAGTATAGACCAGCGTCACCGAGCGCGCCGACGCCCTGCTCGTGGATCTCGCGGATCACCTTCAGCTTGCGCTCCAGGCTAGGGCTGGTGACGCGTGGCAGGCTGAGCCACAGCACCTGTGCGCCGTCTTCGCCTTCAACTGGCGTCGTGACGCTTGCCAAGAAATTGTCGACGCGGCCACGGTAGGCCGCCGGCCAGCCGTCGGTGTCCCACACCACGCGGCTCTCGCTCTTCCATGGCGCAATGTCCTGGCCATCGTTGGCGCCCATGAACACGATCACCAGATCAGGCTTGCGGAACTCGACCTGGCGCTTGCCCTGATCATCCCAGTCAAAGAAGTCTGGACGCGACAGCCCCGAGGCGCTCTTGGCCTTGCGGTAGGCGACGATGTCCGGGTTGGCGTCGAGCATGTCCTCGAGCACCGCGCCGAACCCAGTCGCAGCCAGTGATGAACCGACGATCAGCACCCGACGCGGCTCGAGCAACGCGACTGGTTCTTCTGGGGCTTCTTCGCCAGCTTCGACCTCGTCACCAACCGCGACGGCGTCGGCTGCTGCCTCTTCTTCACCAACCGCCGCGGGATCGCCCGTCGCCAGCACGGCCGGGTCCTCGCTGGGAGTTGGGTCGGCAACCTGGGCAGCGGGCGGGTGGGGTTCGACCGCGGGCGTAGGCGTGCCAGAGGGCTCGGTACAGCCGAACAGCGCCGCGGTCCCAAGCGTGAACAGCGCCATCGCGCGAAGGGTCGAAGGTTGGATCATGGCGGCGAAGCTAGCTGAGTTCGATCTGGCGAGGAAATAACTGGAGCGGCGCTCGGGGGCACACCGACGCACGGTCGATCGGCGGGATTCCAAGCGATTTGGGTTTCCCCAATTCCGTTCGCCGAACACGCCACTGGCAACGCGCCAGGGTCTGTGAAACACTGGGCCCCTGGTACGGAGGATCCACCGCTCATGAAGACTGACTCGTCTGCCCTCAACCGTTGGCGCATCGCTCGTCGCATCACCCTTGGTGCCATTGTCGTCGCCGGCACGATGACCACCGCCGCCGCGATCGCCCAGCGCGTCGCCGAACATCCGTGCAGCATGTCGCAGCGCGCCAACGTCCAGAGCTACTACAGCTACTCGGGCATCGGCGTGGAGTTGACCCAAGATGGCAGCGATTTCGTGGTCGCCCGCGTGTTTCCGGGCAGCCCAGCTGACGGAAAGCTGTTTCCGGGCGCCGTGCTGCTGACCGTCGACGGCGAGAGCCCCGACCACATGCGGCAATGGACCAACCTGATCCGTGGCGAGCAGGGCACCCCCGTCGAGCTCGAGGTCGTGTACCCGTGCTCGGGTCACGACACCGTCGTCCTCGAGCGGGCCGTCGTCCGACTCCGTTACTGAGTCGGCGCTCCGCTGTTTCAGCTCGGGCGAGGGCTTCTCGCCCGCTTGCGAACACCCTCGTAGACTGGTTCACCCTGGGCAGCGAACTCCCTCCAAGCCACCTAGCCGCCTAGCCACCTAGAAAAGGGGCACCCACGCTGGCATTGCCGGCTGGGTGCTTTTTTCTTGGAGCGAGATCAGCGTAGAGTCGCGTCATGACCGGCTATGGACGAGTGGCACCACGAGCCGTCGCGCTGTTCATCGACCTGGTGTTGATCGGCGTCGTGACTTCGATCATTAGCGGCGTGCTCGGTACCGACAGTCACGGCGTGGTCGCGTCGGTGATCAGCTGGTTGTACTTCGCGGTCCAAGAGTCGAGCGGGTGGATGGCCACGCTGGGCAAGCGCACGATGGGGCTCGCGGTCCAAGGTGTCGATGGCCGGCAGCTGAGCTTCACCCAGGCCAGCATTCGCTGGGTCGGCCGCTGGGCCTCGAGCTTGGCGCTAGGGTTTGGGTACTTGCTGGCGCTGTTCACAGACAGGCGGCAGACGCTGCACGACTTAATCGCCGGCAGCGTCGTGGTCCAGCGCTGATGTCGGGCTAACGTGAACAGTCATGACCCTCGATGAGCTTGCTGACCTGCTCGAGCGCACCACCGAAGACTTTCGGCGCAGCGCCACGCACTGGCAGTTCGCACATCTTGGCATCCCGATGGCCTGCCTGACGGATCCCAACTTCGATCGCATGCGCTTCATCGCGCCAGTCACCGAGCTGAGCAAGATCGACGAAGAGACCAAGGACGCGGTGCTCGAGGCCAACTTTCACACCGCGCTGGATGCTCGCTACGCCAGCTCCAACGGGTTGTTGTTCGCGGCCTTCATTCATCCGCTGAGCTCGTTGGAAGCGACGCTGGCCACCTCGGCGCTGGAGCAGGTCGCGTCGCTGGTCCAGACCTTTGGTTCACACTACAGCGGTGGCACGCTGGAGCTCATCGGCAGCCACGAGTCGGGCATCGATGACGACGACGACGATGACGACAGCGGCCCGCTCCTGAACTAAGCTCCGCCGCGATGAGGCAAATCTGGATCAGTCGCGCCGGCAAGCCCGAGGTGCTCGAGCTACGCGAGGCGCCAGACCCCGAACCTGGACCCGGCGAGATCCGAATCCGCGTCGCCGCCAGCGGTCTCAATTTCGCGGACATCAGCGCGCGCATGGGGCTGTACCCCGACATGCCGCCGATCCCCTGCGTGGTTGGCTACGAAGTGTCGGGGGTCGTCGACGCGCACGGCGAGGGGGTCGCCAACGATCTAGAGATCGGCGCCAAGGTCGTCGCGCTCACGCGCTTCGGCGGGCACTCCGACGTGGTTTGCATTCCCCGCGCCCAGGCCGTTCGGATCCCCGAGGGCATCTCCATGAGCACAGCCGCGGCGGTGCCGGTCAACTACCTGACCGCGTGGTTGATGTTGGTCGAGCTTGGCAACGTTCACGCCGGGCACACCGTGCTGGTCCACGCGGCGGCCGGTGGTGTCGGCCAAGCGGCGCTGCAGGTCTGCAAGCATCGCGGCGCCGCGGTGATCGGCACGGCCAGCGCAGGCAAGCACGAGCGCCTGCGCGAGGTCGGGGTCGATCACTGCATCGACTACCGCAACCTCGACTTCGAGGCCGAGGTCATGCGCATCACCGAAGGTCGCGGGGTCGACATCGCGCTCGATGCTGTCGGGGGTGAGTCGTTCTCCAAGAGCTACCGGTGCCTGCGTCACTGCGGGCGGCTGTTCATGTTCGGCGCGTCCAGCTTCGCGCCCTCGGACAAGCGCCGGCTGATGCCCATCCTCAAGGGCGTACTCAACACGCCCAAGTTCAAGCCCTTTGATCTGCTGGACAAGAACCGCGGCGTGTTTGGGATCAACCTTGGCCACCTGTGGCACGAGATCGATCGGCTCAGCTCGCTGTTCGAGCAGGTCATGGAAAAGGTTGGCGACCACACGCTCACGCCGGTCGTGGACCGTGAATTCAGCTTCGAGCAGGCCGCCGAGGCGCACGCCTACATTCAGGGCCGCAACAACTTTGGCAAGGTGCTGCTGGTCCCCTGAGCGGCGCTTGTGGGGGGCGCGGCAACCGCGGTATGTAGCGGTGTATGAAGATCCGCCAGCTCGTCCTCCGTTCGTCCGCGCTGCTCGCCGTGAGCATGTTTGTCTTGGCTTGCTCCCCCGAGAGCAAGGCCGAGAAGGTGCTCGTGAAGTACGAGACCGTTTTCAACGAGTGTAAAAAACTCACCGAAGAAGTTGGCGCCGAGCCGGGCACGCAGTACTGCACGAAGGTCGGCAGCATGGCGCTCGAGATGTCGCTGGACGACACCGGCATCGACAAGGCCACGCGCGACAAGATGATCGCCGACTGGGCCGGCAGTAACCCGCTTGGCAAGTTCTACGCGGACGAGAAGGCCCGCGAGGCGATTCCGGACCTGTAAAAGCGACGAAGCGGGCCGAGCCAACGCTCGACCCGCTCGGTCTCTACAGGTTTCCCGTGCTACTTCGCGATTTTGGTGGGCCGACGCTGCTGGCTGCAGACGCCGTTTTGCCCCTCGCCGACAGTGCGGATTGAGAACTGCGGCTCAGCCTCGACCCGGTGCCCTGCAAGCTCCGAGCGGACCGCCCGGACCATCAACGGCGCGAGCTGCTCGACCGTGTAGCAGGGGATGTGCGGCTCGGCGTGGGGGTTGCCGACGCCGGAGTCGTCGGTCAGGAACAGGTACTGCGCGCCAGTGAGCAACGCGGCGGCCCGCATCACGAACTCGGCCTCACCGGCGACGCCCGAGCTGGCGACCGGGTACACGGCCACGCCCATGCTGCGCAGACCATCAACTGCGTCGAGCGTGTCGTCGACCTTGTCGGCGTGGGGCGGCGCGTCGGCGACCAAGAAGGTCACGCGGGCGGTGTCGCCATTGCGCCACGAGAGCTTCTCGGCTGCGATCAAGGCGGCGTCCATGGCCTCCGGGTAGTCGCCGCCGCCGTTGGCCGACTGCGCCCCAAGATCCTTCTGGAAGCGCCCGAGGTTGCCGGTAAAGTCGAACACGCGGGTCGTGTATTGGTCGCCGGTGTCGCGGTAGACGATCAGGGCGAAGCGCTGATCCACGCCGGGGAAGTGGTGCTCGATCGCCGCGGCGATGTCACGAATCTCGACCTTGAGGAACTCGAGCTCGTCACCCATGCTGCCCGTCGCGTCGATCACCAACGCGATGTCGAGCTGGTCGGGCAGCGTGCCCTGGGTGTCCTTCAGGGTCACCAGCTGCTCGATCTGGTTGTTGATGCTGACGGTCGCGTTGGCGTTGCCGTGGCTGATCTTGGCCTTGCCCTGGCCTTGGCTGCCGCTGTCCCAGCCCTGCACCCAGACGACCCGGCCATCACTGCGGGTCATCATGTGCTTGCCGTCGATCTCGACCTTGGCGTTGCCGACCGGCCGACCGTGGACATCTTGCACGCGCAGGACCGTGCGCTGGGTCCCAAAGGCCGAGGCCAGCCGCGAGAGATCCGGCTGACTGCGGGCCTGGTCGACGAACGTGTTGAACACCCACGGGTTGAGGTTGTCGTCGAAGCTGCCGGCGGTCAGGGTGCCGGACTGGATGTTGCGATCGCGGCGGTCCCGATCATGCTCGGCGGCGATCTTGGCCTCTTCCGGGGGGCGCTCGCGCATGCTGGCACCCTCTCCCTTTTTGTCGGCGCCGCGGCTCGCCTTGGACTTCGCTGGGCTGGGGCTGGGCGGCGCTTCGTCGCGCATCGCCATGCCCCCAACGCCGTCGCCACCAGACGCGGCCTCGGCCGCTCGGGGGCCGCCACTTGGGGCGTCCATCGAGGGGGCGGGCGCCAACGCGCTCTCGGGTGCGCTCTCGGCCTCGCCAGCGGCCATGTCATCGGCGTAGTCGTAGCTCCCCGGGGCGGCGGCGTAGTCACCGTCATAGGACGGCTCCATCGCGGTCTTCTCTTCGGCGGAGCTGGGAAATGCCTGGTCTTCGGGGCTCTGGGCAGCACATCCAAGACCAAGGGCGGGGAGCAGGGTGAGCAGGCAGGTGAGCTGAATCGAGAGGCGTCGCATGGCGGGTGTCCGTGAGTGCGGCGGCGAACGCAGCCCTGAAAAACTGGCTTACAGCGACGCTGGACTGTTTTCGGCTCGCGCGGCCGCGGGCCGGTCGCGGACGCCCGGATCTGGCGCGCGGTCCGGGAGACGCGCCCAAGAGGCCACCCACTGGAGCGCGCGTGCCTCTCCAGAGCGTCTTGGCGGGGGAAACAGCGCGGGGCTCGATCACGCTTGACGGTGGCGCGGACGTCGGCTAGACCCCTGCTCCGCGTCAAACGGAGCTGTCATTCCGGCATAGCTCAGTTGGTAGAGCAGTCGGCTGTTAACCGACTTGTCGCAGGTTCGAGTCCTGCTGCCGGAGTTCTCAGAAAGGCCCGCAGACATCCTCTGCGGGCCTTTCTGCGATCTGGTCGCTCGGCCCGGCCCTACTTGCATCGAAGTGTTCGAGCGCTTCGACGGCGAGGGTCGCCGCGCCGAGGATCAGGTGCATGTACCGGAGCGTGGTCGTCAACGACGCGTGTCCCGCCAGATCCATGATCGCCCGGGCCGGGACGCCCGCCGCCGCGAGTTGGGTGATGTACCTGTGCCGCAGGCGGTGGAGTTGGCTGGAGGCCCCAGGTCGGCCCACGCCCACGACGTTCTCGACAGTGCAAGCCTCCCACGACAACGACTTGTGGCCACGGTACGTGAGTTCGCCATCCACGACTCGCGTCAACATCCACGGCACCCGCAGCGGTCGGGTGGCCCTGTCTTTGAAATCGCGTGCATGACCCGCCGATCGTAGCAGCCGGCGAGCGGCTGGGTTCGCTCTGCGATGTCTGACTTGGGGAAGGTGCAGCGGTCGATCTCCGCGATCGCTAGCTCGCGCGGCTTGCCGGCGAGCAGACTCGCGGGAGCGTTCGAGCTCCCCGCAGACGCGTTGGGTATTGGGCGAGATCTGTCATCGTCATGTTTCACCGCCTTTGGAGTCCAGAAAGTCGAGCTCGCGCGCGAGTGTCCCCGAGCGTCGCGTTTGGCTACATCATGCCCGCCAAGCAAGCCCGCAACCCAGCGGCGCGGCCTGGTCGACTCGGTGGGCTCGTTGGGTTGGAGCTTGGGCGAACGGATAGCAGCCATGGCGCGCGTTCGCCTCACGATTCATGCACCACTGTAGAACAGCAAACACATGTTCGGCTTCAGGTCGACCGCATCATGGCCGAAGATCTTGAGCGTGCTTCCGATATTCAGCTCGGACACGGTGATTTGCAGGCAAACACAAATGTCGACCGAAAGCCTGTAGCTCCACCCGGGGATATCCCTGGCCCATACCCCACCGTCGCTACCGCTTCCCAATTCGGCAACGACTAGGGTTCGCCGCTTGCCCGGCTGGCGGACGGCATTCGCTACTCTCGCTAATCTCCCAATGGCTGGGCTTGGTTGAATTGTTCATACCCCCCCTACCCAACTCGGCACCGATACTTGCGGCGGTGGGCCATGCCAGTCTCGACATCGGTTGTGTGCGACTAATTCGTGTCCAGTGCGCTCCTGTCGTGTTTGGTTTCTCGCGAGTCGGGTCACCCCAGCCGATCGCGCCAATACCCCGGTCGACGGCTGTGATGGGCCACGGCCAATACCTGTAGCTCGTCGACCGCGATCCGGTAGATCAGCGAGAACGGGAACCGGTCCAGCACGACCCGACGCACGCCGGGCTCGACCTCCGGCCACGCCCGCGGACCTTCCCCCGCCAAGCTCTCGACCCGTGCCACCTCGCGCAAGAAGCGATCGACCAATCGCTCACCGTCCTCGCGCGACGCGTACCAGTCGACGGCGTCTGCGAGCTCCGCCTCCGCGGCGAGCGAGTAGCGCACACGCATAGTCAACCAGCTCGACGCTCGTGCACGCGACGGGCCCGCGCACGCAGCCGCGCCATCATGTCTTCAGAGTCGACCAACTCCAGCTCGCCCCGGTCGATCGCCTCAGCACGCCGCTTCGCCTCCGCGATCCAGGCCGCTGTGATCTCCTCGGGCGAAAACCCATCGCCGATGCTGTCGGCCAGGATCGCGGCGATCACCGCGCGCTCGGGCTCGGGCAGCTTCATGGCCGCGTCGAGGATTCGGCTGGCTTCGTCGCTCACGCGGGCAGTGTAGCGCGACCGCGGATCCCTGCCCCTATCCTGCCCCCAACTCTGTCGAACGGCCCCGATCTCGGGCAAACACAAGTGCCCGAGATCGGGCGCTTGCGAGGGTCTACGCGATCAAGTACGAGACTTTGTTGATGCTGGCGCAGACCTCGCAGTCAGGTTCGAGTCCATCCGTCAATTCCACACCCAAAGGGAGAGCTCGCCGAGCGCGACTTCCCGTCCAAGGGGAGAGCGGGGCCCGCGGTCAGCAGCCTGAGTCGATGCTGTCCACCGCTCAGACTGCGCGTGGGTCTGCGTAGATCGCATCGACGGCGATCGAGACCCCGTGCGAGGGCAGCTCGAGCACCCCGCCGGCGACACTGGTCCGCAAGATCCACTCGTCGCGCCGGAAGACCTCGACGTAGGGCTCGTCCTGAGAGATCAACACGTACTCTCGCAGCGAAGGCAGACGCTGGTAGTGGCGCCACTCTTCGCCGCGATCGGCAGCCTCCGTTGAAGGCGAGAGCACCTCGACGATGATCGTCGGGTTCGTCACGGCATTGGGATCGATGTCCGCGTGACGCTCGTCGCCGCAGACTACCGCGACGTCCGCGTAGGTGCTGCGGTTGGTCGCGTCGATGCGTAGCTTGAGGTCGCTGCTGTATACGGCGCAGCCCTTGGCGCGGAGCACCACGCGTAGCTCTGCCCCGATCGCCATCGCCAGACGAGCGTGCTCTGGCGTCCCGCCCGCCATGGCGTAGACAGACCCGTCGACAAACTCGAGGCGCACCTCGCTGTCAGCCTCGAGCGCGAGGTACTCAGCGTAGGTCGCTGGCTCGCCCATGCCCTCGGATCATACATCCAGTGCGGTTCGCCGCTCGCTCGCGGAGGCCGCGGCGACGAGATCGGCTCAGACTGGTCACCCCTGCACGCATCTGCGAGACTTTCCCATGACCGAAGACTCCAAGGGACGCAAGATCGGCTATTGGGCGACAACCGGCTTGCTTGGCGCGGCGCTGATCGGAAGCGGCATCATGGACTTGGTCGGTCCACCCGATCTGGTCGAGTCGATGGAGCGCCTGGGTATTCCGCTCTACTTGCCGCCGCTGTTGGGCATCGCCAAGCTACTGGCCGCGGCGGCGATCTTGGCCCCCAAATTCGCGCGGCTCAAGGAGTGGGCCTACGCCGGCTTGGTGATCGACTTCATCGGGGCGGCCTACGTGCACATCATGTCGAACGAGGCCAGCGAGATCGTGGCGCCGTTGGTGTTTCTCGCGGTGACCTTTGCGTCGTGGTTTCTGCGCCCAGCCAACCGCAAGCTCCCAGACATGCCCGCGACGACCTGACCCGCCGCGCTACCACAAGATCTTCAGCAGCTTCTTGCACTCCTTGGCCATGGCCTCGAAGTGCTGCGGATCATTCCACTTTGGATCGAGCGTCTGTCGCTTCCCGGGCAGCCCTTCGGGCACACCCGCGAGCGCGACTTGGATCGGGAACACGTCGGTGCGTGCCCACTTTTGGGCGCGCAGCTGCGGGGTCTCGAGGGGCATCCAGGCCCGCGGATCGTCGCCCCAGACCAGCAGCTGCGGCTCCGGCGGGGCGCCGTCGTAGTCCTCGACGACGCCGGGCCAGATCAGCAAGGCAGGCCGAGCGGTCCCCTCGTTGAAGCGGACCATGGCTGGCAGCAAGGCAGCGTCGCCCGGCAAGGTGTCGGCGACGCTGCGCCGCTGCGTTGGCCGATCCAGCACGGTGCCGCTGCCGTGGGTCAGCCAGTACTCGACCCCAGCGTCACCAACCTTGCCGACGATGTCGTCGACGGACACAGCCGAGATCTTGGGTCCGCTCAGCTTGTTCTTGGTTGCGATGAAGCTAGGCCGCTGCGGCGGCGGGGGCTCGGCGTCCGGATCTGGGGGGGGTGGCAGCGGCTCGAGGATCCGCTCGCCCAGCTGCAGCTCTTTCCAGTCGAGCGCGTCTGGGTCAACGGTCCACAGGCGACCAAGCCGGGCGTCGGCCTTGGGGCCGCCAAGCACGAGCGTGCGCTTGTCGTCGTCGACGAGCAGGGTCATGCACTCGGCGAGCTTGTCGAGCCGAACCTCTTGGGCCTCGGGCAGCGGCGGCGGCTCGAGCTCGCCGGCCTGCTGACCGGGCAGCGGCTGGTGTTGCTGACGACGCTTCTTGCCCTTGTGCTTGGAGCCGCCCGAGCCGCCCGCGCGCGCCTGATTGGGCTGGGCGATCAAGAACCGCTGCAAGGTCCCACGACCGCGAAGCACGTAGACCCACCGCTCGTCACCCGCGATCGCCAGCGGGGTCATGTCGCGCTTGCCGGCTGGGAGACGCTCGCCGGCCAAGCGGAGATCTCGGCCGGTCCACGCGACCGCGCCATCGCGGGCCGCGAGCAACACCCGACCGCCACGCGTGCCGTCGGTGCGAGCGAGGCGCACTATCCCCTCGGCCGCGACGGGCACCGGGCTGGTCGCGCTGAGCCGCAGCTGCGCGTAGCCAGCGGGGTGGGCTGGATCGATCACCCACGCGGTGGGGCTGCCGTCGCTGAACACCGCGCGGCCGTCCGCGCTGGCGACCACGGCGATCGCGGCCGGACCCGGGGACTTGCGCTTGTGAACGGGCGCGTCGCGATCGATGTCCCACAACAATTCACCCTGGCTCCCGACGCCACACAGCAGGTCGTCGCGGATCAGGGTCACGTGGTCGACGTAGCCGCCGAGCTTGGTGCCGGCTTTGGTCACCGCGGTCGAGCCAACGCTCCCACGAAACAAGTGCTGCCCGCCGATCCACAGCGCGCCCTCCCAGCCTTCGACCACGGAAGGCCAGGCCATGCTCAGCGGGATCGTGCGCTGCTCGGCGAGAGTCTTCGCGTCGATGATCCACAGCTCGTAGGGCAGCGTGACGATCAGGTAGCGCGCGTCGGCGCTGCGCTCGATCGCGAGGGGGCGGTCGTCGAGCGAGAGCTCGCTGACGGGGGTCACGGACGGAGCCATGATCATCCGCCGGGCGCCACCTTCGCCGCCCACGACCACACGTCGCTGAGGTGCCGTTCGCCGCGCCATGTCCGGTCAGGGTATCACGCTGGGTCGGTTGGGGGATCGCAGGTTCGCGGCGTGACTCGAGACCCTGGCCAGACGCGCAGTCTGGAGCTTCCAGCGCCACGTGCCGAACTCGCCAAGCTCAGGACTTCAAGCCCGCCCGGTTGGAGCACCGCCTGCGCAAGCTCGGCTCGCTGCCGCGCCCGTGCCGATCGGGAAGATCCAAGTGACCAGCCAGATCCCTACGCCAAGCAGCGTGACGCCCATGCCGATCCCGGCCACGAGCGCGACGCGTTCGAGCTTGGTCCGCAGCGCGCTCACTCGCAGGGCACGCCCATGGGCGCCGGAATGCACACGAAACCACCGCTCTCGAACGGGTTGCCGCCGCACCAGCCCCACGCGCCCACGTTGGCTTGCAAGAAGTAGCTGGCGGGGTTGGGCCCCTGCGCGCAGGCGCCGGACTGGCAGGGATCCGAGGCGAACGAGTAGCACCACTTCGAGGTCCCGACCCCCGTGTCGAGCAAAAAGTGGTCTGCCAGCGCCCAGAAATTTGTGTTGGTGGTGGTGTTCCAGCCTTGGTTCTTGGTGTGCCACCAGCAGGCGTACTGCACGTTGTTTTGCATGTACAAGCCCTTCCAGTGGTAGCCCGGCTCGGAGTCCTGGCAGGGGCCGTGGACCGGGTTGCAAGCGAGATCGCCAACGAGCCAGTCCTGCAGGCAATTGTTGGCGGTGCAATCATTGGCGCAGCCGTCGTCATCGACGTCGTTGCCGTCGTCACACTCTTCTACGTTGGCCTGCACGAAGCCGTCGCCGCAGGTGGCTGGGGCGCAGCTCGTAGGGCAGGCGTCGGTGTCGTCGTCGTTGCCGTCGTCACACTCCTCGACGCCCGCGTGGACGAAGCCGTCGCCGCACACGTTGGGCTCACAGATGCCTGGCAGGCACGCGTCGGTGTCGTCTTCGTTGCCGTCGTCGCACGCCTCGACCCCAGCTTGCGTGTAGCCGTCGCCGCAATACGCGAGCTGGCACGCCGGGCACATGTCGGTTGTGTCGCCGTTGGCGTCATCGCACTGCTCGCCGTCCTGGACCACCCCGTCGCCGCAGGTGCCGGGCAAGCACTGGCTGTTGCACCCGTCGTCGTCGATGTCGTTGCCGTCGTCACACTCCTCGACACCGGTCTGCACGAACCCATCGCCACAGCTGGCGGCGACGCAGTCCTGCACGCAGTCGTCGGTGTTGTCGGGGTTGCCGTCGTCGCACTCTTCGAAGCCCTCGTACACGTAGCCATCACCGCACGAGGCGATGAAGCAGTTCGGCGTGCACTGGCCCTGCTCGGAATTTTGCGGGCCCAGATCACACTGCTCGCCAGGCTGGACCACGCCGTCGCCACAGCTGGCGTTGTCTCCGTCGCCGTCGCCGTCTCCGTCGCCGTCGCCGTCGCCGTCTCCGTCGCCGCTGCTGGTCTCGGCGTCACCATCACCGTCGCTCTCGCCGCTGAGGAACGGGTTGAGGGTGCGCCCGTCGTCCCCGCCACAACCCCACACGCCCAGGCCAGCGAACACGCAAGCGACTACAGAAGTCCGAAGAAGAGGTTGCATTGGCACAGGATGCTACCACGGCGAAGTCAGTGACTGCGGCCCGCGAAGCTCGCCTACGAGACCGCCGCGATCAGCCCGACCTCGACCCAATGCTGCAGCCAGCGGGCGACCTGCTCGGGGCTCGCGGCGTCGCCGGCCTCTGCGTCCTCATCGGCCCCAAGCTCGGCTCCCGAGGCCGCAGCGCAGATCTCGAGGAAGCACTTGCCCTCGAGCAGCGCCTGCAAGGCCGCCGCTTCGCTGGCTTCGAGGTCGCGGTGGCACACGGTCAGATCCCGCCGCCAGATCAACGTGTGACCCAGGCTGGACGGGTGGTGCCTGCGCGCGAGTTCGAGCGACTGGCCCTCGCGGCACATCGTGAACATGGGAGAGAATGGCCGGGTGGTCGCTCGCAGGCGCACGGTCTTGCCGGCGACGAAGCGCAGCTGCGGCCACGCGTCTAGCGGGATCGTTGCCAAGTCGGCTGGCGTGAGCACCTGCTCGTCCGCGACGCACAGGACCTGCGCGCGATCGAGCTCGATCCACGCGACCTCGATCAGCTCGGGCGACTTCACGCCGGCCTCGTGCTGGCTGATGAAGCTGGGGAAATCTCGCGAGTAGCGGCGCAGATCCGGCTCGCGCGAGGGGCTGACGAGCACGTAGTCGGTCACGAGGTTGTGAAATTGAACGTGGCCCAGCATCCACGCCACCGTGGGAAAGTGCTGCTCGAGCACGCCCGCGAGCCGCCAGTAGTAGTCGTTGGCGTAGACCTCCAGGCGCTCGACCCGGCTGAAGTTCGGGGTCTCGGCGAAGGTCTGGGCCACGGCCTCGCGGACGCTGGCTGGGCTGGACTCGAGCATGTCCGCGGCCCCGGTCGGGAAGCAGATCACCTTCCACAGCAGCGCTTGGGCGGCGGCCAGGGCTTTGGTGTCGCTGGCTTGGGCCTGGGCGCGCAGGTTGATCTGCGCGGGCCGGGGCTGGGGCTTGGCGGGTTCAGGCAAGCGATCCAGCACGGCTTGCGCGATCTCGGCGGCCCGCCGCTGCTCGGTCCGCAACGCGGACCACTCTGGCGTGTCCTCGTCCCACTCCACCAGCGAAGACACGGGCCCAAACCGGCCGAGCGCGTCACGATAGAGCGCCCACACTTCGTCCGGCACCGCGCCGAGGTGCGAGTCGAATTTGTAGTGGCCGCGATCGCTGTGGTTGGCGAGGTGAAATTGCCACACGCGCTCGCCTGGGATCCCGCTCAGGTACTGCTGCGGATCCCAGCCATGGTTGGTGCAGCTGACCAGCACGTTGTTGAGATCCAGCAGCAACAGGCAGTCCGTGCGGGCGCACAGCTCCGACAAGAACTCCCACTCGCGCAGCTCGTCGCCGCAGTGGGTGACGTAGCTCGAGGTGTTCTCGAGCAGCAGCTGGCGACCCAAAATATCTTGCGCCCGCGCGACCCGATCTGCGACCGCAGCCAGGCTGGCCTGCGTGAGCGGCAAGGGCAGCAACGCGTGGCTGTGCAGGCCCGCGTGGGTGGACCAGCACAAGTGATCCGAGACCCACGCCGGCTCGACCTGATCGATCAGGGTTCGCAGACGATCGAGGTACTCGCGATCGGGCGCGTCGATCGAGCCGATGCCCAGCGATACCCCATGCAACACGACGGGCATGGCCTCGCGCACCCGCTCGAGCACCCGCGCTGGCCGCCCGCCGGCACCGAAGAAGTTCTCGCTGACGACCTCGACCCAATCGACGTCGAGGTCACCGTCGAGCGCGCGCGCGTAGTGCCGGGTCCTCAGGCCGACCCCATGCCCGATGTAGGGCCGGTCGGTGCCGTGCTTCGGGCTCGTCATCGCGCAAACGAACGATGAGTGTACGCGTGTCCGAGCGAGCGTGTCGAGTCATCTGGGCCGCCCGAAGGCCCGCAAACTTGGTCGTGGCGGCGACGTCCGTCGGGCCAGCCGCCCGCACGGGCGCCGAAGATGGCGCTTGGTAACGCTTGGACGGCCCGGTCGTTGGCGTTTGACCTCGCGGGCGCTGACCCGCCAAGCTCGACCCACGCCGGGACCCACGCATGACCAAGAACAGCAAGCAATTCATGTCCGCCTTCGCCCTGTCCGCCGCCGCCCTGTTCTTGGGCGGATGCAAGAAGACAACGACGGAGGTCACCTCTGAGCCAACCGCCACCCCAGGTCCCGCCGTGACCGCCGACGAGCAGGTCAAGTGCTTCGGGATCAACAGCTGCACGGGCG
Organism: Enhygromyxa salina; assembly: GCF_000737335.2. Taxonomy (GTDB): domain Bacteria; phylum Myxococcota_A; class Polyangia; order Nannocystales; family Nannocystaceae; genus Plesiocystis; species Plesiocystis salina_C. Next base: position 117,890 of record NZ_JMCC02000029.1, on the reverse strand, counting down.
AGAGCGCCTGCGCAGTCAACAAGCCGGACCTTGGAATCGAGCACGCTTGCGCAGGCGAGAACGCGTGCGAAGGCAAGGGCTGGATCAAGGTCAGCCGCAGCGACTGCGAAGAAAAGAGCGGCGAGGTCCTGGGGACCCTCTGAGCTCGGGAGCCCCCCTGCTGCGTGCTGCGTACTGCGTGGGCCGGTGCGCTACCGCTGGACCTGCTGCAACATCTGAAAGTTCTGGTAGCCGAGCAGGCCGAACATGATCCCAATGAAGATCTCGCCGGTGACGAGGAGCGCCGTCACGGCCAGCACCGCCGCGGTGCCGATCCCAAGCTTGAGCGCGACCGCCCAGGAGTCGCGCGGGCGAAATTTTTCGATGATCGCCTTGGCGATGTGACCGCCGTCGAGCGGCTGCACGGGCACCAAGTTGAGCAGCCCCCAGAAGATGTTCACGTAGAGCAGAAACAATACGAACAGCTCGAGCCGACCGCCGCCCGAGAGCGGCGGGCCGCTGCCGATCCTGGGCCCGATGCCCGGAAGCAAGTCCGCGCTGTGGCCACTGAGCAACACACCCACGAAGATCAGACCGCCAAAGATGAAGCCGGCGCCCGGGCCCATGAAGTCGATGAGGATCCGCTGTTTGCGGCTCTGGCTGCCGGGGCTGAAGATCGCCAGGCCGCCCATGCTGTGCAGCACGATCCGCGGCGGCCAGCCGTAGGCCTTGGCCGTGAGCGCGTGGCCAAGCTCGTGGATGAGGATGGAGATGAACACCGCTGCAGTCCACAGCGCCATGCCCACGAAGATGTTGATCCCAGCGTTGCGCACGCCATAGGCGCCGAACACGATCGAGATCAGCCAGAACATGGGGTGCACGCGGACGGGGATGTTGCCGACCGAGAAGTGCACGTCGAACTTGGTGGACTGGGGCTCGGTGAGGAACACAAACGCAGCCTAGCACTGGTCATGACCCCCACAGAGATATTGGCCCTTCGCCGACTGCAGCCGCTGACGCGTCTGGTCGCTTCGCTCCTCGGGGCCGCTTGTTCGCATCCGCATGTGTGGCCCCCTAGAGCGCCGATCAGTTTGAATTCACGACGCCAGGCACATCTGGGGCCGCTCCTGCCGTTGTCGGTCGGCACTCGCAGTATGCCGGATACAGCTTCGGCCTCCCTCCTAGGCAGGAACGGCCCCAGACGCACCTGACGACGCGACTCCAAACTGATCGGCGCTCTAGAAGGGGGCTCGGGTGGCTTCGGCGGACGTGTACAGTTGCTTCGCCGGACGTGTACAGTTGCTTCGCCGACTGCAGCCGGCGGGGTCGGCGGGGTCGGCGAGGTCGGCGAGGTCGGCGAGGTCGGCGAAGTTTAAGTTGGGGTAATGACTGGCTTGCGGGCCGCTTTTAGCCGCACGCTGGCCTCTTGCCGGGCCAGATTGTTGGCTCGGCGCTCGGCCAGGGTCCGCTTCTTGCTCGCCGCCCAGCCGCAGATCGGACAGCCCTCGAGCTCGTGGTACTGCGCCGGACAGTGCTCGCGCGCGAAGTAGATGATCTTCAGGTGCGCGTCGCCCCAGCGTGACTTTGGAAACACCTTCTTGAGGTCGCGCTCGGTCAGCTCGACGGTCTTGCCAGTGGACAGACCCCAGCGCGCCGCGAGCCGGTGGATGTGTGTGTCAACCGGAAACGCGGGCTCGCCAAAAGCCTGGGCCATGACCACGCCCGCGGTCTTGTGGCCGACGCCCGGCAGCGACTCGAGCCCCGCGAAGTCGCGCGGGACCTCACCATCGAACTCGTCGACGAGCTGCTGGGCCAGCGCCTTGACCCGCTTGGCTTTGGTCGGCGCCAGACCCAGGGTGCGGATGTGGCGGAGGATCGTCGCGGTGCTCAGCGCGGCCATCGTCGCGGGGGTCGGGCCGTCGTTGAACAGGGCGGGCGTGACCTCGTTGACCCGGGCGTCGGTGGTCTGGGCCGAGAGCAGCACGGCGATCAGCAGCGTGAAGGGATCCTGGTGGCGCAGGGGGATCGGCGGGTCGGGGTAGAGCTCGTCCAAAATCGCGAGGATCTTCTGAGCCTTCTCGGCGCGGGTCACGGGTTGCAGCCTACACACCACGACCGCCCCGGCCCAGGGTGTGCCCTTGCGCCCCGCTGGTAATCAGCGACACTGCGCCCATGTCCCAAGCCGGCGACAAACAGGGCCAAAAGCGGGGCCAAAAGCAAGGCCAGAAGCAAGGCCAGAAGCAAGGCAAGCAGCACGAGCTGGCGATCGCCACCCGCGCCGACGACTACCCGCAGTGGTACCAAGACGTGATCCGCTTCGGCGAGCTGGCCGAGCCCGCCAAGGTCGTCAAGGGCTGCATGGTCATCAAGCCCCACGGCTACGCGGTGTGGGAGAAGATCCAGCGCGATCTCGACGGGCGCTTCAAGGACACCGGCCACAAGAACGCCTACTTCCCGCTGCTGGTCCCGATGTCCTTCATCACGAAGGAGGCCGAGCACGTCGAAGGCTTCGCCCCGGAGCTCGCGGTCGTGACCCAGGCCGGCGGCGCCGAGCTCGAAGAGCCCTACGCGATCCGCCCCACGTCCGAGACGATCATTGGCCACTTCTTTGCCAAGTGGATCGACTCGCACCGCGACCTGCCCTTGCTGATCAATCAATGGGCCAACGTGATGCGCTGGGAGCTGCGCACGCGGATGTTCCTGCGGACCACCGAGTTCTTGTGGCAAGAGGGGCACACGGCCCACGCCAGCCACGAAGAGGCGAGCGCCGAGGTGCTGCGCATGCTCGAGATCTACGGCGACTTCGCCGAGCAAGTCCTGGCGATGCCGGTGATCCGCGGGACCAAGACGGCGACCGAGCGGTTCGCGGGCGCGCTCGACACGACCTGCATCGAAGCCTACATGCAAGACGGCAAGGCGCTGCAAGCCGGCACCAGCCACGATCTTGGCCAGAATTTTGGCAAGGCCTTCGACGTCAAGTTCCAGAACGAGGCCGGCGAGCTCGAGTACGTGTGGCAGACCTCGTGGGGCGTGAGCACCCGGCTGATCGGCGGGCTCGTGATGACCCACAGCGACGACGCCGGCTTGGTGTTGCCGCCTCTGGTCGCGCCGATCCACGTTGCGATCATCCCGATCTTCCGCACGGACGAGCAAAAGGCGCAGGTCCTCGCCGCCGCAGAGCGGATCAAGGCCGCGCTCAGCGAGATCGACCTGTCGACCCCGCGAGCCCGGTTCCGGGACTTCTTGGAGGTCGTGATCGACGATCGTGATCTGCGTCCGGGCGCCAAATTCTATGACTGGGAGCGCCGCGGCGTGCCCATGCGGATCGAGCTTGGGCCCAAGGACCTCGAGAAGGGCCAGGTCTGCCTCAAGATGCGCGTGGACACCGAAGCGGTCAGCGGCAAGCAGTTCTTGCCCGAGGCAGAGTTCATCGCCAGCGCCCAGCAGCGCTTGCTCGACTACCAGGCCGCGCTGCTCGAGCAGGCCCGCGCGCGGCGGGCCGCGAACACGGTCACGCTCGACACCTGGGACGAGTTCCTGGCCACCTTCGCGGGCGAGGACAGCAAGTTCGCGTGGTGTCACTGGGACGGTACGACCGAGACCGAGACCGCGATCAAGGACGCCACCAAGGTCACGATCCGCTGCATCCCCCTCGAGGGTCAGGGCCCGGCGCCGGAGCCTGGCGTGTGCATCTTCTCGGGCAAGCCGTCCAAGCAGCGCGTGCTGATGGCGAAAGCATACTAGTGAGCGAGTTCGCTGATCCCCGCACCGTTCGGTCGATCACCGCGGCCCGCAAGGCCTGCGCGCGGGCGGCTGGGGCGTGGACCAGCGACGACGATGACGACTCCGACGACCCGGCGGCCGAGGCCGAGCAGCTCGCCCGCGACGCCGTCGAGCACCTCGAGCAGGGTCGCTGGGACGAGGCCTGCGAGTGCGCCGAGGCGACCGCGACGCTGGCCGAAGACCACGACCAGGGCCCGGTCTGGCGCGAATTCGTGTTGCTCGTCGAAGAGGCGGCCGAGACCGGCAGGGATAGCCACAGCTGATGACGCGACCACCCGAAGACACGCTCGAAGTCTGCGGCCTGCACGTGGTCGGCATCTCGCAAGGCGGGGTCGAGACCAACATCCGCGTGCCGGAGCTCAAGCTGATGTTCGACCTTGGCATGATCCCGCACGGGGCGCTGCGCTTCAATCGAGTGCTGGCCTCGCACGGTCACAACGACCACCTCGCGGGGATCCACTACTACATCTCGCAGCGCAAGATGATGAGCCTGCGCCCGGCGATCATTCATGTCCCCGAAGAGATCGCCGAGCCGCTCGAGACGGTGTTGGGCGCGTGGTCACAGATCGAGGGCTTCGAGTACGAGTACGAGCTGCGCCCGACCAAGCCAGGGGATCGCTGCAGCGTTGGCCGGGATCTAACGGCCACGGCGATCCGCACCAAGCACAGGGTCCCAAGCCTCGCGTGGGCGATCGAGCGGACCACCCGAAAGCTCGACGACGCGTTCCGCGGCCGCTCACCCGAGCAGCTCGCCGCCTTGCGTGCGCAGGGCGTGGAGATCACCCACGAGACCGTGACGCCGCTGTTGTGCGTCACGGGCGACACCACGATCGACACCTTCTTGGACAGCGAGCTGATGCGCCGCTGCAAGGTGCTGGTCCACGAGTGCACCGCGTGGGATCAGCAGCGCGACGTGGCGTCGACGCGGGCCTACGGCCACACCCACGTCGACGAGATCATCGAGCACGTAGAGAAGTTCGAAGGCGAGGCGCTGGTGCTCGTCCATCGCAGCTTGCGACACTCGCGGGCGTTCGCCGAGAGCGTGGTCAAAGACCGGTTCCCCGCGAGCGTGCGCGACAAGGTGTTCGTGTTCGGAAATGACTGAAGCGCACGGGTACGACGCTGATCTACTGATCCTCGGCGGCAGCTTCTTGGGCGTCGAGCTGCTGCGCCTGCTTCGCGGCCACCGTCGTGGGCGCAAGCTCAGCGTGATCGTGATCGATCGTCAGGTCACCCACCCCTATATCCCGCTCGGCCACGAGCTGCTGACCCAGCGCATGACCTACGCCGTCGCTGGCGACACCGAGCTCGAGACCCAGCGCTACGCCGTCGCGACCCCGGGCGTGCGCTGGATCGAGGGCGAGCTCGTTGGCTTTGACGCGGAGGCACACGAGGCGCGGCTGGCCGACGGTCGCAGCTTCTCGGCCCGGTTCGTGGTGTTTGGCGTGGGCTCGGAGATCCGCGCGCCCGCGAGCTTGCCGGGCGGCGCGCGCATGCTCGCGTACAAGTCCAAGGCCCAGTTCGAGCAGTGCCGGGCCGCCCTGCAGCAGGTGATGGTTGGCGAGGGTGAGCCGCCTTGCGTGTTGGTGGTCGGCGGCGGGATCTCGGGGGTCGAGATCGCGGGCGAGCTGGCGCACCTGGCCAAGTCGCGGCCCGCCAACTGGCGCGCGCCCAAGCTGGTGATGGTCCACGGCGGGGATCGCTTGCTGGCCGGGCTGACCCCGCGCGCCGGAAAAAAAGCCGAGGCTGCGCTGCGAGCCCAGGGCGTCGAGCTGCTGCTGGAGACCCGCTTGGTGTCGGTCAGCGAAGAAACAGCCATGATCCGCGGGCCCGAGGGCGAGCGCACGATCCCGTGCGCGCTGGGGTTTTGGGCGGGCGGGCTGCAGCCGCCGCCGGTGATCGCAACGATCGACCTGCCCCACACCGAAGACGGCTGGCTGCGCGTCGGACCGACCTTGCAGTGCGTGTCGGACTCGACGGCGAGCCCCGAGCTGTTCGCCGGTGGCGACGTCGCGCGGGTCTACGGCGGCGACGGTCGCTGGCCCACGATGCAGCGCGCGATCGAGGCGATCTTCGCGGCCAAGACGATCGCCGCAAACATCCTCACGCTCGCGCGGCATCCGGTTGACTACCCCGGCGGCGTGCCTCCGCTCGAGCCCCACCCGCTGTGGTCCGACTTTCCGCATGGCGTCAGCATTGGGGGGCGATCACTGATGGTGTACGGCCCGCTGGTGCTGCCGCTCGCGGGCTTCAACATCTGGTTTCGCCGGTTCTTGATGCGGATGTACATGCGCCGCTATCGGGCCTGAGCCTCGGTCACAGCCCCTTGATCCCCACGCCGACCGCGGTCAGGCACATCTCATCGAGCGTGCCCTCACCAACGCTCACGTTGACCGGGCTGTCGAGCCCGGCTTCGGCGAGCGCCGACGCGAGCGCCGGGTTGTTCATGCTGTTGTCGTAGCTGCACTGGACCCGCACGATATCGCCGGCCTTGACCCGCACACCCTGGTTGGCGGGCGCGTCGTACTCGTAGATCCGCTGCCAGTTGAAGTCCCAGTTGGGCGTGTGCAGCAGGCAGGTCTCTTCACCCGTGTCGCGGTCCTCGATCCACGCGCGCATGTCGACGCCGACCAAGTGCATGTGGTTCGCGACCGCCCAGATCCTGGCCTCGATGGTGTCGGGGAACGCGCTGCCGTTGGCGGAGACGATCCACTCGTACTCCTCGACGTGGCCCGTGGCGCCCGCGGGGATCATGAACGGCCCGGTCAGCGAGGACCCGGACCCCGGCGCGCCAAGCAGCGTGAACAGCGAGCCATACTCGGGCTTGGTGTTGGTCCAGCGCAGCGCGAGGCCGGTGCTGTCGTCGAGCGTGGGTCCGCCGCCGGTGGCGTGATAGTGGACGTTGAGGATCAGCCGCGCACCCGCGGGCAAGCTGATCGCAACGCCGTCCGGCGGCTCCATGGGCAGGCCGCCGGGCACCCACCCGCTGATCAGCTGGCTGCCGCTGACGCCCGATCCGCCGCCGCAGTCTTGCTGCACGCCGCCGGGCCAGCTCGCTGACGCGGCGTTCTCGTCGACGTAGACCAGCACGTGATGAACGATCTCGCGGTTGCCCGGCACCACCTGAATACCGTCGAGGTACACGTCTTCGTCGTTGCCGGGATCCAGGCTCAGGCAATGAAAGAAGTCGAGCGTGTTGCCCTGCGCGTCGATCGACACCGGCGAGCCCATCGTCACGCTCGTCGTCGGGTTGGCGAGGTCGAGGCTGGGCGGTGACGGCAGCGGGGCCGCGTTGGCGGGATCCCCCTCGGGGCTGCCAACGTCGACCCAATCACGCAACAGCTGGATCTGCGCGTCGCTCAGGCGGGCGTCGTGCTTGAAGGCGAGCGGCGGCTGACACTGCGCCGTCTCGAGCGCGTGCCATGGCGGCATGAGGCCGAGCTCGGCTTGCTCGGCCATCAACCCCGACCACGGCGAGGTCTGAGCGTAGTCCTGCATGGCGAAGGGAGCGATGCCGCCGTCGGTGTGGCAGCCCTGGCACGCCTCGGTCACCAACGGCGCGATGTCTTCGTGCCAGTTGGGTCGGGCGTCGCCGTCGCCTGTGTTGTCGCCGTCCCCGTCGCCGTCGCCCGTGTTGTCGCCGTCCCCGTCCCCGTCGCCCGCGGTCTCGGCCGCGCTGCTGTCGGCGTCGTCGGCGTTACCGCCGGTGCACGCGAACATCGCGGCGCAACAAAACATCGTGGCATTCAACGACAGTCGATCCATGCCCTCAGGCTATCAGGAACACGGCCGGACTTGGCTGGGACTTGGTCAGAGCGAGCCAGTTCGGCTCGCGCCGCCGCGCTTCATCTTGCGTGCGATCGAGCGTACACGGTCGAAGGACGCCTCGGCGGTCAGCACGACGTGGCCCTTGCTCACGGCCCTCTCGAGCTCGCGAAGGTGCGTGTGATTCTCTGCGGAGCCACCGATGCCGGACACCACCGCGCCGAACACCCCGGCGACGAGAGACACGACCACGACACCGGTCAGATCGGTGCCAAGGATCGTCTCGGGTGCGCCGATCCTGGCGAACACGCCGGTGCTCAGCAGGCCAAGCACCAGGCCAACGAACACGGCGACGAAGATGCCTCCGACCGCCGCCGCCTGCCTCGCGGAGCGGCCCGCGGGCGGCAGATCCTCGGGCCGAATCTCGTGCTCGTGGATCGCCGCAGTTGCGACTTCGTGCTCCTCGTCGATGCTGTCGGCCTTCGCCTGTAGCTTGTGCTTTGCGGCTTCGGCCGACTCACGATCGGGAAAGATGCCGTAGACGATTCGTTGCACGACTTGCTCCTCGTGGAGACAACCTCCCACGGCGTGCGCGTATGGCCAGCGAGATTTAAGCCGCGCGAGCAGCTCGAGGCTGCAGATCTTCCGCGCTTGCTCGCGGGCCGCCTTCCTACGCCATAGCGTAGGCTGTCACGCGAGCCTCATGGGGCTTGTGAAATTGGTAGATTTGAGCATCATGCATCCGCTATAGTGTCCGCATGCTCGCCGGCGCCCGCCCCGCTCCGCTCGCCCTGCTCGTCTCGCTGGGCATGGCCCTCAGCGCCTGCTCGGACAACGGCGAAGACGACCAGGTCAGCTCCACGAGCCTGGCAAGCAGCACGGACGGCGAGGGCGACGGCGACGACGAGACCGGCGACGGCGACGGCGACGGTGATCCAGTCGACCCCGATGACGGCAGCTTCGCGGCGGACATCGCGATCGACACCGTGGAGATCAACCAGGGTGTCGGGGTGACGATCGTTCAATCCGGGCAGCTGGTCGCCGCCAACGGCTGGTCGGCGCCGCTGATCGGCGGGCGGCCTGGCTTGATCCGGGTGCTGTGGTCAACGAACGCCGAGTTCACGCCGCGCAACATCCTGGCTCGGCTCTCGCTGCTGCACGCGGACGGGACCACGGATCAATTCTCGCAAACCAGGATGATCTCTGGCCCGCCAACGCAGGGCTTCATCGACGGCTCGTTTGCGTTCGAGTTTGACGCCTCCGAGCTGCGCGAGGGCGACTCGCTGGTCCTCGGCTTGTTCGAGGCCGACGCCGGGCAAGCCGGCACCGACACCGACATCCCGCGGATCCCCGCCGCGGGCGAGGCCGCGCTCGAGGTCGTTGGCGGCAACATGGAGATCAAGGTCGTGGTGTTGCCCGCCAACGACCCGGCGGTTGAGAACGCGAGCTTCGAGCTGCCCGCCGCGCTGCGCGAGATGATGGAGACCGACCTCTTCAATCTCTATCCGATCAACACCATGAGCGTGGAGTATCACGCGCCCGTCCAGATCACGGATTGCTACGACGGCGCGGCGATCCTGGCCCAGGTGTCAAACTACCGAAACAGCGAGAACGCTGGCCCCAACGTGTATTACCACGCGATCTTCGCTGAGTCCCACGAGGGCAATTGCTGGGCTGGCGGCATGGCCTGGCTGGTCGACGATTCAATGGGGGCCGACCGGGTCTCGTACTCGATCAACCACTGGGGCGCGTCACCAAACAATTTCACCCACGAGCTCGGGCACAGCAGCGGCCGCCCGCACAGCTTCGACGACGGGGCCTATCAACCGGGCTCGGCGGGCAGCCCCGACTGCGGCCGGCGCTTCACCTGGGGCTACCCGGTGCGTCCCGGCCAGCATCCAAAGGCGGTCGAGTGGGACTTTCCCCCGATGCAGACCTTGGATCATTGGCTGATCGCCCCGACCGAAGGGCTGGCGCTGGGCGACTACTGCTACGGACACGACGACTACGACACGTGGGGGCCCGCGCTCAACGACGTGATGAGCTACGCGTTTCCCTATTGGATCAGCGCGTACACCTACCGCAACCTCGCGCAGCGGATCGCAACCTTGTCGAGCTGGGATAACGCTGGCGCGGCTGCGAACGCCCAAGTCCTGCATGGGGTGTTCATGGCGGACGGTGAGGTCCGCTGGTACGTGATGCCGGGCCGCGTCGAGACCGGCGGTGACGATCTCCAGCGACGCGCGCGTGGCCGGGCGAACGGACGCGCGTGGACGGGGCCAGTCGCGCCGAAGATCACCGGTGAAGGTGAGGTTCGGGGCCTGATCCTGCCGCTGCCCGAGCACGTGGAAGGCGTGATCCAGATCGAGTTCGACGGGCGGGCGCTCGAGGTTGATCTCGCCCGGGATGTCGAGCTGGGGTAGCGCGCGCGATCAGGGCCGCTCGTCGTACCAGTACACCGTGCTGCTCCACGTCGGGTGGAGCTCGGTCACGACCAGGTCACCAACCCACAGGCCCACGGTCTCGACTTGGACCCGCAATTGTTGCTCGAAGGTGAACGCGTCGTTGAGCATGAACCCGTAGACGCTGACCAAGCCGGGGCGCTGCTTGATCGCCCCGGCGAGCGGCCTGCGATCAAAGCGGGTCCAACCGGCGTCGAAGAATTCCTCGGTGCCAGTGCCGTGATAGCGGGGCGGCCACGCGTTGACCGGTTGATCCGACCAGATCTGCCAGTCGCCCTCGCCCCACCATAGATCCGCGAACGGCCACTCGATCCGCAGCAGCACCCCCACGAGCTTGCCCCGGCCTTGGTAGTCGAACAGGCGGTGCACGGGCACCTGCGCCGGGCCGGATCGCGGGCTGTTGGGCGTCGCCGCCGGGGCGGTCTGAGCGTGGGCGTGGAGGTAGCCGGCGTTGACGGGGTGGTTGACGCAGCGGCGGGTCCACAGCTCGAGCTCGGCCTCCACGGGCGCCTCACCATCGTTGTGAAGCTCGATCCGCGCGGCTTCACGGTAGGGCATCGGCAAGCGCAGGTCCGCGCGGTGCTCGGTGGCGCTCATGATCAGGCCGTTGAACGCTGCCTCGGGATCGTCGGCGTTGTCGCCCGCGCCCATGAACTCCGCGAGCGGAAGCTCGATCGCGGGGCTGTTGGCCCGGTCCCAGATCACCCGCAGCCGCAGCGCTCGCCAAGCCGCGGCCGCGCTCGCATCACCGGGATCGATCCCGACGGCGAGTCGCTCGATCGTCCCGCAGCCGCTGTCATCCCAGCTCAGGTCCGCGCCGGGCTCGAGCGACTCGCTCACGCGCACGCTTGGAGACTGCGGCCGCCGGGCACCCGCGACCGCGTCGGCCCACGCCTGGCCAGCCTCGTCGAGCGCCCGCTCCGTGCCGGGATCGAGCGGCAGCGTGAGCGTCTCGATCGGGGTGCCAGCTTCATAGCGGGTGTAGCCGATCTGCCAGAACACGCCCCAGCGCTGGTCCGCGTCGATCAGCCGGACCTCGGCGTGCTCGGCGAAGGGCATTGGCATGCGCACGGTCGGGTAGTGGACATCCGGGTACGGGCCCGAGTGGATCAAGCCCCCCGCGAACGGGCTCGAGATCGGATCGAACAGCTCGCCGACCGTCATTGAGAGCAGCTCGCCGTAGTCCAGCATGATCTCGACGCGGGTGTCGGCGACCGCCGCGATGTCCCCGGTCGAGATCCGGTGAATGCAGCCGGGCCCGTCAACGGACAACAGCACGTTGCGGCGGCCGTCGGTCCACGGGTAGGTCATGCCATCGAGCGCGTTGTGGCCGTCGCGGTCGTAGGTGCTCGCTAGCTCGGCGTCGCCCGGCTCGAGCAGCGGGAGCGTGTCGAGCAGGTGTAGGCGCTCGAGGAAATAGATGGCGTCGCGAGGCGGTGGCGCGCCGTCGCAGGCCAGGATCGATGCCAGCGCGGCCAACACCAGACCGCCCGAGCGACGCGCCACGCTCAGCGAACGTGGCCACGCGCCGGGCAGCTTGGGCCGCCGCGAGAGCGGCGTCAGGGGATGCACTCGTTGGCGCAGTTGGACTGGCCGCAGATCAGCACCGCCGCCGTCGTCGCGTTGTTCGCGTTGCACATGACCTGGCACTGAAGCGGGTCGCCGCCCATCAATACGCAGTTGTATGCGCAGGTGCATGGGACGTCATTGAGGCACGCCTCGACCTCGGGGCAGCAGTTGACCTTGACACAGGACGCGCACGGGACGTCGTTCATGTCTGGCGCGCAGACGTCTCCGTCTCCGTCACCATCTCCGTCTCCGTCTCCGTCACCATCTCCGTCGCCGTCGCCGTCGCCGTCCCCGTCCCCGTCTCCGTCTCCGTCACCATCGCCGTCTCCGTCCCCATCGCCGTCGCCGTCCCCGTCGCCGTCCCCGTCGCCGTCCCCGTCCCCGTCGCCGTCCCCATCCCCGTCTCCGTCACCGGGATCTCCATCCCCGTCGCCATCGCCGTCGCCATCGCCGTCGCCGTCGCCGTCCCCATCCCCGTCGCCCTCCTGGCTGTCGGTCCCGGTGCTGGTCGTGTCGCCGTCGGCATCGTTGCCGCTGGTGCTTCCGGTGAGCCCCACGTCATCACTGCCGCAGCCAAGCGCCAACAGAGCGGTGAGCAGGCTGGCCCCTGAAATTCGTCGCAGTTTCATCATGTCAGTTCCTCGCGCAAGTGTAGCTTGCGACCTGCAAGCCCCGAAGATTGTAGCGGATCACGACGGGATGAAGCCCGCCAACAGTCGCAGGGCGGGCTCGACGAACAACGGCGACGGCACGGCGATCCATGCGGCTGTCCACACACGCCTTGCGCTGGGCGGCCAGCCGACCACGCCTGCACGCCGCTCGAGCAACAACCCCACGCCATGAACGACGAAGAAGCTGGCCATCAGGGCGCCCGCGAAGCGATCTAAAGGCACCCACGCAAACCAAAAATGCAGCGCGGTGCTGGCCGCAAACGCGGCACAGATCCCAAGCTTGGCGCGCCGACGACGGGCCAGCGGCAGGAACAAATTGTCGTGGAGCCAGCCAGAGACCGCCCGGTTCCAGCGCCGCCCCCAGAACTCGCTGAGCGTGGTCGAGAGGATCGGCCGGTCATTGATCCGCGGAAACCCAAGCCCAAAGCCGCGGTAGATCATCAAGACCAAGGCATGCACGGTCTCGATGCAGGCGTAGCAGAGCACCAGACCGCAGCTCCAACGCAGCGCCCAGCGACAAGCACCCTCGAGATCCGGCGCGAGCCCGAACACGGCGAACCAACTCCCGGCTGCCAGCACGAGATGGCCCGCGAACCACCCGATCTCCGCCATGTCGTAGCGCGACGAACACCGCCGAACCGCGCGCACGTCGAACAGCGCGGTCAACATCCACACGCGGCCCCAGAACGACAACCCGCCGGGGCGCCGCGCCAGATCCAGCGCCCGGCCCAAGCTCACCGTGACCACCACCGCGAGGATCGTTCGACCCACGATCCACGCGGGCGGGAGCAGCAGCGGGGCCACCGTGGGGATCGCTGCGATCGCAACGCCGCGGTAGCGCGACCGCTCGGGCGAAGCTTCGCGGCCGCTGACGTAGGCGCAAGCCAGCACCGCGGCGATCCACACGGCGAGCGCGACGAACAGGCGGGCGAGATCAGCCATCAAAACCGCAGCGCAAACCCGACTTCACCGCCCGCGCGCGTGAACGCGAGGCTTGGCGTCAGCTGCATCCGCCCCGCCAGCGGGATCCCCCACGCCTTGCGAAACGCTGAATTGCGCTGCTTGGCCCGCTTGAGCGCGATGGCCCCGCCCGTGACCAAGGCGATGCCCGGCAACAACAAAGGCAGGTGGATGTAGAGGCAGCTCGGACACACCCCGAGCATGGCCGTGCCCGCCACACTAAACGGCACACCAAACGAGAGCAGCGCGACACCACCTCCGTACAGCGCGTGGCCCGAGTCGGTCGGCCGGTTGCCAAGGGGCAGGCCGCCGCCGCTGTCGCGGGTTGTTAGGGGGCGCGCGCGGACGCCCTTGACCTCGGCCTTGGGCACCGACACCACCGTGCCGTCCGAGGCACGCGCGAGCGCGATGTCACTGCCGCTGTGCGCTACGACCGTTCCGCCAAGCTCGGCCCCGTTGACCAGCTGCAAGATGACCCGACGATCTCGAAGCCCGTCCCACAGCGCGCGCCCCGTCAGCGAGAGCTGGTCGTCAACCCGGGGCGCGGGCACGGCGGGCCCCGCTTGCATGACCGGCGCCGAGGTAGGGGCTGCGGACGCGACGCTGGTGGCGGGAAGCGTGGGTGGCGGCGCGCTGGGTTGGCCAGCCTGGGCGCGGCGTGGACCCGCGAACAACGCAGCCACCGCGCAGCAGACCACCGCGGCCCGCGAAAACCGCCGAACTCGTTGGGCGCGTGGACAAAGGCTCGAACCCGGGAGAGGTTCGGCGCATGGGCGGCGCTCGTTCATGGGGGCTCGATCAGGGTCTTGGGTCACGCTGCTTGGCTCCTGTTCTGGATGGTCCGCGCAGCCTTTGATCGGTTCACTGGGTTATGATCGCCGCGCTCGGACGATCGCCAGCGTGCGTCCGGTATGGACACCCACTTGAACTGTACAGATTCTCAGACCTCAGGCGGCAACAAATCGCCAAACTCGAGGCCACCGCTGTCGAGACCCCGAAGTTGGGTGGATCTCGGTGACTCGCGGTAGATCCAGGACACACGCATGACGAGCCTACCGCTGGCAAGCACGGCCCCACGTGCGAGCAAGATCCCCCTGCGTTCGGCGCTGCAGCTGCGCAGCGATCCCTACACTTGGTGGCCAAAGAAGTACTTGGAGCTGGGCCCCGTGTACCGGGTCGCGCTGCCGACCGACCGCAAGCCGTGGATCGTCATCGCTGGCCGCGAGGCCAACGAGCTGGTCGCCAAAGAAGGCGCGCAGTTGTTCGACCAAAAGGCGACCTACCCCAAGGCGCCCAAGGTCCTGCGCACCGAGATGCACCCAAGCTTCACCGAGGGTGCGCTGCAGCGTCACCTGCGGCGGCAGGTCGCGCCGGGCTTCTCGCGTCAAGCTGCGGACCCGCACCTCCCGGCCATGATGGCGTGGGTTCGCGAGTACGTGGATCGCTGGCGCCCGGGGCAGGTCATCCGCGTGACCGAAGAGACCGCGCGGATCGGACTCAACTGTATCTCGCTGTTCGCGACGGGTCGCGAACTCGACGGGGACAGCGAAGCGATCCGCAAGTACGCGATCTCGTTCACGCAGGTGCTCGCGTTGGGGTGGCCGGTGGCCGCGCTGAACTTCGGTCGCACGGGCCGGGCCCGCGTGGAGATCGACGAGATGATCGAGCGGCGCCTCGCCGAGCACGAGCAGACCCCGCCGGGTCGTGACCGCGCGCCCGACTACTTTGACTTCTTGCTGCGCGGGACCCTGCCCGACGGCTCGCCGCTGCCGCACCGCGAGCGGGTCGTGTTTGGCCAGATCCCGTTCAAGAACATGGGCGTCTACGCCGGGCGGGTCATCAACCACGTGCTGATGCAGCTGGTCCAGCGCCCAGAAGTGCTCGAGCAGGTCCAACCCGAGATCGACCGGGTGATGGCCGACGACGAGCTCACGCTCGAAGAGATCGCCTCGATGGAGGCGACCCAGGCCGCGGTCAAAGAGACCCTGCGGATCCTGCCAACCGCGGTCACCTTGCAGCGAACCGTTGGCCAGCCCTTCGAGTTTGGCGGCTATCAATTCGAGGTTGGAGATCGCCTGTTCACGCCGCTGTCGGCCACGCACTTCTTGCCGGAGTTCTTCCCCGACCCCGAGCGCTTCGACATCGATCGCTACTCGCCCGAGCGCGGCGAGGATCGCCAGCGCTACGTCTACAACCCGTTCGGCCTTGGCCACCACGCGTGCGTTGCCCAGGGCGTGTTCGAGGCCCTGACCATGGTCGTGGTTGGCGGCGTGCTGTATCGCTGGAAGCTCGACGCCCCCTACAAACTCCACACGGTGTTCGACGCGCTGCCCGGCCCCGATCCCAAGCACGAGATGCGGGTCATCGAGCGTCGCACGGTCGCGCCGCCGCCTGGGGTCCGGCGTCGCAGCCCGACCCAGCGCTACTCGCTCTCGGCCGCGATGCTCGACGCGATCGACGGGGCCCCCGAGGTCACGCTGGAGGACGACGAGATGCTGTTCGCCCAGGGTGATCAGCCCGACTGCCTGTACTTCATTCTAGACGGCAAGCTGCGGGTCAGCACGGACCGCGGCGACGGTGAAGTGGTCGAGCTCGCAACCCTGGGACCTGGCGAGGTGGTCGGGGAGATCGGGATCCTGCATGGGTTGCCGCGGGTCGCCACGGTCCGCGCGGAGGGGCCGGTCACGCTGTTGAGCGTTGACGAGGAGACCTTCGCCCGCGCGGTCGTCGAGAGTGACATCACCGCCCGCGAGCTCGGTGACCTGGCCGTGCGTCGCCACGCTGGCGCCCTGATCGCCCAGCTGTTCGACGCCGGTCGGCGCATGCCCAGGCTCGGGCGACACGGGCACGTGCTCGAGCTCGAGCTCGAGCCCGGGACGACCTTGTTTCGCCACGGTGATCCGGCTGAGAACTACTTCTTGGTCGCATCCGGCTCGCTCGAGGAGCTGGCCGAGAGCCTGATGGGCGAGCCGCGGGTGCTGCGGGAGATCCAGGCGCCGGACTGTATTGGTGAGATCGGGCTGATCGACGGGCGCCCGCGGCCGACCACTGTCCGCGCCGGGCCCGACGGGGCGAAGTTGCTGAGCTTGGATCGCAACGCGTTCGTGCGGGTCTCGCAGGGTGACGAGTCTCAGGCTGCGGTCAGCTTGGTGGCGAAGATCCGCTTCGACGACGCGGACGACGACGACGAGGATTGATTTAGACCCCCACAGCCGCTTTCGCACTTCGCGGCTGGTTTTAGACCCCCACAGCCGCTTTCGCACTTCGCGGCTGGTTTTTAGACCCCCACAGCCGCTTTCGCACTTCGCGGTCACTCGCTTCGCTCGCTCCCAAGGGGCAGGCTGTTCGCGGGGGTATGTGTGGCCCCCTCGAAGGGGGCTCTTGTCTGGGCGCCTACGGCCTCAGTTGCGGCGCTCCATTCGTTCTTTCCCCCTGCGAACGCCTTCGTACTTCCCTCGCTCCCAAGCGGCTGGCTGTTCGCGGGGGTATGTGTGGCCCCCTCGAAGGGGGCTCTTGTCTGGGCGCCTACGGCCTCAGTTGCGGCGCTCCATTCGTTCTTTGACCCCCACAGCCGCTTTCGCACTTCGCGGTCACTCGCTTCGCTCGCTCCCAGGGGGGCAGGCTGTTCGCGGGGGTATGTGTGGCCCCCTCGAAGGGGGCTCTTGTCTGGGCGCCTACGGCCTCAGTTGCGGCGCTCCATTCGTTCTTTCCCCCTGCGAACGCCTTCGTACTTCCCTCGCTCCCAAGCGGCTGGACCTACGCAAAGGAAGCATCGGCCGGGGCCGGAGGCAGCCGCACGTGGATCCGTGTGCCCTGCCCCGGCTTCGACTCAATCGAGATCTGCCCGCCCAGGGCCTCGACGCGCTCGCCGATCCCGAGCAGGCCGAAGTGGCCCTCTGGCACCTTCGTTGGCTCGAAGCCGACGCCGTCGTCACGAAGCTCGAGCTCCACGAACACGTCGACTTGGCGCACGCTGATCTGCACGCGTTGGGCCTTCGCGTGACGGGCGACGTTGCTGAGCGCCTCTTGCAAGATCCGGCAGATCGCGATTGTGATGACCTCTGACGGCAGCGGCTCACCAAGCTGGAGCTGCAGCTCGACCTGCAGCTGCGAGCGCTCACGCAGCTCGTCGGCATACTGTCGCAGGGCCCCGGCAAATCCGAGCTCTTCGAACGCGAGCGGCTTGAGCGAGCGAACCAGCCGCTCTTTCGCGTCGAACAGACGGGCGACGATCCCGTCGATGGTGTCGAGCGCCTTGGCTGTGTGGGCGGGAGCCTCGCGCCGGGTCAAGTTGAGCTCGAGGCGCATCGCCGTGAGCAGCTGCGCGAGCTCGTCGTGGAGGTTGCGACCCAGACGCTGCCGCTCTTGGTCGCGGCTGTGCTGAAGGTGCGCCGCGAGCTGACGCAGACGATGGGTCCGCTCGACGACGCGACGCTCGAGATCTTCGTTGGTCCTGGCGAGCAAGACTTGCTGATCATAGGAGCGCCCAAGCAGCAGGAACTGCAGGTGCCCGAGCACGCAGGCGATCACCGCCGTCAACACCATCACGATCGCCACGGTCCCGAGCCCGTCGACCTCGAGGTAGCTGGGCTCCGCCATGAAGTACGCGCCAGTGAGCGCCGCGCTGACCATGATCGTGATCACGACGCGGGCGCGGAGCGTCAGGCTCAAGGGCAGGATCGCCAGCGGGGCGATGTATGAGGTGTGAAACCATGGCTGGTCTGGGCCCCCCGCTGCCGCGAGCGCCACACCCGTGGACAGGGCGAGGGCGACCCCGATCAGGCCGATCACGGTGGCGGTCAGCGAAGGCCGGCGCGTGATCGCTCGCGGCGCGGCGATCGCTAGCGACGTGATGATGAGGATCTGTATGCGCCAGCGGGTGAACGCGTCGAGGAGCGCGGGGCGATCGGAGAACAACAGCAGATCCGAAGGCCAGCCGATCAGCGTGGCGACAAAGAAGGCCCCGCACAGGACCACGCCGCTGCGCTGGGCGAGGCGCTGGGCGTAGCGCTCGAAGCCCACGTGCAGCCCGTCTGACTTGGGGATGATGGCGTCGAAGATCCGCGCCGGGAGGCTCGCGCTCAAGCCTCGACCAGCCCGATCTGGATCGCGTGACGGACCAGATCCGCGACCGCGTGAGCGTCGAGCTTTCGCATCATTCGTGTGCGGTGGTTGTCGACCGTCTTGGCGCTGATCGACAGCGCCACCCCGATCTGCTTGTTGGTCAGGCCCTGGCCGATCAGCCGCAAGACCTCGAGCTCGCGCGCGCTGAGCAGGACGCGACCCGTGGCCTCGGCCTCGAGCACGGCCCCCCCGAGCGCGCTGCTGACGAACGCCCGACCGACAACGACCGAGCGGATCGCCTCGGTCAGATCCGCGAACGCGTCGTCCTTGAGCACGATCGCCTGGGCACCGTGCTCGAACGCCCGCCGGGCCAGCTCTGGAGCCCGCAGCGCGGTCAAGATGACGATGCGAAGCTCCGCTGGCACGGCGTCGGACTCGGTCAGGAGCTCAGCCACCTCCAGCCCGGTCCGATGCGGCATCGAGACGTCGAGCACGACCACGTCGGGGCGCTCGCGCACGACGGCTTTGAAGGCCTCGTCTCCATCGGCGCAGGAGCCCACGACCTCGATGTCGGGCTCGCTGTCGAGCAAGCGCGCGAGCGCCTCGCGGACCAGCTGGTGATCATCTGCGAGCACCACACGAATGGCCTGCGACGTCGACGGCACGCCCGATTGTGCCGTGGTCGTTCGCGCGGCGCAAAAGCTCATTGGGCTTCGTCATTGGGGTGAACACCCCAATTGCCGAGAGGCCTTGTCCCGCTGGGGCGGTCGCCATCATCGGCTACTCCGCACTGTAGGCCAGGCGCAGCGCGCTCGGCTGGACCCCAGCACCGGAGAAGCTCATGACCTTTGACCTGTTTGCCCAACGCGCGCTCCGACTGGCGCGCAGCTCAGACCCCCAGCTCGAGACAGACCTTCGGCGGGCGCTGGCGGCTCGCCTGCCGCGCTACGACCCGCGCGCGCGGGTGTTCGCCGTCGACGGCTACGAGGCTCGCGCACGCGTGGCCCCGATCCTGCCCCACGCCGAGTTTCGGTCGCTGCAGACGGCGGCGACCCTGCTCATCCCCCGTCTGTCCGACCCCAGCATCGACCCGAGCGTCCGTCGTGAGTTCGTCGATGCGCTCGGCGACTACACGCGGGCGACACACGCAGCGACCAGGGTCCTGCGTGAGCGATCTGCGGCGCACGGTGGACTGCATCCGCTCGCCCAGGCAGCCGAGCCGCTCGAGCGCAGCCTCGACGGGATCAGCGAGCAGATCGCCAGCATGTCATCCCAGCTCGAGTCGGCGCAGACCGTGTCGAGCGAGCAGCTGCAGCAGCTTGGTGGACAGCTTGGCACCGTCGCGCAGGAGCTTGGTCGCGCTGGCCAGTCCGTGGGGGTCAACCGCGCCGCGATGGGGATCCTCGTCGGCCAGGCGGTCGAGCAGTCGATCGAAGGTCTGCGTTTTCACCCCGAGGTCCGCGAGGTCGCGGCCGCGCTCACATCCCACATGCGCGACCCCAACGCGACGCAGGACTCGATCCGTGCGCTCGAGACCCAGCTCGAGGCCGCGCGCGAGACCGCTCGAGCCGACCGCGCGCGCTTCGACGCGATCGGGGAGAACATCGAGGTCGCTGGCCAGGTCGTCGACCTCGCGGCGTTGTTGCTGGGCGCCGCGGGCGAGGACGAGCTCGCCAATCAGGTTGCGGTGGTGGGGGGCAGCGCGCTGGCGATCGCGGAAGCGGTCCGCAACGTTGTCGGTGCTGCGGTGCTCGGGATCGCAACTGACCCGCTGGGCGCGTTGCTCGAGGTGACCGGCGCGGTGATGGACATCGTCGGCCTGTTCGGCGAGAGCAGCCCGACCCCAGAGGAGCTGATCCTAGAGGAGATCGCCAAGCTCGCCGAACAGGTCGAAGAGCTGCGCGTCGAGGTTCACGCGCGCTTCGACAAGATCGAAGACCTCTTGTCGGACATGCGCCGCGAGTTCCTGCAGCAGTTCGCCAGCCTCGCCGGTGATCTGCGGAGCGTGTCGCGGACCTTGAGCAAGGTTCATCGGCAGGTCCTCGAGCTCGAGGACACGCTCGAGGCCGGCCTCGACGCGCTGTATCGCCAGAACTACCACAGCAGCCGCGAGGCCGCGTTTCGGTTCCGCGAGGACTTTCCCGATCGCACGCTGAGCGAGCCGAAGATGCTCGAGTACTACCAGCACATTCGTGACTGGGCGCTCTCGGCTCCGCAACAGGCGCTGTTCGTTGGGGACGAAGCCGTCGCATCGGACGACCTCGCCGCGCTCGCCGAGGAGCTCCGCCAAGACCACGACTCGGTCGAGCGGAACCTGCGAGGGCTGCTGATGTTGGCCGCGCGGATCGACCCAGACTTCGCAGACATCTCGCTCTCGCGTCTGGCCAACCCGATCGTCTGGGCCGAGGCGGTCGGGACCTTCGGAGAGTTCCTCGAGCGGTTCCCGGAGTTCCCGGTCACCGCCCCAATTCAGATCCGCATGGGTGAAGCGCTGCGGGTCATTCGCGAGACCGAGACCTTCGTGGCCCACATCCAGCGGTCCCAGGTCCAGCAGCCGGGGAGCCTGTTTGGCGCGCTCGCGGCCCGCCACATCGCGCTCGCGCAGGCCGTCGCGGCGACCGTCGAGCAGCGCGTGGCGGACCGAGCGTCGACGCTGGTGGCGGCGATCATCGACGACCCCAATCAGGTCAAGACCTTCGACGAAGACCTGCGCCAGAACCCGCGCTTGAACGATGTCGTGTTCATGACCGAGCGCTTGCACAGGCTCGGCGACGAGCTGACCCGCTGGGTCAACGAGAGCGGCCAGCCAACGCCCGCGCCGGCGCCGGCCAACCCAACCCCGGCCACCAACACGCGCGACACGGTCATCGAAGTTCGCCTCGACACCGCGAGCTTCGACTTCGGCCAGCTGTGGTTTTGCAGTGACTGGCTCAACCGCATCCACGCGCCGGTCCAGCCCAATCAGACGCTCCGGTCCGCGGCCGCGCAGCACCTCGAAGACTCGCTGCGTTGCCTCGAGCACGCGTTGCCGCTGGCGGCCCTGCGGCTGCTGCTGGCGCGGATCATGGGCGCCTCGATCGCAGACGGTCCGCCCAAGCGCATTCACGACGCGGGGGCACCAGGCGCCGACGAGGTCCTCGAGTGGGTCGCGCAGCTGCGAGCCAAGCTGGCCGAGCCCGACACCCGCGCGGAGCTCGAGGTGGTCGCCGGCCTGATCGCGTTCGGTCGAGCCCAGCGGATCCCGCAGCTGAGGCCTCAGGTCCTCGAGTCCCCCGGCCCGCGCGGTCAAGAGCTCGGCCTGCGTCGGCGGTTCATCAGCGCGTTCACGGCCGCCCACGCCGTCGGTCGCCAGCTCGAGGTCGAGCGTCGCGCGGTTGGCCGCGTCGACGGCGGCCGTGTCGACGGTCTGTTCGTCGCTCGTCTCGACGCCGCTTCGGTCGCCGCGCTCGACGAATTTCGTCAGGCCTTCGATGCGATCGACCAGGCTCGGAGTTCCATGGGGACGTACCCCGCGATTCGGTCGTTCCAGGCGCTGCGTACGGCGAATCTCCAGATGCCCTTCGACACCCGCTACCGCGCCGGCGGATCGAGGATTCAGCGCTGGCTGCACAGCGAGCGTCAGCCCTTCCCGGCCCCGAGCACGGGGGACAACGCGCTGTCGACCTGGCAGTACTACCTGTTGGATCTGCACGCGTGGGTGAGCGCGACCTCGGCTCCGTCCCACGGCTCCCACGAAGGTCCCGCGGGCTCCGTCGAGATCCCGCTGTACATCGACGGACGCCGGAACTCGAGTCATCGGATGTTCGGTCTGCTCGACCGGTTCCCACGCCTTCGAGAATTCCAAGCCCTGCGACAGATCCTCGAGCACGCCTTCGGTGGCTGGTTGTTGCGCGAGGACGACCTCACCTTCGATAGCCCACACCTTCCCAACCCCAACACCCCGTGGCAGACACAGCGAGCGAGCGACCCGCTCGACGAGGACTTCACCGCGCAGCTCGAGGAGATCGGCAAGATCTTGGCTGACTTCGACACCGTGTTTTCCAGCATCCTCGCCAGCGAGGCGAAGCTGCCAGCGGCCGACTCGCGCGACGCCGTCGCGAAATTGGCCCGAAGGCTCGAGCGCGGCGAGCTCAGTCAGGAGCTGGGGTCCGCCCGGGATCAGCCGACCCCGCTCACCGAGCAGCTGTCCGCGCTCGGGGACAACAGGACCATCGTGTCGGGGTACGTGTCGCTTGGCTTTCGCCGCAGCTTTCTCGAGCGGCACGAGCTGGGCGAGGCGCTGGCCAACCTGTGGGCGACCGACCAGGCGGGCGAGCTGTGGCGCGACGGCCCTCGCTTTGTCCGGGGCGAGCACGTGACCAACGCTGCGGCTCGGGCCAACGCCGCGCTCGAGCAGGAGCTGGGCCCCTACACCGAGCGCGCGCGCGCACAGACGGGCGGCGACGAGGCCGAATACCCGCTGATCACCGCGACGCGAGCTCGCATCGCGGGCCTCATGGCTTCGCTGTCCGACTGAGATCGCCGCCCCGGCTGGCCCCACGGGACTGGATCGGATCTCACGAGCAGCCCTGATCCCCGGCGCGTATGCTCGGCGTCGCCATGAACGACCGCGCGCGTGAACGTGATCTGATCCTCGCACCCAACGAGTACGCCTTCATCGCGGACGAGACCAAGGGCAACATCAACGCCTATATTGGTCCGTACAAGACCAGCCTCGCGAACACGGATCAGCCGGTCGTCTTCAACCCCGAGTCCAAGCGCTTCGAGCGGTGCTCGCTCGAGGCCGCGACCCGGGCGTTCGCGGTCGCGCCCGCGGGTTGGTACCTGGTGCTCAAGAACCCGGCGAAGGACGGCACCCACCCCAAGACCGGGGCGATCAACAACCTCATCGAGCTCGAGATCGGGCGCAAGGTCAACCGCCCGGGTCCGGCCGCGTTCGCGCTGTGGCCGGGGCAGATGGTGCGGACGATCCAGGGCCACAACCTGCGCTCGAACCAGTACTTGATCGTTCGCGTCTACGACGAAGAGGCGGCCAAGGCCAACTGGAAGAACGCGGTGATCAAGTCCAAGAGCGCCGGTGGCGAAGACGCCCCGGCCGAGGTCCCGAGCGCGCCGGATCTCACAATGGGCCAGCAGCTGATCATCAAGGGCACGGACGTGTCGTTCTACATTCCTTCAACCGGCATCGAGGTCGTGCCCGACGAGTCTGGCGAGTACGTGCGCGACGCGGTGACCCTCGAGCGCCTCGAGTACTGCATCTTGCTCGACGAGGACGGCAACAAGAGCTACCTGCAAGGGCCGGCGGTCGTGTTTCCCAGCCCCACCGAGACCTTCGTCGAGCGCGGCGGGGCCAACAAGTACCGGGCGATCGAGCTCAACGAGAACAGCGGCATCTACGTCAAGGTGATCGCGCCCTACCGCGACGAGCCCAAGGGTGATCAGCCTGGCGCGTCGCACAACGTTGGCGACGAGCTGTTCATCACCGGCAAAGATCAAATGATCTACTTCCCGCGGCCCGAGCACGCGGCGATCAAATATGGCGATCACACGATCAGCTACGCCGTCGCGATCCCAGCCGGCGAGGCCCGCTACGTGCTCGATCGCAACACCGGCCACATCCGGCTCGAGCGTGGGCCCAGCATCTTCTTGCCGGATCCACGCCGCGAGGTGATCGTTCGGCGGATCCTGGATCCGCGCCACGTCCAGCTGTGGTTCCCCGGCAACGAAGAGGCGCTCGCCCACAACCGCCGGCTGGCCGCCGTCCAAGGTGGCAAGCGCGACTTCGTCGAGGACGCGGAGCTCGGGGAGTCAGCTTCCAAGAAGGGCAAGCGCCGCAAGGAAGTCAGCGACGACTACGCGGGCGACGACTTCGATCGTGGCCAGACCTACACCCCGCCGCGCACGATCACGCTCGACACCCGCTACGACGGGGCCGTGAGCGTGGGCGTGTGGACCGGCTACGCGGTGTTGGTGGTCAGCAAGACTGGCGAGCGCAAGGTCGTTGTGGGGCCGGCCACGTACATGCTCGAGTACGACGAGGTCCTGCAGGCTGCCGAGCTGAGCACCGGCACGCCCAAGTCCGACGACAAGCTCGCGCGCACGGTGTACCTGCGCGTGCTCTACAAC
The DNA here is from genome assembly GCF_000737335.2 of Enhygromyxa salina. Classification (GTDB taxonomy): domain Bacteria; phylum Myxococcota_A; class Polyangia; order Nannocystales; family Nannocystaceae; genus Plesiocystis; species Plesiocystis salina_C. The sequence continues at coordinate 93,511 of NZ_JMCC02000029.1, read as the reverse complement.
AAGGTCTCGGACGTGGTCGAGGCCGAGACCGCGGACCTGGTCCAGGTTCGCGTGCGGCTGTCGTACCGGGTCAATTTCGAGGGCGACCCCCAGCACTGGTTCAACGTCGAGAACTACGTGAAATTCCTGACCGAGCACCTGCGCTCGCTGCTGCGCGCGGCGATCAAGCAGCGCACGGTCCAGAGCTTCCACCCCCAGGTCGCCCGCGACGTCCGCGACGTCGTGCTTGGGCCCCAGGGTGAGGACGGCAAGCGACCCGGACGGCGGTTTGAAGAGAACGGCATGCGGGTCTACGACGTCGAAGTCCTCGACGTGGAGATCGGCGACGACGCGATCGAGAAGCTGCTGATCGAGGCCCAGCACGCCGTGGTCGAGCAGACGCTGACGCTCGAGGGGGATCGGCGGCGGCTCGAGCAGACCCGCGAGCGCGAGACGATCAAGCAAGAGATCGACGCGATCGAGGCCGGCACCAAGCAAAAGCGGCTGGGCCTGCAGCGCAGTGAAGTCGAGGCGCTGCACGGGTTTGATCTGGCCAAGATCGAAGCCGAGCTCGACAGCCGCAAGCGCAGGCTCGAGGCCGAGCGCGCCGAGCAGGAGTCAGTCGACGCGGTCCACGACGCCAAGCTGGCCCGGAGCAAGCGCAGCAGCGCGCAGGAGCTCGAGACCTCGGACAAGCAGCTGGCCATGCGCCTGCGCGAGCTCGAGGCCGAGGTCAAGGCGGTCGCCGACAAGGCCCAGGCGATCTCACCGGACTTGATCGCCGCGCTGCAGGCGTTTGGGGATCGGGCGCTGGCCGAGAAGATGGCCCAGAGCATGGCGCCGCTGGCGATCCTGGGCGGCGAGAGCGTGGCGCAGGTGCTGGCGCGGCTGCTCGAGGGCACCAAGCTCGCGCGGGTGCTCGAGGTCGTGGGCGCGACCGAAGTCCACGAGCCACCGCCGCCCGCGAACGACTAACCCGGCGGCGGCGTTCGCTGCCGCCGTTGATGACCCAGTCGCTCACCCAGTCGCTCAGGCCGGGTCGACCCAATAGAATTGACGGTGACCGCGGGCGGTAAAAATGCGCGCTCGCTCGACCGCCTTGGCATAGCAGCGATAGCGCTCGATCTCGAATCGGTTGTTGTTGTCGTCCTCTCGCCAGAGCGCCCACTGGGGCAGCTCCTCTGGGTTCAAGTCGGGGTGCAGGCCAACATCGCCATCGTCGATCGCCAAGGTCTCGAACAGATCGACGACCGCATCGCGCGGGCTGTCTTCGCGCTGAAAATGGACCTCGACACCGCAGGGGTGCTCGAGGCGATCGAAGGCGACGAAGGGCCGGCCCGACGCGGGGGCGCAAAAGAGCAACTCGACGCCTGCATCGCCCGGACGGCTTGCTGCTGGTGCAGCCGTGCATCCGCCTGGCGAAGTCGATCGTCCATCTGGACAGTATTGTGGCGAACATCCTCGGGTCTTGCGAGGCCGTCGCCGCAGGCTTGTGATAGTCACTCTGCCAATGGCCAAGACCAAGTCCAAGACCCGGTGGGCGTGCAACGCATGCGGTGCCACGACCAACGGGTGGTTCGGCCAGTGCCCCGGTTGCCGCGAGTGGAACACGATCCAAGAGCAGACCGAGCGGCCCGCGGCCGGCGAGCGGGTCGTGCTCGCAGCCCCGGGCGCCAAGTCGAAGCCCACCCCGGTCACCGATGCCCAGGCTAACGCCGCCAGCGAGCTACGGCTGCACACGGGGATCAGCGAATTCGATCGGGTGCTCGGCGGCGGCTTGGTGCCCGGCAGCCTCGTCCTGCTTGGCGGGGCCCCGGGGATCGGCAAGTCCACGCTGTTGCTGCAGGCTTGCGCGGCGCTGGTCGGCGAGGGCAAGCGCGGCCGCACGGTCCTGTACGCGAGCGGCGAAGAGTCGGTCGCCCAGGTCGCTGCGCGAGCTGCCCGCCTGCGTGGCGGTGAGTTTCGCGTGGGCGACGAGCGCTTGTTGCTGATCGCCGAGACCCGCATCGAGTCGATCTTGGATCACGCCGCCACGCAGCGCCCCGACGTGCTGGTCGTCGACTCGATCCAGACGGTCTACAGCGACGCGCAAGACGGTCTGCCCGGCAACATCAGCCAGATCCGCAGCGTCACCGGGCACCTGCTGAGCTGGGCCAAGACCAGCAACGTGCCAGTGGTGATCGTGGGCCACGTGACCAAGGACGGTCAGCTCGCCGGCCCGCGCTTGCTCGAGCACATGGTCGACGCGGTGCTCAGCTTCGAGGGCGACGAAGAGCGGGCCACGCGGATGCTGCGGGCCAGCAAGAACCGGTTTGGCAGCACCGCCGAGCTCGGCGTGTTCGAGATGACCGGCCTGGGTCTGCGCGAGATACAAAACCCCAGCGAGGCGTTCTTGGCCGACCACCCCGAGCAGGCGATCGGCTCGGCGGTCACGGCCTCGCTCGAGGGCTCGCGGCCGCTGCTGCTCGAGGTCCAGGCGCTGCTCGGGCCCAGCCCCGGCGGCTATCCGCGGCGCACCTGCGTGGGCGCGGACCCCAACCGACTCGCGATGTTGCTGGCCGTGCTCGATCGCCACGCAGAGCTGTTCGTGGTTGACCAGGACGTGTTCGTGAACGTGGCCGGGGGCCTGCGCTTGAACGAGCCGGCGGCCGATCTCGCGGTGCTGCTCGCGGTCGCCAGCTCGCACCTGCGCAAGCCGATCCAAGCCGGCACGGTGATCATTGGTGAGGTTGGGCTGACCGGCGAGCTGCGCCGCGTACCTCGAATGGACGAGCGGCTGGCCGAGGCCGCCCGGCTCGGGTTCACGCGGGCGATCATCTGCGGGCGCGGCCGCAAAGCCAACAAGCCCACCAAGCCCAGCCGCGCCGGGCTCGAGCTGATCGAGGTCGAGACCGTCGTGCAGGCGGTCGCGGCCGCATTTGATTAATTGGACTCTGCGCTCGGCGAGCGCGCCGCCGCGAACGAAAGCGTGGTCGTACGGACAAACATGGCGAATACTTTTCATATGTTCTTCGCGATGATTGCCTAGCCTTCAACCAGATAAACAGTATACCAGCCATGGTCGTTGTTCGAAGTATCGCCAATATTCGGTAATCAGCGATCAACAGGAGACAATCATCATGCCAACAGTGAAGTACAAACAAGGGGATCGCGTGACCATGACCGTGACGCGGGCCGACAACATCTTGCTGGGTCACCTGGCCGAGAGCAACACCGTTCGACGCAAGATCTACGAGCGAATGACAGACTACGATCTGAAGTTCCAGGACGAGATCGACCTGACGCCGGCGTTTCGATCGAGCAGCCACGACATGTTGATGACCGCCATCAATTGCTCCGGCGGCGGCCAGATCGAGTTTCTGATCGAGGTCAACGGAAAGGACCAGTTTCGTGTCTCGGAGAAGTTGGGGCAGAACAAGAGCAAGTCCTGGCTCGTGACCTTCCAGAAGAGCTGAGCGCAGATCTTCGCCGCGACATGGCCGAGGGGTGCAGTGGCCCTTCGGCCATGTTCATCGTTTGTCCGCTGGGGAGCGCGCGGCGTTCAGGGCTTTGGGCCGCGCGCCCGACCCAGACCCAGACCCAGACCCAACCGGCTGCGATAGCACAATCGCCAACCCTGCCTTGCTGCCTTGCTCGAACGCGTGATTGTGCCGAGCATCCCCGGGCTGCACGTATTGCAGTGTTGGGTTGCGTCGCCGAAAATACACGCCGAGATCCGGCGCCGGCACCCAGACCAATCCTTCTACTTGCAGCTGTTGGTTTTGCGCCGCCAGCTTGGTCTCGAAGCCCTTCATGACGCCGGCCAAGAACGCCAGGCGATCACCGGGGCCCGCGCCCGCGGTCGAGCGCGCGTACTCGGCCCACAGGCGCTGCGCGGTCTGGCGTGCGAACGCGTGGACGTGCTCGGCGATCAGCAGATTGGCCTCGAGCCCGCAGACCTCGAGCACGCTGCCGCGCTTGCCCTCGCGGGGCAGATAGACCGGCAGCCACGCGCTCTCGACGAAGAAGTACTCGTTGAGGATCTTGGCGAGGCGCCGGTCGTGCTCCCACAGCGGTCCCACAGGGCGCCCGAGCCGGCGAAAGCCATAGCGCGGGCGGTCGGCCTGTTCAGGCTGTGATCCCGGACGCTCGGACGGCGCGGGCATGTTGAACTTGAACATGAGCCGCCGGGCCGTCGCGGCCGCGGCCTCGGCTTCGTGGCGGTTGGGGCTCTGGGCGAGCGCGAGCAGCTTGTGGATCCTGCTGACCGCTCGACTGGAGGGATCCCGCGGGTCGATGCCTTGGTCTGGACGAGGCTTGCCGGTTGGGCGGGTGCCGATGCCCAGCCGCGCGCAGATCCGCCGATAGGTTGGCCCATGCCGGCGCTCGTCGACGCTCAGGCGCTCGTCGATGAACTGCACGACGACCTCGCGCTTGAGGGTCTCGAGCACCTCGCCCCAGTCGTACTCCAGCACCAAGACCCGCGAGATCTCGAGGCTGCGCAGGCCAAGGCTCCAGTGGGCCAGCTCGGGCCCGTCGGACAGGCGGATCACGGGGATCCTCAGCGCGCTCTTGAAGTAGGCGTAGTTGATGCCGCGCCACTCTTGGACCAAGCGCGCGAGCAGCTTGGCCTCGAGCTCGACGCTGAGCTGCGCCGCCTCTCGTGTCGCGCGCTCGCTCATGGTCGCGCCGCGCGGATCAACCGCGCGGACCAGACCCGAGTCAGGCTCCGGCTCAGGCCCGTGCGCATGGCCAAGCTCCAGCCGGCTCTACAGGTATTGCTCGACGAACCACAGGGCCAAGAACGGGTTGTCGCCGGGCCCTGGGACGCCCCAGTACTCGACCGCCATGTTTGGATCGAGCAAGAAGAAGAACGGGTACTGGCCGCCGTTGTAAATGTTGCGGACGCCCTGGGTCTCGTCAACGAGCACCGGGATGTGGTTGTCCTGGTGGATCGAGTACCAGGACTCCGCGTCCGACAGCGTGGGCGGCCCGCCCCCCGCGTCCTCGACGATCACGGTGATCCACCAGATCCGCAGGCTGTAGACCTTGTCGCGCACCGTTGGGTAGGTCTGCTGCAGCGAGGCTGTCTCGGCGGTGTCGGCCCCCGAGATCCACTCTGCCATGTTGTGGCAGGGCCCGCACCACTGCGCCGACATGTCGATGATCATGTACGAGGGCTCGCCCGTCTCGTTGATCGTGAAGTTGTTGAAGTCGTAGATGTCGACCATGTCGCCGTGCTGGTCGAGAAATTCCGCGCGCGGGAACGGGCTGAGCGGCTCGGTCGTTGACGTGTCCCAGCTGCCCTGGGGCAGCTCGTTCTTGGTCGGGCTGTAAGGCCAAAAACCTTGGTAGATGCGGCTGGCCTTGTCGAGCGGATCGGTGCCCTCGAGCAGCTCCCAGCTGTCCCAATAATTGTCTGCGTCGGTGTCTTTTTTGTTGGGGTCGGTCCCGAGCTCGGCTTCTTGGGCGTCGGTCAGGCCATCTTGATCGCTGTCGGGATCTTCGGGCTCGCCGGTCTCACCCGTCTCGGTGTCGCCGTCGCCGGTGCTGTCTTCTTCGCTGCCGGCGTCCGCGATCAGACCCGCGTCGTCGCTGCCGCTATCGCACGCGGAGATCGAGAGCAGGGCGGTGATGCTAGTGAGAATGACGAGCTGATGTGTATTCACGAAGATCTCCGACGCGCGTGGCAAGGGCGCCAACATAGCACTTCTGACTGGAGCTGACTGTGGGGAAACAAATTTCGTGAGCCCGCGCCCGGGCGACCCAGCTGGGCACACGAGGGGGCAGATTGGCCAGGCTCGCCGTTCAGGCCGCACGAGCGCCGACTTGGGGGTAGCATCCGCGCGTGAACAGGTTCGGGAAGGTCGCGCTGGCGCTGTCGATCACGTTGCCAACCGGATGTGAACCGTCAGTCGAGCGCGCGCCTGCTCCAGCCAAGCCTGCGTCCGCCAACGGCCCCCCGTCCGCGGCAACGCCCCAAGCACCGCCTGCCGAGCTGGCTCCGCCCGCTGAACCGCCCGCGCCCGCTGAGCCGCCGCCCGAGCCGCTGCCCGTGTTCACGCTCGCGCGGCTGGTCCACGACGCCCCCGTCACCGACCTCGCGTGGTCGGCCGATGGTGCTGTCATCGTCACCGCCTCGAGCGACGGCAAGCGGCGCATCTGGGACGCTCACAGCCACACGCTCACGCGGACGGTCCAGGGCTCGCCAGGTCCGGCGGCTCGCGTTGGCGTCAGTGCCAACGGCGCCACCTTGGTCGCCAACGCCGAGCACGAGGTCCACGTGTTCGACGGCGACACCGGCGAGCTCCGGCTCCGGCTCAGCCACGAAGCCCCTGTCCTGGCGGTCGGTGTGTCCGCCGACGCGACCACCATCGCCTCGGGCGGTGACGATGGCCTGCGGATCTGGACCGCCGACGGGGCCGAGCGTCGACACGTCAAGCACCGCGGCGCCGGGGTCTCGTGTCTACAGCTCAGCGCCAACGGGCTGCGCCTGGCCTCGGGTTGGGCCGACGGGCGCGTGCGCTTGATCGACGCTCAAACCGGCAAGGTCCAGCGGACGATCGAGGCCAGCGAGGCGCCCGCGAGCCTGGCCTATAGCGGCAACGGCGAGCGCGTGGCCGCCCGGATCGGGGCCGGGCAGCTGGGCATCTTCGCGACCGCGACCGGCAAGCGCAGCGCCACGATCCCAGTCGCGCACCCGTTCGGGTTTGGGGCCGACGGCAACTTGATGTTGGCGACCGGCGAGTTCGAGGGCAGCGAGTTTTCCGTGGCGCTGATCGACGTCAACAGCGGCGGGATCGTGCGCGGGTTCCTGGGCCACACCGACGCGGTGACCGACGCCGCGTTCTCGCCCGACGGCGGCAATTTTGCCAGCGCGAGCGCCGACACCACGGTGCTGATCTGGGCAGCGCCATGAGCCCGTTGGAAGCCAGCGATGCAAGTGACTCACAAAGCACGACGCCAGGTGTGCGGGCCATGACGCGCGTGCGCGAGCGCCTGGGCCTGGCGATCGTGGTGTTCACTTGCTACTCGGGCGCGGCGATCGGTGTGACCAACGCCTATCCGTTCTCGACCTTCCCAATGTACTCCGAGGACGCGCCCAATTTTGGCGCGCGCTTGGTCGTCAAGGATCAAGCCGGGGAGCGGCGCGAGATCGAGCGCTACGAGAGCTGGACGTGCGCGGCGGATCTGAGCTTCGACGACCTCGAGCAGACGATCTGCCCCGACGGTCGGACCGGTCAACCAACCGGCTACCTGGTCAAAGAGGCGCTCGACCACATCCGCGACAACCCTGCTGCCCCCCACGCCGTCGCCGAGCCCGTCGAATTGATCGTCCGCACCTGGAGGCTCGAGGGCGATCAGATCCGCGAGCTCGACTGTCCCGTGGCCAAGTGCACGGCGCAATTGGATTGACCATGAGCGCGTCTGTCCACGGTGATGGCGGCCGGCCCGGGTTGCGCTGGGTGCTGGCGATCGTGCTGTTGATCAGCCTGTATGGCGTGGTCGAGAATTTTTTCCTCATCCCCCCGCCCGAGGACTCGCCCGCTTGGTCCCCGGCGTGGTTGGTCACGCTCGACGGGCTGGTCTGGCCGATCGTCGCGCTGTGCGGGCTCGCGCTGGTTGGCATCGCTGGCCTCGCTCGGGGCAAGCGCACGCAGCTGTGGTTTGGGCTGTTGGCGCTGGTAGCGATGGCGGTGCTCGTCGAGGCGATGGCCGCCCACGTGGGCGAGCATCGCCGCCGCTTTTACAGCGTGGGCGCGGCGCTGTTTGGCTGGCTGTGCGGGCTGATCTTCGCCCGGTCGCGCGGCGCCAACGATGATCGCAGCGAACGCCTGGCCGAAGCCGGGGCTGCGGCTGCGTTGGCTGCGACCTACGCCAACGCGGGGCTGCAAAAGCTGATGGCCGGCGGGTTGTTCGATGATCACTCGTTCCAGATCTACGTCCTGCACCATCACCACATCGATGACACCTCGATCATCGGGCGGATCGCCCAGCTGGTTGTCACGCACCCGCAGATCGGCGTCGGCCTGGCGCTCTCGGTCGTGGTGATCCAAGCCGGCGCGTGGATCTACCTGACGGGCCCGCGCGGGCGGATGATCTGGGGGACCTTGTTGATCAGCTTCCACGTGGGGACCCTGGCCTTCCTCCACATCATGTACGTCATGGCCACGGTCTTGCTCGTGGCCTGGAGCTACCCGTGGGCGCGGGTCTTTGCTCGTGTGCTTCGGCGGCCTGCGCCGCCCGTGAGCGTGGCCGACGACCCTCCGCTCAGCGCCCGCGAGCTCGCGATGCTGGCGGGCGTGGGCGCGCTCCTGGTCGCGCTCGCATGGATCGCGCCAACGCCCCACTCGCTCGGGTCAGCCGAGTCCAACGAGCCGCCCCACGTGCCAGCTTCAACCCCGCCCACCAACACCGACTCGAGCGACGGCGGGGGCGAGTGAAGCCGCCTGTGGGGGTCATGACGACTGATGGAGTCAATGTTGCCACTCGCGAACACGCGTATACTCGCGGCTTCTACCCATGCGCCGCTTCGAATACCGCGATCAAAAATCGAACAAGTTCTGGCAGATCGATCAGCAAGGCAACGAGGTCACCACGCAGTGGGGGCGGATCGGGACCGACGGCCAGTCGAAGACCAAGAGCTACCCGACGCCCGCCAAGGCCGAAGCGGACGCGGACAAGCAGATCCTGGCGAAGACCGGCAAAGGCTACGTCGAGCAGGGCACCGCCGACACGGCTAGCGTCGGCGCAGCGGCGCAGCTCGCGGCGGCTCCAGTCTCTGCCGCAGCCCCGCCCGCTGCCGCAGCTCCGCCCGCTGCCGCGCCGCAGAGCTCTGCCGCGCCGCAGGGCTCCGCCGCGCCGCAGAGTTCTGCGGCGCCGCAGAGCTCCGCCGCGCCGCAGGGCTCCGCAAGCCCGGATCCGCTACCCGACGGCGCCGAGACGACCGTCAAAGGCTCGGGCTCGAGCGTCTACACGCTGCGCAACGTCGGCGGCGTGTACTCGTGCACCTGCCCGGCGTGGCGCAACCAATCGCTGGCGATCGATCGCCGGACCTGCAAGCACCTTCGAAACCTGCGGGGTGAGGCTGCCGAGCAAGACCGGCTGCAAGCCCAGGGCGGCACGCTCCCGCAGCGCGCCGTCACCCCATCGGACGCGCCCGCGTTGCTGCTCGCGCACCGCTGGGAGCAGCAAGATCCAACCGGGTGGTGGATGAGCGAGAAGCTCGACGGCGTGCGGGCCTACTGGGACGGCAAGGGCTTCGTGTCGCGGCTTGGCAACGCCTACTTGGCCCCGGAGTGGTTCATTGAAGGGTTGCCCTCGTTCCCGCTCGACGGTGAGCTGTTCGCCGGCCGCGGCAAGTTTGCGCAGGCCGTCTCGATCGCCCGGCGGGCCGACGCGGGCGCGGCCTGGCGCGGGCTCTCGTTCGTGATCTTCGACGGACCCGGTCTCAACGCGGGCTTCGAGGGGCGCATCGCCCAGCTCGAGGATCACTTCCGCAAGCAGCCGTGGGCCCACGCCAACGTCCTCGAGCATCGCGTGTGCACCGGCGTCGACGACATGCAGGCCGAGCTGAAGCGGGTCGAGGCGCTGGGCGGCGAAGGCCTGATGTTGCGCAAGCCCGGCTCAAACTACATCGCAGGCCGGTCCGACACCCTGCTCAAGGTCAAGACCTTCTTCGACACCGAGGCCCGGATCATTGGCCACCAGCCAGGCACCGGCCGCCACAAAGGCCGGCTCGGGGCCCTGCTGCTCGAGCTCCCCAACGGCACCCGGTTCAAGGTTGGCACGGGGCTGTCCGACGCCGAGCGCGACAACCCGCCAAGCAGCGGCGAGATCATCACGGTCCGCTATCAAGAGCTCACCGACGCGGGCGTCCCACGCTTCCCTTCCTACGTGGGCGTCCGCACCGACATCGACTGGGACGCCGCCGTGGCGGCCGCGATCAACCGATCGCCCACATGACCCAGCCAGCGACGCCACCCAAGAACGCCAGCGCCGACATGGTGGCGAACATCATGGATCCGGCTGGGTGCCGATCCATGAACCGACCCATCTTGGTGCTGTTGGACTTCATGAACGTGACCGGGCAGGTCACGGCAAAGTCGCCGGCCCGCACGAGCTCGAGGGTCTCGATCGCCTCGAGCGCGTCCGCGTAGCGCTGGTTCTTGTCGTGCGCGAGCCCCTGCCGCAAGAAGTACCTCAGCTCGACCGGCACGGCGGCCTGATGGGGGTTCTCGAAGTTGTGATCGACCCCCGACGCCAACGACCGCTCCTCCGCGGCGAGCACGGTCTGCATCGCCGTCTGCTTGGCCTCGACGTAGGGCACCAACGTCAGCAACTCGTAGAGCACCACGAACGCGCTGTAGAGATCGCTGCGCCCGTCGAGATCGGCCACCTGCCCGGTCGCCTGCTCGGGTGACATGTACTGCGGCGTGCCGACCACGGCGCCGTCCACTGTCTCAGTCGAGGCCCGATCCAGCGCGGCCAGGTTGCCAGCCCGATCTTCGGTGCGCATCAGATGCGCGATGCCCCAGTCCATCAGCACCACCTCACCGTAGCGCCCCACCATGATGTTCTCTGGCTTGACGTCCCGATGCACGAGCCCCTGACTGTGTGCGTACTGCAGGGCCCGCAGCAGGCCCGCGAACAGATCCAGCCGGGCTTCGAAGCTGTAGCGCTTGTGGTAGCCAGCGTCGCCCGCGGCCAGCTTTTGAACGATCGAGCTGAGGGTCTCGCCCTCGACGTACTTCATGACAAAGAACAAAGCCCCGTCCTCGTCGACGCCAACGTCGTGGATCGGCACGATGTTGGGGTGCTCGAGGCTGCCGACCGTGCGGACCTCGTCGATGAAGCGCGCGACCGCGTGCGGGTCGGTGTCATCGAGCAGGCGCTTGACGGCGACCTTGCGGCCAATGTCGTGATCGTGGGCGAGCTTGACCTCACCCATGCCGCCCCGCCCGAGCAGCTTGTCCCCTTCGTAGCGGGTCTGATCCCGCGGCACGATGATCAGCCGGTCGCCCTCGCTGCGCACGTCTGGCAGCACGGTCGCGTGGCCCCGGGTCGCCCCCGAGAGCGTCTGGCCGGGCCCCGACTTGCCACCGCTGTCGCCGGCGATCAGCGTCTGCTGCATGGAGTCGGTCTGGCGATCGGCGACCAGCGTCTCTTGCGACGCGTCTGCGACCAGCGTCTGCTGGGTCTGAGGGGCAAACAGCGTGGCAGCATCGGTCTGTGGCGTCGCGCTGGCGCGCGGCGCTGATCCAGGCGGGTAGGCGGCGGTCTCGCGTACGGTCATGGGAGGGCTCCGACATGTCGACGTGCGAAGCTCGGGTGGATCGACACGTCCGCTCGAGTATCGCATTTGTGGTCTGTCACCGCGCACGTACGACCACATCGCTACACGGTTACGAACGCACAGAGCGCACCAGGCCTGCGCCGGGTACGCTCTCGAGATTGCTGCGATAGCAGCGACTCACAGGTCGCAGCTACTCGCCGGGGGGCTTCGACATGATCACGCTGCCGTGCTTGGCCTTGCGGTAGCGCTCGCGGACGATCTCGCCAGCGACCTCCCGCCCGCCAAGCCCAAACGCCAGCGCCCCCGCCAGACACAGCGCGCCAAACAAGAGGGCGAAGCTCAGCAGCACGAAGTCATCCGCGAAGCCGAGCTGATGCACGGCCATCGTGACGGCGAACACCAGCACGACGTAGCGGGCAAACTCGGCGATCCACACCGGGCGCGGGTCCACACCGGGGCCAGGCTTGGGCTGACCGGCCCGCTGCCGCGCCTCGATTAGATCCCGCACGTACTTGCCGACGGCGAACCCAATCCCAACGATCACCAGCGCGACCGCGGCCCGCGTGACCGCGAACAGCAACAGCGCGTCCAGATAGCTGGCCCACAGGTGCAGCCCCAAGCTGGTGAACGCCTGCACGGTCGCGAGCAGCACGATCCCGACCTGGACCACAAACCCGACGAGCCCCGAAGGCTTGGCCAGATCATCTTCGCGCTCGGTGATGTGGCCAAACCCGATCTTGTCCATCCAGCGATCAAAGCCGACGCCCTCGAGGGTCCGCTGGGTGATGCCACGCGCGAGCCGGCCAATGAACACACCCACGACCACGATCACGATCGCGAGCAACAGCGAAGGGAGGACCAGCCAAAACTGCGCCATCATGGCGGCCATTGGCACCGACAGGGTCTCGAGCCCGACCGCCTCGAGCGCCGCGATCGCGGTCTCGATCAGGATGAACGCCATCGCTAGCCAGCCGGCGACCTTGCTCGGCGTCGAGCTGCCGAACAGACCCGAAAGCCGCAGCTTGGCGACCAGGGTGTCAAACCCCAAAGACTCGAGCGCGCGGGTGACCACGAGCCTCACGATCTTGGACAGGATCCACCCGCCGATCCCGATCAACGCCGCGACACCCAGCGCCGGCAGCAGGCTCATGACCGAGTTGATCACGTTGCTGAGCGGGCGCGAGATCGCGGGGATCTGCAGGGCGTCAACGGCCCCGGCCAGGCCCAGCAGGATGACCAGCCAGAACACGACCTTGCCGACGGCCTGCGAGAACCGAAGCTTCCCGACTGGCGTGACCTCGCCAGCTGTGTCCACGCCAGCTGCGTCCACGCGAACCGCTGGTGGGACGCCCGCCGGCTCCAGCGCTTCCGCGGGGCTCTCGTCGAGCTCGGCGAAGCGCTTGTCGATACCCATGACCTGCAGCGCCTTGACGACGACCTTGCTCGAGAGCAGCGCGACGACGTAGGCCACGAACAAGATCAACAACGCCTTGCCGATCAGCGGCAGCGCCTGGGCCACGGTCGCAACGAAGCCCTGAATGGGCGCGGCGACCTGCTCGAGCCCGGCAAACTCGAGCACGGCGACGACCACGAGCGCCATCAACAGATAGAACACGACCCTGGCCGTGACCCGCTCGAGCCGGTTGGGATCCGCCGGGGTCCCGTCCACGCGCTTCGTGTCTTGGACCAGCGTCTCGATTCCAAGCCGCCTGGCGAGCCTGTCGTCGAAGCTGGTCTTGACCAGCACGCGATAGACCACCCACGCCAACAACTTTGCGATCAGCCAGCCGCCGATGAACAGCAACACGCCCGCGAGCAAGCGCCAGCCCAGCTGCACGACGTCATCAGTCGCAACCGGGCCCAGCAGCTCTCTCCACCACCGCACTGTTAAAACACCGGGCGGGCCCGGGTCCACGACGACTTGCTCGGCAGGCGGCGACCCACCTGGCGGGCCTGCGAAGGCGAGGCCGGGCAACATGACCACCAGCAAGGCGGTGACGCTGGCAAAGAATGACTCGAGTCGGCTTGGCATCTTGTTCCTTCGCGCGGCCCTGCGGGCCTCACAACTGCGTGCGCGAATCCAAGCATGTCGTCGTTGCGACCAAGAGCAACGCCATCTTCCGGCCATGTTCCGGCGTTCTTTGCGTGCGTCAGCGTGCAGCCAAGATCCGCGCCTTCTCGGCGATGATCAGCTCGCGCACGTGGTCGCGGAACGCCGCGACATCGCCCTTGAATTGTTGCGGATCCACCGGATCCATCACCTGCACATGACACTTGGCGGCGATCTTCACCATCAAGCCGTGCTTGGGCAGCGTGTCGGAGGTGCCCACCAGCACGATCGGGTACAGCGGACAATTGGCCTCTACCGCCAGACGAAACGCCCCGTCCTTGAACGCCTTGACCTCCGCGTCGGGGGAGCGGGTGCCTTCTGGAAACATCAGGATCGGCATGTCCATGTCGAGCCACGCGTGACAGCGCTTGCTCATTTCCACGATGCTGGCCTTGTCGCCGCGGCGCAGCGGGACGTAGCCGTTGTAGTGCATGTTCCAACCCAAGAACGGCGACCGAAACACCGCCGCCTTGCTGACCCACTTGTAAGGACGATACAGCCCGAACAGCACCAAGATGTCCCCGAGCGACTCGTGGTTCGAGACCAGCACGGCCTTGCCACGCCACGGCAGCTTGCTGCGGCCCGTGATCCGCAGCCGCCAAAACGGGTTGAGGTAGAACATGATCTGCGCCCAGAAGCACGAGTACAGATGCTGGATCACGCGGCGCTTGTCGAACGGCACGGTCACCATGAAGCACACGGTCGCGCCGACAAACATCACCGCACACACGAGCGCGAAGGTCAGCCACCAGACCGTTGCAAAGACCACCTGAGCAGCCCGCTTCATGGACGCAGACTACCGACTCGCGCGCCAACCAACAACGCTCGCCGCGCCGACGTCAAGTCATATGCGCACAGCCTGACGACAGCTCGCTCACGTTCGCGACACTTCGCCAAACGCCGCCAAGCGGTGCGCACTGATCGCGATCCAGTGCGCAGGGATCGCGATCCGATGCGCAAGGATCGCGATCCGATGCGCAAGGATCGCGATCCGATGCGCAGGGATCGCGATCCCGTGCGCAGGGATCGCGATCCCGTGCGCAGGGATCGCGATCCCTGCGCAGGGATCGCGATCCCTGCGCACTGATAGCGATCCGATGCGCTAACTCGATTCGGCCCCCGACCCGGGACCGCGGTCGAGTTCTTCGAACAATGTCGCGAGTACCCGCTCGACCAATTTGAGCTCGGCGGGAGAGCGCCCGACCAACAGGCCGTTGATCCGGGCGATCTCCTCCGGGACGCCCTCGAGCTCGAAGGAGGTAAACATGGCCGCAACCGACAAACCCAGGCCCCTACACACCTTTCGCAAGGTTCGGAGGGAGGGCGAGAAGTCCTGATGCTCCAGGCGCCTGATTGTGTCGGCTGCGAGCCCGCTCCGTTCCGCCAACTCTTCTTGAGTGAGCCGTCGGACTTCGCGGAGACGCTTGACGTGTGCCCCAAATGAAACTGCCACTTTTTCTGTTGTCGGCATTTCGCGTCGAGTTGATCCTGCTGTGACCCCCTCCGAGAGATTTTTTTTCGATCCGGCTCCGGATCAGCCAAGGTTGTCGGCTCGGGTGAGCTGACGACGGCCGGGAGATCTCCTCCCGTCCCGCGCGCGCGCGCGGCCGCGAACCCGCGCTATGGAGACGCCTCGAGGATCGCCCCCGCGACGTCCGTCCACAGCGCCTCGAAGCTCTTGTGGCCAAACCCCGAGCCCGAGGAGATCCAGTCGTGGTGCGCGGGCTCGTGGTTGGGATCGTGTAGATGCCCGATCACGTCGAGGTGATCGGCCGTCGCCACGTGAATGATCCGCCCGTGGACCTGCGAAGCCGTTGGCACCATCCCGTCGTTGTCGGCCGCGGTGGGCAACGCCCCCCAAGCCGCGCGCATGGCTCCGCGCTGTTGCTCGTCAAAGGGCACGTGAAAGTCCGGCGAGAGCGGGGTCGCGCGCCGGTACAGCCACTGCAAGAAGGCATGGGTCGCGTGCTCGTAGGGGCCCCCGCTCACCCGCAGCTGCGAGCGCAAGTTGGGCGCCGGGCACCGGGCGACAACGGATCCATAGCGGACCCCGGGTCGCTCGGAGACGCCCGCGTTGAACAGGTCGAGCGCCTGCGGCATCAGCTGCGGGATCAGGTGCGGCTCGGTTCGAAGCTCGCGCATGAAGTCCGCGACCGAGAGCCGCTCGTCCTCGGTCTTGCAGTCTTGTTCGAGGGCGTCGGCGGCCTCGCGCTCGAGGGTCTGCAGCACCACGTGCACCGGCGTGTTCGGCAGCAGCCCCTCGCCCACCAGCACCCGCGCCAGGCGCAGCGCCAAGTGAGCCGGGACCTTGCCGTGCCGCAGAAACAGCACCGTCAAGATCGAGACCGAGCGCAGCAGCGGCTCGCCGATCATCCCGGCGAGGTGACCCGCGAGCGGCGAGCCGCGGTGCGGGGTGCAGACCGAGATCACGCTGCGAACCCTGGCCGCGTGGACCTCGACCTCGCCGGGGCCGAGATCCACCCCGGGGCTGGTGACCAAGCGCGCGTCGAGCCCACCGGTGCTGTGGCCAACGACGTGGACCGGGCCGTCGTCGGGCAGCTCGGCGATCACGTCGCGCAGATCTCGAGCGCGCTGGCGCAGCGACGCGACCGGATGCGTGCGGACCCGATGCACCCGAACGTCGCAGCCCCGCGCCCGAAACTCGCTCTCGAGCAGCTCGCGGACGTGGGCGAAGTAGATCAGGGGACCAAAGTTCACGAACCCGAAGAAGCCAGGAACGAGCACGAGGTGTTGGGTCGCCACGACACCATTGTATAGGAGCCGACAGATGGTTTCTCAGCTCGCCGACACCAGCCAGACCCCAGCGGGAGCCCGCTCGCTGCGGTCTGGATGGTCCTGGTAGTGTGCCTCGATGCTCGACCGTCGGTTGCTCGTCATCTGTTCGATGTTGTTGGCCGCTTGCGGCGAGCCCGAGGTCTTCGGCGACGAGGGCGAGGCTGGCTCCGAGTCCGGGGACGCGTGCCGGCTTGGCAGCGAAGACTGCGGCTGTGACCAGCTCGCTTGTGACCCTGGGCTGGCGTGCGTCGAGGAGATCTGCGTGAGCTCCAGCTGCGGCGATGGGATCGTGCAGGAGCCCGAGCAGTGCGACGACGGCAACCAAGACAACACCGACACCTGCGTGCAGGGCTGCGTGCAAGCCAGCTGCGGCGACGGCTTCGTCGGCCCCGGCGAGACCTGCGACGACGGCAACCAAGACAACGCCGACGCGTGCAGCAACGCCTGCGTGCCCACGACTTGCGGCGACGGGGTCGTCCAGCCGCCCGAGCAGTGCGACGACGCCAACACCGACGACACCGACGACTGCCTCTCGACCTGCGCGCAGGCCAGCTGCGGCGACGGCTTCGTCCACGCGGGCGTCGAGGCCTGTGACGACGCCAACGCAGACGACACCGACGCGTGCCTGAGTGACTGCGTCGCGGCCAGCTGCGGCGACGGCTTCGTCCACGCGGGCGTCGAACCGTGCGACGACGGCAACGCCGACGACACCGACGCGTGCCTGAGTGACTGCGTCGCGGCCAGCTGCGGCGACGGCTTCGTCCACGAGGGCGTCGAGGCCTGCGACGACGCCAACACAGACGACACCGACGCCTGCACCCAGATCTGCGAGCTGGCCGCGTGCGGCGACGGGTTCGTGCAGCCCGACGCGGGCGAGCTGTGCGACGACGGCAACCTGATCGACGGCGACGGCTGCGACGCCACGTGCCTGCCAACCCCGGGCGCGCTCGAGGTCACCGCCGGCAGCCGCCACACCTGCGCGCTCAGCCTCGACCACGAGATCCACTGCTGGGGCGCCAACAACTTCGGTCAGCTGGGCCTGCCCGGCGCCGGCACGATCGGCGACAACGAGCTGCCCAACACCGTCGCGCCCGTCGTCGTTGGCGCGCCCGCGGTCGCCGTCACGGCTGGGTTCCTGCATACCTGCGCCATCCTCGACACCGGCAAGCTGCGCTGCTGGGGGATCGGCGCCAGCGGGGCGCTTGGCTACGGCAACACCCAGAACATCGGCGACGACGAGGACCCCGCCAGCGCCGGGGACGTCGACATCCCCGGCAGCGTCACGGCGGTCGTCGCCGCCACCGAGCACACCTGCGCGCTGATCGAAGGCGGCGCCGTCCGCTGCTGGGGCTCGGGCACCGTCGGCAAGCTCGGCCTCGGCAACACCACCTTCATTGGTGACAACGAGCTCCCCAGCGCCGTCGGCCCGGTCAACCTCGGCGGCACCGCCGTGCAGATCGCCGCCGGGGCCGTCCACACCTGCGCGCTGCTCGATACCGGCGAGGTGCTGTGTTGGGGCCAGAACAGCAACGGCCAGCTCGGCTACGCCAACACGGCCCACGTTGGCGACAACGAGCTCCCGGTCTCGGTCGGTCCGGTCGACGTTGGCGCCGTCGCAACTTTCGTGGCGACCGGCTGGCAGCACACCTGCGTGATCACGGACACCCAAGCCGTGCGCTGCTGGGGCAACGGCGGGTTCGGTCGGCTCGGCTACGGAGACACCAACACGATCGGCGACGACGAGCCGCCCAGCAGCGTCGGCGACGTCGATCTCGGCGGCGGCCTCGTCACCGCTCTGGCGCTTGGCGACACCCACACCTGCGCGCTGTTGGACGACGGCGCCGTCCGCTGCTGGGGCCGCAGCGACGGCGGCCAGCTTGGCTACGGCAACACGATCACGATCGGCGACGACGAGCTGCCCAGCGCCGTCGCCCTGGTCGAGATCGGCGGCTTGGTCACGCGGATCTCGAGTTCGTACCAGCACAATTGCGTGGTGCTGAGCAACCACGCGGTCCGCTGCTGGGGCCGCGGCGCGCAGGGCCAGCTTGGCTACGGCAACACGATCACGATCGGCGACACCGAGCTGCCCGCCAGCGTCGGCGACGTGCCGTTCTTGTAGGGATCTGGTAGCCTGCGCGGCGACCCGCCACGGGCAAGGTACGCGTGCGCAAACTCGAGAAATTGACGATCCAGGGCTTCAAGTCGATCCGCGATCAGACCCTGGCGCTCGCACCGTTGAACATCCTGATCGGGGCCAACGGCGTCGGCAAGTCGAACTTTGTCGGGGTCTTCCGGCTCCTGCGCGAGATCGTCACGCAGAATTTGGCTGGCTATACCGCGACCAAAGGTGGACCCGACGCGCTGCTGCACTTTGGACGCAAGCACACCGACACGCTGCACATCAATCTAGACTTCGCTGAAGGAAATCGCGCCAACGGCTACTCCGTGGACTTGGTGCCAACGCAAGACAACCGACTGATCATCGCGCGCGAGCAGGCGTTCTATCACGAACGCGAAAAGTATCGTGAACCCTACGAACTCGACATCGGCCTGCATTCGGACGAGTCCCAGCTTCGGGCCCACTCACACCTGTGTGCTCGTCAGGCGCTTCAGGACCTCGAGGGCTACCGGATCTATCACTTTCACGACACCGGGGCGACAGCGCCAATGAAGCAGCTGTGCGAGATCGATGACAATCGATTCCTCCGCGCGAACGCTGACAACCTCCCAGCCTACCTGTATTTTCTGGCGCAGAGGCACCCCGACAACTTCGCCACGATCGAAGGTGCGGTCCGACAGGTCGCGCCGTTCTTCGATCGCTTCGACCTCGCCCCCTCGCGCCTCAACCCGTCCCGAATCCAGCTCGAATGGAAGGAGCGGGGCCGTGACGCCTTCTTCAAGGCCTCTGCGCTGTCCGACGGTAGCCTGCGCTTCATCTGCCTCGCTACCCTCCTGCTCCAGCCCGCCCCGCCTGGCTTGATCCTGCTCGACGAACCCGAGCTCGGCCTGCACCCAGCCGCGATCACGGACCTCGCGAGCATGATGTCCGCTGCGGCGTCGCAGATTCAAATAATTGCAGCCACGCAGTCCGTCACTCTCATCAACCAATTTACTCCTGAGGACGTGTGGACGGTCGAGCGCGACGATGGTCAGAGCGTGTTCAAACAGCTCTCCTCCGAGGACATGTCCGCGTGGTCTGACGAGTACTCGCTCGGGGAGCTCTGGGAAAAGAACATCATTGGGGCGCGTCCGTGACCAAGCGGGCAATCTTGTTGGTCGAAGGCCAAACCGAAGAGCGCTTCGTCAAAGAGGTGCTCGCGCCCCATTTTTGGCCCAAGAACCTGTATCTCTCCGCGACCCTGCTGGTGACGAAGAAAGTGAAGGCCGGACCCAATTTCAAGGGAGGCGTCACTTCGTTTGGCAAGCTCGAGAACGACGTCAAGCGGATTCTTCAAGGCGCTGGTGATGCACTCGTGACGACACTAATCGACTACTACGGGCTCCCGCGAGACTGCCCCGGCATCTCGACGCGTCCGCCAAACGGCTCACCGGCACAACGGGTGAAACACGTCGAAGACAACCTCACGCAGCACTTCAGCGATCAACGCTTCTCTGCGTTTCTGGCATTGCACGAGTTTGAGGCGTGGTTGTTCTCTGACAGCACCACCTTGCCCCGCGTCGTCAACGCGAACCGCGACAGCGCTGAGCGCTTTGCCGCCTTGCAGGCCAGCTTCGCCACTCCTGAAGACATCAACGAGGGTCCGGCCACGGCGCCATCCAAGCGAATCGAGGGCTTGTTCCCCAGGTATCAAAAGACGCTCCACGGGCCGTTGGCAGCGCAGCAGATCTCGCTGGATCGAATTCGCGTGAAGTGTGCCCACTTCGGGGCGTGGCTAGAGATGCTCGAGCGCTTTGCCGTGGCCTAGTGCCGCACACCCTGAGTTCGATCCGGGTTATGCACGGCACTGAGGCCCAATGGCAGTGTCGCAGCTCCTAGAGCGCCAATCAGTTTGAATTCACGACGCCAGGCACATCTGGGACCGCCCCTGCCGTTGTCGGTCGGCGCTCGCAGTATGCCGGATACAGCTTCGGCCTCCCTCCTAGGCAGGAACGGCCCCAGACGCACCTGACGCCGCGACTCCAAACTGATCGGTGCCCTAGCAGTACGCCCGGTACAGCGTCGTCGCCGCTCCTCGCCCTTGGGCCTCAGCTCCGCACCTAACCCGGAACGAACTCAGGGTGTGCGGTCGTAGGCGCGTCACTGCGGCTCACGCCGAGCCAACACGCCCATACCCCACAGCGCCAGCGCCCCCACGCCCAGCACCCCAAGCTTGGCCAGCAGCTCCAGCCAGACCCCAAGCCGCCCATCGACGAGCATCCCGGCCGCCACGACCGCCAACAGCACCCCGGCGATCCGCGCGAGCCGGCCGACTTCGAAGTCCGGCATCTCGCAGCGCCGCGCCGCCCAGCGCACGCCAACGACCAAGATCGTGTAGCCCACGACGGTTGCCCACGCGGCGCCGACGAGCCCGTACTTCGGCAGCCACAGCAGGTTGAGCGCCACGTTGGTCACCCCGCTGACGACCGTGATCACGGGTATCAGGCGGTTTTGCTTGTAGTAGAACAGCACCGCCACGTAGACGTAGTAGAGCCCCTGAAACAACCCGCCAAGCGCGAGGATCGGCGCGAGCTCGGCCGCGAACGCGAACTTGGCGTTGATGAGCCCGGTACGCACGATCGTGGGCGAGAGCACGACCATCGCGGCGCTCATCGAGCCGACCGCGAGCATGAAATAGGTGATCGAGCGGGCCACGAATGCGCGCTGTTCAGGCCGCCCGTGGGCGCGGGTGAACTGCGGCACCCAGGCGTTGTTCATGGACACCGCGATCATGTTGACGGCGCTCATGAAGTCGTACGCGGCGGTATAGATCCCGACCGCGCCCGTGCCGAGGTTCAGCTCGCCTTCGGCGTTGGGCGTGATCCCAAGCTCCGCGACCGCAGCCGCGGTCGCCTTGACGTCGAGCCCCGCGTAGTAGTGCACGATGACGAAGCGATCCGACATGCCCAGCACCCAGTGCGCGATCAAGTGCGGCACCAACGGCAGCGAGAAGCGCAGGGCCGAGCGCAGGTCATCCCAGCTCCACGCCAGCTTCAGGTGACGAACCGTGAAGACGGTGAACGGGACCGCGAGCACGAGCAAGCTCGCGGCGCGGCCAACGAACATCCCCATCACCCCGATCCCCGCGAGCCCGACCAGGCTCAGCGTGCCGAGCACGTTGACCGCCGATCCCAGCAGGCTGACGCCAACGAACGGCTTGGAGTTCTCGGACGCGACCCAGACCGCCTTGGGCACGACCCCCAGCACGCCGAGAAACACCATCCACACGGTCATCAGGCCGTAGGGCCAAAACGGAAGATCAACAAACAACAACGGAAACAGCGCGGGGCCGGTGACCGTCGCGATCACGCACATGCCAAACGACCACGCCAACAAGAACGACAGGATCGTGCCTTGAAACCGGGCCTTGGCGGCCTCGTCGTGCTCGTGATCGAAGTAGAAGCGGGTGACCGATCCGTGCAGGGCGGGGTTGCACAGGTGCGTGAAGCCGGTGAAGGCCATCATCGCCAGCGAGAACACGCCATACTCTGCCGGCAGCAAGAACATGGTCAGGATCGGCATCATCACCACCGACAGCAGCGACAGACCGAGCTCGCCGAGCGCGTAGATGCCCGAGTTCTTGAACAGCCGTGCGATCCGAGCCCGCGAGCTGCCGAGCTTCGGCAGAGCTGGATCGGCCTCGTTTACGTCGTTGGTGTCGTTCATGGCCGGCGACCCAAACCCAGCGCCACGCCAAGATCATGCGCCCGACGACGCAGGCCAACGGTGAGCCGCGCGCCGCGCTGATCCGCGCCAAGCAGCAACAGCTCGCGCAGCTGCTCGGGCGTGCGCTTGTGCTCCGCGCCCAGCTCGTAGGCGCCAAGCTCGACGTTGCAGACCGCGTCGGCAGCGACCGCGGCCAGGCTTGGAAACTCATCGCGCTGCCACTGATCAAATTGCTCGCCGCTCGCGTCTTCGGTCGCGCTCAACCCGGCCAGCGGCCCGTACAAGAAGAACGGTCGCCCGGCCTCGAGGGCATAGAACGCGGCCGTGCTCACGCGGTTGGAGCTGACGTACGCGTGGCGTTGGATCAGCTCCCGCTGCCGCTGCAAGAACGCCGGGTTGTCACCGCGAGCGCCCATCGTCGTGGTCGCAAACCCGTGGCGCTCGAACACCTCGCGCAGCGCCGGCTGCTCGTACTCGAACCAGTACAGGCACACGGTGATCGGCCCAAACCCCGCGGCCTCGAGCCGGACCAGCGCCTGCGCGTAGTCGTCCATGGTCCCGGCGAGGGCCTGCTTTTCCCAGCCGTGAAACGGGACGATCAACACGCTGCGCGGATGATCCGGCCCCGGGTCGGGCGCGCGCGGCATGTACAGCCACGGCGCCCCGATCGCCACGGCCCCGCGGTACCCGGCCTCCCGCGCCCGCGCCAGGTTGCGGCTCGACCACACGATCTTCGGCCCCGGCTGGGCCATGTCTTGGGGCCGCATGCCAACTCCGGGTTGCCAGCCATGCTGCAGCCGCACGGGGATCTGCGTGCGCGGCGAGAGCC
The DNA here is from genome assembly GCF_000737335.2 of Enhygromyxa salina. Taxonomy (GTDB): domain Bacteria; phylum Myxococcota_A; class Polyangia; order Nannocystales; family Nannocystaceae; genus Plesiocystis; species Plesiocystis salina_C. Next base: position 70,698 of record NZ_JMCC02000029.1, on the reverse strand, counting down.
CGCAGTACGACAGCAGCAGGTGCGCGTGTCCGTAGTGGCGGTTCTCTTCGAACAACGAGGCCCCAATCGCCCAGACTCGGATCGTGCTCGGCTCGCCTCCGCGCGTTCCAACGCACTCGCTTCGCTCGCGCCCTCCGGTCTGGGCGACTGGGGAGCGCTTCGCTCGTTTGCCCGGCCCGTTTGAGGGTGTCAAGCGCCGGTCTGGGTCCACACGACCGCAAACTGACCGGCGCTCTAGTTGACACGGCCCGGTGCGCCTCTGAGGATGCCCCGCAATGGCCTCGCTCTGGCCCCCACTCATGGACACGCCGCCGGATCTCTCCGGCAAGGTCATCCTCGTCACCGGCGGCACCGGCTCGTTCGGCCGCGCCTTTGTCACGCGCCTGCTCGCGCAACACGCGCCAGCCAAGGTCATCGTGTTTTCGCGTGACGAGCAAAAGCACTACGTGATGCAGCGCGAGCTCGATGATCCGCGGCTGCGCTACTTCGTCGGCGACATCCGGGATCGCTCCCGCCTGCTGCGAGCGCTGCGGGGCGTCGACATCGTCGTCCACGCGGCCGCGATGAAGCACGTGCCGCTGGCCGAGTACAACCCGATCGAGGCGATCCGCACCAACGTCGACGGCGCGGCCAACCTGATCGACGCGGCGCTCGAGCGCGACGTCGAGACCGTGATCGGCCTGTCGACCGACAAGGCCGCGAGCCCGGTCAACTTGTACGGGGCGACCAAGCTGTGCATGGAGAAGCTGCTGGTCGCCGCCAACTCCTACAGCGGCAAGGACGGCCCCAAGTTCAAGCTGGTCCGCTATGGCAACGTCGTTGGCTCGAAGGGCAGCGTGCTGCCCGTGTTCTTGCAGCAACGCGAGACCGGCACCCTGACCCTGACCGATCCCACGATGACCCGGTTTTGGATCCGCATGGAGCAGGCGATCGACCTGGTCATGCTGACCCTGCAAGACGGCCAGGGCGGCGAGGTCTTCGTGCCCAAGATCCCCGCGTGCACCGTTGCGACCTTGGCCAACGCCGTGGCGCCAGATGCCATCAAGCAGGTGATCGGGATCCGCCCGGGCGAGAAGATCCACGAGCTGATGATCACCACCGACGAGTCGCGCAACGTGCTCGAGTACGATCGCCACTTCGTGATCACCCCAAGCTTTCCGTGGTGGGGTGGCCCCAAGCGCGAGGGCAAGCCGGTCCCGCCCGGGTATCACTTCTCCAGCGACATCGCCGAGCAGCTCGACGCGCCCACCGTCGCCGCCATGCTCCGCGAGATTTCAATGCTCTAGGCGTCGGCGGCCTGCTTGATCAGCAGCTTTTGACGCAGCGAGTCCGCCCAGCCCTCGAGGTTGGCGATCGTGCTCTCGAGCTGCTGGGGTGACTCGGCGAGCTCGGACAGCGCGGCCTCGAGCAGCTGCTTGGCGCGGCGGATCCGCCCGCGGACGGTGCCCTCGGGCACCTCGAGCACCTGCGCGAGCTCCGAGCCCGACATGTTCTCCCAGTAGTAGAGCTCGAGGGTGATCTGATGGTCCATTGGCAGCCGCCGCAGCGCCTGCAACAACAGCTCTTGCTCGCGCTTGTCGGCCACCAACAGCGACGGCCCAGGCCCGAGGTCGTGGACGGAGACCACCAGCGGATCGAAGCGCGCGTCGTGGTAGCGCTTGTCCCGGTAGTAGCGGCGCAGGACGTTGCGGGCGACGCCGAACAAGTAGCCGCGGAAGCTGGCGTCGCCGCGGAACCGATCCCGGCCCTCGACGCACGCGAGGAAGGTTCTTTGGATGAGGTCGTCGACCTCGTTGGGGGCCTTGTTCGCGAAGAACCGGCAGATGCAGTCGAAGTGGCGGTTGAACAGCTCGTTACCGGCCCGCGCGTCGCCTTCCCGCCAGCTCTCGAGCAGGTCGATGTCCGACTTGGCCGCGGGTACCTGAGCCATGCCAGCGCGATCCTAGCAGTGCGCAATCTTCTCGCCCAGGGCTGGGCTTTGGCCTAGAGGACAGTCGCCGAAGAACGATCGATCCGTAGCGCTCATGGTACATCTACCTCGGACTTCTACTTGCTGCGGACGGGGCCCCAGGGGCCACCCACGGGCGCCCGCCCCAAACGAGACTTTCATGACCATTTTTTTGCTTCCCAAAACGTGCCCTTCTTCACGCCCGATCCTCGCGGGGATCGCGGGTCTTGGCCTGCTGCTCTCGCTCCCGCTGACCGGCTGCGGGATCGCCAAGATCGAACCAGAGGAGATCGACATCGACGTCGCTGATGAGAGCGGCACCGGTGCCGTGACCGGAACCGAGACTGGTGATGATGAAGGCGGGACCGACGCCAACACCGGCGACGGTGATGGGGATCCAAGTGGCGACGGCGATGGCGATGGCGATGGCGATGGCGACACTGCAGATACCGGCGACGGTGATGGCGATGGCGACACGCCATGTGACAGCCTCGTGCCAACCGAAGTGTTCGACGGCGCGAACCAGATCGACGTACTCGATGGCGTCTCGTTGCTCGCGGGAATGTGTGGCGGAGCCGGACCCGAGGCCGCGTTCATCTACACCGCGACCCTCGACGGCACCGTGCAGATCACCCTGAGCAATCCAACCTTCGAGGGCGCGGTGTACATCATGAACCAGCTATGCGAAGAGCTCGACTGCGAGCCCGCACCGCAGATCCTCGAGCTCGATGTGATGGTGGGTGAGCAGGTCTACATTCTGATCGACTCGTTCACCTCCGGCGGAACCGGCAGCCTCGAGATCAACCCCATTTAGCCCCTGGCAACTCGTTTGCCCCCTTGAACTTGCGAGGAACATGACATGACGAACGCAGCAAAATTTGGACTCTCCAGCTTGGTCTTGGGCGGCGCGCTCGCGCTGCAGGGTTGCATCCTGGAGAAGATCGAGCCTGAAGAGATCGACATCAACGTCGCTGACGAAGAGACAGGCTCGAACGGCGACGGCGACGGCGACGGTGATGCTACCGGGGACATTGATACGGGCACGGGCGACGGCGACGGCGACGGCGATCCCGGCGACGGTGATGGCGACGACACCGGAGACGGCGACGGCGACGGCGACGGGGACGGCGATGCTACCGGGGACGGCGACGGCGATGGTACCGGTGACGGGGATGGCGACGGCGATGGCGAGATCCCCTGCGCCGAGTTCGATGCCGAGCCGCTGGTCGAGGGCGACAACGACATCGCAATCGGCAACGTGATGTCCTCGTTCGAGGCCTCGTGCGGCGCACCTGGACCCGACGCGCTGTTCAGCTTCACGGCCCCAGCCGACGGCACGTTCACCTTCACGCTCGACAGCGCAGACTTCGAGGGCGTCATCTATCTCGTGGGCCCCTCGTGCGCGCCGCTCGAAGAGCTCGACTGCCAGCCCGAAGGCCAGGACCTCGCCTACCCGATGTTGCTCGGCGAGGTCGTCTACGTGGTCGTCGACTCCACGGTCGATCCAGGCGCGGCAACGGTGACGATCGCCGCGCTCTGAGCTCGCCGGGAGCTATTCGGCCCTCGCCGGGAGCTATTCGGCCCTCGCCGGGAGCTGGCGGGCCCTCGCCGGGAGCTGGCAGGCCGCTTCCTCCAGCCCCCCCGCCCGGGGGGGGGCACATGCATCCGCGCCCAGCGGCCGTGCATGGCAAAGTTGTCCAAGGTGACCACTGACGGCGAATCCAGCCGCGAGCCGCGGCCATCGCTCGAGCGCACGCAGAGCGACAGTGACCAGCATCATGGTCGGGATGGCCACGAGCTGCTCGCCGAGGCGGGGCTCGGCACCATGCCCCGCGCAGCTCCGGTCCGGGTCGCGGCCCTCGACGCGGAGCACCTGCGCAACGCCGTGGCCTCGCGGCTGTTTGGCACCGCGGCGGAACCGGTCAAGATCGGCAAGTTCACCGTGCTCAAGCGGCTTGGGGCCGGCGGCATGGGTGTCGTGTACGCGGCCTACGACACCGAGCTCGATCGCAAGATCGCGATCAAGCTGCTGCGTGGCGTCGACGAAGAGGGCGCCCACATCACCCGGCTCAAGCGCGAGGCCCAGGCGCTGGCCAAGCTCTCGCACCCCAACGTCGTCCACGTCTACGAGATCGGCACGTTCCGCAGCCAGGTGTTCGTGGCCATGGAGTTCATCGAAGGCGTGACGCTGCGCGACTGGGAGCCCAAGGATCAGCCTGGGGTCGTGCAGCTGATCGTCGAGAAATTCAGCGAGGCCGGGCGCGGGCTCGCGGCGGCCCACGCCGCGGGGTTGGTGCACCGCGACTTCAAGCCCGACAACGCGCTAGTTGGCGACGACGGTCGGGTGCGCGTGCTCGACTTCGGCCTCGCGCGGGGGCTCGACGAACAAGAGCAGCCCGGCGAGTCGACCCTGGATCAGAGCCACGAATTGCTCGAGTCCCACGACTCGACCCTGCGCCAGCCGCTGACCCGCACGGGCGCGATCCTGGGGACCCCGGCCTACATGGCGCCCGAGCAGCACATCGGCAACCGGGCCGACGCGCGCAGCGATCAGTTCGCGTTTTGCGTGGCGCTCTGGGAGAAGCTCCACGGCCAGCGACCGTTTCGCGCGAACGGGCTGCGGCAGCTGGCAATGAAGGTGCTCGAGGGTCGCATCGAAGAGCCCGAGCACAGCCGGCACGCGGTCCCGCAGTGGCTGCGCCGGGCGATCGAGCGCGGCATGTCCGTCGATCCCGAGCAGCGCTGGCCCGACATGAACGCGCTGCTGGCCGCGCTCGCGGTCGACCCCCGCAAGCGCCGTCGGTGGCTGGTCGCGGGCGGGCTGCTCGCAACCCTCGCGCTTGGCGGGACCGGCTGGGCGCTGACCCGAGACCCGCCGCCAAGCCCCTGCGAAGGGGGCGAGCGCGAGCTCGTGGGCGTGTGGGATGACGAGATCCGCGGGCGCGTGCACGCGTCGTTCTCGGCCACCAACGCGCCCTACGCCGAGAACGCGTGGCTCGGGACTTCACGTCACCTCGACGCCTACGCGGACGAGTGGGTGATCATGCACCGCGAGGTCTGCGAGGCGTCGGTCGTCCGCCAAGAAGAGAGCCCCGAGCTGTTCGGCCGCAAGATGGTGTGCCTGGGCCAGCGCCTGACCGAGCTCGAGCAGCTGACCAAGCTGCTCGTCGACGTTGACGCCGACGTGCTCAGCCGGGCCGTGGTCGCGGCCAGCAGCCTCGCGCGGATCGAGAGCTGCGCCGACGAGCGCTCGCTGTTCTCCGACGTCGACGACGAGCGCCTCGACGAGCTCGAGCGCCTGCTGGCCAGCGCCAACGGTCGCAAGTCGCTCGGCAAGTACAACGAGGGCCTCGACATCGCGCAGCAGGCCCTCGCGCTGGCCCAGGCGATCGGCACCCCGCACGGCGAAGCGCGGGCGCTGTTGTTGCTCGGCGACTTGCAGTCCAAGCGCCGCAAGACCCCCGAGGCCAAGCAGAGCCTGCGTGAGGCGCTGCGGCGGGCCGACGTCGCGGGCGACGACGCGACCCGAGTCGAGGCGCTGACCCAGCTGATGCGGGTCTCGTTCCTCGAGCATGACCTCGAGGCTGGCGAGGCCCTGGCTGACGACGCGCGCGCGGCCCTGGCCCGGCTCGGCGACGCCCCCCTGCTCGAGGCCGACTTCTACTTGCACTACGCCTCGCTGGCGCTGGCTCGCGGCGAGAACCAGCGCGCGGGCGAGTACCACCGTCGCGCGCTGGCGATCCGCGAGGCCCAGCTTGGCGCCGACCACCCCGAGGTTGCGATCTCGCTGACCAACATCTCCAACGCGCTGCTGGCCCAGGGCGAGCACCAGCTGAGCGAGCAGATGGCCCGCCAGGCGCTGGTGATCTTCGAGGCCCAGCTTGGCTCGGATCACCCCTACACCGCCGCCTCGCAGAACAACCTGGGCAACAGCTTGCTCGAGCAGGGCCGGCACATCACCTGGAGCGATCCCAAGCGCGCGCGCCCGTACTTCGAAGAGGCCGTCGAGCACTACCGCAAGGCCGTGAAGATCCGCGAGGCCAACTCCGACGGCGAGCACCCCTCGGTCGCCGTCAACCTGCACAACCTCGCCGAGGCCCAGCGCTGGCTGGGCGACTACGCCGACGCGCGCCAAGACCTCGAGCGCTCGCTCGAGATCAAGCGCAAGCACATGGACGAGGACCACCCCTCGGTGATGCTGACCGTCACGGCCTTGGGTCGGGTCCTGACCGAGCTCGGCGAGTACGAGGCCGCGCTGGCGCTGCTGCGACCCACCGCGGATCCCAGCAAGCAGCAAGAGCGCTCGCCCGACGTGATCGCCGAGTCACTGTTTGCGCTCGCGCGGGCCGTGCAGCTCGCGGCCAGCGACGCGGCCAGCGACGCGGACCGCAAGCAGGCCACGATCGAAGCCCACGCGCTCGCGACCCAGGCCCGCGCGGACTACCTCGAAGCTGGCGAAGACTTTCGCGGCGAGCGCGAGCAGGTCGAGCGCTGGCTGGCCGCCAACCCGATCTAGTCGCTCACTCGAAAGTACAGATCCCCCGCATGTTGCCGTCGCCGTCGACCGAGCCGTCCGGCTGGCAGCTCGCCCCGCACGGACACTGGGTCCCGCCGATGATCGTCGAGTCGACCCAGCAGCGGTTCACGCAGTAGTTGGAGTCACCCACGGTCAAAAAGCAGGTCCCCGCCGCCGAGGTCTGCGGGTGATCCGGGCAGTAGTTGGCCAGGCCCGAGCACTTCGGCGCGCACACGCTGCCGTCCAACCCAAACGGCTCGACCAAGGGGAGCTGCGGCGAGTTGCCGTACGCGGGGCACTGACCCTCGATGATCGGACCGTAGGGCTGGTCCGGGTCGAGCTCGTCGACGCTGCAGTAGGTCTCTTGGCACTCGTTCGCGGTCGGGTAGTCCTCGACGGCGTCGGTCAGACCGTGCACGCACTCCGAGTAGCAGGCCTGGGCTTCCTCCTCGGTGCTGCCACACCAGCACGATCCCCCCTCGCCGTACTTCGCCTCGGCGGCCTCGAGCTGGTCGGGTGCGATCGCGCCGAAGCAAAACAGGTAGTCCAAGCACCGCTCGGGGGCGTCCCAGCACTGGGCATCGCCATCGCCATCGCCATCGCCGTCTCCGTCCCCGTCTCCGTCGCCGTCCCCGTCACCGTCCCCGTCACCCGTCTCGGTCTCGGTCTCGGTCTCGGTGCCGGACCCCGACTCCGTCCCCGACATCTCGGCGCCCAAACTGTCGGCTGCATTGCCACCATTGGACGGGTCGTCGCACCCAATTCCCATCAAAGCAAAAGCCAAGACCCACGAAGCTGACGCTGAAAGTCGCACGCCGCCGACTACCACACCCAACCGGCTCCCGAGCCGCGGGCCCACCGCAGCGCCGAGACCACGCTCACAACCCAGGAGCCGATAGGGGAGCAGCGTCAGAGCGCCTGCAAGATCGCCGCGATCTCCTCGAGATCCGCGTCACCCGGCAGCAACGCCTGCGCGGCCGCGATGGCAGCGTTGGCGGCGACCCGCGCGTCGTCCTCGACCTGTGGGCCGTCGCCGTTGACGTTCTTGATTGCGATCAACGCATCCACGTACGCGATGATCGCCGCGCCCTTGGCCATGCGGCTCGCGTCGGTGTCCAGCAGCTGCGCGAAGCTGTAGGTCTGCGAGACCTCCACGCTCTCGAAGCTGCTCACGTCCTCCCAGGTCGCGGTCACTGTGAACTCCGCGTCCGCGTCAACGAGCTCCGGCGCGCAGGTCGTGACCTCCTGCAAGAACACCATCGAGTCGTTGGGCGCGAGGTGCTGCGGCTCGACCTCCTTGGGATCGCTCGAGAACTCCTCGCCAGAGAATTTCACGATCTCGAACCCGGGCGGCATCGTCAGCTCGACCTGAACATTGCGCGCCGCCAGCCCCATCGTGCTGATGAAGTTGGTGTTGAAGGTCTTCCAAGCTTCGGCCTCATCCGTGATGAACACCGAGGCGCCCTTGCCCGCGTCGGTGACCACGTCCATCAGATCATCGTTGTAGGTGCCCGAGAGATCGACCCCCGCGCCAACCAAGTAGATCCCGTCGGACCCGCCGTAGTTGGCGTTCTCGGCGATCAGATCGACTTCTGTCACGCCCGCGTTGGCGCCACCGTCCGAGATCAACACCAAGCGGTTGAGCGCGTCGATGTCCCAGGTCTGCTGGGCGAGGTCGTAGCCCGAGACCAGCCCGCCGTTGAGATCCGTCCCCCCGCCAGCGGCCAGCGCCTCGATCTTGTCGAGCAGCTGTGGATCATTGGGCCCCGTCACCGCGTAGCCGGCCAGCGTCCACGAGTTTTGTGTGTCCCACTCGACCATCGAGACCTTGTCGCCCTCGCGCAGGCTGGCCGCGATCGCCCGGCAGCTCTCTTTGAGCAGCTCGATCGGCTCGCCCGACATCGAGCCCGAGGTGTCGAGCACCAGCGTGATGTTCATGGGCGGCCGCTCGGCGTCGGTCATCTCTTCGCTGGTGACCGCGAGCTGCAGTTGATAGTGCGGGGACCCGGCGTCAAACCCCTCGAGCACCCGCAGCTCGGCGCTCAGCGCCAAGCTGCCGTCCGCTGCGGGGGCGTAGTCGAACGAGTAGTAGTTCATGAACTCCCACGGCCGGATCGCCACCGGCCCGAGCCCAAGCCCGTCCTTCAGCACCCGCTCGCGCACCTGCACCGGCGAGCTCATCGAGTTCGAGTCGTCGGGCGAGAGGTACAAGATCACGTCGTCGACGTCGTTGCACAGCGGCTCGCCGGTCTCGGTCTCCGTGTCCGTGTCCGTCTCTTCCGCCGCGCCCTCATCGTCGGGCACGACCCCTTCGTCGCCTTCGTCCGCACCCCCGGTCAAGCCGCCGCTGGTGTCGCCGCCCTCTCCGCCCTCTCCGTAGCTCCCGTAGCCATCGTCTGCCGTGGCGGCGTCGTCGCCGCAGCCGGCGAGGCCGAGGATCAGGGTCAAAGGAGCCAGCGCAAATAGAATCTGGGTACGTTTCATGGTCGAGTCGCAGTCCGGGCTATGGGTTGGATCGGGCTATGGGTTGGATGTATCCCCCGCGAGGGGTTTGGATCACCACGCCGCCGTGATTTTCTGAGTCGCAGTTGGGTTATGTTGGCGGACATGCCTCTGCCCGATGGAGACTCCAAGCTCGCCCACAAGCTCGTCGAAGACGGCGCGCTCTTGCTCGACGTGCGCACCCAAGCAGAGTACGCCGAGCGCCACCTCGACGGCTCGCTGCTGATCCCCCACACGGAGCTGCCCGCGCGGATCGACGAGGTGTTGAAGGCCCAGGGCGGAGACAAGAGCAAGCCGATCGTCGTGTTTTGTCGGCGCGGCGGGCGGGCCGAGGTCGCCAAGTCGGCGCTGCTGCAAAGTGGGTTTACGGAGGTGACCAACCTCGGCTCGATCGACGCCTGGTAGGGCGCGAGCGTGGTCTGTCGGCAAGACAGCCACCGCGCCTCGGGTCACACATGGACGCAGGAAATGCGTTGAGAGCCCCCTTCTAGGGGGCCACACATGCGGATGCGAACAAACAGCTCCGAGGAGCGAAGCGACCAGACGCGCTAGCGGCTGCAGTCGGCGAAGTCTGAGGTCTCTGTGGGGGTCAAAGACTTCTACCTAGGGGTTGAGCTGCGCGAGGATCATCGCGATCTCGAGCAGATCCGTATCGTTGGGCCGCGCCGCCTGAGCCGGCGACATCGCAGCGAACGCAGCCGACAACGCCGCGGTCTTCTGCGCGTCGTTCTGCGCCTTCTGGTAGGCCTTGAGCGACTCCGCGTAGGCCAGGACCGCGGCGCCCTTGAGCAGCAGGCCCTGGTCCATGCCGGCCAGCTCGCCGAAGGTCCAGGTCTGCATCACCTCTTTGGACTCGAAGGTCCACGGGTCTTCCCAGGTTGCGACAACGGTGATCTCGGCGGTGTCGTCGATGTCCTCGGGCGCGCAGGTCTCGACCTGCTGATGGAACACCATCGCGTCGTTGGGGGCGAGGTGCTGCGGCTCGACTTCCTTGGGATCGCTCGAGAACTCCTCACCCGAGAACTTCACGATCTCGAACCCGGGCGGCATCGTCAGCTCGACCTGCACGTTGCGGCCGGCGATCGCCATGGTGTTCTCGAAGTTGTCGCCAAACACCGACCAGGCCTCGGCGTCGTTGGGCACGAACACCGACGCGCCCTTGCCCGCGTCGGTCACGTCGTTCATGAGCTTGTCGTTGTAGGTCGAGTCCTTGGCGACCCCAACGCCGACCATGTAGATCCCGTCGGACCCGCCAAACACGGCGTTCTCGGCGATCAGGTCGATGTCGGTCACGCCTGCGTTCGCGCCACCGTCGGAGATCAACACGATGCGGTTGAGCATGTTGATGTCGTAGGTCTGCTGCGCGAGCTCGTAGCCCGAGACCAAGCCGCCGTTGAGATCCGTGCCACCGCCAGCGGCGAGCTCTTCGATCTTCTCGGACAGCACGGGGTCGTTGGGCCCGGTCACCGGGTAGCCCGCCAGGGTCCACACGTTCTCGGTGTCCCACTCGACGATCGACACGGTGTCGCCAAGCGCGAGGTTGGCCGCGATCGCCCGGCAGGTCTCCTTGAGCAGGTTCATCGGCTCGCCGTTCATCGAGCCCGAGGTGTCGAGGGCCAAGACGATGTTCATTGGCGGGCGCTCGGCCGGGGTCATGACCTCGCTGCTCACCGCCAGCTGCAGCTGCCAGGTCGCCTCTTGCGCCTCGATCTGCTGCATGCTGGCGAACAGCGCCAGCTCGCCGTCTTCGGCGGCCGGGTAGTCGAACCCGTAGTAGTTCATGAACTCCCAGACCCGCACGGGCACGCCAGACAGCGAGCCCGAGCCGTCGGTGAGCACCCGCTCGCGGACCTGCACGGGCGAGCTCATGGAGTTGGAGTCGTCGGGCGAGAGGTACAAGACCACGTCGTCGACGTCGTTGCACAGCGGCTCGCCGGTCTCGGACTCGGACTCGGACTCGGACTCATCTTCGTCGCCGTCGCCGTCGCCGTCGCCGTCGCCAGTATCGGAGTCGCCGTCGCCATCTCCGTTGTCGCCGTCGCCGTCGCCCGTGCCCGGGTCGCCGTCGCCGCCGTCCTCCTCCCAGTCACCATCGCCATCGCCGGTGGCGTTGGTGGTCTGGCCGCTGGTTTCGCCGTCGCCACCGGACAAGGTGGCGCCCTCGTCCGAGAAGCCATCGTCGCCGCACCCGCTCAGGGCCAGAAGCGCGAAAATGGGCAGGGAAAACAGGAGGGAGTTCAAGCTATGGCGTCGCATGTTTGTACCGTCGGGGAAGACTCCTTCCCCTGGTATCCCGACGCCCCCGTTCCGATCACGCTCGACCGAAATTGATTCTATGTGCTCTCGACGAAGGCCTTGAGCCGCTTGCTGCGGCTCGGGTGCCGCAGCTTGCGCAGCGCCTTGGCCTCGATCTGGCGGATCCGCTCGCGCGTGACCGAGAAGTCCTGGCCAACCTCTTCGAGCGTGTGATCCGAGGTCTCGCCGATCCCAAACCGCATGCGCAAGACCTTCTCTTCGCGCGGGGTCAAGGTTGCGAGCACGCGGCGGGTCTGGTCCGCGAGGTTGATGTTGATGACCACCTCTGACGGGCTGACCGCGTTCTTGTCCTCGATGAAGTCGCCGAGGTGCGAGTCTTCCTCTTCGCCGATCGGGGTCTCGAGCGAGATCGGCTCTTTGGCGATCTTCAAGACCTTGCGGACCTTGTCGAGCGGCAGCTCCATCTTCTCGGCGATCTCTTCGGGGGTTGGCTCGCGGCCGAGCTCCTGGACCAAGCTGCGGCTGGTCCGGATCAGCTTGTTGATCGTCTCGATCATGTGGACGGGGATGCGGATCGTGCGGGCCTGATCCGCGATCGCCCGGGTGATCGCCTGCCGGATCCACCAGGTCGCGTAGGTCGAGAATTTGTAGCCGCGCTTGTACTCGAACTTGTCGACGGCCTTCATGAGCCCGATGTTGCCCTCCTGGATCAGGTCCAGGAACTGCAGGCCACGGTTGGTGTACTTCTTGGCGATCGAGACCACGAGCCGAAGGTTGGCCTCGACGAGCTCGGCCTTGGCCCTGTCGGCCTGACGCCGCGCGGTGGTCAGCTCGGTGTGCAGCTCGAACAGCTCCGACGAGGTGATGCCAGTCTCCTCGACGACCTGCTTGATCCGCTTGTCGGCGATCTTCATCCGCGCCTCGATCTCGTGGAGCTCGGACGGATGCAGGCCCAGCCGGCGGCACAGCTTGAACTCTTCTTCCTCGCTCAAGCGCGCGCTGCCAAACAGCCCGCGCAGCTCGGTGAGCTCCATGCCGGCCCGCTTCTCACACATCGCGAGATCCGCGGTCGACTTTTGCAGCCGGTCGACGATCCCGTTGAGCTCCTCGACCATGCCGTCGATCGGGCGGCGGGCCAGGAACATCTCGCGGATGTCTTCGGCGATCCCAGCGTGGTGGTCGTCGATCTGCTGCTCGACGGTCTTGCCCCGCTCTTTGGCCGGCTTCTCCACGGCCTCGGCGGCGGCCGTGCGCAGCTTCTCGACGTCCTTTTGGTGGCGCCGGATCTTCTCGAGCTGCTTCGTCATGTTCTCGAAGGCAGCCTCTTGGTTGACCGGCGTGTCCTCTTTTTGATTGGGCCCGTCGTTGGGGGTTGCGATCTGGACGACGTCTTTGATCCGCAGCTGGCCCCGCTTGATCTGGTCGAACATCTCTTGCACGTAGGGCACCGCGACCGGGCTGCGCAGCACGATCGACAGGACCTGCATCTCGCCCTGTTCGATGCGCTTGGCGATCTCGACCTCACCCTCGCGGGTCAGCAGCGAGACCGAGCCCATCTTGCGCAGGTACATGCGAACCGGATCGTTGGTGCGCGCGGTCTCGGACTCTTCTTTGTCGCGGCGACGGGCCCGGGCCTTGGTCTTCTTGGCTGGCGGCTCGGCGTCGACAATGTTGACACCCGCGGCCTCGAGCTGCTTGCGCCACTCGCCAAGGTTTTCGTGGTTCACGACATCCGGTGGGAGCAGCTCACGCAGCTCATCGACGGTGACGTGTCCCTTCTTCTTGCCAAAGGCGACAACGGCCTTCTTGATCTTCTCGACGTCTACGGGGCGGTTCTTGCCAGACATGCGATGTTGGACCTCTTGCGGCTCAAGTCAGTTGGGGCGGGAACGAGACGGGGGCTCGAGCTTGCCCTTGATCTCGTAGAGTTCGGCGAGGAGCTCACGGGCGCGGTCTTGATCGCCGCGGGCCATGGTTTGGGAGATCTGTTGTTCGAGGCGGTGGCGCTCACTAAACAACACCTCGCGCTCACACAGCACGAGCGCGGCCTGCAGCGCGGCCTTGGGATCTTCTTCGTCGGAGAAGCTGGGGCTGCGACGATCCGGGGTGAACAACGAGTGCAGCGCTTGGCGCTGACTCGGGTCGATGAGCTCGAGCAGCTCGCCCGCGCTTGGGCGAGGCTCGCCGTTCTTGGCGGCCTCGATCGTGCGGCGAACGATCGGGCCGAGCCGATCATCGGTGACGTGATTCAAGACGCCCTCGCGCTCGGCCACGCGCGCGAGTTCCGGGCGATCGACCAGCAACGCGGTGACGCTCGCCTGTCCGCTCGGCAAAGGCTTGACCGGGCGCATGGCCGCGGAGTGTTGCATATCCCCCGAAAAATGCGACCTCTGCTCGGGCCCGGGAGGGGGGTGACTCGAAACCCTGCCGCCCTCGATCGACGCCCTGATTTTGGCGACGGGGACGTTGAGCATGTCGGCCGCGAGGTCGGCGTAGGTCTCCCGAGCCGATGGCCGGCGCACATGTCGGAGCAGCGGCAACAGCGCATCCAGCGCCTTTTCTTTGGCTTCAACGGACCGCAGCGCCCCTTTGGCGATCATGCGGTCGACAAACCACAAGATCGCCGGGCGCGGGCGAGACAACAAGTTGGCGAGCGTCTCGGCGGAGGTGCTGTCGGGGTCTTCACCGGGCTCGAGAGCCGCGATCCGGACATCCATGCCGATCTCCAGCAGCAGCGGCAGCGCTGCGTAGGCGGCCTTGGCACCAGCCCGGTCGCCATCGAAGCACAGCACGATCGTGTCGGTGAAGCGGGCCAGCAGCTCGCACTGCTGCTTGGTCAGCGCGGTCCCCAACGCCGCCACGGTCTCGACGTAGCCGCGCTGGTGCATGGCGACCACGTCGATCTGCCCCTCCACGAGGATCCCCCGCTCGCGCTCACGCATGTTGGACCCTGCCGCATGCAGCCCGAACAGCGTTTTCGACTTCTTGTAGAGCAGCGACTCGGGCGAGTTGATGTACTTGGGTGCCTTTTGTCCGTCGTCGGTCTCGGCGAAGGCGGGCAGCACCCGACCAGAGAAGCCCAGCACCCGGCCCCCCGGCGCGAGGATGGGGAACATCAGGCGACCCCGAAACCGATCGTAGTAGCTGCCGCTCCGCTGGCTGCGCGCGACCAGGCCGAGCTGCTCTGCGACATCGAGGGACAACTGCTTGGATTGGAGTTCGCGAACCAGCGTGTCCCAGCCGCCCTCCTCGGGCGCCGGGGCGTAGCCAACGCGAAAGCTCTCGCTGGTCGCGGCGTCGATCCCTCGCTCGCGCTCGTAGGCGCGGCCGGCCTCGCCGGTTGGCTCGGTGGTGAGGACGCGCCGAAACAGCTCCGCCGCGCAAGCATTGACCTGATACGCGTCCTCGCGGTCTCGCTCGCGCTGCTCGGCCCTGCGTACGTCGCCCGTGCTCTGATCCGGCATCGCAACGCCGACCCGCGCGCCCAGGGTCCGCACCGCGGCGAGGAACCCGATCCCCTCGACCTTTTGGATGAAGTCGAACACGTCTCCCCAGGCACCGCAGCCAAAGCACTTGAAGCTGCGGCGGACCGGGTCGACGTAGAAGCTTGGGCTCTTCTCGTCGTGGAACGGGCACAGACCCTTGAATTGCTTGCCGGAGCGCTTGAGCCCGACGTGTCCACCCACCACATCCGCGATGTCGGTCTGCTCGCGAATCCGCTCGATGATCTGCTCTGGGATCGCCGCCATTGGTGGACGAGCGCCGACGTGACGCCCAGGCCAAGGATCCCCACAATCTCGAAAATCGCAAGTCGACGCCAGCCAGCGCCGCGATCACGCCGTTGCTGGACACCCAACGACTCGCCGGTCGGTGCCTGCAAGCACCATGCGCGACATCGGCGGACACATGGGGGCCAGAGCCCACGCAACGAACTGTTGTCACCTCGGGGCTGTCGACGCGCGCGGAGGCGAAGCCGAGCACGGGTCGAGTCGGGGCGGCTGGGGGTATGAGCAGGCGGGCCGACCTTGGGCCCGAGCGAAGCGAGGGTGTCGACGCGCGCGGAGGCGAAGCCGAGCACGGGTCGAGTCGGGGGGGCTGGGGGTATGAAAGTAAGTCGAAAATTTGCTGGGGGCGGGCGACCCATGCAACGGGTCTGGGCATGGTCCACGTCACCAGCTCTGCCGCCCACGCTCCGCCCACCGAGGACACCGAGGCGAACCGACGCGGTAGCGGTCGGCGCGCGCGCTCGCGCGATCGCCTGATGGATCGGGCTAGCCAGCCCTACGCGCCCAACCCCGAGTTGGCGAAGATCCGCCACGTCGAGAACCTCATGATGTTCATCGATGACGACCTGCGCGAGACGGCGCTGTCGATGGAGCGAATCGAGCGCTACTTGATCTCGACGCTCGAGATGTTGGAGGCGGACCACTTGGTCCGGGCAGACGTGCACGCGTTGGCGACGGATCTCGACGTGCTCGATCAGATCGACCTGCTCAACGAGAACCTCGAGAGCCTGCGTCGGCGGGTCGCCCGACTCGCTCACGTGCTCTGAACTGACGCTAGCCGAGCAGCTCTAGCTGCTCGAGCTGCTCGAGGTCTTTGCTGGACATCCGCGTGAACACCTTGGTGGTCTCGCCCAGCTCGAGCACGGCGCTGCCATAGCCATTGCCCGTTGGCTCGTGGACGAGAACCGAGAGGTCGGAGATCGGACCGAGCGCGACGGGCTTGGCCGGGTCGCGGGTCCACGCGGCGTAGTGCTCGCCCGCGACGCGAAGGTGGAACCGTTGGCCACGCAGATGCGCGACCAGCAAGCTCAGGCTCATCAAGAACAGCCCCCAGACCACGAATCGCGCGACGCCGTTGTCGGCGAACACGGGCCAGTACTGGCCAAAGAAGGGCACGCCGCCCGCGACCACGAAGCCGGGGTTGGCGGTCAAGAACAGCGGCAGCCAGATCTGAACGGCGAAGCGAAACCCCAGCGGGGTCGGGTCGATCGTCAGGGCCAGGCCCTCGGGATCGCGAACGAGTCGCACGCGGGGCCGGGCACGCGCGGCGACGTCTCGGGTGCGCTGTTGGTCCAGCTCCTGCTTGCGCCGAGCGGCCTGCTCGGCCGCGCGCTGGCTGTGGGCCACGCTCGCGGCGATCGACGCCCCCGTCATCCCGGCCGCGAGCGCGCTCGGCTTGCTCGACGCGACTTCCAGCGAGACTCCGCGCAGGTGATCGAGCGCCGCCTGGGGATCCGCGAAGCGATCATCGGCGATCGGCTCGATCAAGCGATCCACAAAGTCAGCGAGCTCGCGGCTCAGCTGCACGTGCGGGCGAAAATCAACCTTGAGCCGCTTGCGGTCGAGCTCGGCGGGACACGTGCCCGTCAGCAGATGGACCAAGGTCATGCCGAGCCCAAATAGATCCGATCGCGGGCTGGCCTCCCCGTGCAGCTGCTCGGGTGCCATGTAGCCGAAGGTCCCGGCGACCGTGCTGCCGCCCGTGCTCTTGGCTTCGACGGCGTCGCGGACCGAGCCAAAGTCGACGAGGTAGCAGCGGTCACCAGTGTTTTCAGCTCGGGCGAGGGCTTCTCGCCCGCTTGCCGACGCTTTCGTAGACTGGTTCACCGTGGGCAGCGAGCTGTTTTCAGCTCGGGCGAGGGCTTCTCGCCCGCTTGCCGACGCTTTCGTAGACTGGTTCACCGTGGGCAGCGAGCTGTTTTCAGCTCGGGCGAGGGCTTCTCGCCCGCTTGCGGACGCTTTCGTAGACTGGTTCACCGTGGGCAGCGAACTGATCACGTTGCCAGGCTTGATGTCGCGGTGGACCACCGGTGGCACCAGCTGCGCGAGGTAGACCAGCACCTCGAGCAGCTGCTCGGCGATGTCGCGCACCTGCGACTCGGAGAACCGCTCGCCCGCGGCCAGCCGGGCCGCGAGCGAGGTGCCCGGCGCGAGCTCCTGCACGAGGTAGCCGGTGTGGTCCGCGGCGACCGGCACGAACTCGATGTAGTCGGGGATCCGCGGGTGATCCAACGACGCGAGCACGCGGGCCTCGCGCTCGAACAACTCGACGGCCTTCCAGTCGTCGACGCGACGCAGGTCGAGCTGCTTGATCGCGACGCGACGTGGGCCCGCGCCCGAGTCGAGGTTCTGGCCAAGATCCTGGCCAAGATCCTCGGCGGCGTAGGTGGTCCCAAAGCTGCCGCGTCCGAGCTCCTCGATGATGCGGTAGCGCTCGCCAATGATGTTGCCCGCAACCACGCTGTGCCCGCGACTGTGCCATGAAACGAGGGCAGCAGGGCCAGCTGTTTGGGTTGGCTCGCGCGCGCCCGGGCCCGCGCCCGCGCGATGCCACTCAGCACTTTCCCTGGGCGCCCGCTTCACGTAGACCGCAAGCAGGTGAGCGAGCCCGCCCAGCCAGCCCCGCCAGGGGCGTCCGGTCCCTCCCCCGCGTCAGCGCCGGAGCTGTCTCCCGAGCAGGCCCGCACCCTCGCTCGCAAGGCGCTGCTCACGACCGTCGCCCTCTACGGTGGCTACGCGCTGCTGCGACAGATCCCGGCGCCGCCGCTGATCGCCGAGTCGCTGGGCGTCGTGCTGATCGCAGGGTTTTACTTCCTGCCGGGCTTCATGCTGCGCAAGCAACCCGAGCTGGCCAAGCGCTGGCAGGTGGGCCCAGACGTCCCGATCCCAAAGTGGAAGCGCAGCGGCTGGAAGTGGGCCCTCTACGCTGCGCTGGCGATCTTCCCCGCCTTCGCGCTGCTGACTTGGGGGTTTTATTGGCAGGTCTGCCAGGGCGATCTGTCGCTGCTCTCGCCAGTGCTCGCGATCGAGAGCTGGACCCCAGCCGACGGCAGCCTGGCGCGATTCTTGGGCCGGCAGTGCCGCGCCCACACCGGCGGGTTCTGGCCGCGTGGGTTCTACGTGCCGATCGCGTGGGTCGAGTACTACGGGCTCGGCTTCGTGCAGGCCGTGGCGGTGGGCCTGTTCGCAATCGCGCTGCCCGAAGAAGTGTTTCATCGCGGCTACTTGATGAGCGCGCTAGAGCAACGCTGGCCGCCCACGCGCAAGCTGTTCGGGGTCCCGTTCGGCTGGGCGGCGATCATCTCCAGCGTGTTGTTTGCCCTTGGCCACTTGGTCGCCACGCCCAACACCGCCCGGCTCGCTACTTTTTTTCCGTCCTTGGTTTTTGCGTGGCTGTGGCGCCGAAGCGACAGTCTGTGGGCGCCCGCTTTGTTCCACGTGGCGTCCAACCTGTTGATGGATGTGCTGCTCGCGAGTACCTTCGCACCACGGTGAGTGCGGTCGAGAACGCGAGCGTGGACACAGACCCGAGCTCCGGTCAGGTCGCGGCCTTCTTCGACGTGGATCACACGCTGCTCGCCTGCAACTCGGCGCGCAAGTGGGTCGAGTACCTGTGGCGCAACGGCAGGATCTCGATCGCCGCCACGCTGCGCTCGGTCTGGTGGCTGGTCAAGTACCGCCTGAGCGTGCTCGACTACGAAGACGTGACCCAAAAGGTCGTCGCGGACTACGCCGGGCAGTCCGTCGCCGAGCTCTGCGCCGAGATCGAAGCTTGGTTTCACAGCGACGTCGAGCCGTCGATCTGCGTCGAAGGCCGCGAGCGCATCGAGTGGCACCGGGCCCAGGGGCACGTGTTGGTGTTGCTGACCTCGGGCACCTTCGTCTCGGTCGAGCCGCTGCAGAAGATCCTGAACGTGCCAAACCTCGTGTGCACCCAGCTCGAGATCATTGATGGCATGCTGACCGGCAACTACCACCGGCCCAGCTGCTTTGGACCCGGCAAGCTCCGCGCCGGGCTCGCGTTCGCCGAGCAACACGGCATCGATCTCGAGCGATCGTACTTCTACACCGACAGCTACTCGGACCGACCGATGCTCGAGCGCGTGGGGCACCCCAAGGTCATCAACCCCGACCCGCGGCTCAAGGCGTGGGCACAGCGGCGCGGCATGGCGTGGGAGCAGTGGCATCCACAAGGCGTGATCCCGGCGCACGACCAGCCACCAAGTGACGCCGCCGCCAGCACGGCGCGGGGGCGGGCGTGAGCGCTCGGGGTGGGGTCGCCGAGCTTGGCGACATCGATCGGATCATCGCGACCGCGCTGGGCGAGGACCTTGGCTCCGGCGACATGACCTCGCGGCTCACGGTCCCCGCTACGGCGGTGGCGCGCGGCCGGATCATCGCCAAGCAAGCCCTCACGTTCTGCGCCGGCCCCGTCGTCGTGCGCACCTTCGAGCAGGTCGATCCCGCGGTCACGGTCGAGCTGTGTGTGGACGAGGGCGCTCGCGTGGCCCCTGGCACCGAGGTCATCCGCCTCGCTGGGCCCGCGCGCGCGCTGTTGGCCGGCGAGCGCACCGCCCTGAACCTGCTGGGCCGGGCCTGCGCCGTCGCAACCTCGACCCACGCCCACGTAGAAGCCGCCGGGCCCAAGCTGCGCGTGGTCGACACCCGCAAGACCATGCCGGGGCTGCGCGCGCTCGATCGCTACGCCGTGCGGATGGGCGGCGGCCACAACCACCGCAACGACCTGGGCGCGGGCGTGTTGATCAAGGAAAACCACATCCGCTGCGCCGGCTCGGTCGACGCCGCCGTTCGGGCCGCGCGCCAGCACGCCTCCCACGCGGTGCGGGTCGAGTGCGAGGTCGAGACCCTCATCGAGGTCCGCGAGGCGATCAGCGCCGGCGCCGACGTGCTGCTGCTCGACAACATGGACGACGAGACCCTGCGCGAGGCCGTGGAGATCGCCCGCAACCAAAACGAGCGCGTGCTGCTCGAGGTCAGCGGCGGGATCACCCTCGCGCGGCTGCCCAGCCTGGCCACGATCGGCCTGGATCTGGTCAGCGTCGGCGCGCTGACCCACTCCGCGCCAAGCGTGGATCTGTCGCTGTTGTTCGAGCTGCCGTAGCCCCCCTCGACCGCAACAGGATCGCGGGATTCACGACTGGGTAACCTGGGCGGGCGACGCCGAACCGGCCAGGACGCCAAAGACAGCCCGCCAGCCCCCGTATCTTTCCCGTCGACGGCACGTAGGGCCGTCCGTGGTACGCTCCCGCACCTTGCGAACCAGGACACAGCCGCGACGCAGGCCCCTGTTCGTGGTGGCCATGAGCTTGCTGAGCGCGGTGCCCTTGCTCGTCAGCGGCTGCATCGAGCCTCCCGAGCGCGAGGGCTCCCACGACCACGAGCACGAGCACGAGCACGCCAGCAAGGCCGAGGCGCCGACCGGCGCCAAGCGCCAAGCGACGATCCCCGCCGATGGCTGGAACGACGACATCGCCTGGCGCGGGTTCGACGAGGGCCTCAAAGAGGCCGAGAGCACGGGCATGCCGATCATGATGGTCGTCCACACCCAGTGGTGTGGGAACTGTCAAAAGCTCAAGCGCACGTTCAACGCCAACGCCAAGCTCGAGCAGCTGTCGGAGCGCTTCGTCATGGTCCACGTCGACCAAGACGCGAACCCCGAAGCCGCGCTCTACGGCCCCGACGGGCAGTACATCCCGCGCGTCATGTTCCTCGACGAGCACGGCAACGTGGATCAGGGCCTGCAAAACCCCAACCGGACCAACCGGTTCCGCTACTTCTACACGCCGCAGGAAGACCTGGTCGCAACCATGCGACGGGCCCTGGACCAGCATGGCAACAAGTCCTGATCGCACCCCGAGTCGTCGTCTGCGTCGCCTGCTGGGACCGGTCATCGCGCCTGTCGCGGCCCTCGCCACCCTCTACGGGGGCTTCTGGCTGGCCGGCGATGCGATCGCGGGGCAGGGCGCGGGCGACGGTGAGCCAAGCGCCCGGCCCGGCAAGCGCAGCAAAGACGCGAACATCATCCCGGTCGACGACATCAAGCCCGGCATGAAGGGCTACGCGCTGACCGTGTTCGAGGGCGAGGTCCCCGACAAGTTCGAGATCGAGGTCGTCGACGTGGTCCGCGACTACGTCACGGGTCAGGACGCGGTGCTGTTTCGCTCGCCGGATCCCCGCTTGATCCACACGGGCATCGTGGGCGGCATGTCGGGCAGCCCGATCTACATCCAAGACAAGCTCGCGGGGGCGCTGGCCTACGGCTATCGGTTCGGCAAGGATCCGCTCGGCGGCATGACGCCGATCGAGAACATGCTCGAGGTCGCGGATCTGCCCTATCGGCCCGAGGTGTTCCCCAAGACCGCGCGCGCGTCCGGTCGCAGCGGGACCGCGGCGTGGGCGGATCAAATGCTCGCGCTCGGCACGGATCAGCTGCCCGCGCGCCAGGTCCCCGAGCAGATGCCCGGCCCCAACGGCATGCCCTCGGGCGGGCTCCAGCCAATCGGCGCGCCCATGTCGGTCGCCGGGCTCAGCCCTCACGCCGCGCAATTCTTGGCCGACGCGACCGGCCTGCTGCCCGTGCTGGGCGGCGGCTCCATGCGCTCGGCCCCGTCTTCGGGCCAAGCTGCCAGCGCGGGCACCCGCCACAGCTGGACCCCGGGCGACTCGGTCTCGGTCGTGCTGATCGCCGGGGACAACGGCGCGGCGCCCAACGGCACGGTCACCTGGGTCGGCGGCGCCAAGCAAGAAAAGCTGCTCGCGTTTGGCCACCCGATGTACGGCGAGGGGCCGTCCAAGTACCCAATCGCCAACGGCCACGTGCACACGATCCTCGCCAGCGTCGAGCGCTCGGTCAAGCTGTCCAGCCCGCGCGACATCCAGGGCACGATGATCCAAGATCGCCAGCCGGCGATCTCGCTGCGCACGGACATCCACACGCCCATGATCCCCGTCACCACCACGGTGACCGGCCCGGATCCCGACTTCAAGCCCCGCAGCTACCACAGCGCCGTCGCCGACTCCGAGGTGCTCACGCCGCCGCTGGTCACCACCTTGATGCTCGACGCGATCGAAGAGGCGGGCAGCGACGCCGTCGAGGTCGTGCTCGAGACCCACCACGAGATCCTGCTCGAGACCTCGCAAGGTCCGCGCACGATCGTGCTCGACGAAGAGACCTACTACCCGCGCGGGATCATTCGGGGCCTCGCCGCCCGCAGCCGCGCGCTGCTGATCATGATGGCCGCGCTCGACAACCCGTTCGAGCTCGCCAGCATCAAGTCAATCAAGCAGAGCGCGGTCGTGCACTACGGCGCGAAGGTCGAGACCATCGAGCGGATCCGCATCTCCAACGAGGTCATCCGCGCCGGAGACCTGCTCGAGATCCTCGTGGATCTAAAGCCGCCGCGCGGCCCGGTCCGGACCGAGACAATCAGCGTGCGGATCCCCGCCGACGCGGGCGGCGAGCGGGTCGTGCTCGAGCTTGGCGGCGGCGAGTGGATCACCCCCTACGCCCCGCTGCCCGGCAACCTCGACACCCTGCTCGACAACCTGGCCGCGAGCTACCCCGCGCGCAGCATCGTCGGCACGATCTACCGCCCCGGAGAAGGCCTTGCGACCGAGTACGGCTTGGTCGAGCAGCTGCCCGAGAGCGTGCTGCAGACCCTCAGCCCCGGCGGCAGCAACCGCAAGGCCGTCCACTTCAAGCAAGCCGCGCGGCGGGTGATCCGAACCAACTCGATCATCCGCGGCGAAGCGAGCCTCGAGATCGAAGTGCGGCCCGCCAAAGCGATCGACTGAGCTCCCGATGACCAATTCCAAGTGGTTCCCTCGTAGTTTGTTGTGCGCGTCGCTGGTGGTCGCTGCTGGCTTGGGCTCTGGCTTGGGTTCTGGTGCGGCGCAGGCCGGCGGCACCAAGACCCACACCCTCGACGACTTTGACGACTTCGACGACGGCGAGGTCGTTGGCGCCGCGATCGAGACCAGCGGCCGGGTCACGCGGGGCTACGCCAGCGAGCGCGCCGAGCTCGAGCTCAGCTCGGTGTTCACCTGCCTGACCGACGGCAAGCAGGCCTGGGTCGGCACGGCGGACAAGGCCACGATCCAGCAGGTTGATCTGCGTGGCGGCGCGCCGGCGGTCAAGCAGCTCGTCGAGCTCGAGGGCGTGGTCGTCAGCGCGATCGCCCGGCTGCCCAGCCAGGATCTGGTCGTCGCCGTGCTCCCCGGCTCCAAGCTGCTGCGCGTCGACAAGAACGGCAAGGTCAGCGACTTCGCCGAGCTCAAAGATGTCGAGCAGATCTGGGCGATCGTCCCGCACAAGGGCAAGCTGCTGGTCGCGACCGGGCCCAAGGGCGAGCTGTGGTCGGTCGGCACCGACGGCAAGGATCCCAAGGTCGTGCTCGACGTGCCCGAGAAGGACATCTTGTCGGTGCTCGCCGTCGGCGATGAGGTCCTCGTTGGGACCTCGCCCAAGTCGCGGCTCTACAAGCTCGACAGCGCGCTCGAGGGCGTGCTGCTGCACGAGTTCAAGGGCGATGAGATCCGCGCGCTCGCGCTCTCGGGCTCGATGGTGATCGCCGCCGTCAACAAGTTCGAGGATCGCAGCGTGTCGAGCCGGGTCGCGCTGACCAAGCAGCTCAACCGCTCGAGCCTGACCGGCGAGAAGCCAGAGGACAACAACACGGCGCGGGCCCGCGCCAACGCCGACGCCGAGCTCTGGGCGGTGGACCTGGCTGTCAGTCCGGGCAGCAAGCGCGACGTGCTGCGGGCCCAGGACGCGGCCTGGGACAAGTGGTTCACCAAGAAGTCGCAGTACTTCATCGATCTGATCGCGCTCGACGACAGCGGCACCGTGCTCGCGGCCAGCTCCGAGGGCGGCCGGATCTACCGGGCTCGGGGGCCGCGGGATGTCGCGATCGTCGCGGATCTCGAGGAGCGCCAGACGACCAGCATGTGCATGACCGACACTGGCGACGTGCTCGCGACCGCCAGCGACGGCGCGGCCGTGTACTTGCTGTCGCCCAAGGCCGCCAACACGAAGACCAAGCCCCGCTGGGTGTCCGATGTGCTCGACGCCAGTCACCCCGCGCGCTACGGCAGCTTCGCGCTCGAGGGCAAGGGCAAGCTCGAGCTGCGCGTCCGCAGCGGGCCAACCGACGAGGTCGATGATCGCTGGAGCGCCTGGAAGTCGGTCAAGCTCAACAGCGAGAACAACGAGCTGCGCGGCTCCACGGATCTGCCCCAGCGACGCTACCTGCAGGTCGAGGTCGTGCTCGCTGACGACAGCGCGGAGCTGACCTCGGTCACCGCTTTTTACGCGCCCGAGAACCTCGCGCCGCTGCTCGAAGAGATCGACGTCAAGACGCCCAGCGTGATCAGCAGCAGCGACGAAGAGCCCGACGCGACGATCACGATCGAGTGGGACGCCGAGCCCCGTGACGAGGACGACCTGATGTATGAGGTTGCGATCCGGCGCAGCGGCTCGGGCGACGCCGGGTGGGTGAAGCTCAACAAGGACGAGCCGATCACCAAAAAGGAGATCAAGCTCGACCTCGAGACCCTCGCCGATGGGATCTACGAGGTCCGCGTGATCGCCAGCGACGAGCCCAGCAACGGCGCCGGGGCGGCCGCGCGCGATCAGCTGATCTCGGAGCCCTTCGTGATCGACCGGACCCGGCCCACGCTGGACAACGTGAGCGCCAGCGGCGGGCGGGTGACCGGCGTCGCCAAGGATCGCGGCAGCTACGTGCGCGATGTGGCGTTCTCGATCGACGGCGGGGCGTTCCGGTCTGCCACCGCCAGCGATGGGCTGTATGACTCGAGCACCGAGAAGTTCGAGCTGATGTTGCCGAGCGAGCTCGGGCCAGGGGTCCACCGGGTGGTGGTGCGGGCTCGGGACGCGCGGGGGAACCTGACCACCGTCGCCCTCGAAGTTGGCGGCTGAGCCCGCGCGCACCCACGGCGGCGGACCGGGGCCCCAACCAGCTCGAGGCTGGGACAGGCCGGGGCGGGCTGGGACAGGCCGGGGCAGCCCGGGTGAGGCGTCTGCGGCCGCCCTCGGCAGACTGCATCCAAGACATGCGCCCGCCCGCGCATCGTGGCACTCTGGGCCCACCCACGGAGGGGCGGTTCATGACGGCACAAGCAGAGATCGAAGGCATCCTCAGCACACTCGACGAGGCCCATGCGGAGCTGCGCGCTGCGAGGACTCGACTCGCCGAGCTGCTACCGATGTCGGCGACCAAGCCCGGCGACAGCGGCCAAGCTCGGGTCGAATTCATCGCCGGCCTGCAGCCCGAGACCGAAGAAGTCAGCGGCGACGAGCTGCTCCGCAAGATCAACGCCGAGGCGTGGGAGCGGGCTCAACGGGCGTTGATCAACGCCGCAGAGAAGGTCGAGCTGGCCCACAAGCACCTGCGGCGCGAGCTCGCCTGAGTTCGGAACCTGAGCTCTGAAAACACAAAACCCGAGCATCGTGCTCGGGCTTTGTCGCGATCGCGGTGGCTGAGAGCTCGTCCGTGAGCTCGATGCGATTCTGGTCAGGCCAGGATACTCAGCGCCTCGGCCCGCAGACGTGCACGGGGCGACTTGCCCTGAACGCGGACCGCAGGTTGAACGGAGTGCCGGCGAGGGCGGGGACTGGTGGCGAGTCGAAAAATATGAGTGATGAAGCGCATGATCTTGCCTTTCTTGGCGGGCTTGGCCTCCCTCACTGCTTGTGGGTGGAGGTGTTGCCTGACGTGCTTCTGTTTTACAGATACTGAATCTTGGCGTCAACAAATTTGATGGAAAAATTTCATGACACTGGATTTCCTGGACGCTGCTCCACATGAGTCGAGAATGGGCCGCATTGGACGCTCTGGTATCAAAATACAGCGTTCAGCCCTGAATTTTGCTCAAAATATAGCCATTCTGACGTATTTCAGCCTACATAAAACGCGTCGCGTGAGCGTGTTTTCGAGCATCACGGGTTGGTGTAGATCTGGAATTTCCAGCTAGCGTAGAATTTTTGGACACCCAGAGATTCCAGTACCACTGGAATTTGAGAACTTGGTGTGCTCGATTGCACCCACGACAAAGGCCGATCCCTCGACCACCGAAGTGATCAAAGAACCGGCCTCGCTCGCGCCGAAGCGCGCTCGTTACGCGGATTTCGCGGCGCGGGCAGCTTTCCGGGCGCGTCGCTCTTGTGACTCCACGCGGTCGACCAGCCAGCCAAGCGTGCGCTTGCTGGTCAGGGCCTGGACGTAGTCCTTGTCCGCCGTCTTGTTCTCGGCAGAGGCGACCTTCTGGACCAGCCCGTCGCGCCCACCGTGGGCCGCGACCTTGTCCGCGAGCGCCTGCAGGTGCAGCAACTTGGCGTTGGAGACCAGCGTCAGGCGCTCGGCCAGCTCGTCCTTGGACTCGTCCGCGAGGGGCTCGAGGACTTCGGACAACCGCTTGGCGAGCTCCTTCTTGGAGCCGAACTTGTCATTGAGGATCTGAAGAGGTGTTTGCTTGGCCATGAGTTTCTCTTCCCGTTGGGCACCGCCAACAGCAGCTGGCGGGAGGAGGGGGCCGGCATTGAAACTCAGGAACACCGACGCGTCCAGGCCAAAGGGGCGGTCGCGGGGTGACCTTGCGCGTTGGCGGCCTAGCTCTAGCGCGCGGGCGGCAAGGCGTGCTCTGCGGCAACGAGCGCGGCGAAGTCCCCCGCCTGAACCTCGAAGTCCAGGCGCACGCGACTGCCAACGTTGCCCACGTGCACGCGCCCAAGCGCGGCGTGCAGCGCAGCAGGGATGTCCGTGCTGGCGGTGTCGTTCGCGAGCAAGCCCTGCAGCTCAACGGCCGCGGTCTGGGCTTGGGTTGCCGTCTCGAACCCTGCCGTCAGCTCGACCTGCGCACGCTCACCCAGCCCGAGCGCGCCGCTGATGGTGGTGGCCGCTGCGACCTCGGGGACACCCATGAAGTTGGCGGCCATCGCCAGCTGCGGAGGCAGACCGGCGGCGAGCCACGCGGGAGCGCTCGTGTCGATCGTGGCGAGCAGCTCGCGCTTGTCGTGCTTGGCGGCCGACTTGGCGCCGCTTGCGTCCGCGCTGTCGATCAGCTCACCGACCTGCCGCTGCCACCCGGCCGTGCTGAGCACGAGCAAGTTTGCGTTGACCAAGAAGACCCGCCCATCGGGGAAGTCGATGATCTTCTTGCCGTCTTGCACGCTGATCGTGGCGTCGGGCGCGGCCCCAACCAGGCGCTGCGCTGCCTCGATCATGCAGATCGCCTGGGCGTCCTCGCCGAAGCCCGAGCCGACCAGCGCGATCACGAACTGGTCCGTCCGCCAGCCGATCAACACGCTCTCGAAGCGACTTGGCTGCAGACCACAGCCGTCCAGCGCCTGCTTGGCCTGCTGAAACTGGGGCTCGCCAGCCAGCTCGCGGCTGAGCTGGGCGCCGAGCTGCGATCCCGCGAGCAGCGAAGGGTGCAGACCCAACAGCAGCTCGGCGTCATTGGGGATCAGCTCGATCGGCTGCGGAAACACCTCGCGTGCGGGCTGCTGCTGGGTGTCCGCGACGGCATCGAGCACCTCGGCGCGTCCGCAACCCGACACCGCCACCCCAACCAGCACGGCCAACCCCAGCGCGAGCCTGTATTCAGCTCGGGCGAGCTCTTTGGACTGGTTCACCGAGGGCAGCGAGCTGTTTTCAGCTCGGGCGAGGGCTTCTCGCCCGCTTGCAGGCACCTTCGTAGACTGGTTCACCGAGGGCAGCGAGCTGTTTTCAGCTCGGGCGAGGGCTTCTCGCCCGCTTGCCGACGCCTTCGTAGACTACTGAATCTGGGGCGGCTTCGGGACCGGGCGCGCGCTCGGTGGCTTCGGCTTCGGCTTTGGGGTTGGCTTGGGGCTGCTGCTGGGTCGCGGCCCGCCGCGATCGCCCTGCGGACGCGGCGTCGAGGTGTTGGGGCGGGTGCTCGACGGCTGGCTAGAACAGCAACAGCCGCCCGAGCTGAGACTCGAGCGGCTGCTGCTGTGAAGCGAACGGGTTGGGTGGCCCGCGGAGGAGGTTGTCATCGTCACCGAGCATCCAAGGCTCAGTCCACAGGTGAGCACCAACGACGACAACAACAGATGGCGGGCCATGCAACAAAGACGTGGTCCGCCCGGCGTTGTTCGGCGAACCGCAAAAAGGGTGGGTCTCGCCCGGGAACCTTGGCGAGCAGTCAGGGTATCCCCCCGCGCAACCCCAAGGCATGATGGGGCATGTCACTGTGGTCACCCGATGCCTGGCTCGAGGCGTGGCGCTTCGCCGCCGACGCTCACCACGGCCAGCGCGTGCCCGGCTCCGAGCACCCGTACATCGTGCACGTGGCCGCCGTCGCAATGGAGGTCGCCCACGCGATCAGCGTGCGCGCCCAGCTTGGCGACCCCGTCGCGCGGCCGGACTTGGCGATCCAGTGCGCGCTGCTTCACGACGTGGTCGAGGACACCTCGATCACCGCGAGTGAGCTCGCCGTGCAGTTCGGCGATGACGTCGCCGCTGGCGTCAGCGCGCTGAGCAAGGATCCCTCGGTCGGCGACAAGCCTGCGCAGATGCGAGACAGCCTGGCGCGGATCCGCCTGCAGGGCCCGGAGATCTGGATGGTCAAGCTTGGTGATCGGATCACCAACCTGCAGGCGCCCCCGTCGCACTGGGAGCCCGCCAAGATCCGCAGCTATCGCGACGAGGCCCAGAAGATCCACGCCCAGCTCGGCGGGGCCTGCTCGGTGCTCGGGCCCCGGCTGCAGGCGAAGATCAGCGCCTACGAACAATTCACGTAGCCACGAGCCGCGCGCGCATCCACTGGATCAGCCCGCCGGCCAGCACGATCTGAACCTGGCGGCTCGACAGCCGATGCCGGGCGCGGATCGTGCGAACCGTGCGAACGATCCCCTGCTCGGTCACCTCGCGGACCTCGACGACGTCGGACTTCACGAGCTGCTCGCGCACGTTGTCGATCTCCAGGGTCACGCCGCTGGACAGCCGCCCAAAGTCCCCCAGATGCACGAACTCGAGCGGCAACACGCCAAAGTTGATCAAGTTCTGGCGATGGATCCGCGCGAAGCTGACGCTCAGCACCACGCGAAGTCCAAGGGTCCGCGGCGCCAAGGCGGCGTGCTCGCGGCTCGAGCCCTGGCCGTAGTTCCGTCCGGTGAGGATCGCGTGGTCACCGGTGGCGCGCGCGCGCGCTGGATAGGTTGGGTCGACCGCCGCAAACGTGAATTCGCTGATCGCAGGGATGTTGCTGCGAAGCGGGAGCACATTCAGGCCGGCTGGCAATATCTCATCAGTGGAGATGTCCGCGCCAACCTCGAGCAACACAGGGAGCTGCAGGTGGTCGGGCAGCGGCCCCAGCTCCGGCAATGACTTGATGTTGGGCCCCTTGTGCAGCTTCACGGCGCGCGCGTCCGCGACGGGGATCGGCGCCACGAAGTCCAATTGCGCAGCCCGGACCCACGCCCGAGTCGGCTCGCTGACGGTTGGATAGGCGATGCCGAGCGTGCGTGGATCCGTGATCACGCCAGTGAGCGCCGAGGCAGCCGCGGTCTCGGGGCTGACCAGGCACACCCGATCCTCCGGGGTGCCCGAGCGCCCCGGAAAGTTGCGGGGGACCGTGCGCAGGCTGAGCTTGCCGGTCGCGGGCGCCTGGCCCATGCCAATGCACCCGTTGCACCCCGCTTGGTGCACCCGCCCGCCCGCCGCGACCAAGGTCGCGAGGTGCCCGTCGCGGATCAGCTCCATCAGCAGCTGCCGCGAGGCCGGGTTGACGTCGAGCGAGACACGATCATCCACGTGCTTGCCCGTCAGCATCATGCCGCGATCGCAAAGTCCCGATATCCAGGATTGGCCGACGACCCAATGTATGCCTGATAGATCTCCTCGCCGGCGACCTCGCGCACGGGTCGAACATTGCCAGGACTCGAGGGCATCGCAATGAGCGGCTCGAGCCCGCCAAGATCGATGTGTTCGCGGTGGTCGTAGTGCGCGTTGGAGTCGGCGACCCACTCGGTCCAATCATCCGCCCGCCCCTGCCCCGTCAGATACTCGAGCGTCCGTTGATCCGAAGGAAACACCGACGTCGTCGCGCCGAGCTCGGCGCCCATGTTGGCGAGCACGTGGCGATCCATCGCCGACAGCGACGCCAGCCCCGAGCCTCGATACTCAATGATGCGACCCATCCCACCCGTCACGCCGTGGCGTCGCAGCAGCTCGAGGATGATGTCCTTCGCGCTGACCCACGCGGGCAGGCGCCCCGTCAGCTCGACCGCCCAGATCTCCGGCATGTCCACGTAATACGGCTCGCCGGCCATCGCCATTGCGACCTCGAGTCCGCCCGTTCCGATCGCCAACATCCCAATCGCCCCCGCGGCGCAGGTGTGGCTGTCGGAGCCCAGCAGGGTCTTGCCAGGCTTGCCAAACCGGGCTTGATGGACCGGGTGGCTCACGCCATTTCCGGGCGGGCTGTACCACACACCAAATCGCTGACACGCGCTGTGCAGAAACAGGTGATCGTCGGGGTTCTTGAAGTCGGCCTGGATCAGGTTGTGATCAACGTATTGCACCGAGACTTCGGTGCGCACGCGCTCGAGCCTCATGGCCTCGAGCTCCAGCATGACCAAGGTCCCCGTGGCATCCTGCGTCAGGGTTTGGTCGATGCGCAGACCGATCTCGGTACCCGGCTCGAGCACGCCTTCGAGCAGGTGAGTCTCGATCAATTTTACGGCGACGCTCTTGCCCATTGGCGGGAGCTTAGGTCTGGGCGAGTTCGTCGGCATCGCCGCAAGCTCGAAAAGCCTGCGGGCTGACACGCGAGCACGCCGAACTCCGCCCAGCGTTCAGGGCTAGTACCCTGCCGCAGTGAATTTGATGGTTTGAGGCTAGTTCCTGACGCCCCTGGCTTTGTCGCTCGTCAGTCGAGTGTGCCCGACACACTCCTTCCTCGCTTCGCGCCAGGGACGCCAGGCCCGGCGCCTCAAACCATCAAATTCACTGCGGCAGGGTACTAGAAGCGCCCTGAGACGCTGAGCCCGCCGCCACCGGGTGACCACACTGGCGTCACGCTGATCTGCCCCTGCTCCCAGGCCTTGGTCTTCTTGGAGCCCTTGACGAACAGCACGGCCCCAACGACGACACCGACCAGCCCGATCGCGCCCAGCGAGGCGCCAAGTCCGATCGCCAGGTTGTTCGCGGCTTGGCCTTTGGATCGCAGGTCTTCGATTCGCGTGGTGCTCTGCTCGCACTCCGGCCGCGTGTCA
Source organism: Enhygromyxa salina (assembly GCF_000737335.2). Classification (GTDB taxonomy): domain Bacteria; phylum Myxococcota_A; class Polyangia; order Nannocystales; family Nannocystaceae; genus Plesiocystis; species Plesiocystis salina_C. The sequence continues at coordinate 39,412 of NZ_JMCC02000029.1, read as the reverse complement.
GCTTCGAAGCAGCCGATGCCACTGCGAATCTCGTACTCCGCGTTGAGGTCGTCTTCAAAGCCCTGCCCTTGGAGGCCAAACACCACGCCGCTGACGACCCCACCCACGATCAGCGCCCCGCCGACACCCATGGTGATCCCGCCGCCAAGCCGCAGCGACTTGCCGGGATCGGGGCCGGGATCGGGATCGGACGGGGACGCCTTCTCCCCTGCTTCGGAGGGCGCGGTGACGGGCTGGTTGGCGGCGGCGATCTTTTCGTCGATCTGCGAGATCAGCGACTCGGCCTCGTCGAGGTCGCCGAGATCCGGGTTCTTTTGGATCTCGATGACGTAGTTCTGAAACACGACCTTGGCCCGACGCAGGTGCTTGATGTCGACGTCCACGTCGTACCAACGCAAGTGCGCGAGCCCGATGTTGTAGAGAATGTCCGACAGCCCCGACAGCTCGTAGGCCCGCTCGAACGAGCCGGCGGCGTCCTCGAAGCGGCCGAGCCGATAGGCGGTCTCACCACTCTCGTAGGCCGCGCGGGCCTCGGCGGTGGTGTCGGGAGCGGGCGCGAGCAAGGCGGCCGCTGGCGCGGGAAGCCCTGCCCCGACGCCGGGCGCGAGCGCGGGCGTGAGCGCGCCTGACCCCGGACCCGCGAAGACGGGCAAGGGGGCGAGCGCGAGCGCCAGGCAAACGATGGAACCGCTGAAGACGTGGAGAGAGGTCATACGCGTCGTCGCCGGCGGACGGTATCATAGGTCGCCCAGAATCCACGGGGCAATCCCCCACGCCGGGACCTGGGCCAGACGAACGAGGCTCTTTGCTCGCGCCACCCGTAGTAGCCTGGCGCGAGTGAGACAGGACGAGCCCCTGCGCCGCGAGCTGTCGGGCGTCGACGCGACCGCGGTCGTGATCGGGGCGATCGTGGGGGTCGGAATCTTCTTCACGCCGAGTCGGGTGGCGCTGCTGGCCGGCGACAGCCAGCTCGCGCTGCTGACGTGGGGGATCGGCGGTCTGATCGCTGTGCTTGGCGCGCTGACCTTCGCCGAGCTCGGCGCGCTCGTGCCCCGCGCTGGCGGCCAATACGAGCTGCTGCGCGACGCGTACGGCTCGGCGACGGGCTTCGTCTACGTGATCTGCAACGCGACCGCGACGCAGGCCGGGGCGATCGGGGTGATCGCTCTGGTCTGTGTCGACAACCTCGCCGTGGCCGTGACCGGCGGCGTGCTGGATCCCTGGCCCACGCTGGGCTGCGCGATCGCAATGACAACCGGCGTCGCGCTGGCCAACGCAGCCGGCGTGCGCTGGGGCGCGAGGATCCAGAACCTCACGGTCGTCGCCAAGCTCGCGACCTTGCTCGCGGTCGCGATGGTGGCGCTGTTCGCCGCCCCCCAGAGCACCGACCCGGTGAGCGCGAGCGCGGTGGCGCAGGCAGGCCAAGCCCTCAACCCGATCGCCGCGATCGCGGCGGCGTTGGTTCCCACGCTGTTCACGTTTGGCGGCTGGCAGCAAGTCCTGTGGATGGGCGGCGAGGTGAAGAACCCCGAGCGCAATTTACCGATCTCGATCCTTGCTGGGGTCGCGGTCGTGGTCGCCGTGTACCTGCTGGTCAATTGGGCCTACCTCGCGCTGCTTGGTCACGCCGGCGTCGCGACCAGCGAGACCTTGGCGGCCGACGCCGTGGCCGTGGTGTTTGGCGATCCCGGCCGGCGAGCGATCGCCATCGCGGTGTCGATCTCCGCGCTTGGGGTGCTCAACGCCCAGCTGCTCACCGGCCCGCGCCTGCTGTTTGCGCTGGCTCGCGACGGGCGCCTGTGGCCGCTGCTTGGCCGGGTCCACGCGACACGAGGCACGCCGATCCCCGCGATCGCCCTGCTCGCGATCATGGCGATCCTGCTGCTCTCGATCGCCGGAGAGGATGGGGTCGACCGGCTGCTGACAGGCGTGGTGTTGGTCGACGGCGTCTTTTTTGCGCTGACCGGGCTGGCCTCGCTGGCGCTCGCGCGCCGCATGCCCCACGCGGACCGGCCCGTCCGCATGCCCGGCTTCCCGCTCGTACCCTTGTTGTTCGGGCTGAGCGAGATCGCGGTGGTCGTTGGGGCCTGGCTCGATCCCGAGGTTCGCGGGGCGGCGGCGATCGGCGCGGCCTGGATCGCGGCCGCGCTGATCTTGTACTTCGCCGGCTTCAACAAACCTCGTCGCGCGTCACCGCAGGCTCCCCCGGACCCCGCGGGCAGTGACGCGCCGCCCGACTGACCCGGCACGGCAACGCAATTTGTGCGACATGATCCGAACCCACGGCGCACATCAATTCGGGCGACATGCCTGGCTTCGATGCTACCGTCGTGCATGATGTTCGCGTCGAGACACGTTCATACTCGTCAGCTCTGCACTCGATTCGCCGCGACCTTCACCGTCGCCATGGTCCTTGGGATGCTGGGCCCCACGGGCTGCTCGGGGCCCTCGTCAGATCGCTGCCGGCTGCACCCGGAAGACTGCCACGGCGCGGCCGGGACCTTGTGCAACGACGATCGGGACTGCGACGGTGGGCTCGAGTGCTGCACCGACAATGACAATTGCGGGGACGGCATGTGCACGTTTTCATGTGACAACGACCATGACTGCCCGGGTGACATGTTGTGTGAGCACGACCTGTGCTTTTATGCGTGCGCCAGCGACGACGACTGCGCCTCCACGATGTCTTGCGAGCACGGCAACACGGTCTGCGAGTACAAGTAGTGCCGCACACCCTAAGTTCGTTCCGGGTTATGCACGGCACTGAGGCCCAATGGCAGTGTCGCAGCTCCTAGCAGTACGCCCGGTACAGCGTCGTCGCCGCTCCTCGCCCTTGGGCCTCAGCTCCGCACCTAACCCGGAACGAACTTAGGGTGTGCGGCACTAGCCCGCGCGCGGGCGACTACTTGGCGGCGTATTCGGTCGAGCGCACCCAGTAGCGGACGACCTGCAGGGTCTCGAGCCGCGGATGGTTGAACATCCCCGCGTAGGTCATCCCGCACTTGCGCATGACAGCGATCGACGCGGCGTTGTCCGGCATCGCGCACGCATCGACCACGGTCTGGCCCAGGGCTTCAAACGCGTGGTCGAGCAGCGCGAGCGAGCCTTCGGTCGCAAGCCCGCGGCCCCAGGTCTCGCGCCGCAGCCGGTAGCCGAGCTCGAGCATCGAGCTGTCAAACACGCTCGGGCGCAGGTGAAACCACCCCAAGTAGGTGCCCTCGCCCGCGTCCGTGAACGCGCTGAAGTAGCCAAACGCCTGGTCGGCGTGGACAAGCATGCGCGCGAGCAAGCCCTGCTCGTAGTCGCTGCGCAGGTTCGGCGCGCCGCCGCTGATGTAGCGCATGACCTCTGGGTCGGCGTCGAGCGAGACGAGCGCGTCGATGTCGGCCTCGGCGACGGGCCGCAGCCACATCCGCGCGGTCTCGAAGGTCTGGTGCATGACGGCCCGACGGTATCAGACCCGCGAGATCAGGGGTGCACGTGCGAGATGATGGGCTGGTGCTTGCCAGCGGCGCTGCGGGCGAGCGCGTCGACGAGCCGAACCTCGACGCGCAGTGGCTCACCCACGAGCTCGGCGAAGCGGGCCTGCACGGCGGTGGCCATGTCGGCCCGCCAGCTGCGACCCGGGACCAGCAAGATCTCGACGTGCCCCACGCTGTGCTGGATCAACCGAAACGCCGCGATCTGGGCCCCAACGTCGAGCAGGAAGCTGTAGGTGGCGTCCAGCAACCACCCACTGGTCAGCACCCGACCGCTGGGTAACACGAAGGCATCCAACCGCCGGCCCCGAAGCTCGGTCAGCTGCGTGAAGGTGCGTCCGCACCCGCAGCGCGAGGGCTCGAGCCGCGCGGTGTCCCCCTGCCGGTAGCGAATGAAGGGCATCGCGAAATTGTGCAAGTAGGTGCCAACGACCTCGCCAGCCTCGCCCGGCGCGAGCACCTGATCACTGTCGGGCGCGAGCACCTCGAGATGGACCACATCCTCGAACACGTGATAGCTGCCCTGCTTGCACTGCGCGGCGATCCGCGTGAGCTCTTCGCTGGAGTACTCGTCGTAGACACCACAGCCGAATTGCGCGGCGAGCTGGTCGCGCTCGCGCTGACTCGAGGGCTCCGACGAGACCGAGATCGCGCGCAGACCGAGCGCCTTGCAGCCCGCGGGGCCAAGCGCGTTGGCGAGCTCGCGCAGGTGGCTGGGGTAACAGGCCAGCAAGTGCGGGCGCAGGAGGTGGAGACGCTCGACCAGGCGATCGATCGGCGTCAGCGTGGGCACCAAGATCATCGGGTAGGTCCCGAACAGCGAGCTGGCCGGATACGCCGAGGTGTACACATAGACGAAGCGATGCCACGGGCGGTAGGGCGCGTACTGGGCCAACAGGCGGTGCATGGCCAAGCCCTGAACCGCGACCCGATCGGCCTGGTGCACGACCTCGAGCACCTGCCCGCTCGAGCCGGAGCTCTTCGACACCAAGCAGCGACGCGGATCCAAGCCGCGACTGAGCGCGGCTTCCGGGTAGGCCGCGAGCACGTCGTCTTTGTTGACCGTGGGAAACCAGCGCAGATCCTCGAGGGTCTGCAGGTCGCGCGGGCTGACGTGGGCGCCGCGATACAGCTCCGCGTAGAGCGGCACGTTGGCGTAGGCGTGGGCGACCAGGGCCTGCAGGCGCCGCAGCTGGTAGCCACGGATCTGCCCACGCGAGGCGAACGGCCGGCGCCAGAAGCCCGGAAACGCAGCGGCGATCTGAACCGTGTTGACCGCCAGCTCGCGGCGAGTGAAGGGCCGCACGACGAGTTTGGGGGCGAGACTTGCTCAGCCTGGCGCGGCGCTGGCCAGCGCAAACAAGGCAAAAGCAACGAGACCGGCGAGCGTGAGTAGGTGGCGTGTCGTGGGGGTCATGCGTCCTCGCAGCTGAGCTTTGATGTGTATCGCAGCGCGGCAAAAAAGGCCACGACGGACGCGAGCAGATCCTGGACCGCGAACACGCCCGGCCACAGCTGCGCGGCCTGGCCCAGCTCCCAGCCGATCGCAATGGTGAACGCGACGCCCAACCACGCGCGCCGAGCACGATCGTTGGACGCCGGCCCGGACCACACGCTCGCAACGAAGGCCGTCAGCGCGTAGGTCCACAGCGCGCTGGGTAGCCACCCAACGACCGGCGCGAGGGCGCCTGCGGAGATCGGGCTGGGTGGAAGCTCGACTCCGAGCTTGGCCAACCACTGATCCCCCAACAGCGCGCGCGGACGTAGCAGCGCGTAGATGAGCGCGCCCAGCCCGAGCGGCCCGAGCACGTGGCCGAGCACGCGCCGCAGCGGTGAACGGATCCGCGCGCGCGACTGCATGGACGGCGCGGTGACCAGATCGGTGACCAGATCGGCGACCTCGCCCGATCGCAGCGCGGCGCTGGTCATGAACCCGCGCGCGAGCGCAGGCAAGCTGACGATCGGCGGCCCCGGCAGGGCGGCCCGCAGCGCGCGGAGCTTGTAGAACGGCACGCTCGGGTGGCGGTGGTGCTCCCAGTGCAAGCCGATCTCGTGGGGCATGATGAGCTGCTCGAACCACTCGGGCACGTGCACGCGATGCGTGCTCGAGGTGCCCAGGTGCTCGGTCCAGATCCGCAGCCGCACCCCCGACCAGAACACGGTGGCGATGCTCACGACCCACAAGATCGGGACCCACGCGAGGCCCAGGACCACGAACACCCCGAAGATCACGCCCCAGTAGACCAACATCCCGATGGCCTCGACCACGCTGACCGGGCGGGTGAGCTTGCCGGCTGCGAGCAGATGCGGGATCCCGCCGCCCACGAGGTCGCCAACGAAACCCAGCAGCACCCGCGGCGCGCGAGCGGGCAAGCTCCACTGGCGCAGCAGGCCCTTGTGGTGGTTCTCTGGATCGTCGGCGCTGCCAAGCTGCTTGTGATGGGCGAAGTGGTAGCGCCGGTAGCCGCCCAGCGTGAGCCCCAGGGGCCAGGCCGCGAGCGCGCTGCCCAGCGCGTCGTTGAGCCAACTGGGCCGACACGCCAGCTTGTGCGCGGCGTCGTGAAACAGGGCGCCGAGCGCCTGCTGCCGCGAGCCGAGCGGGATGATCGCGAGGACGTAGGCGAGCGGGTGGTCGATCGCGTCGACGACGAGGAAGGTCAGCGCAATGACAGCCCAGTCGGCGCTCGCGGCCCCGAGCCAGCGTCGCGGCTCGAGCTGCGACAGCTCGCGGATCAGCTGGGGATCCGCGCTGGGGTTGGCCTGCGCCATGCGGCCCCAGCTTAGTGGACGCCGCGCGCTCGTGATACATCGAGCCATGAGCATCGTCCGCGATTGGTATGAGAACCTCGCCGTCGACGTCATCGAGCTCGTCGACCAGCTCGTCGGCGACGGTTCGACTGACGAGCAGCTCGAGGCGGTGGTCGACATGACGGAGGGCTACGAGATCGACGCGATGGGGCTCGACGACGATGACCGGGCCAAGCTCGAAGACGCGATCGCCGAGCTCGAGCAGCGGATCACCGCCGCAGATCCCCGCCACAAGTTCGTGCGCAAGCACGACGAGATCGAGCTTTGCGAGCGGCTGCTGCGCTTCTACGCCACAGGCGAGCACGCGACCTACCAGCACCGCCACCTCAGCGACACCGCGTACGCGGGCTATCCGCTGTACGTCGACTTCGACGCGATCGCGACCTTGGGCAACCCAGACTTCACCGGCCAGACGATCGGTGACCACTACCTCGAGTTCGCCAACTTGCTCGAGGCCCCGGACGGCGCGCCCGACGATTGCTACGCACACCTCGCGATCGACCCCGCGACGACCAAGATCTACCTGATGGAGCCCTCGGGTGACCCCGAGCTGATCGCCGATGATCTCGACGGCTTCCTGGCGCGCTTGAACGAGTAGCGCGATGTTCCACGGCGACGTCTGCTGCCCCCCCCCTCGGCCGACGGCCGGTTGGCCCAGTCGCGCTCAATTCGAGCCTCACCGAGTGGACATCGACGCGCGGGGGTGGTCCCATCGCCGCGTGTTCGTGCACGACACCCGGCTCCCGCACGTGCTCGAGCCAGCGTGCTACCACGAACCCAGCTGGCACGAGCGCGAGCTCGCGGCGGTGTTTCGGCCTGGCTGGCAGTGCGTGGCGACCCTCGACGAGCTCCCGCGCGAGGGCGACTACGTGACCCGCGAGCTGTTGGGAGTGCCGTTGTTGTTGCGCCGCGCGGGTGGGCAGGTGCGAGCGTTTCGCAACGTGTGCGCGCACCGGTTTGCCGCGCTGTGCTCGGCCCCAAAGGGTCGCGCGGCGAGCTTGCGCTGCCCCTACCACGGCTGGACCTACGCCGACGACGGCGCGCTGACCCACATCCCGGATCCAGGCTCGTTCGCGTCGCCGCCGGGCAAACCCGCGCTCATCGGCCGCGTGAAGCTGACGGCGGTCGAGGTCGCGTGCGCGGGCCAGCTGGTGTTCGTGTCGCTGGCCAAGCAACCGCCCCCGCTCGCGCAGTGGCTTGGCGCGCGGACCCACGCGCTGGCGACTCGGTTGTTCTCGACCGACTACCAGCGGGTGCTGGCCCGATCGATCGAGCACCCGTGCAACTGGAAGATCCCGATCGAGAACGTGCTCGAGACCTACCACGTGGCCGAGCTGCACAGCAGCTGGCTGGCCCGCCACCCGCGGCTGGTGCCGGTGTTTGGCGAGCCGTCCGCCGAGCAGCACGAGCACGAGCTTGGCGACGGCTTCAGCGAGTACCGCGACAGCATGGGGGCCGGGTTTGCGCCCTACCGCGCCCTGGTTCGGGCCCTGGTGGGCGACACCGCTTGTCACTACCAACACCACCACGCCTTCCCCAACCTGGTCGTGGCCCACACCCCCGTGCTCAGCTTCTTGCAGGTGGTCACGCCGACCGGGCCCCAGAGCTCGCGCAGCATGATCAGGCTGTACCTGCACCGCGGCGCGCCGCCGCGAGCATGGACGGCGCCGCTGCGATCCACGATCGGCGCGGCCGCGAGTTGGTTCTTGAACGGGGTGCTGCGCGAGGACGCGGCGATCTACCCGGCCGTGCAGACCGGCGTGCAGGGCAGCGAGCGCAGCGGCGTGCTCGGGGCCAAAGAGGAGCGCGTGTGGGCGTTTCAGCGGTGGCTGGCGGACCAGCTGGCGGTCACAACCCCGTGAGCGTGAGCGGATCCGCTTCGTCGCCCGGCGCCGCGGCTGGCGGCAGCACGAAGCCGCGCACGAACTGGTAGGCCGCGAAGATCGTCAGCGCGAGCATGCCGTAGCCAAGGAAGCCCAGCGCGGGCATCTCGAACACGTAGGCGAAGCCGATCCACGGCACGTCGTAGGTCCACTTGGGATCCGCGGGGTAGTTCCACATCTCGCCCACGACCCCCATCAGCATGGTCCCCAGCGCGAACGCGAGCGGCACCCGCAGGTCACGCCGCGCGACGCAGGCCAGCAGACTTGGGCGGCCAAGCGTGAAGTTGAGCGGATCGAGCACCAACAACACACCCAGCAAGCTCGCGGCCAGGGCCAGCTCGGGCCGCAGCGCCGCCACGATCAAGGCCCCGACACCCGCGAGCATGCACAGCCCGCGCGCGACCGCGTTCACCTGCGGTTGGGCCCGAGCCGGCGGCATTCCGCCCCGCCTTGGCCACAGCGCGAGCGCCAACATCCCGCACACCCAGGTCGCCGGGATCAAGGTTGCAAAGAACACCGTCGAGCGCAGCTGCTGACGCCACACCGGGATATCCGGGCTTGGGCTGTAGGACCACACCTGCATCCAGTGGTTGACGATCTCCAGCGCCCACCACGTCGCCGCCGAGACCACGGCCATCAACACGAGGTCGCGCGGCCGCTCGCGCAGCAAGCTACGACCGCTGCGACGCAGCACCCACGCGTCGCCGGCCAGGGTGAACCCGGACCAGCAGATCGCGTACCACCAGTCCGAGACTGGCCGCAGGTGCACGAGCGTCAGCAGCTGGCCAAGCACCAGCAGCGCGATGCCCAGCCAGCCAAACCATGCGAAGGCGGGCCCAGCGGGACCAGCCTGGTTCACGCCGCCAGACGCGAGGCGACCGAGCCGTCGGCGAGTCCGGCCTCGAGCTCTTGGAAGCCGCCGATCAGGGTCCCACGCACGAACACCTGGGGGTAGGTTGGATGCCCACTCCACAGCTTGATCGCCAGGCGCTGCTTCCATTTCTTGGTGTAGCTGCCGTACTCCAAGTAGGTGAATTCGATGTTGGCGGCGGCCAGCGCCTTGCGGGCTTTCTTGACGAAGGGGTTGGTGGCCATGCCGACGACGACCACGGCGTCGCGCTCGACGGCGGTGCGGACCTCTGCGACGACATCCGCGTGGAAGTTCGCGATCTGGGCGCGAACGTGATCAGACGTGTGCTCGTCGCCCAGAAGCGGGCGGGGGTTGCTGGGCGTGGACATGGGTCGCCTGGGTAGCTCACGACGGCGCGCAATGCCAGCGGACCCAGCCGTGACTCGAACCATCGGCCGCTGAGCCTGGCTACCGCAGCATCCACCCCCGATCCCGGCCACCGCGAAAGCTAACGAACTTGCCCGAGCGCGCACAACTACACGCTCGCGTGGCGTCGACACGTGAGCTGCGAAGCCGATTGTGAGGAGATCAATCCGACCGGCCACGTCGACAAATTTTGTCGACATCCGTGCACCCTATGCGGTCGGACGCGGCTCAAAGAGGACGCACGCGACCGGGTCACCCGATGACGCGTCGCCCTGGGTTCGCGGCCAACCCAGAAGCACTGAGCTTGGGCCGCCCCCTCACCGTTCCCGTATCGCTACCAACATGCGCACCATCGCGTACTCCCCCATCACCTCCTCCTCTCTTCGACCCTTGCGCGGGCTCACCCTCGTGACCCTGAGCGTGGTGCTGCTGGCCGGCTGCAAGCCCAAGCACGACGCGGTCGCGCCCGAGCCGATCACCGCCGCGATCACCGACTCGCTCGAAGCCGAGGCCGCTCCGCCCCGGGTCGAGCTCCGCGACGATCGGATCGTCATCCACGAGAAGATCCAGTTCGACCTCAACCGCGCGACGATCAAGCCGGGCTCCGACAGCCTGCTGCGCGAGCTGGCCGCCCTGATTCAGGCCAACCCACAGGTCGAGCAGGTCTCGATCGAGGGCCACACCTGCAACCTCGGGTCGCCCGAGTACAACCTGGACCTGTCCGAGCGCCGCGCCGCCGCGGTCCGCAAGCGCCTGATCCGCGAGGGCGTCGCCAGCTCCCGCCTCGCCGCCCGCGGCTACGGGCTGACCACGCCGCTGGTCCCCAACAGCGACGAGCTCGGCCGCGAGACCAACCGCCGCGTGGAGTTCCGCGTCGTGTCGCAGACCACGATCGCCCGCAAGGTCGAGGTTGACGCCCAGGGCCACGAGAAGGTGATCGAAGAGCGCAAGGACACGGTTCGCGACGACCCCGCGCCCGCGCCCAAGTACAAGAAGCGCAAGGCCTGACCGCCGTCTGGACGCCTCGTTCTCGGTACGAGCCAACAGGCGAGGGTTTGGGGGTGAGCGGAGGGGGCTTCCGCCTCCGCAGCGAGGGGGCTCTTTGAAAGCCCCCTCGGGACTAGTCAAAACCGAGCGGCAGCAACCGCAGCGCGAGCATGGCCGTCAACGCCAGCTCGCGCTGCGCGTCGTCGAGCTGTGCGCCGAGCCACGCGCGCTCGGGCGCGTCGAGGATCAGCGCCGCCTCGCTGCCACCGTTGCCGCGGATCACCGCGAGCGCGGCCGGCAACGGGCGCCGCGTGAAGCTCCACAGCTGGTACCACATCACGACCTCGACGACCTTGCCCTCGGCCTGCGGACCGCCAACGGGATCCAGCCGGCCCAGCAGGTTTTGGGTCAGCGGCCCCTCGATCTGCAGCTCCCATTCACTCCACCAGGCGTCCGTCACCGGGTCCGGCATCAGCCGACGCGAGTCTTGGACGTGCCGCGTGATCCGACAGTGGACGGCGACCTCGTCGCGCTGCTCGTCGGCGACCGCGGCCAGATCGTGATCCGCCGGCTGCCGACGCTGCCCGATGCACGCGGCGCTCCACGGCCGCGCGCCGCCGACCAGCGTGAACGTCATGTGCAGCTGGGTGGTGGGGCGCGTCCGCCCGCTCGCGTCCGGCGCCAGCGGACCGGTGCCGTCAAAGGGCTGATCTTCGATCTGCAGACCCTCGACGCGGTAGCGCCCCAGCTCGAGATCTCGCATGCCGCGCTGCCGCTCGACGAGCACGCCTTCGCTGTGTAGCTGCGGATCGATCAGCTTTTCCGCCGGACGCTGCTGCACGCCGCAGCCCGAGCACAGGCCCGAGCACAGGCCCGAACCCAGCAAGAACAGCTGCAGACGGCCGTTTAGGCCCGGCATCGGTCCGCGATGAGCACACCCTCGTGTACCCCGGGCGTCACCCGCTCGCAACGGACCACCACCCAAAAACGCGTTGATCGACACCTACGCGCCGTCCATGATGCCGCAGGCCCGCCCGAAGGTTCGACATGCCGCGCATCAAACCCCGCTCCTTTCGTGTTGCTCGCCGCGCCGCCGTGGTCGTCGGCGCGCTCACGCTCACCGTCGCGGTTGCGACCTCGCTGAGCTCGCCCACCCCGAGCGTCGCCGCCGAGTCCCAGACCAAGGTGATCCTAAACGGCAAGCCCGTGCCCGTGCACTTCAACGACGGCGACTCGTTCCGCGTGCTCGGGGGCGACTTCAACGGCTCGAAGGCGCGGCTGTCTGGCTACAACACGCTCGAGTCCTACGGCGCCGTCCACCAGTGGGGCAGCTGGGATCTTCACGAGCTCTACGTGCTTGCGAAGATGGGCACCTACAACGGCCGCGACGGGATCTGGGAGTGCGAGACCGACGGCGCGACCGACACCTACGGGCGCATGCTCGTGTGGTGCCCCAAGCTGGCCGAACAACAGATCCGCATGGGTTACGCCCACGCGATGAGCATTGACGACAACCCCGCGCGGCCCGAGCTCGTCGAGGCCCAGCGCGAAGCCATCACCAAGCGCCGCGGGATCTGGGCCCACGGCGCGCCCGAGTTCGTGCTGACCTCGCTGCACTCCAAAGAAGAGGACGTCGACGGCCACGGCACCTACAACCGCCTGGTCTCGAGCGTGGACGGGCACTCGGTCAAGTGGCGACACAGCACCCGCTACGCGGAGTGCGATCGGGTCTGCCACTACGAGTACTCGGTCGACGCCGCGGTCGTCGACGAGCTGCTGATCGCCGCCAAGGCCGACCCCACGATCAGCCCGTTCTTGGCGGCGCTGTCCAACGCCGACGCGCGCACGGTCCTCTACGACTTCGCCAAATTCCGCCACATCAACCGCAAGATCGCCGAAGACCAGCGCGACTCGCTCGACGATCTGCTGACCGCGTGGGCCGACGCGGGCAAGTTCGGCGCCCAGAAGCGGACAGAGGGCGCGTGCATGCTGCATGTGCCCTTCGATCGCCGGTTTGGCGGCGGCAAGGCGGAGTGCCTCAAGTGAAGGCCCGTGGCCTGCTGCTTGGCGCTGGCGCCCTGGCTGTGATCTGTGGTGTGGCTGGCGCGGCCTGCTACGAGATGCCGCTGCACCCCATCTACGGCTACGAGCAAGACGACATCAGCTGCCGCGACTACGTTGACAATGACGGCGACGGCCTGGTCGATTGCTACGATCCCGACTGCTTGGTCCTCTCGCACCTGTGCGGCGAGGACGTGCCCGACCACCCGGTCGACGAGCCGGAGAACACGCTGCTCAAGTGCACGGACAAGATCGACAACGACAACGACGGGCAGTTTGACTGCGGCGATCCAGAGTGCCGCGACATCCCCGAGACCTGCTGCCTGCGCGAGACCTCCAACGCGACCTGCTCCGACGGGATCGACAACGACGCCAACGGCTTCGCGGACTGTGCGGACTTTGGCTGCCGCGGCGGCAAATTCGTGACGGTGTGCAGCGAGAACACCAACCAAAGCTGTGACGACGAGTTCGACAACGACGGCGACGGCCTGGTCGACTGCGACGACGACGACTGCGACGGCACCAACGCGTGCGTGGAGCCCAGCGAGCCCGAAGACACGCTGGCCGCGTGCATGGACGGGATCGACAACGACCAAAACGGCTTCACAGACTGTGAAGACTTCGCGTGCTCGATGTTCGGCTCGCCAGAGGCGATCGAGTACTGCGCCAACCTGCCGCCGCCGCCCGCAGAAGACACGCCCGAGACCTGCTCCGACGGGCTCGACAACGACAACAACGGCTTCACAGACTGCGAGGACTTCTCGTGCAGTCAGTCCGAAGACCCCGAGATCGTGTGTCTGTCCGAGGACACCGCGGCCGACTGCTCCGACGGCGTCGACAACGACGGCAACGGCCACATCGACTGCCAGGACTTCTCGTGCAGCCAGTCCGAGGACCCCGCCGTGATCGAGGTCTGCGCTGATCAGCTCGAGAACAGCCCCGAAAAGTGCAGCAACGGCATCGACGACGACGGCAACGGCCACATCGACTGCGCGGACTTCTCGTGCGCCCAGTCTGACGACCTCGCGACCCGCCAGGTCTGCCAAGAGAGCCTCTCGGGGTTGGACGACACCCCCAACGAGCGCTGCTCGGACGGCAAAGACAACGACAAAGACGGCTTCGTCGACTGTGACGACTGGGATTGCAGCTACGACCCGCTCGTGACGATCTGCGACGGCCCTGGGCTGTGCGACCTCTGAGCCCCCTCTCTCCCGACTTCCCCGACTCCTCTCCCGCGCCCCACGACCACCTCATGAACGGCCTCAAATTTCTGCGCGCCGCCGCGCTCGCGCTGCTCGCGTTCTCGCTCCCCCGACCGGCCTTGGCCGCGCCGCCAACCACCGAGACCGACTGCTCCAACGGCATCGACGACGACGGCGACACGGTGTTCGATTGTGGCGATCACGACTGTCACGACGCCAAGGTCTGTCAGCCCGACGGCCGGGCCGAGAGCAGCGACGCGCGCTGCAGCGACTGGGTCGACAACGACAACGACGGCTACCTCGACTGCGAGGACATCGACTGCAACGGCACCGAGGTGTGCATGGGCTCGTGGGACCGCGAGGTCAGCGGGCAGTCGGTGGTCGAAGACACCGGCTCCGGGGTCAAGATGGCCGATGGCAAGCACGGTGCAGGCATCGCCCCCGAGCTGGCCGCGGGCGAGGTCGAAGAAGATCTGCAGGGCCGCGGCGGCGACAAGGACGGCGAGCGCAGCAACTACTCTTGCTCGGACGGGTTCGACAACGACGGCGACGGCTTCACCGACTGCGACGACATCGGCTGCAAGCTGGGCACCGAGGTCACCGTCTGCCAGGCCGCTGGCGACATTCGGTTCTCGGTCGTGGCGCGGATCGGTCAAGACTTCAACTTTGCCGGCCCCGAATTCGGCGACAAGGCGCTGATCAGGCAGCCCGGCAACGCCGACGGCTCCGCCGACATCGACCCCCGCGCCGAAGAGAACCGCAGCCCCTTCAACACCGAATTCGAGAGCTTGCAGATGCGGGTGTTGGGCCAGATGCCCTTCATCCAAAACAGCTTCTTCCTGCTCTCGATCCGGGCCGAGAAGACCCCGCGGCTGACCTTCGCCACCTTCCAGATCCCGATCAAGAACGGCCACTACGTCAACGTCAACAGCGGCGGCGGCGGGCTCAGCCTCGAGCTGGTCCGCTCGGTCCACAAGCGGATGATGGTTGACCCGGCCTACTACGTCTACAACGCGTTCGAGCAGGGCAACGGCGCCGCGCTCGAGTTTGGTGGTCCGCTCGACAAGCGCGGCAAGTTTCTCTACCGAACCTTCGTCGCGGGCGGCAGCGGGCGCTTCGCCGGCAACGTTGGCGGGACCTTCTTCCCCGACGGCAACCGCAACTACACCTGGTCGGCCGGCGCCCAGGTTCACATGAACCTGGTCGGCTACTACAACCGCTTCGACTCGCCGTTCTTGTACACGCCCGCCTCGACCGCGTTCGCGTTCGTGGTCGGCGCCAAGTACGACCAGCGCGCCCAAGAGCGCTACCCGGCCGCCAACGTTCAGGCCACGTTCCGCTACAAGCGGCTGATCATGCTCGGCGAGGTCTACGGCAAGCGCGAGCTCAACTTCAAGAACTGGCAGCTGGCGTTCAACGTGCAGGTTGGTGTGCTGGCGATCAAGCGGCGGCTGCTGTTGACGGGCGACTTTGGCCAGTACTTGGCGTCGCCGTTCGAGAACCCGCCGGACGAGCTGGGCTCGGATCTGCGGCGCCAGCTCAAGGAGCTGCAGTACCGGTTCGCGGCGCACATTTACTTGTGGCGCAACGTGTTCATGGCTCAGATCGTCTGGGCCGACCGCTGGGTCGAGCGGCCGCCGAGCACCTCGATCCCCGATGGGACGGATCGCCGGTCGAGCCTGCGCGTGCTGCTGCTGTATCGGTTTTAGCGCCACGTTGGCCTGGCCCGCGCCCGTGACGGGGGTATCCTGGGGCGATGTTCCGCTTCGCCGACTCGCGCAAATTCGAGATCGTCGGCCCCGACCAGGCGCTCCCTGGTCGGGACACGCCGATCCAGGTCCCCACTGTCCACTTCGTCAACGGCAACCGGATCGTGCCGCCGTTCCCAGACCACCTGCGGATCGTCGACGTCGCGATGGGCTGCTTTTGGGGCGCCGAGCGCAAGTTCTGGGTCGTGCCCGGGGTCTACTCGACCGCGGTCGGCTACGCGGGCGGCCACACCCCCAACCCAACCTACCGCGAGGTCTGCAGCGGCCAGACCGGCCACACCGAGGTCGTGCGGGTCATCTACGATCCCGCGCAGGTCGAGTTTGCCCAGCTGCTGCAGGTGTTCTGGGAGAGCCACGATCCCACCCAGGGCATGCGCCAGGGCAACGACGCCGGAACCCAGTACCGCTCGGCGCTCTACACCCACACGCCCGAGCAAGCCAAGATCGCCGCGGCCTCGCGCGCCGGGTTTCAAGCCGCGCTGCTCGAGGCCGGCTACGGCGAGATCACCACCGAGCAACGCGACGCGCCGCCCTTCTACTACGCCGAGGACTACCACCAGCAGTACCTGGCCAAGAACCCCAACGGCTACTGCGGCCTCGGGGGGGCCGGGGTCACCTGCCCCACCGGCGTCGCGCTGTGATTGTGACCATGTTCTCGTTCGGCACGCCCAGCGCCGGTCCCCCTGTCCGCCCGATCAATCCCCACACAGCGGCAACTACGGGCCCTTGCAGGCCAGCGTGCTCCAACTGTCGCCCGCCGCCACCCGTACGTGCTTCAATCATCCTCGCAAGGCGACCCATGCAGCGACAACTGACCCTGGCAACGACTCTGGTGACCGCAGCCCTCGGGCTCACCGCCTGCAACCTCAACGACCCGTTCAAGATCGACCCGCCGGCAGAGTGCGACGTCGCCAGCCAAAACCAGTTCGTGCTCGACGTCATGCACGAGTTCTACCTGTGGAACGAGGACCTGCCCGCTGACATCGACATCAGCGCCTACGAGTCGCCAGAGTCAATGGTCAGCGATCTGCGTCAGGGCGTCGATCGCTGGACGCGGGTCAGCGACAAGTCAACCTCGGACGCGCTGTTCATGCAGGGCAAGTTCGTGGGGCTTGGCTACAAGACCCAGCGCGGCGAAGACGACGAAGTCCGGATCTCGTTCGTCAGCGACAACTCGCCGGCCTCGGCGGTCAACATCATGCGCGGTGACGTAATCCGCGGGGTCAACGGCTACACCGCCGAAGAGCTCGACGCCGACAACAGCTGGTCGTCCGTCTACGGCCCCAACGACCCCGGGATCGACGTGACCCTGGACGTCGAGCACCTCGCAACCGGCGAGATCGAGACCGTCACGATCACCAAGGCCTGGATCGACATCGTCAGCATCCCGGTCGCGTCGATCGTCACCAGCCCCGACGGCGCGAAGGTCGGCTACTACATCATGGACAAGTTCGTCGAGACCACCAAAGACGAGCTCGAGAGCGCCTATTCAATGTTCAAGGACAACGGCATCAGCACCGTCGTCATTGACATGCGCTACAACGGCGGCGGCCTGATCAGCGTGGCCGAGCGCCAGCTCAACCTCACGCTCGGCGCCGACCACAACGGCGACGTCGCGTATACCTTCAAGTACAACAATAACTATACCGAAGAGAATCAGTCGACCAAGATCGGCAAGCGCAGCAATTCGATCGGCGCCGACAACATCGTCGTGCTGACCTCCTCCCGCACGCTGTCGGCCTCGGAGCTGGTCATCAACGCGATGTTCCCCTACGCCAACGTCACCCTCGTCGGCGGGCCAACTGGCGGGAAGCCGGTGGGGTCGAAGAGCTTCGAGTTCTGCGAGAAGCTGCTGTTTCCGATCACCTTTCGGCTGACCAACGCCGTCGGCGACACTGATTACTTTGATGGGCTCGCGGCAGATTGCTACGCGGAAGATGATCTGTTTCATCAGCTTGGCGATCCCAAGGAAGGGATGCTCGCGGCGGCGCTGGGCTTCTTGGATGACTCGGGGAGCTGTGATCCGCAGCCGCAGCCGGCGCCTGGGATCCCGCCGAAGTTGATGCAGTTTGACTCGGTTGGGGAGACGCTGTTGCCGAACCCTGTCGAGCGAATGGACATCGACTCCTGGTAGGGGGGAGACCTGTTTTTTGGTTGTGTTTGCGGGGTGCTGTGCCGATGGGGCACCGCGCACGGGCTGCAGACGACCCGAACCCGGCTACGGTCTACTCCAGTCTCGTGACCCCGCTTCCTCTCGATTCTTCTGATTGGCCCGACCGGGCTTCTCTTCGTTAATCTCCACGTGCGTAGATACGCCGGGTTCGGGCCGTCTGCGGCCTTGTGTGCGCTCTACCCTGCTCGGGGGATTGCTCCGATCCGGGGAATTGGAGAGGTCTCTTTGGGTGAGGAACGGAACCCCAGAGTTGCTTGGGTTGGGGGTGCCGATTCGGGTGGGGCAACCATGGACCTCAACTGACCGGGCTGGGCTATGGCTTGATTTTGTCGGCTGCGGACACGCCGCCTATTCTGCGGGCGTCGGCGGCTCCGTACTGTTTGTGCCGTCTGCGGCCTTGTGTGCGCTCTACCCTGCTCGGGGGATTGCTCCGATCCGGGGAATTGGAGAGGTCTCTTTGGGTGAGGAACGGAACCCCAGAGTTGCTTGGGTTGGGGGTGCCGATTCGGGTGGGGCAACCATGGACCTCAACTGACCGGGCTGGGCTATGGCTTGATTTTGTCGGCTGCGGACACGCCGCCTATTCTGCGAGCGTCGGCGGCTCCGTACTGTTTGTGGCTGGTTGGGATCGTGATGATGGCTTGGATGGCGCCGATCGCTGCGGTTGCAGTGAACTGGTAGCCGAGGGCTTGCAAGCCGACGAGGACGTTGGGTGGGAGGTTGGGTTCTAGCTGGATCGCTGCGTCGTTGGCGGGGCTTGTCAGTGAGAATCTCGGTGCGATGACCGATTGTTTTAGTGATTGGCGGTGGTCGACCAAGTTTAGGGTGACGGCCAGCACGGTGTTGATGATGGTGGCCCCGCCCGGGGAACCGTAGGCGGCGATGGGGTCGCCGTCGAGAAACAGCATGGTGGGGGCCATGCTGCTGCGCGGACGCTTGCCCGCGGCTGCATCGTTGGCGCCGGGGTTGAACGCGCCGGGATCGTTGTTGGCGGTCGGGACGGCGTTGAAGTCGGTGAGCTGATTGTTGAGCAAGAAGCCGTAGTTTGGGACCATCAGGCCGGTGCCCCATGTGGCCTCGATGCTGGTCGTGAACGTGACGATGTTGCCCCACTTGTCGATGATGACGAAGTGCGTGGTGTCGCCATCTTCATCCAAGAGCAACGGGAGCGTCGTGCTCATGACGCTTGGATCTGCGAAATTGAGGTCAAAGGGCCGCGGGTCGCCAGCGGTGACGCCCAGCTGCCGCTGCCCAACTTCGATCAGGTCTGCGCGTCCAGTGAGGTAGGCGTTGGACAGCAGGCCTGTGATCGGCAAGTTAGGACAGCCGGCGCAGTCCCGGTCGCCAACCCACACCGCCCGATCGGCGAACGCCAAGCGCATCGCCTCGAGCATGACGTTGGCGGTGCTGAGCTGGCCGAACCCAAAGTCCGCTAGAGCGTCGCCGATCGGAAATCGCTCGAGCATGGCGAGGATCTGCAGCAGCGCGACGCCTCCCGAGGACGGCGGCGGCATCGTCACCACTTCATACCCGCGATACGATCGTGAGATCGGCGCGAGGTCGTCGACCTCGTATGATCCAATGTCCTCGCAGTCCATGCCCCCCACGCCAGCGGGGTTGGCGACTCGCGTGATCTGCTGAGTGGCCACGATCGCCTGCGCGATTCCTGCCTCGTGCCCACATTGATAGAACGCGTCTGGCCCCGCTTCAGCGATGAGGTCGAAGGTGTGCGCGAGATCGGGCTGGACCAGCAAGTCACCGGCTTCGAGCGGGACGCCATTTGGTCGAAACACCGCGCGCGCGACGTCATAAGCCGGTTTGACGGGGTTGTCTGGGGGGCCAAGCTCGTTGTCGAGTCTGGGCAGCAAGATGTCCGCCGCGAGCCGAGGACTGACCACCACCCCGTTCGTCGCCGCCGCGTTCGCAGGCTGCAGCGCCTCGGACAGCGAAATCGTGCCCCACGCGTCCAGTCCAGTGCTCGCGCACAGCAGCGCTCCAGGCACGCCGACGGCGTACCCGCTCGACGAGCGCAGCGCGAAGTCCGGCTGACTCTGGAACATGTTTGGGAACGCGGACTGCGGCGCCGTTTCACGACAGTTGATGACCCGGGTCTCGTTGGTCTCGGCCAGATGCACCATCATGAATCCACCCCCGCCAAGCCCTGACGATTGGGGTTCAACCACGTTGAGCATGAACATGACCGCGGCGGCGGCATCGATCGCGTTGCCGCCACCGGCCAACACCAACGCCCCAACCTCGGCAGCGAGCGGCTCTGTGGTCGTGACGACCCCATCGCGAAACGCCTTGCCTGTGCCGGGCTTCGACTTCGGGCTTTGCTTCCACGAGTCGTCGTCATCCGGCAGGGTCGTATCGGGCAGCACCACAGGCGCCTTGCGCAAAGTCAGCTCTGGCTCAGCGTCACCACACCCCACCAAGAGCAGCCCAACGATCCCTAACCCAGACCACCCCCAAGGCCCCCGGCCTCGGCCCCAGAATCTACCTCCATTTAGCGACTCTGGCACGGCGAGGGATGAGCGAGCGTACTTGCACCAAACGCACCTGAGACTCGAACGGATCGGACCGACGGTCATGACCACGACCCTAGCACCAGGCCCCACGACGTCACCCGGCAATGACTGCAAGTGGCCAGCGACCGCTCCCCCGTCCCAAACAGCCTCGATCAACTCATCCAACCTCCGCCAAATAAAAGCCGGAGCCACGCACAACCACCACCCCCCACCAAAACCGGATCCACGCACAACCACCACCCCCCGCCAAAATCCGGAGCCACGCACAACCACCACCCCCCCGCCAAAAGCCGGAGCCACGCACAACCACCACCCCCCACCAAAACCCGGAGCCACGCACAACCACCACCCCCCGCCAAAAGCCGGAGCCACGCACAACCACCACCCCACACCAATATCCGGAGCCACGCACAACCACCACCCCTCCGTCGCCTGAATCGGAGCAATCGTCCAACAACGTGGAGCGCACACAAGGCCGCAGACGGTCCCAACCCGGCGTATCTACGCACGTGGAGATTAACGAAGAGAAGCCCCGTCGGGCCAATGACAAGAAACGAAAGGAAGCGGGGCCCCGAGACTGGAGTAGACCGTAGCCGGGTTGGGACCGTCTGCAGCCCGTGCGCGGTGCCCCATCGGCACACCAACCTCCGCAAACACCCTCACCAACCTCCGCCAGAACAACCGGAGCCACGCTCCCCCCCGCCGCCCGGATCGGAGCAATCGTCCAACAACGTGGAGCGCACACAAGGCCGCAGATGGTCCCAACCCGGCGTATCTACGCACGTGGAGATTAACGAAGAGAAGCCCCGTCGGGCCAATCAGAAGAATCCAAAGGAAGCGGGGCCACGAGACTGGAGTAGACCGTAGCCGGGTTGGGACCATCTGCAGCCCGTGCGCGGTGCCCCATCGGCACACCAACCTCCGCAAACGACCTCACCAACCTCCGCAACCAACTCACTCGTCGCTAACAGCCTCGATCAACTCATCCCCCTCGAGCGGCTTCTCCAAGAACCGATCCACCAACCCCGGATCCAAGTACCGAGACAACTCCGAGTAAGAGCTACCCGACAACAGCACCCGCTCCATGTGCGGGTACTTGTCCCGCACCTGCCGCAGCAGCCAGCTCCCGTTCGGCCCCTTCATGTTGAAGTCGCACACCACCGTGTCGAAGTGCTTCGACTGCAGTACCTCGAGCGCCGTCTCGGCCCCAAGCGCGACCTTCACGTCGGCGTGATCCTCGAGCAGACGCATGAACGAGCGGAGCACGTCCGGATCGTCATCCACCACCAGCACCTCCTTGCGTCCGTCCTTCATGCGCGTGGCCCCGAGTATACGGGAATCGCGAGCGGCCAACCTAAACAACGCACCGCGGCAGTGATCGTGCGCGAAGGCCGTGGCCACAGTGGCCTCAAGACTGACCAAACACGGGGACGACAGCACCTCGTGCACAGTGGTTCTCGGGGCTCGCCAGGGTCAGGATCGTCGCGGCGATCGCTGCCGGGCTGGGCCAGCGATCGTGGGGGGCGTTGGGCATCGCGGCGCGGTTGGCTGGGGTGTCGATGATCGACGGGGCGACCGCGTTGACCCAAATCTTCTCGCTGGCGAGCTCTTCGGCGAGGGCCTGGGTCATCGCCGCGACGGCGCTCTTGGCCGCCGCGTAGGCGATCATCCCAGCGGTTGGGACCAGGGCCGGGCGCGCGCTGACGTTGACGATGCGCCCGCCCGCGTCGGACTCACGCATGCGCCGAACCGACTCGCGGCACGCCAAGAAGCACGAGACCACGTTCATTCGCCACATGTGCTCGAACTCGGTGAACGAGGTCTCGACCAGCGGCGCCATCGAGAACCCGCCAGCGACATTGAGCGTCGCCCAGGGTCGGGGGATCTCATTGAAGTAGTTGCACGCGGCGCGCTCGTCGGTGAGATCGACCCCGTAGCGCAGCTCGACGTGCTCGTGCGTGCCAAGGTCGAACGCGCCGTCGCCCTCGGTCTCGAGCACCGGAATCTGGACCTTCGCCCCGCGCTCGACCAGCGCCGCGGTCACGGCGGCTCCCAGCGCACCGGTTCCACCCGTCACGACGACCACCCGACCTTCGAGAGCTTCACTCATGCGTGTACCTTACTCGGTCCCGATTCCAGATCCCGGCGCCGAACTTGCGTGGTTCATGTGCCATTTAGGCAGTGATGCAGCTTTCCATTCTCGACGCTTACAATTGACTCTGAACATGTCCCGGCTCCAGCGGCGGCCCAGAACCCAAGCCAAATCCCACTTCTAGCTTGAGTCTCGCGGCCAACCGTGGAAATGTGGGACTTGTGATGCGTGATATTTGCCCCCCCAAGAACGCTTCGCTTGGACTAACAACCTTCGCGCTGGCGATCTGCGCGGCACTCAGTGTCGGATGTGCCACGGACGAGCTCGACGACGTCGGCGACGAGACAGCGGCAAGCGACACTGGCGACGGCGACGGCGACACTGGCGAGACCAGGGAGGGCGCGCCCGCCCGTGGCATCCACATCACGGAGGTCGAGGCCAACCAGGGCACGGCGATCCTGATCGGCAAGGACGGCGAGTGGGTCGGGCCGGGTGACCGCAACGCGTTCATGATCCGCGACCGCGACACGCTGGTGCGGCTGCAGCACACCGTGGACGAGGGCTGGATCCCCCGCGAGATCGTTGGCGTCCTCCACATCCGCGACGAGGTCAGCGGCGAAGAGCTGGCGACCCGCAAGCGTTCGCTGGTGGTCCAGGGTCCGTCAGATCCCAAGAAGCTCGACTCGGAATTTTACTTCAGCATCCTCGCCGACGAGGCCCAGCCCGGGCTGTCGTACTGGGTCGAGCTGCTCGAGGTCGACGGCGCGCTCGACCCGGCCGTACAGGCGCTGAGCGAGGGCGTCAACGTCACGCCCGACGACTACCGGCTGGTTGGCTACGAGCAGACCCCGCTCGAGATGAAGGTCATGGTCGTGCCAATCCACTACACGTGGGTTGATCCGCCCACGCTGGTCGAGCCAACCGAGGCCGACCTGCAGCTGGTCCACGACGATCTGCTGCAGACCAACCCGCTGCAAACGGTCACGCTGCTGCTCCACGAGCCCTACGAGTACACCAACCACCTGACCAACCTGGGCTCGCTGCTGGGCCCGATGTCGGCCCTGCGCAACAACGAGACCGAAGATCCCAACGTCTACTATCACGCGCTGGTCGACGTCCGCGGGCCCGCGGTCAACATGGTCGCTGGCATCGCGCAGCTGACCGGTGACTCGAAGGACTCGGCCTCGTCGCGGGTGGCCGCCACGGTGTGGTTCAAGCAAAACCCAGACGTGCCGCCAGCGGGCAGCTCGGGCACGATCGTCCACGAAGTTGGCCACAACCAAGGTCTGTCGCACGTGTTTTGCCCGGGCGCCGCGACCACGGCCGCCGGCCCCGATCCAAGCTACCCGCACGACGGCGGCACGATCGGCGTGTACGGGTTTGGGATCCGCAGCTTCAAGCTCTACACGCCGACGGCCGCCCACGACTACATGACCTACTGCGGCAACGCGTGGGTCTCGGACTGGACCTGGAACAAGACCTACAAGCGGATCCAGACCCTGACCTCGTGGGACTATGCGGGCGCGCCCCAAGGTGGGAGCAGTGCCGGCACCAGCCCAAAGGTCCCGCTGCTGGTCGGCACCTTGTTCGCCGACGGCAGCGAGGATTGGTTGGTCATGATGGGCCCGGCACCCAGTAGCGACCAGCTGGGCAGCGAGCAGCGGATCGCCCTCGCGCGCGACGGGGAGATCGTCGCGGCTCTCTACTCCGCGGTCTCGCGCCTGAGCGACAACGAGACCGTCATGCTCACCGCGCCCCTGACGATCCCCGCGGCGGAGCTGGCTGGCATTCAGGCGATCCAACGGGTCGACTGGCGCGGCGACAGTCACCCGGTCGCGCTCGAGTCCATTCACGTCGACCACGGCGTCAAGCTGGCTGCAGACCCTGCTGCAGTCCGCTGAGCCGCTCGCGAGCGGGCGACAGTCCGCTGCCCACTTTCTCAGTGCATGGCTTCGGCCACCCTGGTACTTCTGCTGCATCCCCGCTTCCTCATCGAGATCTGCCATGAACTTTCCGCTTCGCGTCCTCACCCTCGGTTCTGCCTCCTGCCTCGCCTACTTCGCCTGCGTCGGCCTTGCCTACGCTGGAACGCTGAGCGCACAGGGGGCCGTGTCGGTGATCAACAACACCAACCAAATGCAGGGGGTCGTTGGTACCGGCGACTTCAACGAAGGCAACGCCGGGGGCGTGCCCGCCAACGTTTATGCGGGCCAGGGCATGACCTGGCGCAGCGGCCAGCTGACGGCGATCCTGCCGGGCTGTGAAACGCCCGGCTCGGGGACGATCCCCAGCTACCAGACCAACGGCGCCTACTTTCCCGGTCCAATCGCGGGCGGCGGCGTGGCCAACGGCACGTTCGCCTATCATGCCGGGGTCGTGACCTTCGACCAGGCGATCACGCAGGTCGGCCTGGTCGCGAGCCGCAACGGGACCCAGTACCTCACGGCGTGGGACACGAACGGCAACATGCTCGGCCAGGTCAAGTGGGTGCCGGCCAACGACGCGGCGTTCATCGGGATCGACACCAACGGCGTGCCGGTTGGCATGGTCGCCTATGGCAACGACGATCTGTGGGGCGGCGGCACCTACAACATCGGCGGCTCGACGATCATCTCGGACTCGTGGCAGTGGGCGGTCGGCACCCCGTGCGTGAACGCCAACGACTGCATGGACGACAACAACCCGTGCACGGCCCCGCCGCAGTGTGTCCAGGGCGCGTGCGTCCACACCCCCGACGACAACGGCGTGTGCCCCGACGACGGTGAGAGCTGCACCTTCGACGAGTGCCAAGACGGCCTGTGCGTGCACCCCAACAACCCCGACGGCGAGTGCCCCGACGACGGCAACGAGTGCACCAACGACATGTGCCAAGACGGCGCGTGCGCTCACCCCAACAACAACAACCCCTGCGACGACATGGACGCCTGCACAGAGAACGACGCCTGCGGTGGCGGCTCGTGCAACGGCGACGACATCGTGTGCATGGACAACAACCTGTGCACGGTCGCCGCGTGCGATCCCATGATCGGCTGCGAGTTCAACTGGCAGATGGGTTGTTGCATCACGGATGAAGACTGCGCCGACGGTGAGGTCTGCCTGCTCGGCTCGAACTCGTGCATCCCCGATCCCAACCCCGGCGATGGGGACGGCGATACGGGCGACGGCGACGGGGACGGCGACGGCGACGGCGACGGCGACACCGGGGACGGCGACGGCGATGGCGACACCGGGGACGGCGATGGCGATCCCGGCGACGGCGACGGCGACGGCGACGGCGACACGACCGGCGGCAATGAAGGCGGCGACGACGAGACCGGCGGGGGCACCAGCACGGGCACGGGCGTCAACACCTTCGGCGGCGGCGACGAGGTCGGCGACGAGGGCTGCAACTGCTCAACGGACAGCCGCGGGGCGGGTGCGCTGTTTGGTCTGCTGGGGCTCGCGCTGCTCGGAACGATCCGCCGCCGGCGCGACGACGAATAGTCGCTAGAGCGGCGTGGAATAGTCTTTCACCTGGGCTGCGTGGGACCGCGTCGGTGCGGTACCATGCGTGCGCGACGCGCCGGCCTCCGCCGGGCGCGCGCTCCCAGGACTCCCCATGAGCGACGACCAAGTTCGGTCCACCCAAGACGACACCGAGATCGATCTCGACGCGATCGAGGCGCGCACTGCCATGCTCGCGGCCGAGAAAGAGCAGGCCGCCAAGGTCGCGGCCGAGGCGGCGCCACCCCACGCCAACGCCAGCGCGAGCGACGACCGCCCCTCCAAGTTTCTTGGCGTGCTTGGCTTCGTGGCGGTCGCGCTGCTCTCGATCGGCGCGGTGTTTGCCTATCAGAGCTACACCAAGCAGGCCCAGCTCGAGCCCGCGGCCAGCATCGGCGCCAAGCTCGAGCTCGCGGCGGGCGAGGTCGTGCTGCTGTCCGACGACGGCAGCGCGTCCGAAGATCGGCTGCTCTCGGGCACCCCGCTGCCGCTCGGCGCCAAGCTGCGCACGGGCACCGGGGCGCGCGCGCTGATCCGCCTGTCCGACGGCAGCCGGATCTTCCTCAACGAGGCGACCTCGATCGAGCTCGGCGAAGACACGGGCGTGAGCGTGCTGGCCGGTGAGCTGTGGCTCGAGACCCCGCCCCTCGAGCAAGAGCGCGAGCCGCTGGTGCACCGGGTTGCGTCGGCGACCTTGGCGGTGTCCGACGGCGGCGCGAGCCTGACGGTGACCGACTCGGGCGCGATCATCTACGTCGCCGAAGGCGTCGCAACCGTCACCAGCGCGGGTGGCCGCAAAGAAGTCCGCTCCGGTGAACAGGCAACGATCGACGGCGGCGACGCGCCGCAGGTCACCTCTGTCCCCTACTGGGACGACTGGACCGGGGGCATGGCCGATCGCCGCGCGGGCGGTGCGATCGGTGGCGGCTCGGGCTCGCTCTACGCGGTCGATCGCTACGCCGCCCCGGGCACCCCGTCGCTGCCGCTGCAGATCTCCAGCCAGAGCGTTGACATTGCGATCGATCAGGGCCTGGCCGAGACCCGCGTGGATCAGCGCTTCTTCAACCCCTCGGACCGCGACGTCGAGGGCTGGTACTGGTTCACGATCCCCAACGGCGCGACCTTGGTCGGGTTCGCGCTCGAGACCAACGGCGAGCTCGTCGACGGGGAGATCGTCGAGAAGAAGCAAGCCGCGGCCACCTACGAGCGCGCCGTCGCCAGCAACGACAACCCCGCGCTGCTCGAGTGGATCGACGAGCGGACCGTCCGCGCCCGCGTGTACCCGGTGCCGTCCATGGGCGAGCGCCGGGTGGTCGTGCGCTACCAACAGCTGCTCAGCGAGAACCGCGGCAAGCTGCGCTACAGCTACCCGCTCGCGGGCGGCGGGGCTGGCCGCGAGGCGCCGACGATCGAAGAGTTCGCGCTCGCCGTCGAGCTGCGGGGCGAGCTCGCCAACCAGTACACGATCTCGACCCTCGACGAGGCCACGGTCTCCAACAACGACGGCCTGATCACCATGCGCCGCAGCGGGTTCACGCCGCGCGCCGACTTCGAGCTCGAGCTCACCCGCAAGCCCGACGAAGAGCCGGCCCCGCCCCTGCGCCTGAGCCAGTACGAGTCGGGCCGCGATCAGGCCCGCTTCGTGATGCTGCGCTGGCTGCCGGATCTCGAGTTCGCCAAGGTCAACCCGCGCGCGGACGTGGTCGTGGTCGTGGACACCTCTGCGTTTGGCGACGACGCCGAGCACCAGAGCCGCCTGGCCGTCGCCGAGGCGCTGCTGCGCAGCCTGTCCAGCGAGGATCACTTCGCGCTGATGGCCGCGGATCTGACCGCCGAGGTGCTGTTCCCGGCCAAGGGCCTCAGCCCCGCAACCCCCGAAGCAATCAAAGAAGCGCTGGAAGTCCTGACCAGTCATCGCCAGGGCGGCGCCACGGATCTGGGCGCGATCTTCGAGCGCGCGCTGACCCGGGTCCACGACGCCGAGCAGCCCGCGATTGTGTATGTGGGCGACGGCCTCGCGACCAGCGGTGAGCGTGGCGCCGATCAGCTGACCGAGCGCCTGCGCCGGGCCCTGGCGGGCTCGCGCGCGCGGCTGTTCACCGTTGGCGTGGGATCCTCGGTCGAAGAGCGTCTGCTCGCCCGGCTCGCCCGCGTGGGCGGCGGTGACAGCCTTCGCGTCGAGACCTCGGACCAGGCTGTCGTGCGCGCGCTCGAGCTGTCGGCCGCGCTCAAGACCCCCACGATCACCGATCTCGAGCTCGAGCTTGGCGAGGGCTTGGACGATCGCTTTGACAACGCAACCGGCAAGCTCGCCCGCGGGCAAGAGCTGGTCGTGCTCGCGCGGACCCACAACGAGCTGCCGGCCTCGGTCACGATCCGCGGTCGGCTTGGCGGCGAGAGCTTCGAGCGCGACTACCCGCTGGTCCGCCGCAAGGACGCGCTCGAGTTCGTGGTCCCGAAGCTGTGGGCGGCCGCTCGGATCGAGCGCCTGCTCGGTGACGGTCGCGGGCCCGAGGCGGTCCGCGGCAAGGTGCTCTCGCTCGGGCTCGAGTACGGCCTGATGACGCCCTTCACTTCGTTCTTGGCGCTCGAGAGCGAGCGGGCCTATGCCCGGCAAGGTGTCGAGCGCCGCGATCGTCCGTGGGACTTTCAGCTGCTTGGCGCGGTGCTGCCCAACCAGTGGGAGGTCGAGCCGAATCGGCCGGACTTCAGCGACTCGCCCGACCCCGGCGAGCTGCTGCTCGGGGCTCTGATGGCGCCGATCGGCTGCTCGAAGGCCGAGGCGCCCAACAAAGCCAATCACGAGGACGCATCTGTGGCCTCGGCCCAGAAGGCCAGGCGCGACGAGGGGCGAATGGGCAACTCCAGCGCGCGCCCGGACGCGGACAGCAAGGACGAGGTGGCCGCGGCCGAGCCCGCGCCCGCGTCCGAGCCCGCGATGGCGGCCGAGAAGCCCGAAGAGGAGAGCGACGCGATGTACGAGGAGGCGCCTTCGGCTCCGCCCGCCTCGGCGCCCGCTGCTACGGGGACGGCTGCAGAGGGAGGCAAGGGCGGCCCCGGTCGGGCTGGTGGCGGTGCCGCCAACGATCCCAGCGCGGGCGACAGCCCGTTCCCGCCGGGTGGCGCCCCCGCGAGGCGCGAGCCGCCCAGCGATGGCTACGCCGCAAAAGCGAAGAAGTCCGCGAACTTCGCGGACGACCTCGTCGCCGAGAAGGACGGCGCGTTTGGGAGCGACAGCGAGGTCGAAGACTTCGACGACAGCGACTTCCTCGGCCAAGGCCAGGATGAGCGCTCGAGCGAGCCCAAGCCCAAGCCCGCGTCCAAGTTGCCGCGGCAACAGCTCCGGCGCTCGCAGGTGGTCTCGCCGGTCGCCCGCAATGAAAAGCGCCCGTGCAGCGACGCCTCGGCCCGCTCGCTGGCCCAGCGCAAGGTCTTGTGGGAGCAACGGCTCGAGCGCACCCCCGACATGATCGCCCGGCTGCGCGCCTACGAGAACGCGGCCGCCAGCTGCGAGCTCGAGAACTGGAAGCAGCAGCGCGTGTTCTTGCAGCTGCTGCAGGCCCAAGCCGCGACCGAGGCCGAGATCGAGCTGCTGCTCGCCCACTTCAACGGCGAGCAAGAGTCCCAGGCGTTCCTCGCCCGCGCGCTGCTGCGGCGCCTGGTCGAGCCTGGGCTGATCGGCGCGGTCGAGCGCAGCATGTACGGCGGCACCCTCGACTGGCGCGCCGTCGCCGACGAGGCCGCGCGGGCAACCAGCGCAGGCGCGGCGCTCGAGATCGTCAGCCTGGCGCTGACCAAGCACGCCGACGCCAGCGAAGACGAGCGGCTGCCCTTGGACCTGCTCCGCATCGATCTGCTGTTCGAGCTCGATCGCGTCAACGAGGCGATCCTCGCCGCCCGCAAGCTGCGTGAGCGCGGGCTGATCACCCCGCTGCTGGCCCAGCGTCTTGGCGAGCTGCTCGTCGAGGCCGGGCAGGACGAAGAGGCCAAGCGCGTGTTCTCGGAGATCGTGGAGTACGACCCAAGCGGCGAGTCGACCCGGCGCTTGCTCGGCGACATCTTCCTTCGCCATGGCTGGTACCAAGAGGCGTATCGCCAGTACCAAGATCTGGTCTCGCTCAGCGCCGCGCCGACCGACGTGATCCGCATGGCTCGGGCCGCGGCCGGGGCGGGGCGGGTCGACGAGGGTCTGCGCCTGCTTCGCAAGGTGATCGGCGGCGAGGGTCGGCCGGGCGCCGATGATCCGCGCCGCTTCGCGCGGCTCCACGCTGCGCTGTTGATCGGCGAGCTGCTTGCGACGGACGATCAGCTGCCCACGGCCAAGCTCGAGCGCGAGCTCGACCGGCTGCAGCTGTTCGACACGCCAACGACCTGGACGCTGATCAGCTGGCGCGACCTCGAGCATGATCTGACCCTCGGCGTCGAGCCGCTGCCCGCGAACGCGGACAAGGCAACGATCGAAGCCGCGAAGAAGGCCGCGCTGCGGATCAGCGACGGTCGCCTGGCCGGCGACACTGGGCTGTGGGCGATCCAGACCGGCGGACTTGGCGATCTTGTCGTCCGGCATCGCGGCGAGGTGCCAGCGCGCGCCGTCAGCTTCGAGCGGATCACGATCACCTGGGACGGGGAGCACTTCGAGGTGACGCGGGAGCTTGGCACGATCGCAGCTCGGGCCGCCCGCCAGGCCGACGAGCCCGATCAGAGCGACGAGCCCGACGCCGACGCCGACGCCATTTAGTTAGTCCATCGGCATCGGGCCGTGGTCATGGGCAGCGCCGCGCACCCCTCGAGCGAGCTCAGGCGGACGCCGCGTTGCATGCTCGGCCGATCGTTCCAGACCTCAGACCGCGATCCCGGGCCGGCGTGACTCCGGCGGCTCAAAAGCGGACTCTCGGGCGCGGTGTGGGGGACTCTCGCCATCTGGCTCGCGCTGTCGCTTGGGCCGCCCGAGGGCCCGGCCCCCGACCCAGTGCCCGAGCCCCCGCCAGAGCCCTACCGAACCGAGGTCGTGGTCGGCCGCGAGCGGGACGAGGGTGACGGCCTCGCGGCCCAGCGGGCGATCAGCCGGCGCAACGTGGGGTTCGTGACCGCGATCGATCTCGACGCCGAGCCCGGCCAGCGCCCGGCCGACGATCTCGCGGGCGTCGTCAGCCGGGCCCCCGGCGTGACCGTTCGATCCCTCGGCGGCCTGGGCCAGTTCAGCTCGATCACGATCCGCGGCAGCACCAGCCAGCAAGTGCCAGTGTTCCTCGACGGCGCGCCGCTGACCGGCAGCCTCTCGGGCCTGGTCGACCTCTCGACCCAGCCCCTCGACGCGCTCGCCCGGATCGAGCTGTACCGTGGCTACGTGCCGATCCGCTACGGCGCGGCGGCGATCGGTGGCGCCATGGATCTGGTCGGCGCCGTCCACCGCGGGCCACCCAAGCTGAGCGCCGCGGCCGGGTTCGGCAGCTACCTCGCCCGCGAGGCCCGGCTCGCCTACGCGGGCGCGCTGACCAAGCGGCTCTCGCTCGCCGCCCGGATCGGCTACGCCGGCAGCCGCGGTGACTTTCGCTACTTCGACGACGGCGGCACGCCCCTGCTGGCCACCGACGACGCGATCCGGCGGCGCGTCAACAACGAGTACGACCGGCTGTTTGGCCAGGTCCGGCTCGATCACCGGCGTGGACCGCTGCGGGTGTCGTCGCAGCTGATCGGCTGGTGGAAGCTGCAGGGGATCCCCGGCACCGCGTCGGCCCCGAGCGCCGACGCCTCGCAGCGGGTGGTCGCGCTGCGCAACATCACCCGCGCGCGCATGCAGCTGGGCTCGCGCGCGGGGGTGCCGGGCCACGTCGAGTGGATCGCCAGCGTGGCCATGGAGGACCGGGTGTTTCGGGATCTCGGCGGCCAAGTCGGGCTCGCGGCCGACGACGAGCACGCCCTCAGCTTCGACCTGTGGCTGTCGCCGCGCCTGCGCGTGCCGCTGTGGCCAATGGCCTGGCTGGAGCTCGTTGGCGAGCTGCGCGGCGAGTGGATCGACATCGACGAGCGCTTCGGCGACGACAGCGACAACCCTGGCGATCCGCTCGCGTCGGGCGACGCGACCCGCTCGCGCTTCTCGGCCGCGGCCGGGGCCGAGCTCGAGCAGTGGCTGTTCGAGCGGCGCTGGTCGATCTCCGCGGGCGCGCGCATCGACCTGGCCGACAGCCGGTTCGCGGTCCCAGCTGGCGCGGGCGAGGTCGACGATCAGGGCGCGGATCAGGTCGCGTTTGGGGTCTCGCCGCGGGTGGGGACCAAGTTGGTGCTGACCGACGGCCTCGATCTGCGCGGCAGCGTGGGCCGCTACCTACGGTTTCCAAACCTCGGCGAGCTGTTTGGCGATCGCGGCTACGTGGTCGGCAACGAGGGCTTGCTGCCCGAGCGCGGGACCAAGGTCGACGGCGGCTTGGTCCTGGATCTCGAGCAGATCGGCGGGCGCGAGCTCGGCATCTTCGCGCAGGTCGTTGGCTTTGCGACGTGGAGCGAAGATCTGATCCAGTGGGTCCGCAGCGGCCCGGTCGTGCAGCCGATCAACGTCGCGGGCGCGCGCGTCCGTGGGCTCGAGTCGGGCTTGGGCCTGCGCGCGTTCGGCCGCGATCTCGCCCTGGATCTGACCTACACGCTGCTCGACAGCCGTAACGACACGCCCGAGGCCGAGCAGCAGTTCAAGCCGCTGCCCGGTCGGCCCCGGCATAGCGTGCTGGTTCGGCCGGCCGTCGGTCACCGCTTCGACCTTGGCCGGCGCGGGATCGGCCTCGAGCCGCGGATCTTCTACGAGCTCGAGTGGATCGCGGGGAGCTTCCTGGATCTCTCGGGCCGCGTGGAGCTGCCCGCGCGATCGCTGCACGCCGCCGGGATCTCGCTGCGCATCGCCGAGCGCGTCGAGCTTGCGATCGAGGGTCGCAACCTCAGCAACCGTCTGCGCGCCGTGATCGATCCAGCGTTTGGGCCGCCGACCGCCTACCCCGCCGCGATCAGCGATTTCATCGGGTTTCCGCTGCCGGGGCTGAGCGTGTGGGGTAGCGTCCGCGTCGAGCTGATGCCGGGATCCGGATCGCGTGATTGAGACC
This sequence comes from Enhygromyxa salina, assembly GCF_000737335.2. Taxonomy (GTDB): domain Bacteria; phylum Myxococcota_A; class Polyangia; order Nannocystales; family Nannocystaceae; genus Plesiocystis; species Plesiocystis salina_C. Next base: position 6,583 of record NZ_JMCC02000029.1, on the reverse strand, counting down.
GCCACACAGTTGCTGCACCGAGGTGCGTCGCCGTTGCTGCTGCTGCTGCTCGCGTGCGCGCCCGAGCCCGAGCCCGAGCCCGCGCCGCCGCCCTTGGTCGACGCCACGATCGAGGCCGGCTACCCGATCCTCGACGGGCCCTGCCGCGCGCCGATCAGCGAGCCGAGCCACCTGGTCGTGACCAGCACCGACTTCAACACGGGCGCGGTCGGGCTCGTGGATGTGCAGGCGCACAGCGTGAGCCCCGATCTCGCGCTGGCGTCCTCGGACGCGGTGCCGATCGTCGATGCCGGGCGAGTGTTCGTGATCAACCGGTTCGGCTTCGACTACATCGACGAGCTCGACCCTGACGATCAGCTCGCGCTGATCCACGAGTGGCCGATCCAGGCGGCGACCCCCGCGAACCAAGACGCGCCCGCCAACCCACATGCGCTCGCGCTCGATCTCGCGGGGCATGCGTGGGTCACTCTGCACGGCGCCCCCGAGCTGCAGCGCTTCGCATTCCCAACGCTGCATGGTGCGCGAGTCCACGCCGAGCTGGCCGCGGATCTGTCGAGCTTCTCCGACGACGACGGCGTGCCCGAGCTCAGCCGCGTGATCGGCTGCGGCGAGCACCTGTTCGTCTCGGCCGAGCGCATTGATCGTGAGCAGTGGATCCCGGCGGCGCAGACCCTGCTGATCCCGTTCCGGCCAGGCGCCGCGCCGGCGCTGTTCGAGTTTGACGCCGAGCGCCCAGGGCCCGATGGGATCCGGTTGCTGGGCGTAGGCGTTGGACCGTGGCGGCTCGATCCTGGCGACGCGAGCGGCACCGTGATCGTGCTGCTCAACTCGGGGCTCGAGCGGATCGACCTCGCTGGCGGGACCAGCGAGTGGGTCGTGCCCGAGCAGGTCTTCGCGGAGCTTGGCTACGATCGGCTGCAGCTGTCGGGCTTTGACTTCGACAGCACGGGGCGCGCGTGGATCAGCGCTGCGACACCGGACTTCGCCAGTTTTGCGTTGCTGCGCGTGGATCTGAGCGGGCCTGCGCCCGCGCTCGTGACCGAAGTCGAGGGGCTCGAGAGCGTGACGGGGGCGCTCGAGATCGTTGGGGATCAAGCGTGGTTCGCGGACACGACGATCGGCGCGTCGGGCTTGCGGGTGTTTGATCTGAGCCAGAGCCCCGTGGCGGAGCTGCCCGAGTCGCCGCTCGCGGTCGGGCTCGCGCCCATGAACATGGCCCCGCTATCCCTCTGACCAACCTTCAGTCGCTCCAGCCCGCGTGGAAGCAGGAGCCCCACAGCGACAGATTGATCCGAAGCATGCGCCCAGACCGAAGCCTGGCCGCGCACGCGCCCGAGCTGCACAGGTCCCTCGGTCGCTACTCGGCGACCTCGGAGACGTCATCCCCATCGATCTGATCGATCTGATCGACCTGATCGACTTCGCCATCGCTCTCCCCGTCATCGCCTTCCGGATCCTCGGCAACGCTGACCTCCTCCTGCGGGTCCGCGCTCGCACCCACATCGTCGCCCGAGTCTCGTGCACGCAGCTTCGCAGCGATCGCCTCGTCGAGGGCCGCGCGGACCCGCTCGGCGAGGGGCCCGAGCTTCTCGTCCATCTCGATCGCCCACAGCAGCCCGTTCACCGCCTTGACCCACCGGCTGCGCCCGCCCCTCAGGTCGATCTCGCCGACCGCTGAGCCTGTTCGAGTCAGGGACGCCTTGAGCTCCGCCCGCTGGTCAACGACCTTGCCAAGCGCGACGCCTGCCGCGATCCAAGCCCCAAATAGATCGTCGAGGGTGTGCTCACCAACGACGATCGCCGCGAGCTTGGCCCGCATGTCTGGGCTCACCGTGCGCTCGAGCGCGAGCGCGGCCCCGCCCTCTTCGAGGAAGGGCAGCTTCACCACGTTCAATCCATCGGGAAACAACACGCCTTGTAGCTCTCGGTATTCGTCGGCTTTGGCGTCGTCGTTGGCCCCCTCACCCAGCGCGTGCAAGTGGTAGTAGACAGATCGGGCCTTGCGGTCGTGAAGGATATCGAGCTCACCCGCGGCGTCGATCAGGTTGCGCAGCTTGGCGTGGGCCTTGGCGCGCTTGTTCTTGAGCTCGGCCAGCGGCTCGTGGCCCTTCTTCAGCTCTTCGAGCATGGCGGTGCCGAGATTGGACACCCCGAGCGCGTTGATGAACTCCTCGTCGTTGAGCCATTGGCCGGTGAGATTGAGCATCGCGTTGAGATTGAGGAGATGGAGGTTTTTCACGTTCTCGGGGTAGCAGCCGAGGCACCTCGTGCAACTGGGTCCATTTGCCCCACATTCTCGCTCACGACATCGCCAATAGTGTCGAGTTGGACTCCCGTCGGGAGTGCAGGTGGGGCCGCCCGGCGGTTCGCGGCTACGGCCAGGCCGCGCAGTGACGTGGACGCGGGCCAGAGGTTGCCGTCACGAGTGAAGTGTTGGCGCGAGCAGAAGCTGGGCCCGCGCCCAGGCGTGGATTGTATGCGGGCGGACTTCTCGGGGATGGCTTCACCTCGCAATTTTCACCCCACCGACCAGGCATCGCTGCCGGCGAGCCTGTCGAGCGCGCGAGCAGACTCGCATCGCCTGCCGGCACGCTCTTTGACAGCGCCCCGTCTCCACACACGCTCGCCGACGGTGCGCGTTTGCTGCGGGCTGGCAAGTTTTGTAGCCGCGGGCGGCCGGTTTTATGCGCCCGCGTGCGCTCGTTCCAATGACGACGAGCACCAGTGGTGACGCGGGCGAAGATCGAGGGATGCCGACGAGCCCCAGTCTCGAGGCACGCGAGACTCGAGCATCGAGCGCGACGCTGGAAGATCGTCGCGCTGGGTCTTCGTCGACGAAGTCGGGCTGGCTATCGCGGCGCGGTGAGCCGAGCTCGATGGCTGCAGAGCGCTGCGGAGGGGCGCGGGCAACCAAACGACTGCGCGCGGGTGCGAGAGCGCGGCCGCGCCGCAGAGCGGACATGCGGGCGGACGCAGGGTCGCGGCGGGTGGCGACGCGCGTGGCCGCGCGCGGCCTGGATCGAACGCGCGCCGACGCAGGCACGGTCCCGACGGCCCGCGAGCTTCAGCTCTCCATCGAGATCGCCACGACCTCAACCTCGCCGCTGAAGCTGACCGCGATCGAATACTGGGTGAGCTCCGCGCCGACGGTGTAGTCGCACACCAGCGTCGCCGAGATGAAGACCGCGTTGACGAGCTTGGCGAGCGCGCTAACGCCAGAGTGTTGGTTGAGCGCCTCACCGAGCGCTTCAATGTGGTGAGACTCGTATGAATCGACCGCGTCGCCCTCCTCCCCGCGCGCGAGGTCAGCCGCCATCGCCTCGCGGGCGCGGGTGTCGAGCGCGGTGAGGCAACATCGAGACAATGTGCAGGTCTCGAGGCCCAGCGCTCGGTCGGATCCTCGAGCACGACGAATGGGTAGAGGCTGAACTCGAGCAGCTCGGTCGCCGTGAGGTGCCGCAGCGCGGCGAGGCGCAGCACGGCGTTGGTCTGGATGTAGAGCAATCGGACCGAAGGCGTGCGCACGAACCATTCGCCCGCCTCGACCCCACGTTGCAACAGCGCCGCGAGTGCTTCGATCCGAATCGCAACATGACGCAGGTCGACGGCGCGGCGCCATGAGTTGAGCTGACCGGTGATCGGTCGCGCGGTGTCGAGTCGAGCGCAGGCGTCCGTCAGGCAGCGATTGCGCGGGTGCTCGGAGGTCGTGAGCCGAACTGACCGATCATCGGTCGGCTGCCAACCGGGCCGACAAATGTTAGGAAGACGCAGCGAAGATCAGCGCTATCCGACGCGCGGGTGCTCGTACATGATAGCGTCGGGCACAGCCTGACCCAAAGACACCGACACGCGAGATGCGAGATGCGAGATGCGAGACCGAACCGGGAACTATCGCTTGATGTACATGCTGGGCCGCGGCGGCATGGGGCAGGTTTGGGGCGGGGTTCGGCTCGGGCGCGAAGACATGGTCATGCCCTGCGCGATCAAGGTTCTGCACCCCGCGCTCGCGCAGACCGAGGACGAGCGGCAGCGCTTCTTCAACGAAGCCCGCATCGCCGCGCAGCTGGATCACGGTCGCATCGTCAAGGTCACCGACACCAGTGAGGTGCAAGGCTCCCCGTGTCTGGTCATGGAGTGGGTCGACGGGGTCAACCTCCGTGAATTCATTGACAAGGCCGGGGTCCGGCTCGAGCTCGACGTGTGCCTGTACATCGTCGGCGAGATCCTCTCCGCCCTCGACTACGCCCACGAGCGCACCGTGGCCGGCGCGGACGCTGGCGTGATCCACTACGACGTGACGCCGGGCAACATCCTGATCTCGTCCAGCGGCGAGGTGAAGCTGACCGACTTCGGCATCGCCCGCTTCAGCGCCACGGCCGAGGGCACGCTGTCGCGCTCGGTCGGCACGCCGCGCTACATGTCGGCCGAGCAGCTGAGCGGGCGCGCCCGAAGAGAGACAGACATCTACAGCCTCGGGGTCGTGCTGCACGAGCTGTTGGCGGGGGCGCGATACCTCGAAGGTTGCGATCGGCAGCAATTTCAGACGCTGGTGTTGGACGGATACGTGCCCGAGCTGGACCGGCCGCACACGCCGGGGTGGGTCGAGCAGCTGCGTCGTCGGATGTTGGCGAACGAGCCTGGCGATCGACCGCGGGCCTGCGACGCGCTCTCGCTGATCTTGCACAAGACCGCGCACTATCACCTCGCTAGCCAGCAGCTGCGCGATCTGTATCGGCGGGCGATCGGCGAGCGGCGCTCGGGGCTGACCGAGTTGCTCGACACCGACGACGTGCCGGCTGCCTATCGTCGGCTGTGCGGGGAGCGGGCGCCCACGCCCACGCCCGGTCACAGGCCGCCGGTCTCGGGGCATAGCCGCCCGGACACGCGCACGGGGTCGCCTTCGTTCGAGGCGCCGATCACCGCGACCGAGGTGCTCGCTAGCTCGCTGCCGGAGGCGATCCCGGGCGCCGCCAGCATCGGAGCGCCCGCGGAGCAGCCGACTGAAGCTGGCGGTCGGGCGATGCCGTGGGTGATCGGTGGGCTGTTCGCGGCCATGCTGCTGTTCCTTGGCGCGGCGGTGGGCGTGCTCGCGGCGTCGACCCGTGAGGGCGCCGAAGCCATTGAGAACCCCGCGACGGTGCAGGTCGCCGGTGTCGAGCCACGCGCTCAGGCGGGCGACACCGGGTCGCCGGAGCGGGTCGTAGCAACGCCCGGAGCCGCCGCCGCGTCCGAGCCCGCGCCCACGCCCGAACGGGCGGCCACGCCAGAGCCAGAGCCAGCGCCGGAGCCAGATGTCGCGCCGGAGCCAGAGCCAGAGCCAGATGTCGCGCCGGAGCCGGAGCCGGAGCCGGAGCCGGAGGCCGATGTCGAGCCCGAGCCCAAGCCCAAGCCGGTCAAGAAGCAGGCTCGCAAGGTCGCGGTCACCTTCGTGATCACCGGGGTCGCAACCGCGACACTCCAGATCGGCTCGCGCTCCCTCGCCTACAATCGAGTGGCGGTGACCGAGCTGCGCCCCGGCGCCTACCCGGTCCGCTGGCGCGAGTCCGACGACAAGCCATGGCGCGAGGCCGGGGTCATGAAGCTCGCGGAGCCAAAAGTGGACGCGTATTACGAGGTCCAGGTCGGGACCACCAGCGTGCGCGTCGTCCTGCGCGAGAAGGGATCGGCCAAGTGATCACCCAGTCCGCCGCGCTGCCCGAGATCGGCGCTGCGATCGGCGACGGGCGCTTCGAGCTGCTGGGCAAGCTCGGCGAGGGCGGGATGAGCTGCGTGTTCCATGCTCGCGATCATCAGCTCGGCCGCGAGCTGGCGCTCAAGCTGCTGTTACCTCGCTACCTCGGGCGGCCCGAGCGGGAGCAGCGGCTCATCAACGAGGCGATGTACCTGTCGACGTTGCAAGGCCACCCGAACATCGTCGAGCTGTGCGACTGGGGTCGACTGCGCGGGCTGGCCGGGCCGACTGGGCCCAACGGGCACGACTGGCCCTGGCTGTCGACCGAGCTATTGCGGGGCGAGGCGCTGGACTTGTTGCTGGCCCGGACAAAGATTGAGGCCGCCCGTGTCATCGACATCGCCGCGCAGGTCGCGAGCGGGCTGGCGGCCTGCCACGAGCGTGGCGTCGTGCACCGCGACGCCACGCCCAGCAACGTGTTCGTGCTCGAGGGCGGCGCGGTCAAGCTGTTCGACTTCAGCCACGCGGGCGAGCTCGACGGGCCCAAGCTGGTCGCGGGGGCGCAGGGTCGGCTCACGGGCGTCCACGACACGCCCGGCACGCTGGGCTACATGGGCCCCGAGCAGGCCGCGAAGGCGCCCGCCGAGCCAAGCATGGACGTGTTTGGATTTGGGGTCCTGCTGTTCGAGATGATCACGCGGCGCAACCCGTTCGCGCAGTTTGCCGATCGAGACGCGTTCATCGTGGCGCAGCGCGAGGGCCAGCTCGAGGTCCCGCGCCTGCACGCGTGGGCCTACGAAGTGCCCGAGGAGCTCGCGGCGATCGTCGGCGACTGCACGCTGCGCAGCTCGGCCGAGCGGCCGACGATGGCCGAGGTCTCGCGGCGCTTGCAGGCGCTCGGCGCAGGCTCGC
>NZ_JMCC02000287.1 GCF_000737335.2 Enhygromyxa salina | reverse complement strand
GGAACTTCTGCAAAAGGATCTCGCGCGTCCGCCAGCTCCCATGCCCGAACTCGTCTTGATGTACCCGGAGCGCGAGTTCGAGGTACTCCACCGCCTCCCCGGCCCGGTTCACCGCCAGCAACCCGCGCGCGTAGTTCTCGTGCGCTTCGCTGAGTAGCTCCCGCGTCCCGCGGTGCTGCGCCAGTTCCGTTTCACGCATCTCGACCGCCCGAAGCAACAGGTCGACCCCGCGCTCGCGGACGGTGGAGTCAGGGCCGGCCACGAGCCCGAGACCCTGCACCTGCAACAGCTCGGCAACGCGATCGGGCCGATACTCGGCAAATACCGGCAGAGCGGTCAGCGCGTACGCATCCACGACCCCGATCTCTCCGCGCGCCCCCGCAACCGCGGCCAACTTCATCTGCACCTCCGCCCCAAACACCCCCAGCCCGAGCTCCCACGCCATCCCATAGGCCAACTCGAAGTCCTGGTCCGCCTCTGCGAGCTGCCCCTCGAGCCGGAAGATCTCGCCACGCCAGAAGATCGACCGCGCGACGCCGTAGTCCGATCCCAGCTCCCTCGCGAGCGTCATGTAGTCACGCTGACGCGCGCTAGCAACTTCGAGGTCGCCAATCCCCGCCAACGCCTCGACTTCGACGTCAATGTCGCGCAGCTCGAGCAGGCCGCCGTACCCCCACTCCGCGTCGTCCGGGTGATCGATGCAATGTTCCGGCGCGGGCAGCTTGGCGATCACCGACGCATAGCTCAGGCCCTCGCGCAGGTGCGGGGTCCGAAACGCGTGGACCGTCGCCTGGAAGCGATCACGAAGGCTCGCGCTGCAGGCCGTCGGCTCCGTGTCGCGCTCCGCCGACTTCGCGGCCTCGCACTCTTGCGCGCGGACAGCCAGCCACCGACCCGCCCAGTCTTGCATGCCATCCCCAGCCTTGCGGGTCCCAAACGCGCCCCGCAGCTCGGCCCGGCGCTCGTCGTTCCAGATCGACTCGAGCTCAC
>NZ_JMCC02000286.1 GCF_000737335.2 Enhygromyxa salina | reverse complement strand
GTGCGCACGGGCCCCGAGTGCACGATGGCCTGCGGCGGCAGGACATACCCCGAGGCCACGCCGCAGTCGGAGTTTGAAGACCCCGCGCAGATCGAGGGTACCGCCGAGATCGTATTTGGGCTGCAGCGCTTCTTTTGGAGCCCGGAAGAAGCGCGGATCAACGCATTGCATGAACTGGGGCATGTCTTGGGCTTTACCCACGAGCACTTGCAGTGGCTCGACGATCAAGATCCAAACAATGCCGGGTGTCAGGATCTTGCGAATATCCCCTGGCGGGCCCTGACCCCGGCGGATCCAAGCTCGGTGATGGCCAACGATTTTTGCGTGGGCGTGAACAAGAATCAACCGCGACTGTCGGCGTGGGACCGGCTGGGGGCCTACTACCAATACACCTGGGGTCGGCGGCGCGCGGGGCTGATGGGCGTGATCAGCCAGGCGGATGACTACGCCTACGATGGGACCGGGCAGACTGGGATCTTGTGGCAGACGACCGGCAGCGCGCAGATCCAACGTTGGTCGTCAACCGGGGCGCCGGGCCAGCCGATCACCTTCGCGGTGGACGAGCTGTGTGCCAACGGCGGCGCGCCCCCGTGTATGGGCGCGTTTGACAGCGAGGGTCGCGTGCGGGCGACGCCAGCGCTGCTCGACGGCGGGGCGCTGGATCTGGACGTGCTGTTTCACGGGCCGGGGCCGGCGCTTGGGGATGCGCTGGTGCTCAACGATGGCGTAGGGCTGACGGCGACGGACCTGGGGCTCGATGGGTTCTCGGTGCCGGTGGTGGGGAGCTTCGCGGCGGGGAACGGGGATCAGATCCTGCTGTACCGGCCGGGGGCCGAGGAGGACGCGCTGTTGATGGTCGAAGATGGGGACGTGACGCTGCTCCCGATGAACTTTGCTGGATATGCGTACCCGCTCGCGGGGCGGTTCCGCGGGTTCGCGGGGGGGCGGAATGATATTATTTGGTATGATCCACACAACGGTGAGATATCGTCGTGGCGGTGGA
>NZ_JMCC02000285.1 GCF_000737335.2 Enhygromyxa salina | reverse complement strand
GAACCAACACCGGCAGGCGGGTCGCCTTGCCCGCCCACCTCGATCACGCACAACGTCTACGCTGCGCTGGCGCATCGCGCCTGATACCGGCGCCACATCAACCACGTACCTGCGGGAAACTCCACATCCTTCTCCCCGGCGAGCCAGCGCTTCCTCGCCTCCTCGTACGCCCGCTCGAACGCCTTCTTGTTCCCGATCGCCGCGATGCGCTTGTTCTTGTCGTTCGCGGACACCGTCGGCCGGATGCCAAACAACTCCTCCGCGCCTGGCATCGCGGCCCAGTGCTGCTTCTGCACATTGCGCATCTTGAGCACCTTTTTCCCCGCTCGCTGCCGCACCAACTCGAGCTCGCTCTCCCGCGCCGTCACTCGCCCGAGCACCAGGTCGCGCAGTTCGTCGTCGCTCAGCTCTGGCCGCACGGGCGGCCGAACCAGCCGAAGCGTCGCAGTCTTGGGGATCGTGCTTCGATCACGCTTCGAACGCGTCCGGGCATCCGACCGACGCCGCCGCTTCTTGCGTTTGGGGCTGGTCTTTTTCGGCTTCGGCGTCCAGAGACCGAACTTTGGTTTTGACACGACGACCTCGTCGCCATATCGCATTCGTGCCGTTGTGACCCCTTTCCACTGGCGTGCCTTGGTCACCAGATCGCTCGCGCACGGATTCGTGAGGGTGTAGACCGTGTGCTCGAGCAGCTTCTCGCCGTCCTGGGGCGCGACACAATTGTACCCTTTCTCGATATTGGTCCCAGTTGTTCCACGGTAGGCATTCAGCGCTCGCGCGGTCAACGAATTGAGCTGCTCCATGAAGTCCGGTAGGCACTTGGTGTGGGCCGTGAGCAACAAGTGGTAGTGGTTGCTCATGTACACCACTTCGTGGATCGAGATCTCAAACTTCGAGCTGGTGTAGGCCAGCGCAAACAGCAGCATCTGGGTGACCTTCTCGGTGGGCACGAAGCGAAAGCTTCGCCCCACGGCCTTGCACGTGATGAAGACGGTCTGCTCGGCGTGGATGGGTCGCGGTGGAGTCGCCACGGGTGGGCTGTCGGCC
>NZ_JMCC02000284.1 GCF_000737335.2 Enhygromyxa salina | reverse complement strand
GTTCTTGGCCCCAAAGCCGGGGCAGAATCTCCCCATGCCGTTCGGGCCATGGAGGACGCGGTCAGGGCCACAGCCTCCTCGACGGGCTCGAGCGTCCGCTGCTCACGGGTACCCGACGGGCTCAGACGCAGCTCCTGCCCGCTCGCGCGACCGCCCGCGCGCAGCTCGGCGTGAACGGCCTCGGCCAGCGTCCGCTCGGGCAGCTCGACGTCGACGCCGAGGCTCAGCAGCTCGAAGCGCGCCAGCCCGGCGCCAGCCGAGCGGGCGAAGCCGGCCAGCGCCCCGAGCTCGGGCCGGGACTGATCGTCATCTCGAGCGTGGACGACGACGCAGCGGATCGGGCCGCGGAGCTCACCGGCTTCCGCCGCGCGCAGTAACTCGAGCACGGCGAAGCAGCACGGCTCGAGCTGGTCGGTGACGGCCGCGAGGTCCTCGCTCGTCGCCGCCAGCTCGGACGCCTGCCCGAGACCGGCGACGAACACGACGTCGAGCGATTCGGCGGCGGCGAGCTCGGCTTGGCGCGAGCGCAACGCGGCCGGATCGGCGACACAGATCACCCACTCCCAGCTGTCGAGATCGCGGACCGCGAGCTCGAGCGCCACGCTCGCGCCCACGAGCACGAGGGTCGCGGCCTCGCGCCCCCCAGCGGCGCTCGGGGCGATCGGGGCGATCGGGGCGATCGGGGCGGGCGCCCAGCTCGGCGCGTAGAAGCGCGGCCCCCCCTCGTCCTCGCTCGATGCTGGCAGCGCGCGGGGCTTGGGCTCCGCGCTCGCGCCGGGCAGGCGCCCGGCAAATTCGGTGAGGCGTGCGAGCACCCGACCCTCGCCGTCGCAGATCGTCAGCTCGAAGCGCTCGACCTCGCCCGCGCGGCCAACCGAGATCGCGTGGGCCCAACAGCTCGGGGGCAGCGGCTCGAACAGCTCGAGGGCGCCGAGGCTAAAGGGGATGGCCAACTCACCACGGCGCGGCGGCGCCTGGCGACCGACCCAGTGGCAGGCCCGCAGCGCGCCGTCGAGCAGCGCCGGCGGCAGCGCGACGCCGGGCTCAGACTCGGCGCCCGCGAGCCGCA
>NZ_JMCC02000283.1 GCF_000737335.2 Enhygromyxa salina | reverse complement strand
TTCAGTGACAATTTAACTTTTTGTGCTGAGGCGGATCTGACAACGTAACCGGGTTCGAAACGAGCTCAGGTTGCTAACTAAATGATATACGACTGCTGGTAATGACTCCAAATTATTGATAGTGTTTTATGTTCAGATAATGCCCGATGACTTTATCATGCAGCTCCACCGATTTTGAGAACGACAGCGACTTCCGTCCCAGCCGTGCCAGGTGCTGCCTCAGATTCAGGTTATGCCGCTCAATTCGCTGCGTATATCGCTTGCTGATTACGTGCAGCTTTCCCTTCAGGCGGGATTCATACAGCGGCCAGCCATCCGTCATCCATATCACCACGTCAAAGGGTGACAGCAGGCTCATAAGACGCCCCAGCGTCGCCATAGTGCGTTCACCGAATACGTGCGCAACAACCGTCTTCCGGAGCCTGTCATACGCGTAAAACAGCCAGCGCTGGCGCGATTTAGCCCCGACGTAGCCCCACTGTTCGTCCATTTCCGCGCAGACGATGACGTCACTGCCCGGCTGTATGCGCGAGGTTACCGACTGCGGCCTGAGTTTTTTAAGTGACGTAAAATCGTGTTGAGGCCAACGCCCATAATGCGGGCGGTTGCCCGGCATCCAACGCCATTCATGGCCATATCAATGATTTTCTGGTGCGTACCGGGTTGAGAGGCGGTGTATGTGAACTGTAACTGCCATGTTTTACGGCAGTGAGAGCAGAGATAGCGCTGATGTCCGGCAGTACTTTTACCGTTACGCACCACCCCGTCAGTAGCTGAACAGGAGGGACAGCTGATAGAAACAGAAGCCACTGGAGCACCTCAAAAACACCATCATACACTAAATCAGTAAGTTGGCAGCATCACCAGCAACGTCGTCGCCGAAGCGAAACGAGAAGGCATTAAAGTGCTGGCCTATGACCGTATGATAAATAACGCGGATATCGATTTTTATATTTCGTTCGATAATGAAAAAGTCGGCGAGCTGCAGGCGGAAAGTATTGTTAAGCAGGTGCCAAAAGGAAACTATTTTCTGATGGGCGGATCGCCGGTGGATAATAACGCCCATCTGTTCC
>NZ_JMCC02000282.1 GCF_000737335.2 Enhygromyxa salina | reverse complement strand
GATCGTGTCGAAACAGCTCGAGGGTGCCTTGATGAAGAGTGCCTGCTGCCACACAGACCCTCTCGGCCCGCGCGGCGCCGTGTTGCAGATCTGTTGAAAATAATTCGAGCCCGCGATCCGAGAGCTTGGATCGCAGGCGTTGATCACGATCGCCGACGCCGCCCGCCCGCTGAGGGGGCCGGCGGCGTCGCGCGCAGCGGATCTTCGGGCCACGCGTGCCTGCTAGTACCCTGCCGCAGTGAATTTGATGGTTTGAGGCGCCGGGCCTGGCGTCCCTGGCGCGAAGCGAGGAAGGAGTGTGTCGGGCACACTCGACTGACGAGCGACAAAGCCAGGGGCGTCAGGAACTAGCCTCAAACCATCAAATTCACTGCGGCAGGGTACTAGTGCTCGCGCCAGAAGGCGCTGAGATCACGGGTCACCGCGACGTCGTGGCGGTTGGGCGCGCGCAGGTGCAAGACCACCGGGACCGCCCCATCGAGCACTCGCGGACCGGCTGCGTTCAGCCGTGCTCGAACAGCTGGCCGCCGGCGTTGACCTCACGCGCGAGCTTGGCCCAGCGCTCGAGGGTCTCGAGGCGATCACAGCCGCGGATTTGTGCCACTTCGTTGGTCTGAAGGGCGACGCCGCGAACTTCGAGCACCGTGAGGATCAACTCCACCAGCGTCGTGCGCCGGCCCACTCGTTGACCCTCTTCCAAACCCACCTCCAGACCTTCTTCTCGGCCCGCTTGCAGACCCTGTTCTCGGCCTGCTTCCAGGCCTTCTTCATGGCCACGTGAGAAGGTCCCGCTGCGTCGCTCGACGTCCCAGATTTCTTCGCGTTGTTGCACTGTCATCTCCTCGTTCAGTCGTGCCTGCATTGGCTTGGGCAGCGCCGCCCACAAGGTCGCGCGGTACGAGTCGCGCCGCTCGTTGGGTAGCTTCAATATACTCTGAAGACCGGCCCGCGCAGCCTCGAGATTGCCCCGGCATCCGTGCAGGGCAGCACCCAGCACCGCTGCGGTGGGCCACGCTTGGCCTCGCTTCACATCCAAGATCGGCGCGACGGTGTGGGCGTCGAGCAGCAGCACGTTCACCGCTGGTGGGTGTCCGATCTTCCAAGCCGCCAGCTGTTCTGACACCCGATCACAGTAGGAGACCACCACGATC
>NZ_JMCC02000281.1 GCF_000737335.2 Enhygromyxa salina | reverse complement strand
AGCCGCCCGAGCGAGTCGTAGCAATTGTGCGACGCGTTCCCAAGCGGATCCGTCGTCTGGACCAAGTTGTTACCCTCGTCGTAGACGTAGCGCCAAACCCCGACCACGGCGTCCGTGGACGAACTCGAGACGTCGGTGAGCGCTCGCTCGATCACGTTTCCGTTGGCGTCATGGGTGAGCTCGACGATGTTCCCCTCAGCGTCGATTGTCCGCAGCGACCGACCCGCCGCATCGTACTCACGGGCGGTCTGCTCGCCGTTGTCGTCGATCTCCAGGATCACGCGGGACTCACGATCGTACACCCGCGTCGTCACCGAGGCACCATCGCCGATCGGCGTCTGGCTCGCCGGGTCGAAGTGATCACGCGATGTCACTACAGGCCGATTCATCGCGTCATAGCTGACTCGCGTTCGGCTGAGCAATACGTTGGCCCCCGGGCCGGGCAGGTCGACCAATTCCCCATGAAAGGACTGCTCGATCTGGTTGCCGGCAGCGTCGTACTTGAAGCTCGTCTGATTGCCCATCGCGTCTTCGACCAGCACGAGACGATCCGCGCAATCGTAGATCGAGCTCGTGACCCGTTCAGACCCCTCGAGCACGCGCCGCTCGTTGCCGTTGGCGTCGTAATCGATCTGTGTCGTCACCGCATGCGCCGACTCGGCACCACGTGTCTCCCGATAGGTCAGCCCGCGCTCGTCGTAGATCGTGGTGATCGTGGCCTCGCCCTGCTGCTGTAGCGTGACCTCGCGGTTGGCGTCGTAGCCAAGCACGCTGGTGAGCACGCGGCCGTCGCCAACCTGCTCGGTGGTGAGCGTGAGCTCGTTGAGAACGTCATACGCAAACGAGGTCGAGACCACGCCGTTGCCCTGCGGCGCACCTGCACAATCGAGCGCCTCGTAGTCGACGCGGACCAGGTTCATGTTGGCGTCATAGATGTGATCCGTGTACGCCCGCGTGGCCGCACCGCCTCCGCATGTCGCAGGGCACGTGGTGGCAGGACCCAGCTCGCGGACCAGCTCGTCGCGCGCGTTATAGAGGTAGAGCTTGTCGTTGCCGCGCGGGTCCACGCGCCGGACTTCATTGCACGCGGCGTCAAACTCTTTGGTGGTCGTCAGCGCCAGCCCATCAGGGTCGACGATCTCCTGACGAACATGCCCGTCATCGGCGTAGCTGAAGACCACCTCGCGGCGGACGCCCTGTGGGTCCGCCGGCAGCTGATGCCGGGTCAGCTGGCCGACAGAGCTGTACTCCATGTCTTCGCGGGTATCTGGCTCGGGGTGAATGATCGATGTGCGATTCCCAGCGGCGTCATAGCGTGCCTGGGTGACGTTGCCGCGCGCGTCGGTGGCAAGCACGACGAAGTCTTGGGCGTCGTGTTCGTTGCCGAGTCCCGGCGCGTACTCGAACAACTCGCGGATCCGCGGGAGGCCGCTGTCACACACGTCGGCCTCATAGCGACGCTCCCGCAGGTTGCCTCGGATCCGCGGCGACGCAGCGGAACTCAGATCCCCCTCGTAGATCGACACCGTCGCGTTCCCTCGCGGGTGGACGACGCGGCTGACGTGGCCATCGGCGTTATAAGCGAACCGCGTCTCGAAGTAGTCCGGGTCATCAGCCCGCAGCTTGTCCAC
>NZ_JMCC02000280.1 GCF_000737335.2 Enhygromyxa salina | reverse complement strand
GAACGACCATGGCGCTCGCACACGCCGACGAGTCGCTGGTGTGTCCAGCGGGCCACCTCGGCGACTTGCTCGGGGCTGGGATTGGAGAGGGCGTGAAAGCGCAGCACGCCTGCGTCATCGCGGACGTACACGGCCTCGGCCTCGACGAGACAGCGCTCACCGACGTCGCCCCCGCCGACGTCAGGCATCGCTACACCATCGAGCTGTACGAGGCCGAGCGGAGCGCGCTCGACGACGCCGCCATCGCCTGCGGCGTCTCGACGCGAAGTGGAGCCAAGCTGGCGCGGGCGATCGTCCGCTCCTGGCTCGCTCACCCATGGCACCACCCTCCCGAGCTTGTGAGCCACGAATTCGACCGAGACGGAACTGGTGCGGTCCACGCGTGGCCGGCGAGCCTCAAGGCCCTCGAGTCCGAGGCCAAGTGGCCCGGTTCCGCGGCTGACCCAGCCCCCGTGCTCTCCACCCTGCTCAGCCGGCTCGACGGTCCTGACGTGCTCGAGGTCGTTGTCGCCCTCGCCACCCAGCTCTCCGACGACGACCGCGCGGCCCTCATCCGAGCGCTCGGAGGCTGAGCGGGACGAACTCGGACAGCGGGCGATCAAGACGCGAGGCAACCGGCCCGCGCTGGGCCAGCTCGAGCGGATCGGGACCAAGGAGATCGAGGACCTCCAGCACCTGGCGGACCGTGGGACCCAGGCCTGGATTGCGGGTCAGGGTTCCGAGATCCACGGGCGGTGGCCTGAGCTCGAGGTCGTAGCCCCCCTCGCCGACGTGCCGGAGCAGATCCCGGAGCGTCGGCTCCTCAATACCTGAGACCACTTCGATCAGGGTCTGGGCCAAGGCGTAGCGGTAGTGGCGGGCGAAGGCCCTCTCCCATTTTTCTGTGGCTGCGATACGTGCTGCGCGGTCGGTGTTCTGCACTACAAGCGCCGCCGAAAAGCGAAAGGCATGCCAACGCCGCTCTCGATTCCTACCCGCAGTGACCGAGCTCTGGGTGACGCAATCCGTGCCACTCCGGCTACCTGATGGGTGGCGAGGATTCGACCACCCACGGCCAGCCAGTCTAGGCCGGCTCCATGTTCACCGCCTGCCTCGGCGAACGCTGATCTACACATCGAACCGGCACGCGTCTCGCACCATGGGCGCGTGTCGACTCGCGCCCGGGTCATCCCAGCCGAGCCAGCACCTCCGACACCATAGAGACGTGAGGGTGGTCGTCACGGA
>NZ_JMCC02000279.1 GCF_000737335.2 Enhygromyxa salina | reverse complement strand
CCAATCCCAACGAGATGATGTGCGATGGTCAGTGCATCGACGTCATGGAGAACAACGACAACTGTGGGTCTTGCGGCACCGTCTGCAACTGGATCGACAAGGCATTCCCAAATATCGGATCCTGCGTCGACGGCGCGTGTCTGCCCACAATCTACCCATGTTACAGTCAGGCTGACGGCTATATCAACTGTGACGAGATGTGTGGGACGTTTGACCAGGCATGCGTCGATGAGGGGTGTGGCTTCGATACACATGTCTACACGGACAAGATGAACAGCTGCAACACTGGCAACGTCAGCAACGGATCCAGTTTGAATTGTGGAAGCCCCATCAATTGGAACTTGGGTGACTGGGTCGGGTGCTGCTGCACGCAATAGGCCCGATCTGTTAGAGGACACCTGTGGCAACCATGACCCTGACGTCGCCTGGTGTGAAAACACTTAGACTGTAGGCGCAATTCGGGTTGGTCACGCTTGACATTATAGCAACATTATCCGCCTCAACAACCTCGCCTAGACTCGTCGTCACCGGACAATGCGTAGTCACATTCGCAGTGTAGACCATCGCATCGGTGAGCTCCGAGACCGACTCGTTTGCAGGGCTCAGCGCAGCCCCTACCCAGGCTGAAAACAACGCATCAAAAGAACCGTCGATAATCCGATTCCCGCTCACTTGAGCAGAGGAAGCTGCACCAACGTACATGTGAGTCATCACCCAACTCATCTGAGCTGCGGCATTCACGACCTGAGTCAAGAACGATTTGATCGGCTCAGCCGGCTCGCTCCACTCGATCTCCGAGCCCACGGGCCCGTAGGAATTGTTTGTTGTCATTCGCGAGACATTATCCGTCACGACACTGCTATCAAGAGCCGACAGCAGCACTCCGCACCCGACGCCTCCGCGCCACGGCCACGTCCCCTCGACGTTGTTGTTCGAGAACACCAACGCCCCACCCTCCACCGTCGCCGCGGTATCGTCTGTCCAAGCCACGGTCGGTGTATCAGAGGTTGTACTGGCGTCCAAAGCATGAGCGAGGTTCACCACCTCGACCACCGCAGACGACGCTTTCACGGTCACGGGGGACGCACCCGTGGGCGCCCAGCGAAACGCAACGTTCTCGAGCTCATCATCGATCACCGGCGCCCCATAGCTCACCAGCGAGTTCCCCGTGACAATGATCGGCCCAAACCCCCGCCGGATCCACAGCGCCTTCCCCAGCAGGTGACTCACCTC
>NZ_JMCC02000278.1 GCF_000737335.2 Enhygromyxa salina | reverse complement strand
GAGGTGAGTCACCTGCTGGGGAAGGCGCTGTGGATCCGGCGGGGGTTTGGGCCGATCATTGTCACGGGGAACTCGCTGGTGAGCTATGGGGCGCCGGTGATCGATGATGAGCTCGAGAACGTTGCGTTTCGCTGGGCGCCCACGGGTGCGTCCCCCGTGACCGTGAAAGCGTCGTCTGCGGTGGTCGAGGTGGTGAACCTCGCTCATGCTTTGGACGCCAGTACAACCTCTGATACACCGACCGTGGCTTGGACAGACGATACCGCGGCGACGGTGGAGGGTGGGGCGTTGGTGTTCTCGAACAACAACGTCGAGGGGACGTGGCCGTGGCGCGGAGGCGTCGGGTGTGCCGTGCTGCTGTCATCCCTCGATACATGTCTGGTCACTGACAACGTTTCACGGATGGTCACGAACAATCCGTTCGCGGCTAGTCCATCGGAATTTGTGATGGAGGATGCAGGTAATCCCATCGACTCACTGATGAACCAAATTCTGAATCTGCACACTGACATGGCATGGGCGATGGCCCATCTATATGCCGGGGCGGCTTCTACGGTTCAGGTGAGCGGCAACCGGATCGTGGATGGTTCGGTAGATGTCTTGTTTTCGGCGTGGGTAGGGTCGGCGCTGAGCCCGGCGCCAGAGGAGGTCTCTGGGTTGTCTTCCGCGTTGATTTATACCGGTAATGTGACAACACATTGTTTCGTGACATTGGCCGGGGTGGCGGGGCTTCCCCCGGCAAACAATGTCTCGATTCTGCAGGACGAGGACAATCTAGGTTGCAACTACGTCTTGGCTGCGCACGAAGCCAGCTCGGTCAAGACAATGGTGGCGTCTGGCGCGGCCTGAGATCGGGGGCTCGCTAGATTACTGTGTGCAGCAGCAACCAATGTAGTCACCCTGGCCCCACCCAAACGGGTTGCCGCAGTTCAGTCCAGAACCGGTAGCGAGATTTCCGGTGTTGCACATGGCCAAGTTGTTGCTGTACACATGGGTGTCGCCCCAGCACATCTCCTCAGCGCAGGCTTGGTTGTGGCTGGCGCATACTTCGTCACAGTTGACGAAACCGTCGTTTTGGCTGACACAAGGGTAGATCGTGGGTTGACAGGCACCGTCGACGCAAGATCCAATGGGCGGCAGGCCTTTTGGAATCCAGTTGCAGACGGTGCCACAAGACCCGCAGTTGTCGTTGTTCTCCATGACGTCGATGCACTGACCATCGCACATCATCTCGTTGGGATTGG
>NZ_JMCC02000028.1 GCF_000737335.2 Enhygromyxa salina | reverse complement strand
GGCCGAGGCCGAGGGCCGCGCCCGCGAGGCCGAGCGCCGCCGCGAAGCGGACCTCGAAGCCAAGCAAGCCAAGCAAGCCAAGCAGGCCGCGAAGCGCGAGCAGGCCCGGGCGCAGCAGCAAGCGCGCGAGGCCAGCAAGGCCAGCAAGGCCAGCAAGCGGGGCAAGTCGAGCAAGCGCACCAAGTCCAAGCCCCCACCGCCCGAGAGGCTGCTGCTCGAGGCCATCCGCGAAGAGCTGCGCTTGGTCCGAGCGAGCAACGACGGCCTGGTCTCCAACCGCCACCTCGAGTCGCTGGTGCTCGGCGAGGATCGAGCACGGGGGCCGCTGTTCTCGCACGCCGACGGCATCACGAAGATCAACATCGAGCACCCGCTCTTTCAGGCCGTCCTCGACACCTACCTGACGGATCAGGGCGCGCTGACGCTGCTCGCCTCTTCGGCCTATACCTACCTCAACCTGATCCACGTCGAGATCGAGGACCAGCACGAGGCCGAGTTTCTGCGTCTGCACGCCGCCCACGCCTCGACGACGATCCCGAGCTGAAGACCCTCGCAAACTTTCCTTTTGCGCTACGCTGCGCGAAATGCTCTGGCTGCTCGAACGGGACATCTACGGCGTCGGCCCGCATCCGCTCGAGGGCGCGATCGCAGCCGCCGGTCAGCGCTCTCGAGTCTGGTCCGACGACGCGTGGGAGAGCGATACACAGCTCGACGGACCGGTCGTGTTCCACGGGAGCTTGGGCAACGCCGCCCGGATCGCCGCGTCCGGCCGCTGGGCCCCGGGGGCCTACTGCAACACCGCCGCGTTTCACTGCTCGCGCTGGTATCCGGCCGCGAAGCCGTGGTTGCTGCACCGCGAGTACGTGCTCACGACCGTCGCCGAGCTGAGCGCAGATCCGATCGCCACCGCGGGCTCGCTCGCCGACGCGTCGGGCCAGGTGTTCGTGCGCCCCGACAGCCCGCTCAAACCATTCAGCGGGCGCGTGGTCCAGCTCGAAGGGCTGACGCCGGGCCACCTGGACCATGGCTTTTATTACGAGCGCTTGGATCTACCGATCGTCGTGTCGCGCAAGCGCTCGCTGGGCGACGAGTGGCGCTTCGTGATCTGCCAGCGCTCGGTCATCACCGGGTGCAGGTACGAGGCAGAGGGCCGCGTGGCCGGGACCACGACGGTCGACCCACGCGCCGCAGCGGTCGCCGATCAGATCGCCGCCAAGTTCGTCGGACCCGACCCCGTGTACGTGCTCGACTTGGTCGAGAGCGAGCACGGGATCGAGATGGTCGAGATCAACCCGTTCAGCGGCGCCGATCTATACGCGTGCGACAAGCCAGCGATCGTCCAGCGCGTGGCCGAGACAGCGACGGCGTCGTAGCCAGTCCACGAGCTGAAAATATCAGGCCGGGATCGCGGCCGTCAGGTTGTGCTCGTAGCGCTGGGTCCGGGACTGGTGATACCAGTCGAAATTTCCGCGCATCCAGTCTTCCATGATCTTGATGTAGCCGAGGGTCGCCTCGTCGATCTCGCCGTTCGACATGTCGAAGTAGGCCTTAGCCTCGAAGTACTCCTCGACCACGCGATCGTTGGTCGTCATGGCCGCGTCCATCGCCGCGCGTAGATCCATCCCGTACGCGTCGCGGTAGACCGTCACGAGGTTGCTGAGCTCACCCGCGGACGACTCTTTCGCGTAGGAGAACAGATCGTTGACATAGGACACGCACAGGTTCGTGGCCGACATCATGGTCTGAAACGCCGGATCCTCGCGGACCTCGTCCGACACATCAAAGCCTTCCACGATCGCTCCGATGTCGAGGGTTGGATATACGGCGCTGCAGCGCAGCCGCACGATCGTGTAGTCCGCCACGTGGGTCATCCGCTTGTTCCGCTTGCGCGACTCCATGACGCAGCCTTCGAAGTAGCTGCGCATGCCCCCGACGTAGTGGCGCAGCCCCTCGCGGTTGGTGTAGCGAAGCAGCCGCTTGGCGACATTGGCGTAGGCGTTGCCGACCGCGATGATCCGCTCGCGAGCCGGGACGTCGTCGCGCAGGGTCGGGCGCACCTCGTCGGCGACGGCCGCCGAGAGGTAGGCCGTCACGTGCGTGGCGAGCTCTTCGCTGCTGCCGATCTCCGAGCGCGCGTCGTCGAGCATGTCGTCGAACACGAAGATCGCCGTGTAGCAGTTGGTGATCAGCTGCAACGCCTCGAGCGAGCAGTCGCGGTGACACAGGGCCGCGAGCTGCTCGAAGCCGCAGCGATACAAGGCGTCGGCGAGGTCGTGGTCGTCCTCCGGGACGAGACCGATCTCGATCGCCCACGCGAGATTTTGATCCCGCACAGAGTCGACGTGAGTGTTGATGCCAGAGCGGAACGGAAGCCTGAGGCTCCCCCCGATCGAGCCCCAGGGTCCTGGGACGTCGATACGAATGCGCCGCTCACTCGTGCTGATGATCTTGGCCGTATCCATGGCTCTTCCCTTTCTGTCCGATCCTTGGACAGGGAGTTATGTGCTACCTGTGTAGCAAGGTATGTCGGGAAGCGTCAACAAAAATCCACTGTCGCGGTAATAATTCCACCGACAGCCCGTGACCGAGCCCTCATTCGGCGGCACAACCTGCCAAAAGAACCCGCTACGAGTACCCTGCCGCAGTGAATTTGATGGTTTGAGGCTAGTTCCTGACGCCCCTGGCTTTGTCGCTCGTCAGTCGAGTGTGCCCGACACACTCCTTCCTCGCTTCGCGCCAGGGACGCCAGGCCCGGCGCCTCAAACCATCAAATTCACTGCGGCAGGGTACTAGCCCCCAAGGCGCTTGTTTCACGGGTTTGCGCCTCTGGTGTTCCCCTCGGTTCACCCCTAGACTCGGCTGGTTTCCCCGCCCGAGATGGTCCAGCCCAAGTACAAGGTGCCGCCTCAAGGCGACTACTGGCCCCATACCTGGGTGGTGGTGGGGGATGTGATCGTATCCCTGACTCAAGAAGGAAGGGTCCCCGATGAGCACTGGGATCTCTTCGTCGCGGACATCGAGCAAACGGGCACCCAGCGCATGCTGGGGATCGGCATCGGCGCGATCAACATCAACAGTCGGCAGCGTCGCAAGCTGGTGCAAGCCATGCACGACAAGCGAGTGGCGGCCGTGCTCGGCAGCAGCGTCGCCCGGGGTATCGCTACCGCGCTCGGGTGGATGGGTCTGAAGATCCGCGGGTTTGGTTGGGACGACATGGCCGGCGCCTTCGAGTACTTGGGCTCCGAAGAGCTGAGCGTCGACCAAGGCGTAGAGATCGTCTCGCAGCTGCTCGCACGGGCTGGGGCGCCGAGCGTCGAAGAGCTGGCGCAGGGCTGAAGCCCAGCTCGGTCACGGGCAGTCGCTGAGTTCGGGGAACGAGCACACCCCCCTCATCGCAGTGGTTCCGCCGCTGAATCAGCGCCCCCCCCTCTGTCCGTCCCCCACCCAAGAGCCGCTGAATCAGCGACGCTCCCCGCCCCTCCAGATCGGAGCCCCCCTCCGCCAAACGCAGAGCGCACAAAGGCCGCAGACTGTCCCAACCCGGCGTATCTACGCACGTGGAGATTAGCGAAGAGAAGCGCGGTCGGGCCAATGAGAAGAAGCGAGAGGAAGCGGGGTCACGAGACTGAAGTAGACCGTAGCCGGGTTGGGACAGTCTGCAGCCCGTGCGCGGTCCCCTACGGCACAAAGCCCCCCGCACCAAGATCACCAGCCCCCACAAACAAAGCTCATTCACGCCCCCGAATCTCCACCAGCAAATCCCCCACCAACAACGCATCATCCACCCCCACCGCCACCCGCCTCACAACCCCCGAGATAGGCGCCGCCACAACCGTCTCCATCTTCATCGCCGACAACACCACCAGCGCATCCCCAGCCGCGACCTCATCCCCCGCCGAGACCCGCAGCTCAATCACGACCCCAGGCATCGGCGCCCCCACCGACCCAGCGTCTTCCAGCTCAGCCCGCTCGCGCGTGACCGTGTCCTGCTCGACCGAAGCATCCCGCACCAGCATCGAGCGCGACTGCCCGTTGAGCTCGAAGAACACCTCGCGCTGCCCATCGGCCCGCACGTCCCCGATCGCGGTGAGCTTGACGATCAGCAGCTTGCCCCGCTCGATCTCGAAGCTGGTCTCTTCGCCCAGCCGCATCGGCGCGATGAAGTTCCGCGTTGGCAGCAATGACACATCGCTGTAGTCGCGGCGAAACGTCATGTACTCGTCGAACACCTTGGGATACAGCGCAGCCGAGACCACGTCGACATCCCGGACGTGCGCCCCCCACTTGGCCGTGAGCTCGCCCCGCAGCCCGTCGAGGTCCAGGGCCGGCAAGCTCGCGCCTGGCCGGCCTTCGATCATCGGGGCGTCGCGCACGACCTGGGTCCGCAGCGGCTCTGGAAACCCACCGTGCGGGACGCCCAGATAGCCTTGAAAATACTCGACCACCGATCGCGGAAACGACAAGGTCTCCGCGCGCTCGCGGACCAGCGCCTCATCGAGGTCGTTTTGAACCATGAACTGCGCGAGGTCACCCACGACCTTCGAGCTGGGCGTGACCTTGATGATGTCGCCAAGCAAGCGGTTGGCGGCCGCGTACGCCCGCTTGATCGCCTCCCAGCGCGAGGCGAGCCCGAGCGACCGGGCCTGAAACTGCAAGTTGGTGTATTGCCCGCCCGGCATCTCGTGCATGTAGACGTCGGCGCTGCCGCTGCGCAGGCCCGACTCGAACGGCGCGTACAACCCCCGGACCTGCTCCCAGTAGCTGTTGAGCGGTTGGATGTCCGCCAGCGCGAGCCCGGTGTCGCGGTCGGTCCCGGTCAGCGCGGCGACGATCGCCCCCATCGAAGGCTGCGAGGTCAGCCCCGCCATCGCGTCCAACGCCACGTCGACGACGTCGGCCCCGGCCTCGGAGCACGCCAACATGGAGGCCACCCCAGTGCTGGCGGTGTCGTGGGTGTGGACGTGGATCGGCAAGTACGGGAACGCCCGACGCAGCGCGGTGATCAACATGCGCGCCGCCCCGGGCTTGAGCAGCCCGGCCATGTCCTTGATCCCGAGCACGTGCACGCCCCGGTCTTGCAGCTGCCCGGCCAGGTCCACGTAGTACTGCAGCGAGTACTTGGTCCGGTTGGGATCCGAGACGTCGCCCGTGTAGCAGATCGCCGCCTCGATCACCCCGCCCGCCGTGCCGACCGCGTCGATGCCAAGCTCGAGGTTGGGGACGTAGTTCAGGCAGTCGAAGATCCGAAACACGTCAACGCCGCGGCGCTGGGCTAATTGCACGAAGCGGTGCACGACGTTGTCGGGATAGTTCGTGTAGCCGACCGCGTTCGCCCCCCGCAGCAACATCTGAAACGGGATGTTGGGGACCAGCGCGCGCAGACGCTCGAGCCGATCCCACGGGCACTCGCGCAAGAACCGAAGCGCCACGTCGAAGGTCGCGCCGCCCCACATCTCGAGCGAAAAGAACCGGTTGAGCACGTGGGCGGTCGCCGGGGCCACGGCCGCGAGCTCGCGGGTGCGCACCCGGGTTGCGAGCAAGCTCTGGTGAGCGTCGCGCCAGGTCGTGTCCATGAGCAGCAGCCCCCGATGCTCGCGCACGGACTTCGCATACGCCTTGGGCCCTTGCTCGAGCAGGATCCTGCGCCAGCCCTCGGGCGGATCCCCAAGCCCCGACGTGAGCGCGGCCGGCAGCACCGGGTCTGGCCCCGGCGCGGCGCTGGACGCTGGCGCGACCGTGGGCCCGTTGACCGCGACCTCGCCAAGAAAGCGCAGCGCTCGCTGGGCCCGGTTGCGGCGACGCGGAAACGTGAACAGCTCCGGCGTGGTGTCGATGAAGTCGGTGCGCGCCTGCCCCGAAGAGAAGGTTGGGTGGCGCAGCACGTTGTGCAGGAATTGGATGTTGGTCTTGACCCCGCGGATCCGAAACTCCGCCAGCGCCCGATGCAGCTTGGCCGTCGCCGAGTCAAAGCTGTCCGCGTGCGCGGTGACCTTGGCCAGCAGCGAGTCGTAGTGCGGCGAGACCTGGGCGCCCGCGTAGCCAGCTCCGCCGTCGATCCGAATGCCCATGCCCGCGGCCGATCGATACGCCTCGATCCGGCCAGTGTCGGGCTGAAAGCCGTTGAGCGGATCTTCGGTGGTCACGCGGCACTGGATCGCAAACCCGCGCGTGCTGATGTTGCCCTGCTCGAGGCCGAGCTCGCTCAGCGTCGCGCCGCCAGCGATGCGGATCTGGGCTTGAACGAGATCGACGAGGGTGACCTGCTCGGTCACCGTGTGCTCGACCTGGATCCGCGGGTTGACCTCGATGAAGTAGTGGCGGCCCTCGCCATCGACGAGGAACTCCACGGTCCCCGCGTTGCGGTAGCCGGTCGCGCGCGCGAGCGTGACGGCGTCCTTGGTCAGCGCCGCGCGGACCGACTCGTCGAGGTGCACGGCCGGCGCGACCTCGACGACCTTTTGGTGGCGGCGCTGCACCGAGCAGTCGCGCTCGAACAAGTGAATGACCTCGCCGGTCGCGTCGGCGAGGATCTGGACCTCGATGTGGCGCGGGCGCTCGACGTAGCGCTCGATGAACATGGTCCCGTCACCGAACGCCGACTCGGCCTCGGACCGGGCCCGCTCGAACGCCGAGTCGAGCTGGTCGATGGTTCGGACCACCCGCATGCCCCGACCGCCGCCGCCCATCGCAGCTTTGATCATGACGGGCAGGCCGTGCGCGTCGACGAACGCACGCGCAGCCTCGACGTCGGCGACGGGCCCATCGCTGCCGGGGACCACCGGGACGCCGGCTTCGATCGCCAGCGCGCGCGCGCGGGTCTTGTCACCAAGGACGTCGATGACCTCGGCGCTTGGGCCGACGAAGCGGATCCCCGCGGCCTCGCAGGCGCGCGCAAAGTCAGCGCGCTCGGACAAGAAGCCGTAGCCCGGGTGGATCGCGTCGACCTGGTTTTGGCGCGCGACCTCGACGATGCCTTCGATGTCGAGATACGCGGCGACCGGGCTCTTGCCCTCGCCGATCAGGTAGGCCTCGTCGGCCTTGTAGCGGTGCAGGTGGACTCGATCTTCGCGGCTGAAGATCGCTACGGTGCGGATCCCGAGCTCGGTCGCGGCTCGGAACACGCGGATGGCGATCTCACCACGGTTGGCACACAGGAGCTTGCGGATCGGGCGATCAGGCACGGCGGGAGTGTACTCGACCTGCGGGCGGGTCGGCTCGCCTCATCGGCGCTGGCGCCGACCCAGGCCAACGCCCAGGCCAAGACCCAGCAACGCGAGCAGCGGCCACGGGGCGCCGCCGCGAGGGTCGCTCACGCAGCCGCAACCCGCCCCGCCATCAGCTGGCGCGACACCGCCAGATGTGTCGGTGGCCGCTCCGGTATCCCCGTCCCCGTCCCCGTCCCCGTCCCCGTCCCCATCCGGGTCCCCATCCCCATCCCCATCGCCCGAGTCACCATCGCCAGGATCACCATCGCCATCACCCGGATCCGGATCCGGATCATGATCAGCCGGCCACTCCGGCACGATCGGCTCCGGCCCCCGCGCCCCGGTCGAGAACCGGAATTCATACCCATCGAGCGCCTCACCGTGGATCGTCTGCACCCCAGGATCCACCGTCACCGTGTAGACCGTATCCGCGGCAAAATCCTGCTGCGGGCGCAAGTGCACGACGTGGGCGTCCTGCCCGTAGTAGTGCCACAGCACCACGGGGATCGTCTCGCCCCCCTCCGCCACCACGTGAAAGCTGGCCTCGCTCAGCGGTGCGTCTTCCAGCCCCCGCGAGAACACCAGCGTCACCCAGCTCTCGATCGCGCCCGCGTCAGTCGGATGACCTGCGGCGCCGTCGGCCGGCATCGTCGCAAGCACCGGCCCCGGCAATGGTTGACCATGCGCGAGCGCCCACAACACCCGCCAGTACCGAGCGATGACCTCCCCCTCGCACGGCGGCGCCCCAGACACGTGCTCGTCGAGCAAGTGCACGCTGCCCCATGGGAACGGCTCCGCCGCCTCGGCGACCTTGTCGGGCATCTGCGAGAAGACCCCCACGGAGTTCACGGCGATCCGCAGCAGGTTCTGCCCGTCCATCATTTGCTCGGGGTCGACGTCGTAGCCCACACCGTCGTAGAGCGAGTCGAAGACCATGTAGGGCACCCAGTCGCCGGGCGCCATCATTGGCTCGAAGTTCGACATCATGATCAGATCGCTGGCCGTGTCGAACTCACCAAACGCCCCGTCGTAGAGCTTGACCCGCTCGCCATACAGCGAGTCGAACACCTGATCGGCCATGCCGTGCGAGGCCATGCCAAACAAGAACGCGAGGTGCTCGCGACCTTCGTTTGACAGCGGCGCCGCATAGCTCGAGGTGATCCAATTCAAGTAGGAGATCTGAAACGGCTCCCAGTGGGCGATCTCGGCGTAGTCGTCACCCAGCGGATAGCCGCCGTCGGGAAACATGCTCCCGTTGTCGAACATCTTTTGCAGCTCGGGCCGCATGAGGAACTCGGCGAGCGGACCTTCGGGCACGTGCGTCACTGCGTCGTGGGTGATCCACAAGTGCGTGGACTGCCCGTTCGCAAGCGCGGGCGCGGACGCCAGCAAGATCGCAGCTGCGAACAACCCGCCCACAAACCACCGCGAAGGCGATCGCGTCGCCATGAGCTGCCCTGCGTTCGCCTGGATCATTCGACGATCCTACCAGTCCCCTGAGGAGCTTGGGGATGCGGGCGTCGGCGATCTCGTGCTCGGCGGCCGGTCCGGCCTGGTGCTACCCGAAAAGCTGGGCGCGTCGTTGCATCACGTTGCGACGCGGAAACTCTATTTGGTGGGGGCTGGCCAAGTCGCCCAAATCGTACCCGTCGTCGAGAATTCACAATTAGCCATGGGCGCGGTGTTGCAGCCAACCCAAGGCCCGTATGTTTCGCCCTTTGGCCCAACCATCATCGGCGCGCTGCCACAACCACGGGATCACGAGCGCAGCCTCTTTGCCTCGTGACTCACTCGACCTCGTTGGTTGACGAGGCACACTCCGCGATCCCCAGGTGGCGCTGGTACGCACAATTCCACTCGACCAAGCGCACGGAGATCTCGGCGGCCAGCTCGGCGTCGCCGGTCTCGACGGCCTCGAGGTAATCCTCCCAGTCCACACCGTGGGCGACCGCGTCAAACCCAACTGGGCCCAGCGCCTCGCCCATGCTTCCTAGGATCACCCGGGTATAGATGACGCCCTCCCAGGTCTCGGCGATCGCTTCGGGTGTGGCGAGCTCGGCAGAGACCACCGCCTTGTCGCAGTATTTGCGGGCGCGCTTGGCAAACGCGACCGCGAGCTCGCGCTCGATCAACTTGGCGTCGATCTGATCCGCGGGCCCGTTGAGCATCATCCGCATGCGCTTTAGACCGGGGCCGTTGCGATCCGCGAGGCGATCTTCGAGGGCGTCGATCAGCCCCAGCGCTTCCGTGGCGCCGATCGCCGAGCGGGACTCTGCCTGGGCGAGGATCAGCTGATACGCGACCGCGTACATGCCCTTCTCGATCTGCTGCTTGGCGGCCTTGACCGCGGTTGGGTCCGCAGGCTCGCCGGCTCCACCGAGCTGCGCACGACCCTCGGTGAACGCCGCCGGGATGCTCGACACCCATGCTTGGCCGGCACCCGGTCGTTGCAGCGCGTCAACGCGAGCGGCCAGCGGTCGCAGCCCGGCGTTCCAGATGCAGTAGGCCTCGTCCCACGCGGCCACGGCTTCGGAGCCGCGCAGGCGATCGTCGGCGACCTCGCCCAGCAAGCGACGCATCTCGAGCAGCGCGACCACCCGTAGCTGCGTGGTGACCAGCCAACGATCGACCTGGCGGGCGGCTTGATCGTGCGCGGACATGCCGGCGAGCACCTGTTCGATCAACGCCCGATCCTGGGCCTGCCCCTCGCTGGTGCGACCAAGGTTGAGATCGGACTGCGTCACCCAGTCCAGGGAGCCCCCGAGTCGCGCGGTGAATTCGCTGGGCTCAAACGACTCCGGGAGCGCGTCGAGACCCGCGAAGGTCCGCCCAAGCTCGGCGCACTGCGAGCTGCTGCGAGCACCCAGCGACGCCTCGTCCTGGACCGGTTCGGGCACCGCACCAAGCTTCACCGACCCGCCCGCGTCGCCGCCCTGGGCTTGCTCTGGCGCCTGCTTGCAGCCACCTAGCATCAACACGAGACCAAGACCCACGATGCTCAGCGACCGCACGCGTGCATGGTTCCGCCTCACCATTGCGCTGTCAACGGGGCCGCTGTCGACGGGGCCGCTGTCAACGGGGGCCGGGTTGCGGACCCGCAGGGGCGGACGCCTCAGCAGCCGCCGCCGCCTGGGTCTCGGCCCCAGCCTCGGCCTCGGACTGTGCGCCCG
Source organism: Enhygromyxa salina (assembly GCF_000737335.2). Taxonomy (GTDB): domain Bacteria; phylum Myxococcota_A; class Polyangia; order Nannocystales; family Nannocystaceae; genus Plesiocystis; species Plesiocystis salina_C. The sequence continues at coordinate 67,922 of NZ_JMCC02000028.1, read as the reverse complement.
CTGTCGCCCCGACCTGCACGCGCGGATACCCGATGCCGATGCCATGTTGGCGGAACAGCTTGGCGACTTTTTCTTGCACGCGCGCCCGCACGCCGTGGAAGTCGTGGCGGTTCGAGGCCCACACCAAGTAGCGCACGTGCAGCGCCGAGCTGCCCAGCTGATCGACCCAGATGACCGGCTCGGGCTCCTCGAGCACGTCGGGGTCCTCGCCTGCCAGCGCGCACAGCAGCGCGCGGACCCGATCGACGTCCTCGTCGTAGGACAGCACCAGATCGATGTTGATCCGCCGGATCGGGTTGCGCGTCAGGTTGGTGATCTCCGACTTGATCAGCGACTCGTTGGGCACGCGCACGAACAAATTGTCGAAGGTCCGCAGCTTGACCGAGAGCAGGTCGACGGACAGCACCTCGCCGGTCGTGTCGCCCACGCGGATCGCGTCGCCAATGCTGAACGGGCGCTCGCCAAGCAAGAACAAGCCCGAGATCAGGTTCGAGGCCGAGGTCTGTGAGGCAAACCCAACCGCGACGGTCAGGATCCCGGCGGCACCCAGCAGCACGCTCAGCTCGACGCCGAGCTCCTCCAAGATCATGACGCCGGTCAGCGCGATGACCGAATAGAACACGAAGCGCCGGCCGAGCATCGCCCCTTGCGCGCTGCCCCGCTTGATTGCGAAGCGAGCGACGAGGCTCCCGAGCAGCCGGGCGATCAGCAGCCCAAGCACCACGAACATCAACAAGCGCAGGCCCAACACCGCGATGTCGTCGGGATCCTTGGCCAGCAGCTGCGCGAGCCAGCCGCCCTTGGGCTTCTTGACCCAGACCGAGGTCCAGGCGGCGATTGCTGCAGTGAGCGTGGTGGTCATGGCAGGAGCTTGGCCGGCGGCGACGTCAGCCGGCAAAGACCGCGCTGAATGCCCGCGCGAGCACGTTGGTCTGGCGATCCTGACGCGAGCGCGAGACCAGCGTGACGGGCCCCGCTTCAGGTGGTGGCACCGACTCGATCCGAGCGGGGCCAGTCGCGGCGCCCGAATAGCCGATCGTCGTGGCTTCCGTCCACAGCATGCCCCGCGCGTCTCGGAACACCGACATCTGCGGCAGCGGCAGCGCCAGCCGGAGGACCTTCAACGCCTCGTCGTGATCATTGTGAACCAGCGCCGAGGTGGTGATCCGCGGACCCCGAACATCGCCCGGTTCAACCCGCGCGCGGGTGCGCGTGGCGTAACACAGCGTGCCATCCAAGGTGTTGTCACCAAACCATGTCTTTGGCGCGCGCCACACCGGCAGCTCGTCGAAGCTGGGCAACATCTGGTCGGGCTTGCCCGCGGGGCCGGGCGACCCAACCGCGAGCTCGACCCACAGCGGACTCGCCATGTAGATCGTCGCCGACTGACCGCCTGGAATGATCAGCGGCAGCTCGGGCCGGGTGACCACCGGCCGATCCGAGACCCGCGGCGTCAGGCGCAGCAGCGGAAAATCCGCTGTGAACAGAAACCGACGCAGCGGCTGCTCTGGCGGCCGCTCGACGTCATCGCGGGCGATCTCCAGCGCGTCGTCAAAAGGATCGTCGGACCAACAATGCGCCACCTGCCACTCGCGCTCGAGGTGCGTGACCCACAGGCTCAGCGCCCCGATCCGCCAGTACCGCGTTGCTCCGCTCGGGAGCTGAGTGCTGCCCCACCAGTCCGTCACTTGGCCCGACTGACCTTGATCAGCTTGAACTCGGTCCGGCGGTTCTTGGCTTGACCCTCGGGTGTGTCGTTGCTGGCGACCGGCTCTTTTTGGCCGGCCCCACGGGTCTCGAGCCGCTCGGCATCGACGCCGCCTTCGACGAGGTACTGCTTGACGCTCTCGGCCCGATCTTTGGACAGCTCGAGGTTGTGCTCGACCGTGCCCTGGTTGTCGGTGTGACCGACGATCTCGATGCGGATGTCTGGGTAGTCGGTGAGCACCTTGATCGCGCGATCGAGCACGGGCTTGGTCGCGTCGGTGATCTCGCTCGAGTCGGTGGCGAACTCGATGCCCTGGATGATGCCGCTGAACTCGCGCATCTCCGTTGGGAGCTCGTCGGGGCAGCCGTCCTCGTCCTCGAACCCGTTGTCGGTCTCCGGCTGGGTCTTGCACGCGTCGATCGAGTCGGGGATCCCGTCGCCGTCCTGGTCGCGGATGGGACAGCCGTCGGGCTCGACGCCGGCCTCGTAGGGGCAGGCATCTTCGGTGTCGAAGAAGCCGTCCTTGTCGCTGTCGCGCGGGGGGCAGCCGTCGGGCGAGACGCCGGGCGTGTCGGGGCAGTCGTCGCGCTCGTTCAAGAAGCCGTCCTTGTCCCGATCTGGATCGGGCGGCGGCGCAACCATCGGCTTGGCGCGGCCCAGCGTGAAGCTGAGGCCCGCGAGGAACTCCGCGTGGCTGGTGAACGAATTTTGCGTTGCCTGCTTGGCCGCGAGCACGTGGCGGCCCTCGACCCGCAGCGCGATGTAGCGGTGCAGGTACAGCTTGACGCCGCCACCCCAGTGAACTGCCGGGTCGACGTCATTGCCCAAGATGATCGGGTTGGACGCCACGCCCATGGCCCCGGCGCCGACGAGCACGAAGGGCGCGACGTTCCACCACGGCAGCTGGGCGATCACGTGGCCACGCGCGGCCCACAGCGGCGCGATGTCGTCGGTGCTGGTCCGCACCCGGGCGACCACGCCGGCCCCCTCGACCTCGACGCCGATGTAGCGCTCGGGGAAGAACGCGGCCCGCAGCCCGACTTCGCCGCTGACTTGCCACAGCGGCTTGTGGCCGCTGGCTGGATCGTAGAAGTCGTGGTCCCCGGCGGGGAACAGCATGCCGCCAAACAAGCCGACCTCGGCCATGAGCCGCTCGGGAGCCCAGCGCTTGATCCACGGCACATCTTTGCGGCCTTTCTCGCGGGTCTGCGCAACGATGCCGACGCGAAGCTTCCATGGGAGCGCGTCTTTGCTGGCTTGCGACGGCTCGGGCTCGGCTTTTGCCGGGCCTTCTGCCTGGCCAGATCCCTGACCAGATCCCTCACCAGATCCCTGACCAGATCCGACCGCGACCGATGCGTCGCCCGAGGCACCAGCGGCGGGTGCAGCGGCTTCGTCGGCGGGCGCAGCTTTGGCCGCCGGCGCACCAGCGTTGGCCAGCGCAGGCCAAAGCAGCGCAGCCGAGAGGCCAAAAGGAACGAGCGAAAGCAGGCGCGCTGGGGTCGTCATCGAGGGGGCTGGCTCGCGGGGGGGAGGAGCGATTACTCGCAGGCGGCGGCTTCTTCGAGGCAGCCTTGGGGCTGCGGATCCTGAGCGTTGCCGGCGATACACACCAGGCAGTCGGTGTCTGACGAATCTTCGGCACCGCAGGCGCCCTGCGCCGTGCACTGATTGCCGATGCACTCGGCCAGCTTGATCAGCTTGTAGGCTTCCTCGGTGGTCAAGCCCATGTCGCACTCCAAGAAGCACGAGAGATCTGGCTCGGCTTGGGGGTTGAGGATCAGGACGGCTTGGCAGGTCACGAGGCAGTCGATCGCGTCGCGACAGGTGGACTCGCTCGGGCCGGTCTCTTCGGCGGTCCAGTTGTCGTCGCTGCCCTCGTCGTCGGTCTCGTAGACCGCGAAGGTCTCGCCGGCTTCGCCGCTGCCCGTGTCCTCACTGGCGCGCAGCCGCTCGTCAGAGTCGAAACAGCCACCTACCACCAAGGTACAGGCCAGGGCACCCACCAGAGCCCCGATCGGGGTCCCACGGAGCGAGGCGGATTGTTTGGTCAGGCGCGCCATACCAGCGGCGACAAAGGTACCAGCATTTCCGTCGGGCGACGACAGCCCTGTCCTCGCGCGTGCGCGGGTCATCGCTCGGGATGTGATCGACCGCGACATTCATGTCATGTGCAGAGGAGAGCGCGCAGATTCGGATCTCGACCGGACACAGCGCTTGTATCGGCCGCCTTGGCCCGCCAAAATACAAGCATGTCGATCGATTGCCTTCGCGCCGCTGCCCGCCGCTCCCGCGCCAGGCTCGGAGTCCAACGGTTGATTCGGCGGCTGGGCGGTCGGGTGACGGGCGGCGCGGTGCTCGGAGCGGTGGTCGGTGTGCTCGCGGCCACCGGGGGCTGTCGGGGCGACGACATCTACTTCGACTGCGAGTACCAAGAGACCGCGTTCCGGGCTGACGCCGCGCGCGAGGGCGCGCTGCTCGATCCAATCCCGAACGGCGGCCCCTACCCCGTAGCGATCAAGTTCTCGGAGGTCGGGGTCAACAAGCTGCTCGACGGCGTCGTCGGCCAGGACGTGCCCTTCACCGGGCAGCTGCCCTTCGTCTGGTACACGGGCCCCGCCACCTTGTTCTTCGAGGCCACCTCGGCCCCGGTCATCGAGCTCGAGTCGCTCGAGGGCTGCGCGACGTGTGTGCAGTACTCGTTCGACTTCGACGCCCAGATGTTCGGCCCCAACGGGGATCCACAGGGCGCGGGGATCGGCAGCGTCAAGTTCCGGGTCCCGATCGAGCTCGAGGCCAACGGTGACGCATCGACCGTGCTGTACGCCGACTACTCGCGGCTGCGCGTGCAGGAGCTGTACCTCAGCGCGTTCGGGCTCGAGACCGAAGAGCACCCAGCCCTCGTCGAGGCGCTCGGGCTGTTCATGCAAGAGAAGATTCAGCTCGAGTACGGCAAGACGCCCCTGCTCACCCTCGACTCGTGGGAGATCGGCACCAACGACGTCCGCCTGCTCGCCCGCAAGCTGATCGTGTTCCCCGAACAAGACACCCTGGTCCTCGCGATGCAGAGCAACTTGCCGCTGCCGCCTGGCGGCGGGCTCGAGATCTCCGGTGAGATGCCCATGGGCATCCCCATGCTCGTCGACTTCGACGTCGCGATGTTCGAGTCCATGGTCGAGCGGCTCATGGACGAGGGCACGATCCCGCGGATCTACGACGAAGACGGAAAAGTCGACGAGGACGGCAGCTACGGCGTGACCTTGGACCACATCGTGGGCGGGTCCGAAGGTCAGGACTTCATGACCACGCAGTTCAAGGTCTGGCGGTTCGCCGACGGCTACTGCGGCTACGCCGTCGCGACCATGGACTTGGCCGTCGACCTGGGCGAAGACGAGGGCGTGGTGCTGACGGCCGGCGACGTCGCCGTGCTCGGTGGCCAGGGCGCTGGCGCGGTCGCTGCCCGAGAGTCAGAGCTGGTCGAAGACAACCAGGACGTGGTCAAGAATTTCCGCAAGGGCGTGGTCGACAACCTCGGCACCACGATCAACTACGACGCGCTCGGCATCGAAGGCAGCTCGATCGTGTTCAACACCCTGGCCGTCGATCTCGACGTCAACCACCTCGAGACCTGGATCGACTTCTTCGTCGTCGAAGCGCCGGAGACCCCTGATCCCTGAGACCTGCATTCGTGGCCGGCCGCGGATCGGCGAGTCGTGCAGCGGCGACGTCGGGTTCGTTCGCGCGGTCTCGGGCGTGACGTGGGTGATGCTGGTCGACGCGCTTGGTCACGGGCCCAAAGCCGCCGAGGCCGCCGCGTTGGCGGTCGAGGCCGCCGAGCAATTCACCGCCACGTTCTCGGTCGAGCGGGCGCTTGGCCAGCTGCACCAGCGGCTCCACGGCTCGCGGGGGGCCGCCGCCGCGTTGCTGCGCTTCGAGGGCAGCAAGGTCAGCTTCGCTGGGGTCGGCAACGTCGAGCTGCGGACCCTGGCCGGACCTGCGATCCCCTACATGGCGACCAACGGTGTGCTCGGCGCTCGGATGCCGCGACCGCGGGTCGGCGAGGTCGCGCTCGAAGAGCCAGGCCGCGTGCTGTTGTTCACGGATGGCATCGCGCGCGGAACCCCGATCCAATCAATGATCGCGCTGGCACCCGAGCTTCTGTGCGAGCGCTTGATCGCCGACCATTCGCTCGAGCGCGACGACGCCACCGTGCTCCACGTCAGCTATTCTTGACGGGAAATGCGTTCAGAGCCCCCTTCTTGCGTTCAGAGCCCCCTTCTTGCGTTCAGAGCCCCCTTCTTGCGGGCCACACATGCGGATGCGTACAAACGGCCCCGAGGAGCGAAGCGACCAGACGCGAAGCGGCTGCAGTCGGCCAAGTCTAAGGTCGCTGTGGGGGTCATTACTGGGTGTCGCGCAGGCGCAGCAGGCAGGCCCGCAGCGCGTCGCCAAGATCCCGGTAGGTCGGGACGCCACCAAGATCGAGCTGCATGTCCACGAGGGTTCGTGCCGTGCGCGCGCTGATTCCACAAAACACGCCTTGGGTGCCGATCAGGCGCAGCGCGCGGGTCATGCGAGCCAAGTACTGCACGGTCTCGCTGCGAAACTGCGCGCCCGTGAGATCCAAGACCGCGAAGCGCGTGGCCGTGGTTGCCACGCGATCGAGCAGCTCGGCGGTCATCTCGTTCGCGCGCTCGTCGTTGACCTCACCGATGATCGGCAGACACAAGATGCCCCGCCAGACCTGCAGGATCGGGACGCCGAGCGCTCGTATCGTCTCGGACTGGATCTCGATCAGCTCTTCGTTGCGCAGCCGCTCGGTCTCGTGCATGCGGCGCTCGGTGATGTCGGTGTGGATCCCGGCCATGCGCACCGGCTTGCCGTCGGCGTCCCACATGGCCTGGCCGCGGGCCTGGATCTCGCGCCAGTCGCCGTCCTTGGCCTTCATCCTGAACTCGACGAGATACGGCTCGCGGGCGTCGAAGTGGGCCGCGAGCGCGGCCTCGATCTTCGGACGATCTTGCGGATGAACCAGGGCAAAGAAGGCCTTGCCCGTGTGCTCGACCTCGTCGTCGGCGTAGCCGGCGATCGCCTTCCAGCGGGACGAGTAGAACGCAGCGTCCGTGACCAGATCCCAGTCCCAGACGCCGTCGTTGGTGGCCTCGAGGACCAGCCGGCTGCGAAGCTCCGATTCGGCGAGCGCAGCTGCGAGCCGCTGATTCTCAGCTCTCAGCGCCGCCGCTTCGCTCATCGCTTGGCCCCGGAGTCACTTTCGTTGGACCCACCGAGCAGGCTTCGCATCACCAGGTCGTCGTCGTCGTGGCGGGAGCGTCGGACTCGCGTGATGCCCATGGAGCCCAGCGCGTCCTCGAGGGTTGCGACGGTCTCGATCCCACGCAGCTCGATCCCCATCGCCTCCAATGTCATCGCGATCTCGGGTTTCATGCCCGACAGCACGGTCTTGGCCCCCATCATCTTGGCGGCCAGCGAGAGCCGGGCCAAGGTCGCGCACAGGTGGCTGTCGAGGGTCCACACACCGGAGAGATCAACGAGCACGCCAAAGCACTCGTCACGCTGGATCCGCTCGAGCACCTCGGTGACAAGCTCGTCCGCATGGGTGTCGCTGACGTCGCCGTGGAGCGGAACCAGCAAGCAATCCCAGAGCGGGATGCACGTCACGTAGTTGATGTCGTCCATGATTTTCGCTGTCCGTAGCGGAACGCGATCTTGACGATCGTGCCGGCGGGGCTGGTTTGGATATCAAAGACATCGGCGAGGTCGCGCGACCCCAGCAGCCCGCGACCCAAACCCGTGCGGCTGCGATACTGCCCGGCGAGGATCTCGTCGAGGTTGGAGATCCCGGGACCGCTGTCCTCGGCGATCACGACGATCATCTCATCCGAGGTGTCGACCCGAAACCGGACGCGTCCGGTCTGCGCGTAGCGAGCGATGTTGCGGGCCAACTCGCTGACCGTCGTCACGACCTTCTGCGCTTGGTACCCACGGATCGCCACCAGCTTGCAGGTCTCGCGCGCGACCATCCGCGCGTGATTGAGATCGGACTCGTTGGCGATCGGTACCACCAACTCCTCGTCGTCTGTGGTGGCGGCCAGAGTCATCTGCGGGTGCGCGACCGAGTCGAGCGCTGACAGTGTAGGGCACTCGAGGGTGCCCCTGCACGAACCCGGTCAGCGAAACCCACCACAATGGGGATGCGTGACCCGCGCACAGCGTCGAAGCTCGGCTTTGGCGCGAGCTGGCGACTTCAAAAGGGGTCCGTCTGCTCGGGTCCGAAGCCCCGCGAGCTGCCTGAGTGACGCATCGCCGCCGGTGCACACAGCGCGGGACCGTGCACGTGGCTGCCTGAGCTGCAAACGGGCGCGAAGCCCTCGCCCGCTTGCGGACCTTCGTGGACTGGTTCACCGAGGGCAGCGTGCAGTTTTCACGGCCTCCCAGCGGCCAGGCCGATACGATGGGGCCAATGCCTCGCCTCGCTTCGCTGTGTGTCGCCTCCATGCTCGTCGCTGCGGCGCTGCCAGGCTGCGAGTCGCCAGGCCCCAGCACGAGCCCCGCGAACGGCAAGCTGGAGCACGCGCGCCCGCTGCCGCGCAGCACCGGCGACCCTGCTGGCAGCATCCGGTTGGTCATGAACGATCCCACCGGCCGCGCGACCCCGGTCGACCGCTGCGAAGTCGAGGTGTGTACCTCGTTGCTCGCGCTGATCGAGGGTGCGCAGACCAGCATCGACTTCGCGGTCTACGGGGTGCGTAACCAAAGTGAGCTGCTTGCTGCGTTGGAGGCCGCGAAGGCGCGGGGGGTGCGGGTGCGAGCCGTCGTCGATCGCGACGTCGACGGTGACAACTACTACAGCAGCACGAACGCCATGGCGGCCACGCTTGGCCAGGTCCGTGATGATCGAAAGGTCGATCAGGCGCTCGAGCGCGAACAAAAAGCCAGCGACCGCGCCAACAAGTACGCGGCCGAGCCAGCGTGCGGGCGGCCCGATGGCTTCGCCGGCTACGTGCAGTGCCTGTCCTACGATCTTGGCGACCGCTGCCTGCTCGCAACCCACGCAAGTCGCGAGCCATTCAGCGCCAGCGAAGACGACGGCGACACCGGCAAGGTCTTCAACAAGATCATGCACCACAAGTTCTTCGTGGTTGACGGCCGCTACTTGTGGACGGGCTCGACCAACGTCAGCGACTCGGGCACTGGGGGCTACAACGCCAACCTGGTCGTGGTCCTCGACTCGCCCACGGTCGCGAGCTGGTACACGCGCGAGTTCGAGACCATGTGGGTCGACGGGAAATTCCACCAGCGCAAGCCCGAGAGCGGAGAGCTGCGCACCACCGTTGGCGACGCCGAGGTCCAGGTCCTGTTCTCGCCGCAAGACAAGGCGATCTCGAACGGCGTGCGCCCGCTGCTCGCGCGCGCCAAGACGCGGATCGACATCGCCGTGTTCTTCTTGACCAACAAGGCCATCACCAAGGATCTACTCGACGCGCACCGCCGCGGCGTCGAGGTCCGGGTGATCCTCGACGCGACCGCGGCGACCAACGGCTACACCAAGCACGAGCTGCTGCGCGAGGTCGGGATCCCGGTCAAGGTCGACGCGTGGGGCGGCAAGATGCACATGAAGTCGGCCGCGATCGACAACGAGTACGTGATCGCGGGCTCGATGAACTGGACCTCGGCGGGCGAGTGGGACAACGACGAGAACACCCTGCTGATCAAGAGCCCCGCGCTCGCGGCCGAGTACCACCAGGTCTTCGATCAGATGTGGGCAGAGATCCCCGAGCAGTGGGCGACCCGCAACCCGGATCCCGAGTCGCGCGACTCGGGATCCTCGTGCACCGACGGGTTCGACAACGACTACGACGGCTTGGCCGACGCCGAAGATCCCGGCTGCGGGCCCAACCCGCCGCCGATGCTCGCGTTGCCGCCGCATTGGATCGTGCCCAAGGACAAGATCACCTGCCAACACCCACCCCGGGGGTGACGCTTGCGCGCGCGCACCTATACTCCGGCCGTGCGGCATCGCCCCCGAGCGGCTTGGATGGTCGGCGCGCTCGCTTTGAGCTGGGCGAGTCCGAAGCTCGCGGCGGCGTCAGCTCCAGCCCCTGCGAGCGCGGTCGAGGGGCCGAGCGAACCCGCGGGGTCGGGGGGCACCGAGGCGTCAACACAGATCACGGCACCCGGCGCTGCCGCGCCCGAGCAACCACCCAGGATCTCCGGCACCTACTTTGGCATGACGATCTGGCCGGCGCTGAGCTGGGCCTACTCGCCGAACCTCCCGGTTCCACACAGCATGGCGCTGCCGGGCGGCGGCGGGTCCCTGCGCCTCGGCCAGGCCGTGTTTCCGTGGATGACGATCGGCCTCGACGCGAGCGGCGGCTTCTACTTTGGCCAGCACACCTTCTTCATGAAGGGCGGCCTGCTGGTCGAGCTGGGCTTCTATCCGGTGCCGCGCTACCCGTTCTCGTTTCGCGGCGGGTTTGGGTTTGGCGCTGGGCTGATCACCGATGACCGCACCGATGAACGAGGCGGCGTGGGGGGCCCGCGCTTCATGGGCAGCGTGCGCTATGAGTTCTTCCCGAACGCCGAGCGAACACGCCCGCGGCGGCCGGGCGGTTGGGTGGTCGGCCCCGAGCTGGGCTGGCGGGGGTTCACGCCCGCGGCCAAGGGCCGACCCATGAGCAACACCTTGTTGTTGGGCATCTGGTTTGGGTACTACTGGGGTCGCTGAGGCATGCCGTTTCGCAGCCACGACGCCGAGCAAGACGAGCACCTGCGCGAACCCGTCGCGCGCTTCTTCGCGCTGGATGCTGCGCTGGAGCCGACCCGGGGCATGTTCGGTGACCGAAGCGCCCAGCGCTTCGCCGCCGCCAGCTTGGTGTTGGTCCCCGGTGAGCCCGCGCAGATCGCCACGCAGCTGCGCGAGACCGCCAAGCAATTTCAGCAGCTCATGCCCTGGCGCGTCGGCTTCGCGCCGCAGCTGCACTTGATGTTCGCCGTGGCCTTGGTCCGCCACGACGACACCCCAGACGCCCTGCTCGACGAGACCAAGCGGGTCCGAAAGATCATGCGCGCGCTCGGGCTGCGCTGGGCTCCCGTCTACGAGTTCATCGCGGTGTTGGTCATGCGCACGCTGGGCGACGGGGCGCCGATCAGCGACGAGCAAGTCCAGCGCATGCGCGACATCTACGAGGCCATGAAGCAGCACCACTGGGTGCTGACCGGGCCCGAAGACTTCCCCGCCTGCGCGTTGTTGACGACCCGGGCCGGCACTCCACAGCAGCTCGCCCAGTATGCCCACGACATCTACGAGGGCCTGCGCGCGGGTGGCCGTGGGCGCGGTGACCCGCTGCAGACCGCCAGCAACCTGCTGGCGATGTTGGCCTCGGACCACTTGCCTGCGCCCGCGCTGAGCGAGCGCTTCTTGGCGTTGGTCAGCGCGTTCGAGCACGCCGGGCAGAAGATCGCGGCCAGCGAGTACGACGAGGTCGCGCTGCTGTGCTTCTTGTCGCGGCCGGTCCCGGCGATCGTCGAGACCGTCGCCGCATACAAGCAGGCGCTTGGGGCCGACATCCGGTGGTTCGAGGGCGACTACGCGTTTGGGTTTGCGACGAACTTGGCGTTCGTGCAGCTCGTGGGTGGCGACCCCGAGCTCGGGCCGATCGCCGACTTCAAGTCGTTGCTCGACATGTACTCGATCTTGCTACAAAATGGCGGCGGCTGAGCCCGTGCAGGGTTCACGCGACAAAGCGACGCGATGCCCGCCAGGTGATCAAATGGCCCCCGATGCCCGGCGCCTTCAGCCAGCCTGGCTCCCCGTTTGTGGCTGGCCTACAATCGGCACCCACAACCTCATGGCTGCGCCCACGAAACGCTCTGTCGCTGCGAAGCCGGTCAAGCACCTGCCTCGCGCCGAGCGCTCGGAGCCTCGCGCATGATCACCCGCATCGAGGCCCAGAACTATCGCTGCTTCGAGAGCGTCGCGGTGCCGCTGGATGCGTTTCGGATTATCGCGGGCTCGAATGGCTCGGGCAAGACGACCCTGCTCGATATCCCGGTGCTGCTCGGGGATCTACTGCGGGCTCGAAACGTCGCGGCTGCGTTCTTGGAGCGTCTGCCCCAGCGTGGGCCCCGGGCAACCTCCCTGGGCGAGCTCTCGTTTCGCGGCCAACAACACAGCTTCGTGCTCGCGGTCGAAGCCAAGCTCCCCCAGCGCCATGCACAGGCACTCGGGAACGCAGCGCCCAAGGCTGTGCAGAGCGATCCTGCACGCCTGCCAACGCACCTTCGCTATGAGCTTCGGCTCACGGTCCACGATGGGCGCCAGCTCGAGGTCGAGAGCGAGTACTTGTTTGCGTTCGCGGCTGGACAAGCCTACGAAGAACGGCGCCTGCCCGTGCAGGGGGAGAGCACCGAGCAGCAGGATTGGCGCTTCATCATCCGCCGAGATCACGTCCACGACGCGGCCGCGTCGGCAGTCAGCCTCACTCCCGAGCTCGCGGACGCGATCCAGCGCGAGACGCAGATCGACCGCACGCGTCTGGCCCTGACACGCCTCGAGCTCGAACCTCCCGCGGAGTTCGGCGCGGGCCGGTGGTTGCTCGAGCACCTGCAGACCGGCGCGGTGTTCTTCGACCCCAACTGGGCCACCCTGCGCCGTGCAAGCCCCCCAGGCCTGCCCAAGCCGTTGATGTCCTCGGGTGAGAACCTTCCTTGGTTGATCCTGCGGCTGCAAAACCAGGACCCCGAGCAATTCGCCGACTGGGTCGCGCACGTCCGCACGGCGCTGCCGCAGGTGGTGTCGATCGAGTTGCGCGAGCGCGAAGAGGACCACCATGTCTACTTTCGGGTTGGCTACGAGGGCGGGTTCGAGGTCACATCGAGCGGCCTCTCGGAAGGCACCTTGCGGATCCTCGCGTTGACGTCCCTGGCCTATGTGCCTGACCCTCCGCAGCTGCTGGTGGTCGAGGAACCCGAAAACAGCATCCACCCCCAGGCAACGGAGGCCATCATGCTGTCGCTGCGGTCGCTCTACGACAGCCAGGTGCTCGTGTCGACGCACTCGCCGGTCGTGCTCGCTGACAGCGAACTCGAGGAGCTCCTGATCACACGCTTGGGTCGGAACGGCGGCGCGCAGGTTCTCACCGGCCCCAGTCACCCGCGTCTGGCCACGTGGAAGGGCGGCATCGATCTCGGCAGCCTGTTCGCGGCGGGTGTGTTCGAATGAGAGAGCTACTGTTGTTGGTCGCCGACGGCCAAATGGGTGCGGCGCTCGGCGGATTTCTCGAGCGCGATGCTCTCGACCGCATTGTGGGCTGCCGAGCGTTCGAATTTGACGGGCGCAGCGATATCCGCGTGGCCAAGGGGCAAAACGACTGTGGCTTGCACACCCGCGCCGAGGAGTTGCTGCGGCCGTTCATGGGGGAGTATCGCCACGCCGCTGTCGTCATCGACGAACAATTTCCGGGTAGCCCGGGGGCCGCAAAGATCGCGGCCCACCTCGACACCCAGCTGACGCGAGCGGGATGGCCACCGCCGATCGGGTTGAGCCTCGTGGTCCGGCCGGCGGCCGATGTTTGGTTGTGGTCCGACTCGCCGCACTCGGCGATGGCCATGGGCTGGGAATCCTGGACGCAACTGCAGCCGGCTTTGGTCGCAGCGGGCTGGCTCGACGAAGGTGCAACCAAGCCAGCGCGACCCAAGGAAGCCGCAACGTGGGCCGTCCGCAACGGCGCGCGCAAGGTCAAACGCTCGGCGGCACTCTACCGAAAGGTCGCGTCGCGGGTCGCCGTAGGCCGCTGCCAGGACCCCGCGGTGCGGGAGCTAATCGCCGCGCTGCGGAAATGGTTTCCAGCGGAGGAACCATGAAGACCGAGCTTCAGCGACGAGTACGAAGGTCACCTTCGAGACCTGGGCCTCACGCGCGCCGCAGGGTCAGCAAGGTGATCTCCGAGGGCGACCCCGCGCGGTTGGGCGGCCCCCAGTAGCCGGTCCCCGCGCTCACGTAGATCTGCATGTCGTCATGCCGCGCGAGCCCGTGCACGTAGGGCTGCATCAGGTGGATCATCAAGCTCATCGGGAAGTACTGGCCCGAGTGCGTGTGGCCTGACAGCTGCAGATCAAAGCCTGCCTTCGCGGCCCCGTACACGCTGCGGGGCTGGTGCGCGAGCAACACGGCGAGGTCGTGGGCGGGCGCGTTGGCCTTGGCTTTGGCGGGGTCCGACGCGTGCGCGGGCTCGTGGCGACCGGCGCCGAGATCCGTCACGCCCGCGAGCAACAGCCGGGCCGCGCCTCGCTCGATCAGTCGGTGCTCGTTGTTCAGCACCGTCGGGCCAAGGGCGTCGATCGCCGCGCACCAGGCCGGGCCGTCCCAGTAGTACTCGTGGTTTCCGGTCACGAAGAACGCCCCGTGCTGGGCGCGAAGCTTGGACAGCCCGCCAAGCTCGGGGCCCAGATCATCGACGAAGCCATCGACGAAGTCGCCAGTCAGCGCGACCAGATCGGGCTCGAGTGAATTCGCAACGTCGACGACCTGGTCGAGCCAGGTCCCGCGGATGGTTGGGCCGATGTGCACGTCGGTCAGCTGGACGATGCGCAGGCCGTCGAGGTCGGGATGCAGATCTTGGATCGGGACGTTGACCCTCACGACCCGTGGGACCCGCCGGGCCTCGGCGAAGCCCACGACCGAGAGGCCCACGGCGCCACCGACGATCCCATAGTTGGCGATGTCGGCGAAGAACTGGCGGCGCGGCGGGGACCCAAGGCCGGGCCCGTTGTCTGGCTGGGCGTCGCTTGCTCGCGGATCCAGCCGGTCTTGGGTGGCTCGCCAGCGCTTGCGCAGCGCGAGGCCGCCCTGGGCGACCAGCCGCGGCGTGTCGACGATCATCGTCAGCGCGATCAGCAAGGTCGACACGCCCATGAACACGAAGCCAATCCACTGAAGGACGCCCAGCTCGTTGACGATCTCGAGCCGGCGACCGAACACCGCGAGCACCGGGACGATCGCCAGCGAGACCAGCACGCCCACGATCATCCGCCGCACCCAAGCGGGGTACTCGCGGCCGCGAACGATCAGGCGCCGACCGACCCAGACGTGCATGAGCGCCCACAGGCACAAGAACACGCCGAAGAACAACACGGTGGAGAGGGTCATGATGCCGGGCGTGGATCGGACGCTGGGTGCGCTCCGATCGAGCATCGGCTGCATACGCCAACTTGGCGAAAAAGCTACTGTCGGGTCAGATCAGCTCGTAGCTGAGCGCCAAGGCCCGGCCGCGCCGCTCGATCGAGAGCTCGATGTGCTCGAGCTCGGGTTCGCCGCTGGTCCAGATCGCCAGCAGCCGATCCCCCGTGCGCAGCCCCAGCAGCCAGAGCGGTGTGCCTGCGTGGATGTTGCGCAGCTCGATCGGCTCGCCTGCGCTCGCGGTCGACATCGCCGCGTCGCGGGCCTTGGCCAAGGTCTTGGCGACGACGCCGATCCGCGCGAGGTCGGCGTCGACTGGTCCGAGCGGGGCCTCGTCGAGGACGCGGCGATCGATCGTGTACGCGTAGCGATCGGTCCGCTGCACCCAGATGTCGAGATTGAGCGGCGTCGGATCGGCAGGGTGTGGATCAACCTGGGCGTGGCGGCAGCGTGGCGACGTCGCCGGGCGGGTCCGCGTCTGCTCGCGCGACTGCTGACGGATAGATAGGCTGTCTGGCTGGGATCGTGCGTCGACATGCACGATCAAGCTGGCAGGGTGCTCGGGTTGGTGATCGCTGCGGAGCTCGTGGATCAACCATCCTGCGTGGGCGCTAGCGCCGAGGAGGAGGGCCGCGAACCATGGAAGGAAGGGGGCCTTGCGACGGATGCTGCTCGATGCGTGCATGCGCGGCGGTTGTGCAAGGCGTGTACCCACTCCGATCGAACGACGACACCCGGCTCACAGCTCGTTTACGCAGGGTATTCGCAGCGAGCGGTGACAATTCGACAGCGCGCGCCCGCGGCTGGTGTCAGACCGGATCCACGCGCGCGCGCACGCCCGCGAATGAATCGCATTCACCGAGGACCACCCACGCGCCTCCAATGTGCGCTGTGGCGGTGAAACAAATTGCCCGATACCGACGCCGGATCAGCGCGGATCGTGAGAGCCCCACGTCGCCGCGTAGCTATCGCCGCGCACCCCCTTTCGCTCCACGCTGCGAACCCCCGCGCACTCGCGTCGTCACGCCCACGACGGCGTGAATTCCCCGACTACGCCTGGCCAAGCTGGCATCCGGCCGCTTATATCGCCCGCGAGGGCAGGACGACGTGGTGAAACGCTTCAAGATTCTCGGCACCGGCATGGCGGTCCCACAGCGGATCATGACCAACTTCGACATCGCGAAGTTGGTCGACACCTCGGACGAGTGGGTCACCGAGCGCACCGGGATCAAGCAGCGCCACATCGCCGACGCCGAGACCTCGTCCGCGACCCTGGGTGCCCGCGCCCTCGCCAACGCCTGCGAGCGCGCGGGCATGCAAACCGCCAACCTCGACGCGATCGTCGTCGCGACCTCGTCCCCCGACACCCTGTTTCCCTCGACCGGCTGTTGGATCCAAAACGAGCTGGGGATCCGTGGGATGCCGGCGTTCGACGTCGCCGCCGGCTGCTCGGGCTTTCTGTACGCCCTCGAGGTCGCGGCTTGCATGCTCGTGGCCGGCTCGGGCAAGCGGATCGGCGTGGTCGGGTGTGAGGTCATGAGCAAGGTCGTCGACTGGACCGACCGCAGCACCTGCGTGCTGTTTGGCGACGGCGCTGGCGCGGCCGTCATCGAGTCCTGCGAGCAAGACGTCGGCCTGCTCTCGTCCAACTGGGGCGCCGACGGCAGCCTCGCGCCGATCCTGTATCTGCCCGCCGGTGGCACCCGGACCCCCGCGACCGAGCAGACCGTGAAAGACGGCCTGCACATGGTGCAGATGAAGGGCAACACCGTGTTTCGCCACGCGGTCCGGGCCATGACCGCGGCCAGCAAGGCCGCGCTCGCGTCGGCCAATCTGACCGCGGCCGACGTCGATCTGCTGATTCCGCATCAAGCCAACATGCGGATCATGGAGGCCTGTCGACAGCGCCTGGACGTTCCAGTCGAGAAGATGATCTCGATCGTGGATCGCTACGGCAACATGTCGGCGGCGACGATCCCGATCGCCATCCACGAAGCCCGCGAAGCTGGGCGCATGCCCGACGGCTCCACTGTTGCGATGGCGGCGTTCGGGACCGGCCTGACCTGGGCGGGCGCGGTCTTGCGAACCTGAGCCAGCAGGCGGTCGCTACACCGTCGCGGCGGCGATCCAGGCGAGCAGGCCCAGCGACCCGTGTCCGCTCGCAAGCGCGAACGCGGCCACCCGCATGCGCTTCTCCGGCGCGCCAAGCAGCACCAGCACGGACATCGCCAGCCCCGCGCCCAACCACAGCGTGGCGACCTCGATCAGCTCCGGATCCCCGTCGGCGCTGAGCAACGCCCGCCCGACGAGCACCAGGATCGCCAGCGCTCCCCACCACAGCCCGCGATGCCCGACCCGCGCGACGCCGCTGCGCTGGGTCCACAGCCAGCGCGTCGCGGTCCCGAGCCCGCGCCAAGACGCACCAGCGACCAGCAGCGTGAGCGCCGACAACCGGGGCCACAACCACTTGGCACTGACGGTCGCACCCCACGCAACGCCGCGCCACGCGGTGGTCACCGCGGTCACGACCACGTGTGCGCCGTGAGCGGTCGCCTGGCGGACGGCCGCGACCGTCTCGGGATCGACCATCGGAACTCCAGGTTCACGCGCGCTCGCACCAGCGGATCCGCCCGAGCCTGCCCGCCCAGCCGTGTTTGCGCCTGTTTTGCGCGGCGAACGCTTGCCTGGCGACGTGCCCATCTCGCGCGAGTGTTCCAGCTCAGAGCGAGCGGTCAACTTTCTGACGAACCCAGCCGGCGTCGGGCTGCCGGGAGCTGGCTGCTCGCAAAAGACAGCGCCAGGTCGCGGTGGTAGCCTGACGCAGTGACTCGCGCTCGGCTGCTGCTCCCGCTGCTGTTCGGACTGTCGATGATCTTTAGCGGGACCCCTGCCGACGCCAAGAGGGTGATCGTGCGCCAGGCCAAGCCGGCTCCGCCTCGGCCGCCGCCCCCTGCCTGGGATCGCGCCGAAGAGATCGGCAACGGCGGCTACGTACCCAGCGGCCCAGAAGCCAACGCCGAGCCAGTCGCACCGGTCGCGCTCGTCGAGGCCACGGCCACGGTCTGGGCCCAGGCCGGCAGCCGCTCGTGGACGGGCTGCTCGAGCGTCGCCAGCGAGGCCTTCAACCAGCTGTTTGGCTATGGCGAAGACGTCAACAACTACCGCGAGAACCATCGCTGGGCGATCCAGGCCACCGAGTGCCCCAACGCCCCCGAGGTGCTCGCAATGGCCGCCCGCAGCGAGCTCCTGCGTCGCTTCGATCTCCCGGAGGGCCTCGACGAGGCCACCGACTTGAGCGTGATCGAGACCGGCGTGGTCGAGAGCCGCGACCACGCCCTCGCCTGGATCGACGCCGCGATCGCCGAGCAACACCGCCGTCGCGACAAGCGCAGCCTTGGGCTCGAGTACTGGCGCGGCCGGGCGCTGCTGTCCACGGGTGACCTCGTTGGCGCCCGCAAAGCGTTCGGGCGCTCGCTCGCGCGAGCCAGCGTCGAAGGTTGGAAGCTCCGCCGCCTGCTCGCGCTCACCGAGCTCTACGCTGGCAACCTCGGCGCCGCGCTGGACCTGGCCAAGCGCGCGTTCATCGACGCGCCCGAGAACGATCGGCTCGCGTCCTACTATGTGTTGGCGCTGGTGCTCGACCGGGCTGGGGATCAGGCCGGCGCCCGCGTGCGCATGCAGACCGCCCTCGATCGGGACGAGGGCAGCCAGCTGCGCGCGCTCGAGAGCGCGATGCCCCTGCACGAGCGCCTGTACGTTCGCGCCTACGCCAAGACCGTCCGCAAAGAGACCAGCGGGGCGCTGCGGCTATGGACCGCCTACCTCGCCCGACCCGAGCCAGAGGACCCCGAGCGTCGCCTCGCCGAGCGCCACCAGACCGCGCTGCGTCCTCTGCCCAGCAACCTCGGCGGTCCGGCCCACGCCAACGAGGGCGAGGCCGCCAATGCCAGGCCATGACTGTTTTCAGCTCGGGGAAGGGCTTCTCGCCCGGTTTTCAGCTCGGGCGAGGGCTTCTCGCCCGCTTGCGGACGGCATTCGTGGACTGGCTCACCGCGGGCAGCGAGCTGTTTGCAACTGCTTCTGAAACATCGTACGTGAGCTCCCATGGCTGAGTCCATTCCGCGCAAGCCCGTCACTGTGCCGGACATCCTCGCCCGCAAGCGCGACGGCGTGCCGGTCGTGATGATCACAGCCTACGACGCGACCTTTGCCCGGCTGATCGACGCGTGTGACGTCGACATCGTGCTCGTCGGCGACAGCCTTGGAATGGTCATGCAGGGCCACGAGCACACGCTCGAGGTCACCGTCGATCACATGATCTATCACGCGCGCTGCGTCCGTCGGGCGCTGCGTTGCGCTCACCTGACGGTCGACATGCCGTTCATGAGCTACCAGGCCAGCCCGGACCTCGCGGTCACCAACGCGGGCCGGCTGATCAAAGAGGGCGGCGCCGCGTCGGTCAAGCTCGAAGGTGGCGCGCAGGTGCTCCCCGCGATCGAGCGCATCGTCGCCGCCGGCATTCCGGTCATGGGCCACCTCGGGCTCACGCCGCAGAGCGTCCACGCGTTTGGTGGGTTCAAGGTCCAAGCCCGCGACGCCCAAGCAGCCGAGCGTCTGCGCAATGAGGCCGCCCAGCTCGAGCAGGCCGGGTGCTTCTCGATCGTGCTCGAGGGCATCCCCGCGGCGCTCGCCACAGAGGTCTCTGCCTCGCTCTCGATCCCCACGATCGGCATCGGCGCGGGCAATGGCTGCGACGGGCAAGTCCTCGTCATGCAAGATCTGCTTGGGCTCGACGACAGCTTCAAGCCCAAGTTCGTCAAGCGCTACGCGACCCTCGCGGATCCGGTCCGCGACGCGTTCTCGGCGTTCGCCGCCGAGGTCCGCTCGCGCGCGTTCCCGGGCCCCGAGCACAGCTTCGCCAGCAAGAACTCCCCCGTCGCCGCTGCCCCGGATCCCGATCCAAACGACCACGCCGAGCCCCCGCGCCGCGCCGGCTACGGACCTCGCTGAGCTCCGCGGGTTTCGACCATGCCCACTCGAGTGTTGCGCAGCGTCTCCGAGCTTCGCGAGTGGCGAACGCAGCACGGCGCCCGCGAGCTCGCGCTGGTCCCAACCATGGGCTACCTGCACGAGGGCCACCTCGCCTTGATGCAAGAGGGCCGCCGTCGGGTCCCGCGCAATCGCGGGGCGCTGGCGATCTCGATCTTCGTCAACCCAACGCAATTCAACGACCCGGCCGATCTCGCCAGCTACCCGCGCGACGAGCCTGGCGATCTCGCCAAGGCCGAGTCGGTCGGCGTCGATCTGGCGTTCATCCCCAAACCTGAAGAGCTCTACCCCCCGGGCGCCAGCACCTACGTCGAGGTGGGCGCCCTCGATCAACACCTGTGCGGCGCGACCCGGCCGGGGCACTTCCGCGGGGTGTGTACCGTCGTCTCCAAGCTCTGGCAGCTGTTCACGCCAACCGTGGGGCTGTTCGGTCAAAAGGACTTTCAACAGCTGGCGATCATCAAGCGCATGCATCGCGACTTGTTCTGGTCTGGCGAGGTCGTTGGCGTGCCGACCATGCGCGAGCAAGACGGCCTGGCGCTGTCCAGCCGCAACGCCCGCTTGGGGGCGTCTGCTCGGGCGGCCGCGATCGCTATCCCCAAATTTTTGCAGCTCGTCCGCCAACGCCACGCCGCTGGCGAGCGCGTGTCCTCGCGGCTGATCGCCGACGCAGAGCAAGCCCTCGCGCCCGGCCGGATCCACTACGTCTCGGTCGTCGACGCCGAGCAGCTGCAGCCAACAGATCATGCCAACGGCCCGACCCTGGTCGCGCTCGCGGTGTTCTTCGACGACGTCCGCCTGATCGACAACACCTTGCTGTAGACCCCAGCGCCAACCCACGCAGCGTAGCTACATTGAAGCTACGTTGGCTTGGTCCGAATCGGGTACAGCGCCAAGAACGCGACCCCGACACACGCCACGATCGCCATGACCCCAACCTCGCCAATGCTCCGCAGCCCGGCATGATTCGCCGCCAACAGCCCAGAGAACCCGGCCACCGTCGTCAGCGCCGACAACAGTGAAGCCTTGCTGGTCGCCGCCAGCGAGGCCCGCTTGCGGCCGTGCCACAGGTGAATGCTGGCGTCGATCCCCAGCCCCACGACCGCCGGCATCACCACCAAGTTGAAGAAGTTCAGCCGCATCGGCCACAGCCCCATCACCGCCACCGCGACGAACACTCCCAGGGTCAGGGTCGAGAAGCACGCCGCGGTGCCCTTCAGCTCGCGTAGATCAATCGCGATGAACAGCAAGATCACGCCCAGCGCATAAAACGGGATCCGCTCGGCGTCGTGCTCCATCAGCGCCATCAGATCCGCGAACACCAGGCGGCTGTCGGCCGCGCGGACCTCCGTGCCGTCTAGCACCACGTCGAGGCGATGCCGGACCGCGACCAGCTCATCGATGCTCCACCCTTCGATGTCCAGGTACACGTGGGCGATCCGATCGCTGCGCCCGTCCTTCTCGCGGAATGGCTCCACCGTCCACGCTGGCAGCTCTTCGAGCGTCAGCGGGTCCGCCTTGGTCATGTGCTCGAGGGCCTCGAGGTGGGTCTGGTACGCGCGCGCCTGCTCGTCGAGATCTGGCAGCTCGGCCAGCAGATCGTTGGTGCGCTCGCCGATCTGCGCGATCACGGGGGCCTTCTCCGCCTGCTGCGTCGGCATCACCGTGCGCAGGCTGTAGACCTCTTTGATCCACGGTCGACGCGGCTCGCCAGTGTCGATGCCACCGTCGAGCAACTCGCCCGACGCCTCGGCGGCCTCGAGCCGATCCACGACGAGGTTGAGCGCCTCGGGATCGTTGGCGACCAACGCCAGCGACTTGTAGCGCCCACCCGTCTGCCCGTAGGCGATCTCTTTTTTGGTCTCGGCGTCGGGTGCATCGCTCGCGTTGAGCACCCGATTGTCCTTCTCCATGCGCAGCTGCGGCGCGCCGTAGAGCGCGACCCCGGCCAGCAACACGAGCACCGCGTAGCGCCCCTTTGACAGCACCGACCGCCAACCGCCAGCGCTGGCCGGAGCGGGCACATCCGCGCTCGCCGGTTCCACCGCGGCCACAGGTTTCCGCATCGGCCCAAGCAAGGTGTCGATCGCCGGGACCAGCACGACCGCGGAGATGAAGCACAGCAGCACGCCAACCGCCGAGATCGAGCCGAACTCGCGGAACGCCTTGAACTCCGCCAGCATCAGGATCAGCAAGCTCGCGCTGGTCGTGGCCATGGTCGCCACCAGCGGACGAAAGTGCTCGCGGATCACCGTGGGCCAGTCGCCGTCGCGACCTTGCCGCTCGCGCAGCGCGTACAGGTGCACGCAAAAGTCCACGCCCATCCCAAACAACACCGCGAACAAGAACACCGTGAGCGCGTTGAGCTGGCCAAAGCTCAGCTTTGCGACCGCGAGCGTCGCGCTCATTGCCACGGCCATTGGCACGATGATCAACGGCAGCACCCGCAGGCTGCGAAACCCCAGCAGCAAGACCGCGAGCACCAGCGTGCCCGAGATCCACGTGGCCCGCCGCGCGTCGGCGACGATCGCGTTGACGGCCCCCGAGACATTGTAGGCAGCGACCACTTGCACGCGGGTGTCCGCCGCCATCCCGGCCTGACGCAATTCTTCGGCCCGTTGATCGACCCGACCCACGACGTCCTGCGCGAACTCGACGTCTGTCGCCGGCCGCGAGAGGCTGCCTTGGATCGTGCGGACCTTGCCGTCCTCGGCGGAGTACGGCATGCCGACATGCTCGGCCCACTCGACCTCCCCCTTCTCGTTCTCTGCGGGCCAGATCAGCGCGACCTCGGCCTCGTCGAGGGTGCCCTGGGCGATCAAGTGCTCGCGCTGCTCGGCGAGGAAGGTCTCGAAGTCACGCTGCTCGGGCGCGTCGTCCTGCGCGTCGTCCTGCGCGGCTGCGTCCGCGGGTGGCTCGGGCTGCTCCGGCTGCCCCGGCTGCTCCGGTGCCGGCGCCCAGTCGAGCTCGTCGAAGCCCTCGTCGTCCCAGTCTTCGCCAACGGTCACCTCGTCGGTGTTGACGTCGCCGTCGCCAAGCCCCGGTCCGATCGCCCGGGCGATCGCTTGCTTGCGCTCGGCCTCGAGCTCGTCGCGCAGCTCTTCGAGCTGGTCGAGCTCGAGCATGTAGAGCGCGTGGGCGCGCAGCGGCGTGTAATCGCGCTCGGCCGTGAGCGAGCGGGTCTCGGGCCAGCTCGCCACTTCGTCGGCGACACCGATCACGGCGGCGTCGGCGTCGGCCGCGGTTGGACCCTCGATCGCGATCACGAACCCCTCGGAGCTGCCCTTGCGCTCCTCGAGTAGATCCAGCGCGGCCACGCTGGGCGCCGACTTGGGCAGCAGGCTGCGGAGGTCCGTGTCGATCTGGATCGAGGCCCCGAACCACAGCGACGTCACGCCAACCAACAAAGCCGTGACCAAGACCGCCGCGCTGCGCGAGCGCGTGTGCGTGACCCAGGTGATCAACTCGGCGCAACGACGCGCCAGGGGCCCCGCGCGGGGCGGCTCGGTCTCCGGCGCCATGTGGCGGGAGCGTAGCAGTCAGCGGGCGCGATCCGACGCGGCGACACCCCGTAGAACGCGCCGGGAACAGGCGTGAGCTTGCCCTCTACTCGCTCGAAAGCCGAGGCCCGGCGCCGCGAACGATGGAGTCTGTGCGGCGAGGCACGAGAAGCCCGCCGGCGTGGGGAGCCTGCGAAGCCCCTCATCTAAAAGGGCGGCTGTCCCCCGCCACCGAAGTTCCCCCCGGAAGTTCAGCGACGGGGACTAGCCGGACCTGGAGATATCCGGCACGATTCGGCGAACGGTTGATTCCACCCGCTCACCCTTGCTCATGATCGCGTCACCGCACCCCGCCATGTTGCCGCGCCTGGCTGACGGCTTGCCGGCCTGGGGGGCCTCGTGTATGCGACGAGCGTCGCGCTGCGACTCGGTTGCGACCCACAACAGGGATCAGGCGGTTCAGTGAGTCGAAAGTACAAAGTCCTCACCCCGATCGAGGCACGGATCGTCGGGGCGCTCGGACAGACGATGTACCCGCGCGGCGGCAACATCCCGGTCGACGCCCGCGATGCGCGAGCGCTCGAGTACGTCGACGAGTGGCTCGCTGCGGTCCCCAAGCGTGAGCGTGTGTTGCTCCGCCTGATGTTCGTGCTGTTCGAGGTTGCAATGCCTGCGTTCGGGCCCAGCCGGACCAAGACCTTCACCCGCGCCAGCCCCGAAGCCCAGCACGCCTACCTCGCTGCGTGGGAGACCAGTGACCTGTATTTTCGTCGGGTCTCGCTGCTCGGGCTGCGCTCGGTGTTCGCGTTCGCGTACCTCGCGGACGCCGAAGTCCTCCGTCACATCGGCGTCGACGATGGCGTCGAGATCCTCCGCCGCCAACGGGCGAGCGCTGGCAAGACCAAGACCGTCGCCGATCTTCCCGGCGCCGACATTGATTCCGCGGCCAACGTCGCGGTCCTGTCCGAGGCCGTCGACGCGGTCCGGGTGATCGAGCGCGAGCGTCGGGCCGCCGCGGCCCGGGCCAGCGGGGGCGACAACTAATGCACGTCGAACGTGTCAAACAACTAGAGCACCGCTGGTCGACCGAACAGTTGATGACCGGGGTCGAGCTGCCAGAGTGGCTCGAGATCCTCAAGGCCAACGACTTTCAGGTCAGCCGCGAATACCTGCACCGGCTCGCGTGGATCACAGGTTGGGGCATCCCCTCGACCGTGCTGGGCCGCCTCGAAGACGCCATCTACGCGCGCAAGCTGGCCCAGATGCGCGTGGACCCAACCCCGATCTTCTTGCTCGGGCACTGGCGCACCGGCACCACCCACCTGCACAACCTGTTCGGGCGCGACCCCAACCACACGGTCCCAACCTACTACCAGGTCATCTTTCCAACCTCGTTCTTGCTGACCGGGGACATCGTGCCGCGCATCGCCAGCGGCGCGCTCGCAGAGACCCGCTCGTACGACAACGTCAAGCAAGGCTGGCACGAGGCCGCCGAAGACGAGATCGCGCTGGCCAAGCTGACCGGGCTCAGCCTCTACCTCTCGTTCATGTTCCCGGACGAGTCGGCCCGCTACGAGAAGTACATCGACTTCCTCGAGGCCACGCCCGACGAGCGCGAGCTGTGGAAGAGCGAGTTGGTCACCTTCATCAAGCGGATCATGCTGGCCACCAACGGCAAGCGCGTGGTGGTCAAGTCCTGCCCCCACACCGCGCGGATCCGCCTGCTGCTCGAGCTGTTCCCCGACGCGCGCTTCATCCACATCCACCGCAACCCCTACGAGGTGTTCTCGTCAACGCTGCACATGCGCTCGAAGACCGACTGGGAGAACTTCTTCCAGCGGCCGCAGCAAGAGTTCATCTCGCAGCGGTGGGAGCACACCGCGGCGATCGGCCGGCGGATCTACGAGCGCGTCATCGAAGACCGCCACCTGATCCCGCCCGAGAACTTCGTCGAGATCGCCTACGAAGACTTTGTCGGCAACGAGCTCAACATGCTCGGCGACATGTACACCAAGCTGCGGCTACCCGACTGGGATCGCTACGCGGCCACGATCCGGCCCTACCTCGACTCCCTGCGCGGCTACAAGCGTAACAAGCTCGACATCAGCGAAGACCTGCGCGAGTTCGTCTACGACCGCTGGCGGCTGGTGTTCGACACCTACGGATACTCCAAGGAATACCCAGCGTGACCGGTAGCATGAAAGAGCTCATCGAGGAGCACCTGACCTCGGCCAACCATCTGTCCAAGCGCCACATCCACCCGCGCCTGCTCAAGATGTTCGAGATGGGTGGGTTGTCGGCGGCGTTCACCCGCGCCGACGGCCAGTACATGTGGGACAAGGACGGCACCCGCTACCTGGACCTGCTCGCGGGCGGCGGCGTGTTCTTCATCGGCCGCAACCACCCGCAGGTCAGCGACGCGCTGCGTGACGTGTTGTCGCTGCAGCTGCCCAACTTGTCGGTCGTCAACGCCTCGGCGCTCGGCGGGCTGCTGGCCGAGCGGCTGCTCGAGCTCGCGGGCCCGCAGTACACCAAGGCCGTGTTCGCCAACTCGGGCAGCGAGGCGATCGAAGTCTGCATCCGCTTCACCCGCTACATGACCCGGCGGCGCCGCTTCCTGTTCTTGCAGGGGGCGTTTCACGGCCGGACCTACGGCGCGATCTCGCTGTGCGGGTTCGAGCAGATGAAGGAGAGCCAGGATCCGCTGATGCCCGTGTGCACCTCGATCCGGCCCAACGACATCGCCGCGCTGCGCAACGAGCTGTCCAAGCAGGATGTGGCCGCGCTGTTCATCGAGCCGATCCAAGGCATGACGGCCACCGTCATGGACGCCGACTACATGCGCGAGGCCGAGGCCCTGTGCAAGCAGTACGGCACCGTGTTCGTGGCCGACGAGATCCAGACCGGCCTTGGTCGAACCGGCTCGTGGTTCGCCAGCGCCGGGCTCGGCGTGCGCCCGGGCATGATGACCGTGTCCAAGACCCTCGCCGGCGGGCAGATGCCGGTCAGCGCCGTGCTCATGACCGAAGAGGTCTACGAGGGCGTCTACAGCAAGTTCAGGGCGGGGCCGATCTACTTCTCGACCTTCGCCGAGAACAACCTCGCGATGGCTGCTGGCATCGCCACGCTCGACGTGCTGCGTGATCTCGACGCGCCCAACCGGGCCCGCGAGCTCGGCGACATGCTGCACGCTGGCTTGATCGATCTCGCCTCGCGCTACGACTGCATCGATCGCATCAGCGGCAAGGGCCTGATGCTCGCGATCTACTTCAAAGACTCGGGCAGCCTGAGCCTGCGCGTGCAGCAAGAGCTGATCGGGGTGGCCGACAAGGGCGCGTTCGCGGCCGCGGTCAACTGCGACATGTTCGCCAAGCAGCGGGTGATCGTGCAGATCCCCGGACCGGCGATCAACGCGATCAAGATCCTCCCGCCGGTCACGATCACCAACGAAGACGTCAGCTACTTCCTTGGCGCAATGGAAGACACGCTGGCCGGCTACTACAAGGTTGGCGGCCCGGTCATCTCGCTCGCGGGCGGTGCGGTCAAAGACGCGCTGCGCAACGTCAAGAAGGTGATCCCTGGCTTGGGTGGCGACGAGGCCATGACCCCGGTCGCCGCGGCCTCGCCCGTCCGCAACGGCAGCAACGGGGCCAAGGCAGCTGCCCCCAAGCTCGAGACGGCGCCCACCCCCGAGCCCGAGCCCGAGCCCGAGCCCGCTGGCCAAGCGGCGGAGGCGGACGACCAAAAAAAAAAGGGCACCGACCCAACGACGACCGTAGGGTTCTAGAGTTCGTCGACTACACCAGCCCGATCGTCGATCACTGCGAGTTCGCGGTCGTCGGCTCGGGCCCGGGTGGGGCCTACCTCGCGCATCGGCTCGCCAGCGCAGGTCGGTCGGTCGTGCTGATCGAGGTCGGCCCGGTCGTGCGAACCCGCGACTTCGACCGGGACGCCGGCGCGACCTTGGCCCGCTACTTCTTCGACAGCGGGCTGCGTCGCACCAACGGCAACCTGTTCATGCCCACGATGCAGGCCCGCTGCCTTGGCGGCGGGTCGGTGTTCAATTCGGCGATCTGCATGCGCGCGCCGCTGTTCGCCGTCGACAAGTGGCGCAACGACCACGGCGTGATCGGGGTCGACCCCGACACCATGGCGCCCCACTACGATCGGGTCGAAGCCTTCATGGGCGTGCGCAAGGTTCAGTCCGAGGTCCAGGGCCGCCGCAACGAGCTGTTTCGGGCCGGCTGCGAGGCCGTTGGCGCCACCGCCACGGTGATCGAGCGCAACGAAGAAGGCTGCCGCGGATCCAGCCAGTGCTTCACGGGCTGCCCAACCCGCGCCAAGAAGTCGCTGGATGTCCGCGGCGTGCCCGAGATGGTCGAGGCCGGGGGCCGCGTCTACACCTCGGTCCGCGCCGACACCCTGCTCATGGACGGCGACCGCGTGCGCGGGGTCGAGGGCGTGGCGATTGAGCCCTTCACCGGCAAGCTGGGCGAGCGCGTGCGGATCACCGCCAAGTGCACGATCCTCGCCGCGGGTGCGATCGCCTCGCCGGTGATCATGCAGCGCAGCGGCATCAACCGTGACCCTATCGGCCGCAACCTGCAGTTCCACCCCGGCACCGCGCTGATGGGCATGTTCCCCGACGAGGTCGCGCCGTGGAGCGGGGCCACCCAGGGCTACCACTGCCTCGACTTCATGCCCGAGGGCATCAAGCTCGAGTCGCTGTGGGTCGCGCCGTCGCTGCTCGCGTTTCGGTTCCCGGGCATCGGCGCCGACCTCAAGGATCTGGTCTCGCGCTACAACCACATGGCGTCGTGGGACGTGTGGGTCAGCGGTGAAGACTCGTCCGGCCGCGTGCGCTCGCTGCCTGGCGGCAACCACGACATTCGCTACCGCATCGAGCAGGGTGACGTGAAGCGCATGCAAGAAGGCATGGCCATGCTGATCGAGATGTACTTCGCGACCGGGGCGACCTCCGTGTACCCCGGCGTCCACGGGCTCCCGCCGCAGATCACCGACGCCTCGGGCGCCGAGGTCGTGCGCCAGGCCAAGCTCTCGCCCAAGAACTTCCCGATCGCCTCCAACCACGTGTTTGGCTCGACAGCGATGGGCGAAGATCGTGCGCGCCACGTCGTCGACTCGAGCGGCGCGGCCTGGGACGTCGACGATCTCTACGTCTGCGACACCGGCATCATCCCAGCCACGCCTGCGGCCAACCCCATGCTCACGATCATGGCGATCGCGGATCGCATGGCCGACACCTTGAACGCCCGCTACTGAGATGGCCCTGGCTCTCACCGCCGCGAGCGCCGGCCTCGTGACCGCGTCGATCGTGCTGGTAGCGATCGTCGTCGGCATCTTCAGCGCGATCGCGCCGCTTGGGCCCGTGACCGTGCTGGTGATCCAGCGGGCGCTCGCCGGCGACCCGGGCGGCGCGCTGAAGATCGGGATTGGGCGGGTACCGGCCGAGCTGCTCTACTGCGGGCTCGCAACCTTTGGGATCGTCGCGCTGCTCGAGCAGGTGCCGGGCGCACGCTTGGTGATCGAGATCGTCGGCACCCTCGTGTTCCTCGCCGTCGGGGTCTGGCTGGTCGTCCAGCGACCCGAGCAACCCACGGCGGTCGCAGACGGGGTCGATCCTCGAGCGGATCATCCGGTCGACCTGCGCGGTCGTCAGTGGGGCTACTGGGCCGGGTTCGGGATCTCGATCCTCAACCCAACCTTGATCTTGTCGTGGTCGGCTGGCGTTGCGATTGCCCTATCCATGACCGAGCTCGAGCCGACGCCGCTGCACAAGCTCTTGTTTCCGCTCGGCCTTGGGCTGGGGATCGTGCTGGGATATTTGATCCTCGTCGGTATATTGAAGCGCTACGGCGCCCGGCTCGAGCAGAAATTCGTGCGCCTCGCGATCCAGGCGATGGGGGTCGTATTCGTGGTGTTGTCGGTGTGGAACGGCTTGGCGCTCTACCTCGCGGCGGTCGCAACGTAGATCAATTGAGGTGCCCCCCAGCTGGAGAGGTTCATGCGCTCGAGCCCCCTTTTAGGGGGCCACACATGCGGATGCGAACAGACGGCCCCGAGGAGCGAAGCGACCAGACGCGCCAGCGGCTGCTGGTCGGCGACCTCTAAGGTCTGTGTCACCCCGCGCTGATCTCAGCGGTGTGCCGCCCGCTCCCGCGCCGCACCTCGACCTGTGCGCGGCCCCGTTCCCCCTCGAGCGAGGCAATGATCGCCGCGACCGAGCTGACCCCCTTGCCGTTGATCCGCTCGATCACATCACCAGCGCGGAGCCCAAGCCGGTGCCCCACGCCGCCTTCGATCACCCGATCCACGACCACGCCGTCCGGCGTCTCGCGGACCTCCACGCCCAACCGCGCAGGTCCCCCATTGTAGAGGTCAACGCTGACCCGGGGGGTCTTCGGCGTTGGCGCATTCTTTGGCGGCACGACCCCAGCGGGCATCCGCACCAGCGAGTTGGGATCCGGGCGCGCCCCAAGCTCGACGTTGATCTGATGCTGCTTCCCGCCACGCAGCACCGCGAGCGTGACCTTCTCGTTTGGCTCGTACTCACCGATCCGCGTGCGCAGAGCGTCAAAATCCTCGATCGCCTTGCCGTCGATCTCGATCACCCGATCACCCGCTAGCAACCCCGCCGTCGCGGCCGGCGTGCCCGCGTGGATCTCACCGATCACGGCGCCCTTCTTGGGCATCGCGCCAAACTCGGGCGGCTCGTCACGACCGCCGACACCCAGCCACCCCCGCGTGACCTTGCCATCTTTGATCAGCTTGGGGATCACGACCTTCGCCTGATCAATTGGGATCGCAAACCCAAGCCCATCGTGACCCCCAACGGCGGTGTTGATCCCAACGACTTCGCCAGCGAGGTTGAACAGCGGACCCCCGCTGTTGCCCGGGTTGATCGCGGCGTCGGTCTGCAAGAAGTCGGCGTAGCCATCTTCGTACAGGCCCAGGCTGCCCCGGCCCTTGGCCGAGACGATCCCACGCGTGACCGTTTGCTCGAGCCCCATCGGGCTGCCCAGCGCGATCACCCAGTCACCCACGAGCAAGCCCTCGCTCGAGCCAAAGCTGACGGCCGGCAGCTGCTTGGCGTTGGTCAGCCGGATCACCGCGACGTCCGTCTGCGGATCGCTGCCGACCACCGTCGCCTCGAAGCGGCGGCCGTCCTGCATGTGGACCTCGAACTTGTCGTTGCCGGCGACGACGTGGTGGTTGGTCACGACCAAGCCGTCATCCGAGATGATGAACCCGCTGCCGATCCCAGAAGACCCGCGGCTGAACGGGCCCGACTTGCTGCGGCGGGTCTGGATGCTGACCACGGACAGCTGCACCTGGCTGATCAGCGGCGCCAGGCTGTCGTTGGGATCGTAGCGAAGCGGCGCCAGAGCCGGCTGAGCGGGCCCAGCACCCGATCCTGCAACCGCAGAAGCCGCCAAACCCTGGGGTGGGTTGGCGGCTTCGTCGGGCTGCGCATGAGTTGGCGGACTGGCCTGGGCCTCGCCGGAGCAACCGGCGCTGGTCACGAGGGCGGGCGCCCCGAGCGTGCAAAATGCCAGGAAGAACAGGCCCTGGGCGCTCAAAGAGGTTCGCTTGCGGCTCATCGGGCGCTCCCAACTCCATCCGCCACGCGATGATTCCCGAGCTACTGCAGAATATCTGCAGTCGCGGGATCGAGCAGAACCCCCGCCGCGAGCAGCCGCCGCGCGTCGCGTGGATCGCTGCGCTCTCGCCACCTCTCGTAGAGCGAGAGTAGATCCGTGTCATCGCGCGCCAGCATCTTGCCGAGCAGCTCGACGATCTCGCGGAAGCGATCCGCGAGGCGCTCGAACACTTGCAGCCGGGCCGAGCGAACGTGGACCTCGCGGTATGCGGCCTCACCGATCCCCGACACATAGGCAACATTGACCGGGGTCCGATCGAGCGAGCGCGGGACCACGCCAGCAATGTAGAGCGCCCGATCCCCGACCTCGCGCAGCGCCTGCGCACCATGCTCGCGCGCGCTCATGAACTGCGTGGCGAGGGCGGGGCTCGTGCGACCCGCGACGTTCGTGCGGCGGGCGTGGGCCGCCAACATGTGGACCAAATACGCCTCGATATCCACGCCAAGGCGGTCTGACTGGCCCTCGCGGGCCTGTTCGAGCTGCGCGAAAAAGAACGACTCCAGCGTGCCCTCGATGCTGAGATCAACTTCTTTGTTCATGACTTGTCCCTTTTGTGTGCCCTAGAACGCCAAATACATGGCCTGTACTAATTCTCACGCTAGCAGCGATGTCGTGTGCCACAAGCTGGTCATCACGTATTCGTGAGATGACTCGCCCATGTTTGGGTCAAAGATTTCCAATCCCGACCTTGTGCCGGTCGGTTGGCGCTTTACCCTCCGGCCGCTGGCAGTCGGAAGGCCCGACTGCTAAAGCGTTCGGCCGCTGGACTTCCAGCGTCTTCCCCGTGCCCCCAACAAGGGCCGGGCGCGACGCGAAGCGGCCATCTCAACTTCGCCCGCGATCCGCACGTGCACACAGGGTCCGGGCTCAGCAACCAACGACATCGGAGACTGCACAAATGAACGTCCGTCCCCTCAACGACCGTGTGCTCGTCAAGCGTCTCGAAGAAGAGACCAAGACCGCCGGCGGCATCTACATCCCTGACTCGGCCAAAGAAAAACCCACCCGCGGCAAGGTCATCGCCGTCGGCAGTGGTCGCTACGACGACGACGGCAAGCGCAAGCCCCTCGACGTCAAAGCCGGCGACGAGATCCTGTTCGGCAAGTACGCCGGCACTGAAATCAAGATCGACGGCGACGAGCTGATCATCATGCGCGAGGACGACATCCTCGCCGTGGTCGAGAGCTAGTCGCGTCGTTCCAACCCCTTTTCCCAACCGTATAGAGATTCAAGGAGACACATCATGGCAGCCAAAGAAGTCCGCTTCGATGCCAGTGCCCGCGGGGCGATCCTGCGTGGCGTCAACACTCTCGCCAACGCCGTCAAGGTCACGCTCGGTCCGCGTGGTCGCAACGTCGTAATCGAGAAGTCCTGGGGCTCCCCCACGATCACCAAGGACGGCGTCACCGTCGCCAAGGAGATCGAGCTCGAGGACAAATTCGAGAACATGGGCGCGCAGATGGTCAAGGAAGTCGCTTCCAAGACCTCTGACGTCGCCGGTGACGGCACCACCACCGCGACCGTGCTCGCCCAGGCGATCTACCGCGAAGGCCTGAAGATGGTCACCGCCGGTCACGATCCAATGGAGCTCAAGCGCGGCATCGAGCTGGCCGTCGAGTCCGTCGTTGCCCACATTCACTCGCTCTCGGTCGAGACCAAGGGTGAGGAAGAGGTCGCGCAGGTCGGCACCATCTCCGCCAACGGCGACGAGGAAGTCGGCAAGCTGATCGCCGAGGCGATGAGCAAGGTCGGCCAAGAGGGCGTGATCACGGTCGAGGAGAACAAGGCCAACACGACCGAGCTCGACGTGGTCGAGGGCATGCAGTTCGACCGCGGCTACCTCAGCCCCTACTTCGTGACCGATCAAGAGCGCATGGAAGTGTCCTTCGAGGACGCCTACATCCTCCTGCACGAGAAGAAGATCTCGAGCATGAAGGACCTCCTGCCCGTGCTCGAGCAGGTCGCCAAGCAGCGCAAGCCGCTGTTGATCATCGCGGAGGACGTCGATGGCGAGGCCCTCGCCACGCTCGTCGTCAACCGTCTGCGCGGCACCCTCGAGGTCGCGGCCGTCAAGGCCCCCGGCTTCGGTGATCGCCGCAAGGAGATGCTCAAGGACCTCGCGTTCCTCACCGGTGGCAAGGCGCTCACCGAGGATCTTGGCGAGAAGCTCGAGAGCCTGCAGTTGAGCGATCTCGGCCACGCTGGTCGGATTGCGATCGACAAGGACACCACCACCATCGTTGATGGCGGCGGCAAGAAGGAAGACATCCAGGCCCGCGTCAAGCAGATCCGCGCGCAGATCGAGGACACCTCCTCGGACTACGACCGCGAGAAGCTGCAAGAGCGCCTCGCCAAGCTCGTTGGCGGCGTCGCCGTCATCAAGGTCGGCGCAGCGACCGAGGTCGAGATGAAGGAGAAGAAGGCCCGCGTCGAGGATGCTCTGCACGCGACCCGTGCGGCCGTTGAAGAGGGCATCGTCCCCGGCGGCGGTGTGGCCCTGCTTCGCTCCAGCCTCGTGCTCGACACGCTCAAGGCTACGACCGAAGAGCAGCAAGTCGGCATCGCGATCGTGCGTCGCGCGGTCGAGGAGCCCATGCGGCAGATCGTCAGCAACGCTGGCGGCGAGCCGAGCGTGGTCGTGAACAAGGTGCTCAGCGGCGAGGGCGGCTTCGGCTTCAACGCTCGCACCCAAGAGTACGGCGACCTCGTCAAGCAAGGCGTCATCGACCCCACCAAGGTCGTGCGCACCGCGATCCAAAACGCGGCGTCGGTTGCCGGCATGATGCTGACCACCGAAGCGATGATCGCCGAGATCCCCAAGAAGGAAGCAGCCCCCGAGATGGGCGGCGGCGGCGGCGGCGGCATGGGCGGCATGGGCGGCATGGGCATGTGAGCCCGGCTCACTAAACCCTGCACTCAACCACCCGAGAGGGCCTGCGATCGTGATCGCAGGCCCTTTCTTTGTTTGGGCCATTGTCACGCTGCGAGGGGCGGCACGGGATCACCGCACGGGCCGGTACAATGCCGGCATGCCCGCGCCTCGCTCAAATCCCTGGACCCACTATCGAGATGACCCAAGCAGCCGCTTGCGGATCTACGACCCCGGATTCCTCGCGGTCCTCGGCGACGGCGCGAAGGTCGAAGAGCTGGTCCAGACCAACGCGCACGAAGGCCCCGTGTACCTCGACGGCGCGCTCTACTTCACGACCGTGCCGGTCGACGTCTCGATCCCGATCGAGGGCTTCAAGCAGGTGGCGATCCGACGGCTCGACCTGGACAGCGGGCAGCTGCACACCGTCCGCGAGCCCTCGAACATGGCCAACGGTATGACCTTGGATCGCGCCGGGAACCTGATCATCTGCGAGCAGGGCACCAAGACCACGCCCGCCGCGATCAGCCGGCTCAACCCGCGCACGAACGAGTACACCAAGCTGGTCGAGGAGTGGTTTGGGCTGCCGTTCAACTCGCCCAACGACGTCGTGGTTCGGCGCGACGGCTCGATCTGGTTCACCGATCCCAGCTACGGGTTCGTGCAGGGCTTCAAGCCTGCGCCGCTCCTTGGAAATTTCGTGTACCGCTTCGAACCCGAGAGCCAGCGCCTGAGCGTGGTCGCGGACAACTTCAATCGACCCAACGGCCTGGCCTTCTCGCCCGACGAGACGATCCTCTACATCAACGACAGCGGCGCGGCGCAGGGGGCCGGGCCCTACCAGCCCCAGCTTCCGCATCACATCCGCGCGTTCGAGGTCAGCGCTGGCGGCGAGCACCTCGAGCAAGATCGGTTGATCACGGTCGTGACGCCGGGCATCCCCGATGGTCTGAAGGTCGACAGCGCCGGGCGCATCTACAGCTCGGCCGGGAACGGCGTGCAGGTCTACAGCCCCGACGGGCGGATGCTCGGGCTGATCGAGGTTCCAGGCGTGGCCAACTTCACGTTTGGTGGGCCGAACAACGACACGATCTACATGATGGCCGACACCGCGATCTGGTCGGCGAAGCTGTCCGCCACGGGGGCGTGAACCAATTGAAAAACCCGCGCCAGCCAAGCGCGGGTTGATCGGAAGAGCAGTTGGTGGTCAAGCGGCCGCGCTGAGCAACATCGACGGAGGAGCCGCGAGCGCGCTGACGGGCGCAAACATCATGCGCTGCCAGCTCACCGATTCGTCGTAGCGGAAGTCAAAGCCAACACCCATCGCGTTGAGCTTCTTGAAGAAGCGCAGGACGACCACGAGGGTGGTCGAGGAGATGTGCTGAAGCTCCGAGAAGTCGAAGCGAAGGTAACGCCCCATGCTCAACAGGCGCTCGAACAAGGGATTCAGGGCAGCGGCGGGCTGGCGGTCGTTTGCGCTCCCGCTCCACTTGACGACGACGGCGCCGGTCAGGTCAATCTGAAGGTCGAGTTCGGCTTGGCTGCTCATGACGACACCTTAACTGGAATTCTGCCCCATGTCTCCAACCAGAGTTGTACAAATACTGGATTCTATAAGAATAATTCTAGCCTGACTGGAAAAATGTATCAGCCACACTGGGATTGTGCGAAATCGGCCATTTATCCTCAGAATTTCGTATTCCCAATTACATTCTCGGGCTACGTACGCTTTCGTACGCGAAATACACGCACCCTGACCCGCGCGACGAACGCGAAACGAAGGCTCCAAGCGCGCAAAGGGGCATTTCCGAGCAGACGACTAGCCAGGAGTGGTCCCCCCAATGTGGCTGGCGAGCCACGGCTACACTCCCGCCGTGAACGGGGCGAAATCGGGGCCAAGTCCGCGGCGCGTCGCCGTCCGGATCCTGCGAGAGATCGAACAGCGTCAGGGGTTCAGCAACCGGATCTTGTCCGAGCAGCTCGAGCGCCACCCCGAGCTCGAGCGGCGGGATCGCGGGTTGATCACGATGTTGGTCTACGGGGTGCTCCGCCACCGCGGCCGGCTCGACAAGCTGATCGACTCGTTCGCGGACAAGCCCAAGAAGGTCAAGGGCGAGCTGCGGATGATCCTGCGGGTCGCGGCGTTCGAGCTGGTCGAGCTCGAGCGCCCGCTGGGGATCGCCAACGCCGAAGCGGGCAAGCTCGCGCGGCGCATTGATCCGCACGGGCGGCTGTCCGGGATGATCACGGCGATCCTGCACATGATCGATCGGGACTGGCCGATCATGGATGTCGCCCTGAGCGACGGTCACGTGCTCGACGCGCTCACCGGTCGCTGGTCGCTGCCGCGCTGGCTGGCGGCGCGCTGGCTGGCGGAGATCGGCCCCGAGCAGGCGCTCGCGCGGGCGCGGGCGCTCAGCGTCCCCCCGACCGTGGATCTGCGCGTGGACATTCATCGCAGCGGCGCCGACTCCCTGCGGGAATTGCTGCGGGCCGAGCAGCCCAAGCTCGAGTTCATCGCGGTGCCCGAGCCAGCCGGGGATCAGCCGCAGTGCCTGCGGGTGCGCGGCGGTGGTGACCTCTTTTATGGGCCTGCGTTCGAGGCCGGGTTGTTCTCGATCCAGAGCCTGGGCAGCCAGCAGGCCGTGCGGGCCTTGGCTCCCCAAGCCGGCGAGCGGGTGCTCGATGCGTGCGCGGGCATGGGAACCAAGACCATACAGATCGCGGAGCACATGGGCCGGCGCGGGAGCATCGTCGCGGTCGATAGCTCGGGCGAGCGGCTCGCAGAGCTCGACGCAGGCCGCGAGCGGGCCGGCCTCGACGGCGAGCTGACGCTGGAGATCATCGAGGCCGAGCTTGGCGGCGCGCTGCCAGACCATGCGCAGGCGGTGCTGCGAGCCGACAGCTTCGACGCGGTGCTGCTCGACGCGCCCTGCACTGGCTTGGGCAACCTCGGTCGGCACCCCGAGCTGCGCTGGACCGCGGTGGAGTCCAACATTGGCGACCGCGCCGCGCTGCAGGCGACCTTGCTGCGCTGGTCCGCGAGCTTGGTCCGGCCGGGCGGGCGGCTGGTGTACGCGGTGTGCAGCCTCGAGCCCGAAGAAGGCGAGGCGATCGTCGCGGAGTTTTGTAGTTCAGATGCAGGACAAGCGTTCACGCGCGAGCTGACCCAGTCGTGGACGCCAGAGCAGCACCACACCGACGGGTTTTGGTTGGCGCGTCTTCGTCGAGCGTGAACCTGGTCGGACGGGGGGGCATGATGACGGAATGGCCCGTCATCGCACCCGCGTCCTGTCTTTTGGTCCGAGCAAGATCCTCGCGATCAAGCTGGTCCGCGAGCTGAGCGGCGCTGGCCTGCGCGAAGCCAAGGAGCTGGTCGAGACCGGCAGCGAGTTCGAGTTCGAGCTGAATCCGCGGACCCAGACGACGCTGCGCGACGCTGCGCGACATGGGGTCCGTTTCGAGCTTGGATCGGCGCAACCAGGCGACGCCGAGGCCACGTCCGGGTCTGTCCAGTCGTTCGCCGTGCGCTTCGTTGCCAGCCGGCAGAAGATCCACGCGATCAAGCTGATCCTCGAGCTGACCAGGCTCGGGCTCGCCGAAGCCAAGGGGATCGCGGATCGGGGCGACGTGATCGCCCGTGACCTCG
The DNA here is from genome assembly GCF_000737335.2 of Enhygromyxa salina. GTDB lineage: Bacteria > Myxococcota_A > Polyangia > Nannocystales > Nannocystaceae > Plesiocystis > Plesiocystis salina_C. The sequence continues at coordinate 30,267 of NZ_JMCC02000028.1, read as the reverse complement.
ATCAGGCCGCCGCCGCCGCGATCGTCGCTCAGTTCGCGCAGATCCGCACCGAGGTCGAGATCATCGGCGGCACCGCGACACCGCGACCGACCGAGCCCGAGCACGAGCACGATCTAGAGCCCTTTTACGACGACGATGACGACTTTTGAACGGCCACGTTCACCCCATCTCACCCGACTCGTTTGAGCGCGACGACGCGCCCGACACAAAGCGCAGCAGCCGACTCGCCTCCATGGCCCAAGCGTTCGCGGGGCCGAAGGCACGCAGCAAGATTGGGTGTGCATGCTCCAGCAGCTGCTGCGCCCGCGCTGGTTGGCCGCGCTTCAACAAGAGGTCCGCGAACCTCACCTCAGTCATGCAAGTCCAGGTGTTGTCGGGAGTCCCGTGGACACCGAGCGCGACAATCAGGGCACGCTCGTAGGTCTCAGTCGCTCGATCCAGATCACCCTGAGCGGTCATTACCCCCGCCATCGAACGAAGTGTGATCGCTACGAAGATGTGGGCCGTCGCGCCAAAGATCTGCTGATTGATCTGCAACGAGCGCTCGAGGTGTCGGCTCGCCCCATCCAAATCGCCCTGCGCCGCGAGCACGCCCGCTAGCTCATGCAGCGAGACTGCTACATCGGGGTGAACTTCCGTTCCGAACACCTCGGCTTTGATCTTCAGCGAGCGTTCGAGGTGTCGGCGCGCCCCCTCTAGGTCGCCCTGTCCCCGCCGCACGCTTGCCAGCGAGTGAAGCGAGGCGGCTACCTCGGGATGAAGTTGCGTTCCGTAGACCTCGGCTTTGATCTCCAACGAGCGCTCGAGGCGTCGACGCGCCCCCTCCAGGTCTCCCTGTTTCTCGACGACGCCCGCTAGCTCATGCAGCGAGATCGCTACACTTGGGTGAACTTCCGTTCCGAACACCTCAACGTCAATTTCCAACGAGTGTTCGAGGTGTCGGCGCGCCCCCTCCAGGTCGCCCTGTGTCGCGAGCACGCTCGCTAGCTCATGCAACGAGGCCGCTACACTGGCGTGGATCTGCGTGCCGAAAATCTCAGCCTTGATCTCGAGAGAGCGTTCGAGGTGTCGGCGCGCCCCCTCCAGGTCGCCCTGTGCCCGAAGCACACCTCCCAGTTCATGCAGCGGGGCCGCTGCACTCGCGTGGACATCCGTGCCGAAGATCGACGAAGCGATCTCGAGAGAGCGTTCGAGGTGTCGGCGTGCCCCAACCAGATCGCCCTGTGTATGAAGCACGCTCCCTAGAGCATGATGCGAGGCCGCAGTGCCATCGGTTTTCTCGCCGGCATCGGCCGCGATTTGACGTTCGAGAGCGTGCTCGAGGAGCCTTCGAGCACCAGCGAGATCCCCGAGACCATGCATGACCTCTCCGAGCAACCTTGCTCCACGCGCCATGGCGCTCGGCGCCATTCCGGGATCACGCCGGGCTGCGATCCACCACTGGTCGAGCAACTCACGGGCGCCGCCGAGCTGCCCCATCGCGTTGAGCAGCTCCGCATGTTCGAACAACGCAACGTCGCTCTCCGACGCACGGAGGCTCGAGCGAAGCGCCTCTATCGATCGCAACGCCCCCGCGAGATCTCCCGCGACTCGCAGCTCCCTGACGCGCTCGAGCACGGCGGCCATTTCGCCGTAGCGATCCCCGACCGGCGTCGCTGCGGCATCGACCCCAATCATCTGTACGCGACTGAACACTCCCGAGTGCGCGTTGATCGACATCCAAGCGAGCTCACGCCGCCGCAGGGGCTCATCCGGCAGCGCCATGACGGTGACGTGGACGCTCACGAGGTCACAAAAGTCCGGCGCGACCTGCTGAAGATCAACGAGCCCCTGGTGGTGACCAAGCAAGATCCAAGGCACAGGCGCGACCTCGATCAGCAGGTCTCGCTGAACGTTCAACGCGCGGAAGGCAGCGTCCGTGCGCCCCTCCAGCCCTGTCACCAGCAGCGCCTCACCTAGCTGCTCGCCACGCAAACGCGCGAGCGGGTCCGACCCGAGTTCGTCAAAGTCAACGGTGCTGAGCGCCGCGACCTGCTCGCTCAGCCAACCCTCGAACGCCGCGCGGGCGCCCGGGGTGTCTGCTCGAACCATGGCCAGATCGAATTGTCCGGACGCAAAGTCGAGGAATCTCGACAGCGCGGACAGCCCATCTGGATCGAGCCCACTCACGAGGCCGACGTCTTCGGGCCAAGGAAGCGCTGAACCTCGGGCAACGAGCGTACATAGGGATGCAGCGCGTACCACTCCTCACCGTTGTATTTGAGGATATAGCGGCGATAGAGCAGCTGAAGCGCCTCGGTCCCCTCGGGCAAGCTGTGGGTCCGCTCGATCGCGGCGAGTAGCTCGGCCTTGCCCGAGATCCGTACCTGGTCACGAATGATCCCGACGCGCTTGTGCAGCGCAGCGTCGACATCCGCGACCGTGAGCTTGGGCCCTTGGGCCAAGACGAAGGCCTCGCGCAAGTGCTCCATCAAGTCACGCAGGCTGCCTCCGGTGTGCTGCAACACTCGATCGAGGACCGCGTCGGGGTTGGCGAACACGGCCTCGAGATCCATGCGCTTGCTCAGCGCCTCACGGAACAGTCCCCGAGCAGGCTCGTCGACGGTGTCCGGTGGGTCGTCAGCGCGCCGCAACGCCGGGGTGAACATGAACTCGGTCTGATAGAGGTTGTTGAGGGGCTCGGAGCGCGGATCGAGCAGCAGGCTGACCGGCGGGGTAAAGATCAAGTTGACGTCGAGAGACTGCAGGTGCTCAGCGCCCGCGCTCATGCAACGATCGAGCGTGTCGGGGTTGTATCGATCGAGGTTGTCGACCACGACCAGCAGCTCGCGGTCCCCGAGCGGCTCCTGAGCGGCCCGCAAGAGGTCGTTGGCATATGCCACGAGCTCCGCTGGGTACTTGCGGATCTGCTGCACCACCTTCTCGCGCTCGGTGCTCGTCCGCTTGAGCATGCCAAGCACCGAGGTGAAGTACTTGGCCGGCAATGGCGCGCCCTCGGCGGTGAGCTTGCCTTGAACTTCGACCTGCGCGACCCGCTCCTCGATGTTCTCGCGGGTGACCTTGGCGAACCACCGCTGAAGGCCCTCGAGCGCCTCTTTTGGCAGCGGTTTTTGTTCGAACTCTCGCATGTGCCGCTCGACACCAACTGCGATCGACAAGATCAACTCTGAAAGATCGAAGTCCTCCGCGTTGAGCTCGGTGTTGGCCTCGAGGTACAGGACCACGTAGCGGTGGCGCAGCTCGGCAGCGAGGCGGTGGATCTCCGTCGTCTTTCCGCTGCCACGCAGCCCGAGCAGCAGCAGGCGCATCCACGTGTCGCGGAGCCCGGGCACGCCTGTCTCCTTGAACTCGAAGCGCTGGATGATCCGTGGTTTGAGATCTCCACCCCGCGCGGCGCCGAGATCGGTGTACCAGGGGTGATCCGAGCGCAGCGGACGCGGCGAACAATTTCGATAGGCCTGGCGCAGGTCCGTCGCCGGCTGGCTGGACTCGGTCGGTGCGCTGGACATGCTTCGTTCTATCTCTCCTGCCCACACAGAGCCACTCGCAAGCGGCAGTCAGTTCGAGCGCCACACAGTGCGGAACACGCGCCGCCCATGGCAAACGGAGCTCACTCAGTAAAACAGCAAGTGCACCCCAGCATCGGACGCATACACCACCCGTGAGCTGTGCGGATGGCTGGCGCCTTCGAGCGCGATGAAGTGCAGATTTGGCGCCGGGATCCCAACGAGCTGCGTCCACGCCTGCTGGAAATTCGAGAACCGCTCAAACCGAGACCGCCCCTGCACGGTCGCCCTGCAGTTGGTCCCAAACGTGTCCTCGTGATCGTTGGCGGCCTGGATGTGCCAGATCTCGCGACTGGCATACTGCAGCCGCAGGGCCGCGCGCGCTGCCTTGGCCCACGTCGCGCTGCCGGGGTTGTGCTGGGCTTGGCGCGCGAGCTTGCGATCGATCGGTCGCAGGTAGCGGGCGATCGCATAGTCGGCCGCGCGCGTGGCTCGATCCGCGGCGACACGGTTGAGACCGCCAAGCCCGTAGCCCCACTCGTCGTAACCCTTGCAGCCACGCGGCGCGGCCCAACGCCAGTCGTGGGTGTCGCCGCGCCCCACCCCGGGCCGCACGCTGGCCTGCCCCGGCGGCAGCTTGCGCGTCATCATGGGGAACGCGTACAGGCCGGGGTTGGCGGGGATGTAGCGGACGTGGATGCCCTCTTGCTCGAGGTGCTCGTGGACGCCGGTGCCAAGCAGCGCGTAGCGGTGCACGGTCTGCCCGCCCGCCGAGTGGCCAACGATGACCACGCTCTCGAGCTTGGGAAACTTGACCAGGGCGGCCCGCAGGAACTCGTCGATCACGTCGAACGACGACACCGCGTCGGCCTTGACGAAGCCCACGCCGCTCTCGCGCGGGGCCGCCTGCGTGCCTGTGTTGTAGGTGCTGCCGCTCCAGGTCCAGGCGCGCTTGTCCTCGTCGGTGTAGGGCTGCCAGCCGTGGGTTCGCTGGAAGGTGGGGGCGACGATCGCGATCGAGTCGGGGTCGAGGTTGGGGTCGAGCCGCTGGGCCCGCGCGAGCGCGTTGGCGACCCCGCGCAGCTGATAGAGCCCCGGCGGCTCGCGGAGCCGCTCGAGCTGCGCCGCGCTTGGACCCACGACGCCGTGCACGACGAAGATCATGCGCGTGACCTGGGGATCGGGCGGGCCGTCGAGCTCGCTGCCTGCGTCGCAGTGGTAGGGCATGCGCCCACGAAAGTGCTCGGCGTTGGCCCAGCGACGAAAGCCGAGCTCGGCGGCGACGCACTCGCCGGGGCGACAGCGATCGAGCTCGGCGACCGGCTTGTAGCGGGGCGGCGTGGCGTTGCGGCCCGCGCAAGCGACCATGGCAACCGCGCTCAGACCGATGCAGAGCAGCAGCGCGAAGCGGGCGAGCCAAGACACCGACGCAGTCTAACCGCAGCTGGCGCGCGGCTCTGCAACAAAGCGCAGCGCGCCGCGTGGGTTCGCCTGCGCGCGCAGCTACACTCGCGCCGATGTCGGATCCAGATCCGCGGGAGATTGACGACGATGGCTTCGCGGCCGTCGAGCGCAGCGCGTGGATCGACGGCCGGGCGAGCGCGGTCGAGCTCGACATGCTGGCCCGCGAAGAGCCGCTCGAGATCCGCGTCAACCAGGTCGCGATCGCCGTCGTCATGCGCACGCCCGGCGATGATGAAGAGCTGGTCCGCGGGTTCTTGCTGTCCGAGAGGATCGTAGCGGGGGTCGACGACATTGCGAGCATGCGTCACTGCGACAACGTCGAGACCCCCGAGGCCGAGGACAACGTGATGCTGGTCCGCCTCGATCCCTCGGTCCAGGTCGACCTCGCCGCGCTGCGCCGCAACATGTACGCGAGCAGCTCGTGCGGGGTGTGTGGCAAGGCGAGCATCGAGGCCGCGATGGCGCTGCCCGAGCTCGCGCAGCTTTGCGACGCGCCCGGGCCCCAGCTGCGGGTCAACGTCGAGACGCTCACGAGCCTGCCAGCGCGGCTGCGGGCCCAGCAGCTGGTGTTTGATCGAACCGGGGGGCTACACGGCGCGGGCTTGTTCGACGCAGACGGCCAGCCGTGGGTCGTGCGCGAAGATGTCGGCCGTCACAACGCGGTCGACAAGGTGTTCGGCTGGGCTGCCCGCGAGCGCGTCGATTTCTCGCGCTGCGTGCTGATGGTGTCGGGCCGGGTCTCGTTCGAGATCGTCCAAAAGGCGCTGGCGCTGGGGATCCCGATCGTCGCCGCGGTCTCGGCCCCGACCTCCCTGGCCGTGGAGCTCGCGCGCGAAGCTGGGATCTCGCTGGTCGCGTTCGTGCGTGACCGCCGGCTGTGCGTGTACGCGGGCGAGCACCGGATCGTGGCTGCGCCTACCTCATGACCCAGGTTGGGTAGCGCTCGACCACGGCCATGCTGCCGCTGGGGAACTCCACGGACTGTTGGCGCTCGATCGGCAAGCCGTTGGCGCGCAGCCACAGCGTCGCGCGGCCGACCGGCTGGCCCTCGACCTCGATCCCAAATCCAAGCGGCTGGGCCTTGCCCGCGCCGAACGGCTGGATGGGGCCAAGCTCCGGCTCGACGTAAGATAGCCAGTCGTCCATGCCACCCTCGCCGTGCTCGGGCTGGGATCCCACGGTCAGCACCGCGAGGTTGTGCAGCAGGCCCTGGCGCGTGAGCCCGATGACGATCGCCTCGACCAGTTCGGGCGGGCGCGGACCGGTCCAGACTTGGTGACCGTCAACGAAGGTCACGAGGGTCTCGGCGTCCCCGCGCAGCTCGAGGTTCTGGGGGACGCCGTCGAACTCACCGGTCGCCCGCAGCGACAGCGCGTCCTCGCCCTCCCAGTGCAGGGTGCCGCTGAAGTGCGAGACGACCGCGCCGGTCGAGTCGACCTCGAATTCGATGACGACCCGGCGCGCGTCGATCAGTCGCTGCTCGAGCGCGCTCATGGCTTCTTCGCCCGGCTCTTCGGCGGTCGGAGACTCCGCGGCCGCGTGGGTCGGGTCGGTCGACGGCTGGCCAGGCCGGGGGTCGCGCTTGCCTGCGCAGCCAAGCACCAACGCGAGGGCGAGCAGGCATGGACCCCCACAGCTTTTTTTACCCCCACAGCCGCCTTCGCACTTCGCGGTCATTCGCTTCGCTCACTCCCAACGGGTCGGCTGTTCGCGGGGGCATGTGTGGCCCCCTTGAAGGGGGCTTTTCTACACTCCCGCAGCCGCCTTCGCACCTTTTTTGACCCCCACAGCCGCCTTCGCACTTCGCGGTCATTCGCTCCGCACCTTTTTTGGCTCCCGCAGCCGCCTTCGCACTTCGCGGTCACTCGCTTCGCTCACTCCCGACGGGTCGGCTGTTCGCGGGGGCATGTGGGGCCCCCTGGAAGGGGGCTTTTCCACACTCCCGCAGCCGCCTTCGCACTTCGCACTTCGCGGTCGCTCGATCCCAACGAGCTGGGGCCCTGCTGGGAGGCTTGGGCTCGTGTATGCTGCGCCCCCGATGAAACGCTTGCTGTGGATCCCCGCCCTCAGTCTGTCCCTCACGAGCTTGCCCGGCTGCAAGGGTGACGACACCCCGGCCGACTCGAACACCACCGAGACGGGTGATGGCGACGGTGATGGAGATGGCGACGGTGATGGAGATGGTGACGGCGACGGCGACGGTGACGGCGACCTGGTCGAAGAGCCGGCTCCCGAGGTCGCGTGGCCGACCATGGAGTGCGACTCGCTGGTGCCGGAGTACTGCCTGTTCCCGTACCCAAGCAACGTCTTCACGAGCGAAGACGCGTCGAGCCCGACCATGCGGCGGGTCGCGCTCAGCTCGGACCAGCTGCCGACCAAGAACGACAACACGATCTTGGCCGACCCCTTCAACGACGCCGACGGCTTCTCGCCGGGGCTGGCGATGCTGACCTACCTGCCGGGGGCTTCGACCACGGGGCTCCCCACCTGGCAGGATCTCGACGCCTCGCTCGACGCGGCCTCGCCAACGGTGGTGATCAACGCCGAGACCGGCGAGCGGGTCCCGCACTTCGCGGAGATCGACCAGTCGCTGGCGGGCGCGAGCAAGAACGCGTTCATGATCCGGCCCGTCACGCGGTTGGCGGACAACACCCGCTACATCGTTGGGATCCGCAACGTGGTTGACGGCAGCGGCGCCGCGATCCCACCCAGCCCGGGGTTCCAAGCGCTGCGCGACCTGCTGCCCAGCGAAGACGCCACCGTCGAGGCCCGCCGCCCGCTCTACGCCGACATCTTCATGCGCCTGGGCAACGCGGGGGTCGAGCGCGAGAGCTTGCAGATCGCGTGGGACTTCACGACCGCCAGCTTGGACAACAACACCGCGGACCTGATCCACATGCGCGACGACGCGCTGTCGATGTACCCGGCCGACACGGGCCCCACGTACTCGATCACCAACTTTGATGACGAGTACAACCCCGACACCATCGCCTACCGGGTCGAGGGCATGATCGAGGTCCCGCTGTACCTCGACGACGCCGATCCAGGCGGCCGCATCGTGTACGGCGACGACGGTATGCCCGAGGTCCAGGGGACCGCGCAGTTCCCCTTCTACGTGCTGATCCCCAACAGCGCGATCGAGACGCCCGCGCCCTTGCTGCAGTACGGCCACGGCCTGCTTGGCAGCGCCCAAGAGCTGGGCGCCGGGCACATGCGCTCGTTCATCAACGAGTACAATTACATCCTGTTCTCGGTCGACTGGATCGGCATGGCCGACGAGGACGCGCTCAACATCGCGGGCATGCTCGACTCGGGCGAGGTCCACCGGTTCAAAGACGTCAGCGACCGCCTGCAGCAGGGCCTCGTCAACTTCGTGCTGGCCACCCGCATGATGAAGACCAGCTTCGCGAATGACGTGATGTTCGGGAGCTACGTCGATCCGAGCGCGGCCTACTATCTGGGCATCAGCCAGGGCGGGATCTTTGGCGGCACGTTCATGGCGATCAGCCAGGACATCGAGCGCGGCTGTACTGGGGTCCCGGGCCAGCCCTACAACTTGTTGCTGAACCGCAGCGTCGACTTTGACTCCTACTTTGGGATCTTGCAGGCGGGCTTCAGCGACTCGCGGGATCTGCAGATCATCCTGGCGCTGCTCCAGGGGCTGTGGGACCGCGCCGAGCCAACCGGCTACAGCCACAAGATCATGAACGACACGTTCCCGGACACGCCGGCCCACGACGTGCTGATCCGGGCGGCGATCGGGGATCACCAGGTGACCACGCTCGGCGCTCACATCATGACGCGGGCGGTTGGCGCGAAGCACCTCGACACCGGGATCCGCGACGTGTGGGGAGTTGACAAGGTCTCCGGGCAAAACGCGGGATCGACCTACGTCGAGTACGCGTTCGGCCTGCCCGAGGATCCGCTGGGCAACGTGCCGCAAGAGGCGTGCGACGACCCCCACGGAAAGCTGCGGCAGCTGCCCGAGGCACGCGAGCAGCTCGACACTTTCTTCCGCACGGGCGTCGTGGAGAACACCTGCACTGATGGCGTGTGTTCGTTCCCGGAACTGGGCGGGTGCTGAGCCAGCGTTACCAAATCGGACGCTTACTCGGGCGGGGTGCGGTCGCCAGCGTCCACGCGGTCACGGACGCAGACGGGGTCGTGTACGCGGGCAAATTCCTGCACGCCTCGCGCGACGGAGACGAGAGCGCGACGGCGCGGTTTGGTCAGGAGGCGCGGCTGCTCGAGGGGCTGTCGCATCCCAACTTGGTCCGGGTCGACGGCAGCGCGATCGGGGTCGACGACGCGGGCAACGAGCGCAGCTTCGTTCGCATGGAGCTGGTCGAGGGGTGCGGCCTCGACGTGCTGGTCGCCCGCGAGGCGCCGATGCCCGAGGCGCGCGTGGCCGAGTTTGGTCGGCAGCTGGCCGAGGGGCTGGCCTACGCGCACGGGCACGGCATCGTCCACCGGGATCTCAAGCCGGCCAACGTGCTGGTCCAGGTCGGTGATGCGGGCGCGGACCCGGTGCTCAAGATCGCCGACTTTGGGATGGCGCGGGCCAGCTCGCTGTCGGGGGTCGAGGCGGGCGCGCTGACCGTGCTTGGGACCCCCGACTACATGGCGCCGGAGTCGATCGAGCCGCTGGCCGTCGACGCCCGCACGGATCTGTACGCGCTTGGCTGCATGCTGTTCGAGATGCTCACGGCCACGGTGCCGTTCCCAGCGGCGACCCCGTTTGGTGTGCTTCGTCGGCATCGCGAAGATCCGGTCCCGCCGCTGCCCGCTGATCTGTCGCCCGCGATGCGAGCGATCGTCCAGAGCCTGCTGGCCAAGTCGCCCGCTGATCGCCCCCCATCGGCGGGGATCGTGGCGCGGCGCTTGGCCCAGATCGCGGCCGGCGAGTCCGCGCTCGCGCTGGTTGGTGAAGCTGGGATCGGGATCGCCGAGTCGATCACGTCGTCGTGTGCAGGCTGCGGCCACCCGCTCGTCGCCCACGTCGCGGTGTGCCTCAACTGTGGGCTCGCCAGCGCGACGCTCGAGGCCGGGAGCTTCGGTGTCGTGATCACCGGGCCGGGCGAGGTCGGCGACAAGATGGACGCCCAGCTGCGCCAACAGCTGCTGGTGTGGCTCGATCAAAACCCCCAGCTCGGGCTCGAGGGCGGCAAGGGGCTCAAGCAGCGGATCCCCCGGCTGCCCGTGGTGTTCGTCACCCGGGTCAGTGAGCGCAGCGCCAAGGCGATGGTCGCGTCGTTGGCCGCGCTTGGGTTCGCCGCCGAGGCGATCTCGGGCGCGGCGATCCGTCACCCGCAGGTGCGGTCGAAGGCCGGGAAGCTCGCGGGTCGCGTCGGCTTGATCGCCATGACCTCGATGGGCGGCATGTTCAACAATGGTGTGTGGGTGATCGGGGTGTTAGCGGTTGGCGCGGTCGGGGCGCTGATCGGCACGACCGTGCACTCCGCGAGGTCGGTCACCCGTGGCACTGGCCGCAAGCCGGACGCGCTGGGTCCCGAGCTGCGCGCCGCGTTCGACGACGTCGAGGCCCTGGTCCCCACGCTGGACCAACCCCGCCACCGCCACGCGCTGCGAGCCGTGATTCGTCAGGTCCTGGCGCTGCGCAAGCGGATCGGCGCCGAGCAAGACGAGCAGCTGGCGCTGGCGCTGACCCGGGCAACCGCGACAACCGGCACGCTCGCGCGGATTGATCGGCAGCTGTCGGAGGTCGATCTCAACCTCGCCGACGACAACACCCGCGCGCTGCTGCACCAGCGCGATCTATGGTCGGGGCGCATGCTCGAACTATCTGGCGCGCTCGAGGGGCTGCGGGCTCGGGCCACGGCCACCCAGCTACGCGCCGCGGAAGCCAACGATGATGGCGGGCTCGATGATCTGCGCGCGACCGTAGAGGCGCTCGAGGAGGTCCAGAGCCTGTGACGCAGCTGCCAAACACCAGCGATCTGGCCAGCGATCTGGCCAGCGATCTGGCTGGGGTCCTGGGGCCCGCGGCGCACGGCCTGGTCGTGCTCGACGGGCCGAAGCGGGTCGGCAACGAGCGGCGCTGGCAGCTGCGCCTGGCTGACGGTCGCGAGGTCTTGCTCGCCCAGCTGGTCGAAGAGCTCGCCAACGACGAGTGCGTGCGGCGGCGCTATCGGCAGGATGTCGAGCGCCTGGCGGCCTTGGATCTGCAGGACGTCGCGCCGCTGATCGCCTGGGGTCCCAAGCAGGACAACGGCCCACCGTGGCGCCTGCGCCCGCGCCCCGCTGGCCAGACCCTCGAAGCGTGGCTCGACGCCCGCGCGCCCGCACCCGCCGACGAGGTCGCGCAGATCCTCGCGGCGCTGTGCGATCGGCTGGCCAAGCTCCACGACTTGGGCATGGTGATCCGCGATCTCTCGCCAGCCAAGATCGCGCTCACGGCCGAAGGTCCGGTGTTCGTCGACATCGGCCTGGCGCGGGTCGACATCCTCTCGACCCGAACCGCCGCGAGCCTGGTCCTGGAGGGCTCGCCCTACACGGCGCCCGAGCTGCTGATGCGCACCGCCGTGGACGGCCGCGCGGATCTCTACGGGGTTGGCGTCCTGGCATTTCGAGCGCTGACCGGTCAGCTCCCGTTCCCCGACACCCACGCGCTGCTGCGCCCGGCGGGCCCGGCCCCGCGCCCACGCTCGATCCAGCCCACGGTGCCCGAGCCGATCGACGCGCTCGTCGCCAGCTTGCTCGACACCGAGCCCGCGACCCGGCCGCGGGCCGCTCGCCTGGTCGCCGATGTCCTGCGCGGCCAGGCCCAGCTCGGCGCCATGGTGCCAGCCCGATCGAGCTGTCAGAGCTGCGGCGCCGCGATGCCGCTGGGCCAGCGCCTGTGCACCGCGTGCGGAAAGTTGGCGGTTCAATTCCAACACGCGACCGACGACATCAACCCCGACGCCCGCGTGAAGCTGGTGCTGCGCAAGCTCAAGGAAGACGCCGAGCCGATGGCTGCCCTGCAGCAGCTGAGCGCGGACCTCTGCGAGGGCCAGGCCCCAGCCTTGAACTTCGTGGTTGGCGACGCCCGCATGTACTCCAAGCAGGAGATCGAGCGGCGGATCCCCCTGCCCTGCACCTTGTTCAATGATCTCGACGCGGACACGGCCGCGCGGATCCAGCAGCGCTACGCAGACAAGGGCATCGAGCTGAAGGTCGTGAAGCTCGACGCGGTCGATCGAGGCGGGAAGCCGAGCGCCCTGACCCACACCCAGCGACGCACGGGTGGGATCATCGCGGGGGTCATAGCTGTGGTTGGCGCGGGCGCGATCGTGATCGGGGCGCCGATCCCAGTGGTGCTAGCGAGCGTGGTGGCCGGCGGCGGGCTGCTAGGCGGCCTGATGGTGTACGGATTTCGCAAGGCCAACCGGCGGCGGCTCGAGCGATGGGGTCGCTCGCTGATGCAGCTTCGAGCGGGTCCGGCGGCGCTGCCCGCCTCGGATCCTCTGGTCGCGCGTCTGACTGCGCTGATCCAAGCCAAGCCCGCGGCGGATCTACACGCGCTGCTGGCCGAGCTCGCGCTGATCGTCCAACGCCTGGTCGATCACCGCGCCAGCAACCAGGGCGAGGCCGCGCAGATCGACATGGCGACCCAACCAGTCGCCGCGCTGGTGTCCCAGGTCGAGCGGCGCGTGGGTCTGATCAACGCGATCGATGCGGAGCTCGCCGAGCTCGACGAGGGTCTGCTGGTCCGTGGCCTCGCCGCCGCGAACGCCCGAAACGAGCCCGCGACCGGCGAGACCCAGGTCAAGCTCCTCAATGGCCTCGATCGCCTGCGCGAGCTCGAGGTCCGCCGGGCGCAGAGCCTCACCTCGATCCTCGAGGCCGCCGATCTGATGCGTCGGGCCGTCGAGCTCGGGCTCGCGGTCCACGATCCCGAGCACGAGCACGAGCGTCACGTTCGCGCGGCCATGTTGGCGCTCGAGGCTGGCCCCGAGACTTGAACCGAAAGCTCGCGCGTCAGCCCAGCCGATCTGCGCCTGCCCGGGTGGACGCAGCCCCCCGCTCGGACAACAGATTCTCGGCCAACCGTTGCGACCCGCGCAGCGTGTGGCGCGGTTCTGGTCGCGTGTGTGTGGGTTATGCTGCGCGCCTGGAGCATGGCTCGGTTTCAAGACATTCCGGTGCCTCGCCGCGACGTACTCGCGGCCCTGCTCGACGAGGTGTCCGCGACGGAAGACGCTGCGGAGCTGGCCACGATGCGGGCGTTGTTCGACACGCTGACCGCCATCTACCACTTCGAGTTCCACGCCGAGCTCGAGCTGATGAAGCGCAGCTACGCGCCGTTCAACCCGGACCTCGACGACGAGCGCTTCGACGTCGCAACGGACTCCACCGAGGCGCGCGCGCAGCAGCTCAACCAGCGGCTGCGATCGGTGCTCGAGCGCGGCAACTACAAGAAGCTGACCGATGAAGACATCACCCACGCGTTCGCCGAGCGATCGTTGTTTCCGCTCGCCGTGGTCGTTGACACCTCGGTCTACGAAGAGGCCGTGATCTACGCCCGCGGCGAGACCGAGCGGACGGCGGAGGTCCCACGCTGGTATGGGCTGCGCCAGCGGGTCATCCAGGTCCCGACCTTCGATCGGGTGTGTCTCTACATTCGCTTCAAGCCCCAAGCCGAGCTCGAGCAACCGCAGACCCGACGCTCGCGCGCCAAGTTCGAGCCAGGAACGACGATCCTCAAGCTGTTTCGCAACATCCCAAAGGCCGACCTGGAGATCCTGTTTCCCAACTGCCAGCTCGAGATGCGCGCGTCCGACAAGCTGTTCTTTGGGGTCCCCGCGCTGCTGGGTGGGATCCCCGTGATCGCCAAGATGATCCCGGCCGCGTTCGCGCTGGCGATCCTGCTTGGCCTTCGCCGTGGAGAGATCGACACCGGCTCGATCATCACGGGCCTCACCGGTCTGGTCGTGCTTGGGGCCTACCTGTTTCGGCAGTGGGGCAAGTTCAGGAACCGCCGGGTCCTGTTCAACAAAGAGCTGACCGAGAACCTCTATTTTCGCAACCTCGACAACAACGAGGGGGTCTTGACCCGGCTCGTCGACGAGGCCGAAGAGGAGGAGTGCAAGGAGGCGCTGTTGGCCTACTTCTTCCTGCATCGGGCAACCACAGCCTCACCACCGAGCAGCCTGACCGAACCCGAGCTCGACGCCGCCGTAGAGGCATGGCTCAGCGAGCGATTTCAAGTCACGATCGACTTCGAGATCGGCGACGCGCTCACCAAGCTCGAGGCCCTGGGCATGGTCGTCCACGATGACCAGCAGCGCTACACCGCGTGCTCGCCCGAAGACACCCTGGCCCAGCTACACGTCCGCTGGGACGCGATCCTAGATCGTCCGCAAAGCACGACCCGGTCACGACCATCGGCACGGCGCCAGTGAGCCCCGCCTTGGTCGTGACATTGGCTGCTAACCAGCGCCTGGGGCCAGCGCCGCCCCGCGTGCCTGCTGCTGCTCTAGAAACTCGGCGAGGCTGCGCACGCTGGTGTAGATGCGCTGGTTGGCCGCGTCGTCGCCCTCTGTGGTGATCCCGAACCGCCGGTGCACGGCCATCGCCAGCTCGAGCATGTCGATCGAGTCGAGCCCGACCCCGGCCGACGCCAGCGGCGCCTCGCTGTCGATGTCTTCCGGCGAGGTCTCATCGAGCTTCAGGGCGTCGATGATGAGGACCTTGAGTTCCACCTCGAGCTGCTCCCGGGTCATCTTGCGTGCGGCGTCGCCGGGCATGGGCGCGATGATGGTAGACGGCGGCTCCGTGGGCGTCCAGCTGATGCGCGCCCCGTGGCCACCTCCGCGGTCAAATTCGACGCTTCGGGGCCGTCCTGGGCGACACGGGACCCGCGTTGACCCAGGCGCGACCCCCTCGCGCGCACGCCACGGGGTGCTCGCGTCGTGGTCGGGAACCTCGGGCCCGCGCGCGCGTCCGTCGGCCCATGCGTGCCGCGATCGCCCCAGCCTTGGTCCTGATCCTCTCAATTCTGATCTCGACCGCGGGCTGTGGCCACCCTCCGAGCGTCGCCCCCTTCACCGAGCTCGGCGTCGCCCTGCCCCCGGCCGTGTTCGTCGAGCAGCTTGGTGCCGCCCCGCCCGGCGTCGTCGAGCTTGGCCCGGCCTGCCCGGCCGAGGTCGGCGTCGCCCCAACCTCTTTCTTCGAGGACCGCGTGTTGGTTCGGCTCCCTCCCGGGGTCGAGGGCGAGCAGGTCCCCGAACAGAGCCCCAACTTCGCGCGTAGTCACAGCCCGATCGCGATGGGCTGCGAGTCTGGGCTGACGGCCTCGGTGTTCGTTGACAGCCAGCGAGACACGGGCAAGCGAGGGCTCGCGGGCGCGCGCGAGCGCTTGTTCTCCAACCTCAATTTCCCGGACCAGCGCGACATCGACATCATCAAGGGCTCGGACGAGGGCGAGGACATCTCGTTGGTCATGAGCTTCCCCGAGCACCCGGTGTGGGGCAGCGTCCGCGTGTATCTGCGCATGGCCGAGCGCTACGGACGGATCCACACGATTGGATTCCTGGCCGATCAGCGCAGCTACCATCAGCTCGAGCCGCTGTTTCGGGCCTCCGCGACGACCATGGTGATCGTGCCCGGTTGATCGTGCCCGGTTGGTCGTGCCCGGCTGGGTCGAGCGGCCGCGTGCGCAAACGGGTGACGCCCGCGTCCGCGGCGTCCGTCACGATGGCCATCCCCGCGCGTATGGTTGGCCCCGTGCAGACCACCCCACACGGCTGGCAGATCATCGACGCGGACGCGGGTGTCTTGGCTCTCACCTATCAGTTTGGGCCCGGCGCGACCGCCAATTGCTTCGTCGCCAAGCTTGCGAGCGGCGGCCTGCTGGTGATCAGCCCGCCGCCCAAGATCTCGACGCAGGAGCTCGAGGATCTCGCGGCCTTCGGCACGGTCGAGGCGATCGCCACCAACAACGGCTTTCACCACCTGGGTCTCGGGCGCTGGCGCGAGCTGTTTCCGAACGCCCGGTTGTTCGCGGCCCCCGGCGCGGCCGAGCGAATCGCCAAGAAGTCCAACAACGCCGGCGAGCTCGAGCCATTGTCTGCTTTGCAGCCACTGCTGGGTGATGACGTCGCGGTCGTCGAGACCCCCGCGAGCAAGTGCGGTGAGACCTGGGCGCGGGCCAAGATCCAAGGTGGCTACGCTTGGTACGCGTCGGACATCCTCGCCAACATGGACCTGCCGCCCAAATTCATGGCGCGGATGCTGTTCAAGCTGACCAAGAGCGCACCCGGCTACCGCGTGTTTCACTTGGCGCACAAGTTCATGGCCACGGACAAGCGGGCCGTGCTGCAGGCGATGCTCGACGATGTTCGCCAGCACCCGCCCACGGTCATGATCCCCGCCCACGGAGAGATCCTCGACGCGGCCTCGGTCGCCCAGGACACAGAAAATTTGCTCGTCGCCGAGACCGGGTGAGCTGCCTGTCCCCCAGCGTCTGTGGTATGGGACGGGCGTGCGCACAACAATGATTCTCTTGGCGAGCGTGACCTTCGGCCTGGCTGCGTGTGACAAGGGTGGCGATCCACCCGCGGCAACCAAGGACGACGCGAAGGTCGCCGACGAAGGCAAGTCAGACGACGCGGCCCAGGCGGACGCCAAGCCGACCGGGCCTGACTTCTCAAAGTGGGACACGCAGGCCAAGGGCAAGGCCTGGCAGGGATCGTGGCTCGCCAAAGAGAACGGCAAGATCCAGGCGTGGACGATCACCGGAGACAAGGTCCAGACCTGGGACGGCGAACAGGAGAAGGCGTTCACGCTGGTCGTCGAGTCCCCGTGCAAGGTGTCGTTCAAGAATGACGCCGGCATGAGCTTCCCGCGGCCGTTCTCGGTCGTCGGGGGCAAGCTGCGCTACGGCGCGGGCGGGTACCGGTCCGGCGCCGAGGTGATCTTCTGCGACGACTCCGGCTCGGTCTATACGATTGACGCAACCGGCAAGTGCAGCGAGTACGAGGACGACTTCGGAAAGTGGAAGCAGAAGGATGGCGACTGCGGGGTCGAGAAAAACGATGAGGGCGCCGAGGTCTTCGTCCACGGTGACCCAAACGGCGGCAAGTGGGTGATCGAGGGCGACGCGATCGTGCCGCGGGGTAGCTTTGTGACCGAAGCGGTGGAGGGCGACTTCGCGGCAGCAAAGCTGGCGCGCGACGCCAAAGCTGCCGAGTGACGGCCGCCTACAGGTCGAAGCTGTCGCCCTCGACGTGCACGAGCCCGTCGAGCGTGTAGAGGCCGCGAAGTGTCCGCGGCACATGTTGGCAGCTCTCGCAGTCATCCTCGACCCACGACAGCTCCTGGTCGCGCTCCTCCTCCTCGCAGGTGTCGATCATCTCTGGCACCAACAGCTCGAGCTCGAACCATATGGCGTCCCCGTGGCCGGTGACCGACGCCTGCTCGACCTCCACGTAGTGTGCCCCGCAGCGCGGAGCGAAGCTCTGGCTCCCCCACGTGGCGATCACATCACCTGCCGCCACTGCGTCCCCAAACTCCACGGCAACCCGGACGAACGACCCCCACACTCCATCGTCATCGATCTCGTGGTGCAGGATGAGCTTGGGTCCCGCGCCCTCACATCCGGCAATACACAGCTCTTCCAGCGCAGCTTGGGCGGAGCTGGGCCACTTGCTGCGGTCCTCGACCGTCGAGCTCATCAGGACTACCCAGAGCTCGCGCCAGTCGATCGCGTTGGGCTGATCTTCGGGCGCGCGGGTCGGGGCCGGGCTCGCTTTGGCTGGCGTCGGTTCGGCTGGCCCGAGGTCGGCGCTGATCGGATCAGGGCACGTGGCTGGTGCGGTGCTGCACGCGAGCGGCAGCAGCGGGACCAGGAGCAGTGAACGAAGGCGCATCGCCGATCTCTACCGCGCTTCGCCTGGGACGCGGCTTTGTATCTCTTGGATGTCGTCCTTCGCCGTCAACGGGCACAACGACACCCGCTTCGCCCAGCTCGAGGCCGTCGACGCGTGCGGTCGGCAACGCGGGGAGCCGCGGGCTACCCACCGCTGCGCGCAGCGTTGAGCGCGAACAGCCGATCGATCACCTCACGGTCAAACGCCGCCCGCGGGCCAAGATACTCGGGGACCGCGATGTCTCCCCAACCGTAGGCCGCCAGCACCGCGCGATCGACCTGTACATGCAGCGCGCGCAGCTCCTGCACCTTCGGCGCCTGCACGCCCGGATCTGCCAGCGCATTGTAGATCTTCGTCAGCCCCACGTTCGCGTCGAGCATGTACTGCCCGCGGGCCCGCTCGAGCCGCTCGCCCGCGAGCTCGAGCTTGGGTCCGAACGTTGGCAACGCGAAGCAGCCGAAGCAATCGCTGGGTGAGTAGTTGATCCCGGCGTTGCGCATGGTCGAGCTCAACAGCCACGCCCACGCCGCGTGGACCCGCGACTGCAACACCGCGAACGCAGCGTGGGAGTCGAGCGGGAACACGCACAGCTTGTGTGAGAACAGCCGCCGCGCAGGCTGAAACGCGAACACCAAGTGCTTGTTCACCAGCGAGGTGACCAGGCACCTCGACAGGGGCGCCAGCGCGGCGTGCAGGGAGGGCGTGGCGCGGCCGTGCTGCCACCAATAGGCCTTGCGGCGGCGCCCGTCGGCGTTGTCGCCCAGCTTGTCGCGCCGGGGCTTGACCTCGCGGCGAACGATCTCGAGCAGCATGGGCCACGCGCTCGCTTCGGCCAGCGAGAGCTGTTCGAAGTCGATCGCAAATCGATTGGCAGCCTGGGTTGGCGAGGTGTTGACCTGCTCGCCGCCGATGTAGGGGCGGATCCGTTCGGCGTTGCGTGGGTCCTTGGCGATGAGCTCGTCGCGCTGCGCTGGCGTGAGCACGAACCCGCGACCGAGCACGTAGGTGCCAATGAACGCGAGCTTGGCGTTGGCCGCGAGCGGGACCGGATCCGCCCGCTCGGCGCAGGGCCGCAGGCGACTGTCGATGCACGCGACCGCCCGGCCGTTGAGCCGCGGGGCGATCCCTGCCACGCCACGCGCGAGGTGGACGATCGAGACCGTGACGTTCGCGGCTCCAGGCCACTCGAGGTGCTCGACCGCCGTGTAGATTTGGACACCGTCAGCAACCAGCGCGGCGAGCCCGGTCGTGCGGGTGTCGCCTTGGCCGATCGTGTTGGTTGCGACCAACCCGATCGTCCCGCCGTCGTCGCCCAGCAGCAGGTTCGCGCGGCGAAAAAAGTGAGCCGCGTAGTCGGCGTTGCCGTGAGACCCCGGGTGCTGCAGCTTGAGCCAGTCGAGGTAGGGCCGCCCACGCTTGGCGAGGATCCCATTCTTGCCGAGGAAGGGTGGGTTGCCGATGATCACGTCGAAGCCCCTCGACCCGAGCTCGGGGAACTCCAGCCACCAGTGAAACGGCCTGACGCCGCCCTGATCGGGCCCGCCGAGCTGCCCGATCCGATCGAGCACGCGGGCCCGGGCGTCGGCGCGTGCGCGGAGCTTGGTCGAGCACGAGAACGCCTGGATCACCTGGTCGGCGAGCGCCCGCGCCGGGCCCAGATCA
Organism: Enhygromyxa salina; assembly: GCF_000737335.2. Taxonomy (GTDB): domain Bacteria; phylum Myxococcota_A; class Polyangia; order Nannocystales; family Nannocystaceae; genus Plesiocystis; species Plesiocystis salina_C. Next base: position 10,763 of record NZ_JMCC02000028.1, on the reverse strand, counting down.
ACAGCGGCCTGGCGGAGCGCCGCGCCGCGCTGCTCGGGCGCAAGCCCACCAAGCTGCTCGCGCACGCTCGCGCAACGGGCCAGCGCCCGCTCGACGATCTGTGTCGCGGCGCTCGGGATCTCGGCGGGGCGCTCTACGTCCCAGTGCAGGCGTCGCAGCTGTTCGACGCTCAGCCCAATCAGCGAGTCGCCGCAGCGCAGCGCGTGATCGAAGCAGTCAAACCCAAGCGCGCCAGCGTGGGTCTCGAGCCACAGCGAGAGCTTGCCGAGCTCGACGGCGTCGGGATCCTCGTCAACCCCAAACAGGTTGGTCAGCGCGATACTCGAGCCGTGATCACCGACCCCTTGCCTGGCGCCAAGCCAGCGCAGCGCGGCCAGCAAGAGCACCCCCGATCCCATCGCGGGATCGCACACGCGCAGCGAGGCCAGGTCTCGCTCGTTGGCCACCGGCTCGAGGGCGCAGGCGGCGATCTGATCGGCCAGCTCGCGGGGCGTATAGTGTGTGCTCGTTCGACGCCGCTCCTTGGGCGAGCGCATGGTCTCGTAGACGCGGCCGAGCAGCTCGACCTCGGCGTGGGCGGACGCGCACAGGCAGTCGAGCAGCGCGAGCACGGTCGCGTCACACGGGGCGGCCGTCGCGAGCAGGGCCAGCCGGTCCGGCCCAAACAGGCGGCCGCCACGACGCTCGTGCAGCTCGGCAAACAGGTCCATGAGCCGCGGCCACGCGCTGGCGGGCCGGGTGGCTGGGCTGGCTTGCCGCAGGCGCGCGTGCAGCCGGCTCAGCTCACCCCCGAGCAACCCGCGAGCGTCGGCGAGAAACAAGAAGAGCAGCCGGAGCACGAGCGTGAGCCGCTCTGCATGCAGCCGCGCCGACTCGCCCTCGCGCGGATCCGCAGCGACGCCGCGCAGCAACGTCATGGCCTCGGCGGCGGGCAGGACAGACATCGCGCGCGCCGATGATACTGGCGCGGCAGGCTCCTCGCGCGTCGCCGATCAATTCACGCAGCTACAGCTGGCTTCGTCCCACGCAAAGCCGACTTCGCAGCGAGAGATGACATTGCAGGTGCTGCCGCAGTTGCCGATCTCCGTGCAAGTCTGGGTGCAACCTTGGTCGGGCTCGCACGCCTCGCAGCTCCACTCGCAGGAGGCGATCGGGCCATCCAACTGCGAGCTCAGGCCTTGGCTATTTTCGCGATCGATCCGAACGCGATCGCGATGATAGTCAGGGTGGAGCGAATCGGTTTGCGCGGGCCCGGTGCGGTCTTGCCCAACGCTTCCACCGAGCACAGGCGCGAGCGCCAGGCCGAGCAACAGCGTTGAGAGGGTGATGAGCTTGTACATGGGGGACCTGAGGGCCGAGCTGCCCCATTCTTGAAGCGTTTGGGGTGCCGATCAACACTTCTTTGGCAGGGCTCAAAGCCAACCTTGGGCGCCGGCGATTGGTCTTTAGATCGAAAAAGTGGCTGTGCAGGCGCAGAAACGGCGCGGTAATCTCGCTCTAGGCGCGATAGCTCACGAGATATCTGGAAAAATTGGTCTTCCGACGTGGTCGTTTGGCCGTTCTTGGAGCGATGTCGCGCGGCTCGCAGACGGCGCGTCACGTACGCAGAGACATGACCGCCGGAGCACGCGTGTGCCCTGTCCAGTCGTGCAGCAACGGATCCTGGACGCTCCCTCTCCACGGCGCGCGAGTTCCATTCGGGAGTATGTTGGCGTCGATGAGTCTTTGCAGAGTCTTACCGCTCACGCTCGTGGTTTTGTTGACACCGATCGGATGCGAGATGATTTCGCTCTGTGAGGTCCCCGGGCACGAACACAAGTGCGCGGCCGAGGATGAGTCGACGGAGAGCAGCGGCGATGGCGATGGCGACGGTGATCCCGGCGACGGCGACGGTGATCCCGGCGACGGCGACGGCGACGGCGACGACAACGGCCTGCCACCGGTCATCGATGCCTTCACCATCAACGGCAGCGGCACACCAGCTCCCATCGAGGTCGCCGGCGCGGCCAAGCTGCTTGCCCTCGCCTCGGATCCCGACGGTGACCTCGTCCGCGTCGAGTTCCAGGCGACGGGTCAGCTACTCGGCTCTGTCAGTGGTGCTGGCCCCGACTTCGAGCTCGAGTGGCTCATCAGCGGTGCCGAGAACAACGACAGCCACACGGTCACGGCAGTTGCCTACGACGCCAAGGACAACGCCAGCGCGCCAATCATGCTCGAGCTCGGCGTGGCGATGCCCGATGGTGGCGGCGAGGTCGATCAATGGATCTACGACGGAGGGCTGCTCGACGCAGTCTACGACGTCGCGGTATCGCCCGACGGTGATCAAGTCCTGCTCGTCGGTCAAACATCGACGATGAACGGCAGCGGTCAGCGGGTCGACCGCGTCGTGGGTCCTCTGTGGGCGGACAAGGTCAAGACCGACTCGGTCGCGGCCGCTGGCGTGGTGTGGTCGCAAGGGACCTTCGTCGTCGCCGGCTCGCTGTTCGCCAACATGGCGCTCGACACGGCTCTGTACGACTTCGACGCAGGCGGCACGATCGCTCAGCAGTGGGTGTTTGATGGGTCCAGGCCCGAGCTCGGCAACCCGGAGATCATCGACACGCCAAACGGACTCGAGCGCGACAGCACGGGGCGGTTGTACGTGATCGGCACGTATTCACCGCTGTCTGGACCGCAGATGGGGATCACCGCCAGCTTCTTGCTCGCTGTCACACCGAACGGCGACCAGGAATGGCTGCGTTGGCCCACGCAAGATCCAAACATTGAAGGCAGCCCGGTGCTCACCGAGCTCGCGGTGTCCAGCACCGATGCGCTGGCGACCGTCGGCACCCGCGATGTGGGCGGACCTCGAATGTGGGTGTCTCGTTGGAACTCAGACGGCCAGCTCACCAGCGAGCATGAGGTTGGCGACGGAACAGCCAGCGAAGGCCACGCGATCGCGTTTGCTGAGGACGACTCGCTGTACATTGGCGGGGGCGTGGTCGCGAATGGCGAGGTGAAGTCGTGGATGCGCAAGCTGGACGCCCAGGACAACGAGCTGTGGACGGCTCAGCCGATGCACGTCGGCCGGGGGGTGACCGCGGGGATCGCCGTCGATCCCTGGGGTGAGGTTGTCACGGTGTCGACACAAGCGTGCTCGCAGGATGGTGACAGCCTGACCGACTGCGAGCTGGTCGTGCGCAAGTACGATGCCAAGGGCACGCTCATGTGGTTCGAGATCTGGGACACGGAGAACTTCGTGGGCCCGGTGGCCAACCTGCCCGGCTTCGACGCGTCGCTGGCGATCGACCGCTTCGGGTACATCTACGTGACCGCCGTCGTCTACAACGGCAACACGGGCACGGACTGGTGGGCTCGCAAGCTACATCCCTAAGGACACGTGCAGCGACTACACTGCGCGCCACGGTGAGCGACACGAGCACATCGAGCGAGCGCATCCGGGGGCTCCTCGAACATCGAGCGATGCTGTGGGTATGCGTCCTGCTCGGGATCCTCCTCGCCAGCCCCGCGCTCGGCTCGGGATTGCTGGCGGATGACTTTGGCCAGCGCGCGTTCATCCTGGCCAAGCTGGGCGGCCACGCCGAGCAGCCGTGGTGGGACATGTTCGTGCTCGTTGGGGCGACGCCCGAAGAGCTCGAGCGGATGCGCTACTTCGGCCAAATTCCGTGGTGGAGCAGCTCTGAAGTTCACATTGCGTTCTGGCGGCCACTGACCGCGGTGACCCACTACCTCGACTACATGCTGTGGCCAGAGACGCCGTGGCTGATGCACCTCCACCAGCTCGCCTGGCACGGCTTGGCCTGCGGCCTCGCGTGGGCACTGTACCGGCGGCTGGCAAGCTCGACTTGCGCCGCAGGTGCGGCCGCGCTCGGGTTCTCCTTGACCCACCTGCACGTGTCAGCGGCCGCTTGGTTGGCCCACCGGAACGCGGTGTTGGTCGTGGTGTTCGCGTTGCTGTGCCTGCTCGCGCACGATCGCTGGCGGCGAGATCGGTGGCGGCCGGGCGCGGTGTTGGGTCCGGCAGCGTTGCTCGCGGGATTGCTGGCAGGCGAGATGGGCGTGGCCGTGCTCGGATTCCTGATCGGATATGCCTTGATGATCGAGCACGGTGGCACGGGAAGGCGCATCGCTACGCTCGCCCCGTACGTGCTCGTGATCATCATCTGGCGCGTTGCCCACGACACCCTCGGGCATGTCGTGTTTGGCTCGGGCGTCTACGTTGACCCGATCACGGAACCCCTGCTGTGGCTGTCGGGCATGCCCGAGCGCGCGCTGGAGCTGCTCGTGTACTTGTTCGGCCCGCCGGGGCCGATCGACGCGGCGGCGCTCGGGCGAGTCTTCGGCGCAGTCTTGGTCATGCTCGCCGTGGCGTTGGTAGCCGCGCGAGGCGAGCCGGAGCTTCGCCGCCGGATCGGCTTCGTGGCGTGCGCGGTCCCGCTGAGCCTCGTGCCGCTAACGACCACCATTCCACACGACCGCGTACTCGTGCTCGCGACGATCGGCTCATGCCTTGCGTTCGGCGAGGTGATCGCGGCGGCCCTGCAGTCCGCTCGCACGTTGGTCCTCGAGCGGCTCGCCGCGCTGGTCGTGATCGTCGTCCACTACGTGCTGAGCCCTGCCGCGTCGTTGTTCGTGGCCGCGAACGTCGACCGCCTGCGAGTGGAGAGCGCCGAATACCCGATCGCTGCGTCACTCGACGATGCCGAGCTGCGTCGACAGTCGCTGGTCATCGTGCATGCGCCCAACTTGCTGCTCGCGTCGCTGCTCTCGCCCTCCCGCGTGGCGCGGGGCCTCAATCGACCCAACTTCACGTGGGTGCTCCATGCCGAGCCGTCGTCCAACCTCCAGGTCCGCCAGATCGATGCGCGGACACTCGAGCTTCAAGACGACGAGGGATGGCTGCGCAGCCCCGACAGCACCTTGATGCGCAGCCCGACCCAGCCGTTCGAGGTGGGCGACGAGGTCGCAACGCTCGATTTTCGGGTGCGGGTTCTCGAGGTCGCCGATGGACGGCCAACGCGGATCTCCGTGCAGTTCCGAACAGACTTGGACGATCCCTCGTTCGCGGTGGTGACGTGGACGGGCGACGACTTCGAACCGTGTCCCGCAGCGGGCGGGAGTTGCCCGGATCCGTAGCCGACTCCAATCCGCCGGTAGTTAGCCGCAGATCGGCTTGTAGGGCTCCGAACTCGGCGATGTTGGGCACGCTCGACCTCGAGCGTGCGATGGGAACGAGGCGTGGGCCCTCGAACACCGCCAACCTCACCTCCCCGCCGCCTCCCCAAATTGGCCGTTTGGCTAGCCCAACCATCAAAATTTCCCGTACGTGAGACGGCGCACTATCGCCCGTGAGTTATATTTAATGCATTTTTTTTTGTTTAGCCTAGCGTACGAAGTGCACAAGGCGGCCCTCAAATGAGCCGGGTTTTCAAGATAGCGGCAATCGCGATCGTCATATTGATGATTGCCATCGCGATCATCGCCACGAGCCAAACGTGGGACCAGGGCAAACCACCCGTTCGTAGCAGCACATCGCCAACCGAAGCAAGTCGCGCTGCCGACACGTCGCCGTTCGGCGAAGTGAACCCGCTGCTTGCATGCTCCGTGACGGCGCACGTGCGAAACGAAAGCAACGTGGCCTTGGGGGCTGCCTCAGTGTGTATCCACGATGCAATCACCCTCAACCAGGTGAGTTGCGTGGCTACGGACCAATCCGGCCAAGGTCACCTGGAGTGGCCATGCGTCGATCCCGATGTCATGATCGCATTGGCGAGCAAAAATGGATATGCTCAAGTGAGCGGCGCGCGTTTCCCCGCTTCGCCCCACAAGAATGCCGTTGTAGAGTTGGTGCTGTTCCCAGCAAGCCGACAGGTACAAGGCCGAGTCGAGGACATATTCGGCGGTCCACTCAACGGCGCGTGGGTTTGGGCTGCTTGTACCGGGCTGAAAGGTGCATGGGAGGCGGAGGTCGCGGCCAGTGCTATAAGTGACGACGATGGGCGATTCTCTCTGAATTTCACGAATCGTTGTACCGCCGACAAGCTACTCGTCAAGGCCGAAGGCTACGCAAACCACTCTCAGGACATTAGCAAAGCCGACAACGAGATCCTGATCAAGCTCTCGCCAGAGTCAGTGATCCGAGGTACCGTGCTCAGCGACGGACAGCCTGTCGAAAGCGCCTCCGTGACAGCGATCACAGCGCGGTTTGGAGAGAGCCAGGCGCTTCGCTCCGTGAGCGGACCGGACGGGCGCTTCGAGATTACAGGCGTTCCTCCTGGCCAATGGATCGTTGAGGCGCAGAGGCGTCCGCTGCGAGGTGCAGCTGATGGCGTCGTTCAAGTCGGGATTGGGGAACGGGCTGCGCCAGTTACCATTCATCTGGTTGAGATGGCACTCGTTCGGGTCACCCTCGAAAGCGAGCAAGAGACCCCTTGTGCGGGCGGCGTGGGGAGCATTTGGCCTGTGAGCGACGCGGGCTTGAACTATGGAGTTCTTTCAAAGGAATCTATTGACCAAAGCGGAGAGATTCTGTTCCACGGGGTCGGAGACGGAAAGTACATTGTGCGAGTAGACTGTCGAGGATACAGTCCACTGCAAAGTGCCGAGTTCCAGGTCGCGGCGCCCGAACACAAAAATGTATCGATTCCCATGCCCCCCGGCGACACTGTCACCGGGATGGTCATCTCGGCCGTCGGCGACCCGGTCGGAGCATGTAGCGTCAGCGTGGGCGGCACCGTCGAGCGTTGCGACGAGAACGGCGAATTTGAGGTTTTCGTCACTGACGCCACGACCTTTCCTGCCACCATCACCGCCAACGGATCGAATGGTGAGTCGGCGAGCCTCGAACTCTCCAAGCCGACCCGCAACATCACTCTCCAATTTTCGGAGAGCGTCACCACACGAGGCAGGGTTGTGTCGTCCACCGGTATTGGAGTTCGCTCTCTCACGCTCGAGGGTGAGCAAGTTCAGTGCTCCACTACAGACTCAAACGGGGCTTTCACTTGCACTCACACGCCTCCCGTTTCCCGGGAAGTTGAGCTTACAGCGAGCCGCCGCGACATCTTCCTTGGCCAAGCAATGGTTAGCGTCGGCGCGCGGGATGCTGTAATAATCACGAACACGGCAGATATCTCCGGCCAAGTCATTCGGGACTCCGGGATGCCGGTCGAGTTTGCCAACGTCGCAGTGTGGGAAGAAATCGATGGTCGCAGGGCCTCCGTCGGATCGGTCACGGCGGACGTCGAGGGTAATTTTGTCATCGGGGGGGCCCGTGCCCATGTCAGTCACATTGTCACGGCTGTCGCGCCCGATGGTTCGAGCGGCGAGACCACGACGGTGAATGGCCCGGTTACCCTTCTCATGTCAGATCCCATCGAGTTGGCCATCGACGTCCAACCATGTGCCGGAAGCCTGAACACTGGGCGAGCTACCGTCCGGGCCGAGGGCAAAATTATGCCAGTGCTTTCGCGTGTATTCGTTATCAGCGGTTCGGGCAAAGCTAGGATTGCCTTAGGCAGCGTCGCTGCCGGTACTTATGACGTGACGGTGGAAATTCCGGCTTGTGGAACAAAAAAGTTGAGTCATTCAATTGCTGGGACGGAAGAAAGGGCCACTATCACTGTGAGCTTTTAGGTGTGATGCTCGCGGCCCTCAACTACTGGCTGCTCTTGCTCGAGGTGTCGAGCAAGACGGTGGACGACCCGAATTCAGCATCCACGCGTTCGAGGCCTCGCAGGTCGAGGCCGCGATCGGGTCGCTGAACGACAAAGGTGCTCCGGCACCTCGGCTCCCCCTCAGCCGCAGATCGGCTTGTACGGCTGACCCGGCAGCCAGTCCTGCCACTCGGCTTCAGTTGGACTGCGCCCAACCGCGTAGCAGCCAAGCTGGACCATGCGCGGTGGGGTCATGGGCCAGACCCGAGCGGTCCCATCGTAGCTGCCGGTCAGCAAGAAGCTGCCGTCGACCGGCATGACCATGGCCGAGACTTTCTTTTCATGACCCCGCAGCAGCTGGTGATCATCGCGGCCTTCGAGCGGCTCGGGGTACCAGATGTGCACGCTGCCGTCGCCGTTGCCGGTGTACAGGCGCTTGCTGTCGGGCCCGAAGTAGACCCACTCGACGCCGTTGGAGTCGATCATCTCCAGGGCGCGGGACCCCTCTTCGGGGTGCTCGGAGCTGCGGTCCCACAGCCGCACGGTGCCGTCGCGGCTGCCGGTTGCGATCCACCGGCCGTCGTTGGAGAAGCTGGCGCTGTTGATCGTGTCGGTGTGGCCGCGCAGGACCAAGGTGGCCTTGTTGAGCCCGTCGTCGCTCATGCTCCACACGCGGGCGTTGCGGTCGGCGCTGCCCGTGATCATCACGGAGCCGTCCGGTTTGAAGCCGACCATCCAGATCTCGCGCTCGTGCGGCTTGAACCGCTGCTTGGGCTCGCCAAGCGGCGCGTTGAGATCCCAGGTCATCAGCGCCCCGGTGATGTCGGCCGAGATCAGCAGGCTGTCGTCGGGCGAGATCGCGAGACGCACGACCTCGTCGTTGTGAGCGACCAGCTCGGTGCCGGACCAGCCGGACTCGGCCGACCACGCGCGCACGGACTTGTCGGCGCTGCACGAGAACAGCCGCGACCCGTCGGAGCTGAACACCAGGTCCATGATCTCGCCAGTGTGCCCCTCGAGCTTCTTGACGGTCTCGTTTGGGTTGTCCTTGACGATGTCCCAGATCAGGATGTTTTGGTCCTGCCCAGCGGTCGCGGCGTAGCGGCCACCGGGGGCGAGCGCGGCGGCGTTGATCGGCTTTTCGTGACCCACCAAGACGTCGCGTGGAAACGGGCGACCGCTCTGCTCGAACTCCCAGAGCACGGCCTTGGTGTCACTGCCGGCGCTGATGAAGCGCTTGCCGTCGCGGCTGATGTCGACGTCGTTGATCGTGCCGGTGTGCAGGCGGGCCGGGAAGTAGTTGCCGTTGGACGCGTCGGTGCCCCCGCGGTAGTCCCAGACGAACGCGTTGCCGTCGATCGAGCCAGAGACCATGGACCGACCGTCGGCGGACAGGGCCACGGCCACGGCGTCGCGGGTGTGACCGGCGAACTCGATGGTCTCGACGACCTGCGCGCGCTTGGCCAGGTTCCACGCGATGACCTTGGCGTCCTTGCCCGCGGTCACGGCCCAGGTGCTGCTCGCGTCGACGCGCAGCTGGTTGATGAGCTGCTCGTGGCCCTTGAAGGTGACGCCCGTCGCCGCTGGATCCTTGGCTTGTAGCTCCCAGATCTTGAGGGTGTTGTCGCTCGACGCGGTCACGGCGAGCTTGGAGTCTGGCGTGATCGCAATGTCGTTGATCGGGCCGGTGTGGCCGATCAACACGACCGGGTTGCGCCACGGCGCCGCCGAGCTCAGGTCCCACATGCGCGCGGTCTGATCTTGGCCACCGCTGATCAACCAGCGACCGTCGTTGCTGACGTCAACGGCGAGCACCGGGGCCTCGTGACCGCTGAGCGAGATCCGCTTGCCAACCCGGCCATTGTCGAGCGCCCAGATCTTCACGGTGGCGTCGTCGCTGACCGTGTAGGCGGCTCGGCCGTCGCCCGCGATCGCCACGTCGGTGATCACGCCTTCGTGACCCGAGATCGCCCCAGTCGGGCTGCTGGGATCAGCGGCGTGCAGATCCCAGATGCGTGGGCGCCCGTCTTCCGCGGATGAAGAAATCATCCAGCGCCCGTCGGTCGAGAAGTCGAGCTTGTTGACCTTGCCCGTGTGATCCCGAAGGATCCGCGTGTCGGTGCCGGGATCGTCGGCCCGAAGATCCCACAGACGAATGGTGCGATCTTCTGCCGTGGTGACCAGCCAGCGCCCGTCGGGGCTGGCTTCCGCCAAGATGATCGGGCCCTGGTGACCACGCAGGTGCACGGGCTTGGTGCTGCCCGTGGACAGGTTCCAGACCATCGCCTCCTTGCCCGCGGTCGCGATGGCTTTGTCGCCCTTCGGAGACAACGCGACGGCGCTGACGGCCTTGCCGCTGCCCGCGTTGAGCTCGTCGACCAGCGCGCGGCCGCGGGTATGGGCCAGGCTGGTTCGCAGCGCACGATCTGGATCGGACCCAGCCACGACCGGGGTCGCGGCGACGAGGTGCAGGGCCGCCGCGGCGATCAGCGCCGCGGTGCGTGCGTCGGTCTCGGCGGTGGCGACCGCGTCGGCGGCCGCCTTGTTGGCGATCTTGTAGATCTCGTCTTCGCCCTCGCGCGTGAGCTCGCCGGTCTCGGTGTCGCCGTCGTCGTTGTCGTCACTGCCGCTGGGATCGCTGCCGATCAGCAGCTTGGCGACCAGACCACCGGCGGCGATCGTGCCCACGCCGGCGCCAATGATCCCCGCGACGCGGATCAGCTTCTTGCGCTTGCGGTTCTTGCTGGCCTCGATGTACTCGCGGTGCAGCGCGGTCGGCTTGGGATCCCGGTTGCGGTTGCGCTGGTACCAGACCTCCGCCTCTTTGATGTTCTTGCCGTCGAGCAGCGTGTTGTCGCTGCGACCGCTGTCGTCCCACGCGTTGGCGAGCTCGTCCCAGCGCATGTACTCGTCGTCGGGCTCGCCGGCCTTGCGACGCTCTGGGCGTGCGGGGACCCGCGAGCCAAGCCCGCCGCCTGAATCAGCGCCAGGCATCGCACCGACCGCGCCGCCGGCCAGACTGGGCATGCCGCCAGCTCCGGCACCACCTGCGCCAGGCGCAAACGCGGCGCCGAGCGAGGGACCGCCGCTGAGCGAGGGCCCACCGCTGAG
>NZ_JMCC02000277.1 GCF_000737335.2 Enhygromyxa salina | reverse complement strand
GCTTGGGTGGGTACATGGTCGGGGAATTGGGCGATCAGGACCCCAAGAGGGCGTGAACTAGGGACTCGCACTTGGTCGTGGAGCGAGTCGGTCGTCGCGCCGGGCGACCTCTCTCGGGAGACTCCCCGTACGGTATCTCGGTGTCCGGTCCGGTATCTCGGTGTCCGGGGAATTGGGCGATCAGGACCCCAAGAGGGCGTGAACTAGGGACTCGCACTTGGTCTTGGAGCGAGTCGGGCGTCGCGCCGGGCGACCTCTCTCGGGAGACTCCCCGTCCGGTATCTCCGCGGTATCTCCGCTTGCTCGCGGCTTGCTATGGCTTGCTATTGGTTCTGAGTCGGGAGATGGGGCTTGGGTGCACGCGCGACTGCGGTCTTGGGCCCCGTAGGGCTAAACGTGGGCGTGAAACTGCGTAGCCGCCACCGCTTCGCCACCGCTTCTGCGAAGACTCCCCGCCCGGTCTTTCCCTTTTCAAGAATATGGATCGTCCGATTTCGAGTGCTCCTCTGAGACCTGCGGCGGGGAATTGCGTTCGGCCATACTGTTACGTTCATTGGCAGCTGTCCGCAGTGCAAACGGTATGAGAACGATCGAAACTGCGCCTCCTGCAACCAGAGGAGCGTTTAGCGCTAACCCGAGAATGAGCAGCCACTCGACTGAGCACGCAAGCCCCACTCCCCCGCAGAGAAGACCCATAGCCCCTAGACAAGTCGCTATTTTGACCCAGGCGTCTGAGCCGCGTAGGTCAATTGTCACGTTGCCCCCTCCCGTCGATCGAGTTGATACGGCGTTTAATGGCAACTGCGGACAAGCTCAGCGCCCCAAGGATAAATGTGTCGGGTCCATATATTACGCTCATGGGTACTATGCGTGAGCCTGTCTGGGTGAATGCGCCTGTCGTCATGTTTAGGGATCCCGGCGCGGTGTAGCGGACCCCGCCGGCAGCCTTCATCGCCGAATAAGGGCCAATCGGAACTACTCGATTGAACTGGTGCATAGCCGCCTGAGGAATCGCTACGTTTCGCGCAGTTTTGGCAGGGGACAGACCGGTCAACAGAGCATGGGTGCCGGCGCTGCGTTGAGCTGCCGACTCCGGCAATGCAAAAATACCGCCGCTCCCACGTAACGTGTGGCTCGATGTGATTCCCTCATACCCAGCGTTGTCGGTAAAGTGGATCAGGGGAACCTGAACGAGGGGAACCGGACTGAGAGTCTTCATTTTGATCCTCCGATCACTCGCCGGCCAAGT
>NZ_JMCC02000276.1 GCF_000737335.2 Enhygromyxa salina | reverse complement strand
TGCACAGCACGGGCTTCCACGCCTACGTGCATTGGCCGGGGTGGCTCGAGCAACGGACAACTTGGGCGCTGAAGTTTCCAGATAAGCAGGTCCCGCGGCCCAACGCGTTCGATCATTCCGGTTGCAGTCAACATTCGCAGTGCCCCCAGCCCGAGCACTGCTGGACGCGGGGTCACTCGGAATCTGTGGGCCCGAGGAGCCCTAGCAAAGGAGGTCAGCCATGCACTCACGAACTCACGTCGCCCTGCTCATCCTCGTCTTCCACAGCTTCGCCTGTTCGGAAGACACGTCCGGCGAGTGCGTCGCGGTCGACGCACAACTCGGCGAGCCCGGCGAGCGCGTTTGGTGCGAAGGGGAGTTCAATCCCCCGGTCTGGAACGAAAAACATGCGTCGAAGTCATTGTCGGTCTGCCTCCCGCCCGAATCTGACGGTGAGTGCAAGCTGTGCCCGATCGCTGAGGTCATTGACGAAGTCGAGGGGAAAATCAGCGAGGTCAGGCCCGATTGCGATCTTCAGCACTCCGAGTTCGGCTGCATGCGGACCGTTGAGAACGCCAAATTTCTCGGGAACGAGACCAACTACTGCTGCTATCAGATCGCCATCTGGGGTCCAGGTTGCAAGGACGACACGAGCAGTAGCCCCTAGCCTAGGAGCCCGTGGTGCAATGCATCGCGCCGCCTCGCTTGGTCTTTCCGCCGAGCTCTTCGTCGCCTCTCCCCCGCCCAGCTCGAGCTGAAGTTCGCAGCCTGATGCACGCGAGCGCGACGATGGTCGCGCTGTTGTCAACGGCCTTCTCCGCGGCGCAGTTCGTGATGTCCCCGGTGCTCGGGGGGATCAGCGGTCGCTACGGGCGACGGCCCGTCATGTTGGTCTCGATCGCCGGCTCGGTCGTGGCCGCGCTGGTGTTGGGGTTTGCCCACGCGCTGCGGATTGTGTTCCTGGCGCGGATCGTCGCGGGCTCGTCCGCGGTGTTCGGCGAGCAGGTGTTTGGCTGGGGCTATGGCGAGACTGGGCTATTCATGACCTATATTGGCGTGAACATGGTCGTGTTTCAGGGCCTCATCGTCGGCCGCGCGGTCGCTCGTCTGGGTGAGGGTGCGACCTTGTCGATCGGCCTGGTGATGGTCGCGGGTGCGCTGATGCTGCTTGGCGGCGTCGACCATTTCTCGCAGTGGTTGGGCTTCGCGCTGGTCGACGCCGACGGGGCCGCCAGCGTGGCTGCGCTCGGGTTTTATGCCGTTGGCGGCCTGCTGCTGGCCGGTGGCAACGGGTTCACCAGCGCAACGACCA
>NZ_JMCC02000275.1 GCF_000737335.2 Enhygromyxa salina | reverse complement strand
GACCAAGCTGTGGGAGACTGGGAGGCTCGCCGCTTGAACCAAACTTGACTCAAATACACCGAAATTGGGGTGTCAAGGACACTAGCCGGGTTGAGGCCATCTGCAGCCCGTGCGCGGTGTCCCGTCGGCACCCCACCCTCCGCACAACAACACAACACCCTCCGCACAACAACACAACACCCTCCGCACAACACACAACACCCTCACCAACCGATCAATCACCCATTCCCAACCTCCGAATAAGCCCGAGCAAACTCCGGCCCAAACACCAAAGCCGCAATCCCCCGATCCTCCACAACCTCCACATACCGCTCCGAGTACTTCTTCCAAGCCCCCGCAGCCTTACTCAGCCCCCCAACCCCCCGCTCGATCTCCGCCGGCCGAAACTGATCCATCATCGCCTGCACCCCCTCGACAACCCCATTGATCAGCGCAACCTGATGCAGCATGAAGTCGCTATACACCGCAGACAACTGAGCGTTCCGCTCCGGCCCGCCACGACGCCAATCCAGCAGGTAGTCCAGCACCCCCCGCGCGTCGGCGGCAGCGTGCAGCGGCGTGAATTCGCGGATCGTGCGAACCCCCATCTCTTCGCCGAACCGGGCCTGGACATTGCGGATCTCGACGAACGCCTGCGCTGTGGTCTGCAGAATATCGGCGATCCGCGCGAGGAAGGCCGACTGCTCGTCCGCGTCGCCCGGCGGCGTCACGGTGCCGAGCACGTGGGCGGCAAAGTTGGTCACGGTGCTCGACGCCTCGGGCACGCCCCCGGTCGCCGCCGCGGGCGCGGCGAAGGCCGTGGCGCCGGGCATCTCGGGAAACTCGCGGCGCAGGAACGCCATCGCCGTGTCGCGGGTGTTGGCGGGGATCTTGGCCAGCGACGCTTCAACCGACTGCTCGAATTGGGCGCGCGCCGCCTCGTAGTGTTCATAGGCAGGACGCAGCTCGCGAATTGCCCGATGCACGCCGCCAAGATCGACGAACCCGGTCGCCTCCGCGCCGGATCGGCGCGGCGGGGGCGAGGTGTCGTCGACCGCTGGGCTCGACATCGACGGCGGCGCCTGGGCGCCCGCGATTGACGGTGGGCCGCCGATCATCGCGGGTCCCCCCATCATCGGCGGGGGGCCGTCGAGCGACGGAGGGCCGCTCTGCCCGTACGAAGGCGTGCCCAGAGCGGGCGGCCCATCCAGCGAGGGTGGGCCTCCCATGCCCGACATGCTGGGCGGCCCGTTCAAGCTCGGCGGCCCACCCATGCCCGAGATGCTGGGCGGCCCGTTCAGGCTTGGTGGGCCCGCGGCCTGACCCGGCGACCCAGCGAGCGAGGGCGGCCCATCCAGCGACGGAGGCCCTCCCAGTGGTGGCGGCGGCGGCGGCCCGCCC
>NZ_JMCC02000274.1 GCF_000737335.2 Enhygromyxa salina | reverse complement strand
TAGCGGCGCCGCCGGCAACATCCAGCGGGTCGGGGCGGCCCCGCGCTCGACGTCCACACACCAGACCCGCCAGCGCGGGCGCTCGCGCGTGAGCACGGCGGCCACACCCGAGAGCGCCGCGCTCGATCCAGGCAGCTCGGCTGCGCGGGGATCGTAGCCGGGGAGCTGTTGGGCCCCCGCGCTCACGATCACGAGCTCGAGCGGGCCCTCGCTGCGGCCCCGAAGATCCAGCGCCTGGACCAGCGCGGCGATCGAGCTGGCCGATCCGTTGGCGCCCACGCAGTACACGAGCCGCGCGCAGCTCAGCTCGGCGAGCGCGGCCTCGAGCGCGGCAACGCTTGGCTCGGCGGCGAGGCGATGGACCGGGTGAACCTCGACGCTTGCTTCCAGGATCACGCCGGGTCCAACGAGCAGCGCGCAGTCGTTCACGAGCACCGGCGCGCACGCGGTGACCGGCTCCCAGCGCGGCGCGAAGGCGGTGGCGGACTCGCGCCCGTGGGTCGGGCCGTGGGTCTGGCCGAGCGTCTGCAAGTGCAGCCCCTCGAAGCGCACGTAGACGCGACCGTCGTCGTCGAACAGCGCGACATCGTAGACCCCAGCGTCGCGCTCGCGGACCCGCGCCCAGCAGCGCGAGGGCAGGGCGCTCGCAACGACGACCCGCGCGACCGAGACAGCGACCGAGGTGGGCCCGCCCGCGCCCGGGTTGGTGGGATCGAGCAGGAACCCGGCGACCGACTGCAGCGCGGCGTCGGCGAGCGCTGGGTGCAGGCAGTAGCTGGGCTGCGCCGCGTCCGGCAGCTCGAGCCGCGCGAGCACCCCCTCCGCGTCGAGCTGCAGGTCGCTGACGCAGCGGTACCACGGCCCGTAGTTGATCGAGGCGCGGGCCAAGCTGGCGTAGAAATCCGCGGCCATGAAGCTTGAGGCCGAGGTCGACGCGGGCGCAGGAGCCGGCTCAGGCGTGAGCGTGGGCAGCTCGAAGCGCGCGAGCAGCTGGGCGTGGACACCCAGCTCGGTCTCGATGTCGATCTCGATCGGCTCGTCGCCCTCGGACACCCCGCGGCGGATCCCAACGAACAGCTCGAGGCCGTCGGGCCCCGCCTCGAGCGGGCGCAGCCAGCACAGCTGCTCGAGGCACGGCGCCCGCCCGGGCGCGACCAGCTCGAGCGCCGCCAGGGCGAGCTCGATCGTCGCGACCCCCGGCAAGATCATGCGTCCGGCGATGCAGTGATCCCGGAGCACCGGGTGGTCCGCGCGGACCTTCACACGAAACACTGGACCGCCGGCGTTGAGGCTGCGCGCGGA
>NZ_JMCC02000273.1 GCF_000737335.2 Enhygromyxa salina | reverse complement strand
CTACGGGGCCGACGAGCCGGGCGGGAACCTGCATGATCTTCGCAGCGTCACGCTTCCCCCGATCACTGGCACCGTCACCGGCAACGACTTCCCGGATGGGACGCGGACCGTGTACACCTACGCGAGGGACACCGGGCGTTCCGAGCTGGATGGCAACCTGCTGACGATCGAGGACAGCCTGGGGCAGACCTACCTGCGCAACACCTACGCTAGCACCGTCGACCCGAGCGACTACGTGTTTGATCGACTCGTCGCGCAGGCATGGGGCGATCCCGATGATCGTATCAGTATGACGTACGCCAGTGTTGGGCCCGCGCCTGACAATAATTTCGCGGTTGCGATGGCCTGGGTGAATGATCGGGTGGGCCGGGTGAGCGCGCACTTCTTCGACGCGCATAATCAGCTCGTGCTGCGCCGGGAGTACACCGGGTTCGCCAACCCGGATCTGCCGACCACGGTGCTGCTCAACCCACCTGTGGACAAGCTGCGGTCCGATGACCCGGACTACTTCGAGACGCGGTTCGCCTACAACGCCGATGGCCACGTCAGCCGCGTCGTCCACCCGCGGGGTAACGCGACCGTCTCGATCTACGAGGGAGACCTGAACTCCGCCGCGTCGCCGCGGATCCGAGGCAACCTGCGAGAGCGTCGCCATGAGGGCGAAGCGTGTGACAGCGGGTTCCCCCCGATCCGCGAGCTGTTCGAGTACGCGCCGGGACTCGGCAACGAACACGACGCCCAAGACTTCGTCGTGCTTGCCACCGACGCGCGCGGCAACGTCACCCAGGCACGCTATGACGCCGCCGGGAATCGCACCTCGATCATTCACCCCGAGCCAGATTCCCGCGAAGACATGGAGTACAGCTCTGTCGGGCAGCTGACCCGGCATCAGCTGCCCGCGGACCCAGAGGGGGTCCGCCGCGAGGTGGTCTTCACGTACGCCGATGACGGGCATGTTCGTCAGGAGGTCGTCGACCCTGATGGGCTGGCGCTGACGACCACCAAGGAGTTTGACGCCGCGTGCAACGAGGTCCGGCGCGTAGACCCGCGCGGCAACGACAAGCTCTACCTCTATAACGCGCGCGACGAGCTGGTCCGCGAGCTGGGTCCTGCCACCACGTGCCCTGCGACATGCGGAGGCGGTGCGGCCACGCGGGCGTACACGGATCACATCTATGACGCCAACATGAACCTGGTCCGCGTCGACTACGAGGCGCTCGATTGTGCAGGTGCGCCGCAGGGCAACGGCGTGGTCTCGACCTCGCTTGCGTATGACGTTCTCAACGAGCTCACGCTCACCACCGAGCAGGTTGGCGATGGTCGCGTGATCACCAGCGCGCTGAGTTACGATGCCAACCGCGAGGTCACGCTACAGCAGCTGGGCGAGGCCACGATCACCACGATCTACGACGAGCGCGGGCTGACCTATCGGGAG
>NZ_JMCC02000272.1 GCF_000737335.2 Enhygromyxa salina | reverse complement strand
GCACGCGAAGACGAGTGGAAGCACGAACAAGCTCAGCAAGGGCAGCCGCTTCATGTGCTCACGTTTGCACGCCGGGCCTTGGCTGGCAATCGAGATCGCCATCCGCGGGGAGCTCCCTCGCACTCCAACGGAAGTGCCAGTGCGGTCCCTGAGCCTGTTCGACGACGCAGGGCTGCGAGGACCTGTCGGCTCCGTCCCCGCCGCCGACACCGATCTCATCGCCCGACCGTGCGCTGGCGCGAAGCTGACACCAAAGCGGGCACCGAACTCTACGACCGCCATGGCGCTACGATCTACCGCATGTTCTGGACCAAGGCCCCCGACCAGGCCGAGGAGCTCATGCCGCAGACCTTCCTCGCCCACGTCGAGGACGGAGCCGTGACGAGGAGCCGGACGGTCCCCTGCCCGAAGCCTGAGCCTCGGTGCGGTCGCCGACGGGTTCGATGCTGGGCCTGTAGAAGGTCGAGTAGCAGCACGTGCTCCTTGCTGTCGGCCCTCGTCGATCTCGCAGCGATGTTGTCCGCAATCCAGCGTCGACCACCGACAACACGAGCTTCACGATGTTCGAGCCACCCGGATTCAAAATTGATGACTGCACGGGGGTTGTGATTAAGGGTCTCACGATCATCGCGTACTCGTCCGTGGGCGTCGAGATTTTCGATGGTGAGGGCGCGGGCGAGTGCAAGCAGATCAGTCTCGAGAACCTGACGATCGTGGCCGACGGCAACTACGTTTAAAACGGGGCCGGAGTCACCAACTGGCGGTTGTCCGCGCCCGCGAGTACAGTGGCGGCTGCGACCGAGGTCGAGATCGTGAATCGCGACATCTGGAACACCCATCATCGAGGATAACTGCACGACGGACACGAGCCCGTAAGGGTATCGCTACTTTGACAAGGCGCGGGGTAGGGTGTCTGGCGGCATCGGTCAACGCGTGGATCCACGACAACACGATTCGCAACAATGGCAAGGTGACGAGGGGGCCGATTATTGAGTCTACGACCTAAGTCCGGGTTTGGACGGTGACGTCAAAGTCATGGTCGCGGCAGGCACAGCGTAGAATACTGCGCAAGCTACTGCGTGCAGCAGCAACCAACCCAGTCCCCCAACCAAGGGATGGGGCTGCCGCAGTCCAACGGAGACTGGCCGCCAACAACGCCGCTGCTACAAATAGCCATGCTATTGGTATACACGTGGGTGTTGTTATCGCACGCGTTGTCAGCGCAGGTCTCGCCAAAGCTCGCGCACATTTCATCACAGTTGACGAGGCCATCATCCTGGGTGAAACATGGGTAGAACGTAGGGAGACAATCTCCATCGACGCACGATCCGATCTTCGGGAATCCCTTGTCCTTCCAGTTGCAGACGTTGCCACAAGACCCGCAGTTGTCATTGTTCTCCATGACGTCGATGCACTGACCATCGCACATCATCTCGTTGGGATTGG
>NZ_JMCC02000271.1 GCF_000737335.2 Enhygromyxa salina | reverse complement strand
CCAATCCCAACGAGATGATGTGCGATGGTCAGTGCATCGACGTCATGGAGAACAACGACAACTGTGGGTCTTGCGGCACCGTCTGCAACTGGATCGACAAGGCATTCCCAAATATCGGATCCTGCGTCGACGGCGCGTGTCTGCCCACAATCTACCCATGTTACAGTCAGGCTGACGGCTATATCAACTGTGACGAGATGTGTGGGACGTTTGACCAGGCATGCGTCGATGAGGGGTGTGGCTTCGATACACATGTCTACACGGACAAGATGAACAGCTGCAACACTGGCAACGTCAGCAACGGATCCAGTTTGAATTGTGGAAGCCCCATCAATTGGAACTTGGGTGACTGGGTCGGGTGCTGCTGCACGCAATAGGCCCGATCTGTTAGAGGACACCTGTGGCAACCATGACCCTGACGTCGCCTGGTGTGAAAACACTTAGACTGTAGGCGCAATTCGGGTTGGTCACGCTTGACATTATAGCAACATTATCCGCCTCAACAACCTCGCCTAGACTCGTCGTCACCGGACAATGCGTAGTCACATTCGCAGTGTAGGATCCTCGATCGGCCCGCCCGGCAGATAGGTCTTTGGCTCGAATGGCGTCGGCGGACCCTGAGGGTCATCGCCCTCCTCGCAAAGACATGGGTCGGGCTGGGCGCCCTCCTCATCAACCACGAGTTCACCCACGCCAACCGTGACCCCCTCCTTCAACACAGTATATCGGTCAACCAGCCCCACATCATCGGCGTAGTAGCGTCCGTGGCCAAGCGCGATCCCGAAACCCTTGCCGCCGTCGATGTCGCAGTCAATGATCTCGACATCCCGCGAGCAGCTGCGAATGTTCACGCCGCCGAGTGCCCCACCCGCCTCGGCATCCGCCGGCACAGTGACCTGTTCGAGATGTCGCAATTCACGATCTCGACCTCGGTCACGGCGGCCACGGTGATCGCGGGCGCGGACAACCGCCAGTTGGTGACACCGGCCCGTTCTGAAAGCCATCCGTCGGCAAAGTCCCCGTGGTCGACCGCACCGAGGCTCAGGCCTTCGGACAGGGCACCGTCTGGATCCTCGTGATGGCTCCGTCCTCGACGTGAACGAGGAACGCCTGCTGCATGAGCCTGGTCGCGGACCTTCGCCCCATCGCGCACAGTCGGGCGCTGGGCTCGGTGTCGGCGGCCGGGAGGGATCGGACACGTCCTCGCAGCCCTGCGTCGTCGAACAGCCTCAGGGACCGCACCGGCACTTCCGCTGGAGTGCGAGAGAGCTCCCCGCGGATGGCGATCTCGATTGCCAGCCGAGGCCCCGCGTGCGAATGTGAGCGCATGAAGCGGCTGCCCTTGCTGAGCTTGTTCGTGCTTCCACTCGTCTTCGCGTGCAACGACGACGGCAAGAGCGACGACACCACGAGCGAGTCCAGCAGCACCGTGCAAGGCGACGGCGA
>NZ_JMCC02000270.1 GCF_000737335.2 Enhygromyxa salina | reverse complement strand
CACACTGTGGGCTCGAACGAGCCTGGCACGATGGCACCCATGCTTACGTGCTCGCAGTCCGTCGACCCCGGACCTCCGAACAGAGACTCCACCTGCGAGAGCTTGGGGACCCGGACCGCAGCTCCGATGCTCACAGGGTCGTCGCTACGCGGCCGCGACACGTCACCGCGCACTCACCCCCGATGCTCCAGCAGCGCAACTCGCCGCGGCGATCGGGCTGCGCCAGGCTGTCGCAGATCCCAGCACCAGATCTCACCCGCGGCGTCGCGCGCACAGCCGTCACCGGGCCCAACATCGATGTCGATGGCGCGATCGAACACGAGCTGGGCGCTCTTGGTCTCGTAGCCCCAGCACCTGACCTCGCCCGCTGCCGAGCGGACGCAGATGTCGTCGTTGACCGCGATCTCGACGATGGGGACCCCTCCGAACACATCGGCGTTTGTGGGGCTACGTCGCGCGTCCACCCTTCTCGCAAGACCACCGCCGACACAACTTTCGGCGTGCATCCGGTCTGCGAGGTCCCTGCACCCGGCGAGTCGCTCGCCGAAGTCGGTGGCGTCAATGTACACGCCGGGCCGGCGATCGACGGTCGAGATCGACGACGACTCGAGCGACTATGCCGGTACGTCGCGCGACCGCCAGTCGCTCAGGAGCGGCTCGAGCTCACTCCCGAGCGCCAGCGTCTGGTGTATCGGTTCAAACACGCCTGGCGCGATGGCACGCACGCGGTGGTGCTGCACCCTCATGATCTCATCGCGCATTTTGACTACCGCAAGAGCAAGCTCGGCATGGCCGGCCGCTGAAAGTTGGTGTTCAGTCGAACGGTGAGCAGCACCCGCTCGCTTGGGCTGGACACCTCGAACAGATCGAGTCTCAATCACGGCATGCGTCGCGGTCGTCACCGAACCCGCCGAGTCCTGCTGTTGGGGGTGGCCTCCGCATGCTCGCCCGTGTTGCCGCCGGCCGCCCCGAGGCACGAGCCCGAGGCCTCCGTCACCGTGGCCTCCGTCACCGTGGCCGAGCCCGCAGCCACGTCGGTGACGTCGTTCCTGGTCGGCAACGGCGCTGGGCTCTGCCGGTACAGCTTGGCGGGTGAGCTGCTAGCCCGTGCCCGCGCCACTTACAGCTTCTCAGACGCGATCCCGACGTGCTCGATCCCAGCCTCGCGCGCAGCAGACATGACGTCGATCCCCGATCCATACGCAACCTTGTCATCAGCCTTCACGGCAGCACGCTCGGCGGCCTCGACCTCGGCCCAGTAGCGCCGGTAGTGTGCGATCTGTACGCGCAGCTCGATCGGCTCCCCGCGCAGCCGTCGAGCCTAGCAGCCCGTGGTGCAATGCATCGCGTCGCCTCGCGCCGGAATTTTCGGCGAGGGCGAGGAGCCGAAACGCAGCTGTACCGGATGGGATGAGAAGGCCGCCCCCCATGGCCGCCGGGATGTCACTC
>NZ_JMCC02000269.1 GCF_000737335.2 Enhygromyxa salina | reverse complement strand
TCATGCGCCCGGCTGGGGTCGGGCGCGGGCGGCGGGTCGGCGTGCTGCTGCCCCGCGACGTGCTGCTGCCCGTCGCGCTGCTGGCCGTGCAGGCCGCGGGCGGGGCCTACGTGCCGCTCGATCCCACGTACCCGAGTGAGCGCCTGCGCTACATGGCCGAGGACGCCGGGCTCCATCTGATGCTCACGCACTCGAGTATCGACGCCGACTACGGCGACGCAGCGCGGCTGCTCATCGACGCGGACGAGGCTCCGCCCCAGCGGCCCTCGCCCGGCATGGCTGGACCCGAGGACGACGCCTACGTGCTCTACACCTCGGGCTCGACGGGCCGACCCAAGGGCGTGCGCGTGCCCCATCGCGCGCTTACCAATTTCTTGTCGTCGATGGCGCGCGAGCCGGGCTTTGGCCCGGGGGACACGCTCTTGGCGCTGACGACGGTGTGCTTCGACATCTCGGGCCTCGAGCTGTACCTCCCGTTGATCTGTGGCGGGACTGTCGAGCTCGTCGCGGCCGAGGTCGCCCGCGACGGCCTGCGCCTGCGCGAGGCGATCGAGGCCAGCGAGGCCACGGTCATCCAGGCCACGCCAACGACCTGGCGCATGGTCGAGGCCGCGGGCTGGCCGGGCTCGCCGACGCTCAAGGTCCTGTGTGGCGGCGAGGCCCTGCCCGCCGACCTCGCCGCGACCTTGGTCGCGCGCAACGCCCAAGTCTGGAACCTCTACGGGCCGACCGAGACGACGATCTGGTCCTCGCTCGCTCGCCTGCGCGCCGGGGACCGCGTGACGATCGGTGAGTCGATCGCCAACACGGCGCTCTACGTGCTCGACAGCGCCGGGGCCCTGGCGCCGATCGGTGTGGTCGGCGAACTCTACATCGGTGGCCACGGGGTCGCCCGCGGCTACCTCGGCCGACCGCAGCTCAGCGCCGAGCGCTTCGTCGTCGATCCCTTCGTCGACGATCCCACGGCGCGGATGTATCGGACGGGTGATCTGGTCCGTCGCCTCGCCGACGGGCGCGTCGAGTACATCGGTCGCAAGGACGCGCAGGTCAAGCTCCGCGGCCATCGGATCGAGCTCGGCGAGATCGAGGCCAGCTTGCTGCGCCTCGACGGCGTGCGTGAGGCCGTGGTCGTGGTCCGCGAGCACGGGTCCCCCTCGCTGCGTGCCTGCTACGTCCTCGCCGAGGGCGCCGCCGCGCCACGCCGCGAGCAGCTCGCGGCGTGGCTGCCGGACTACATGATCCCCGACTCGCTCGTGCGCGTGCACAGCTTGCCGCGCACGCTCAACGACAAGGTCGACCGACGGACGCTCGCCACGCTGTCGCGCGCCCAGCTCCTCGCCCGCTTTGGTGAGGGCGGGGAGGGCGACGAGCTCGCGGCCGCGCCCTCGGTGCGCGAGCCCGAACTGCGCGACGGGCCGCTC
>NZ_JMCC02000027.1 GCF_000737335.2 Enhygromyxa salina | reverse complement strand
CCGGCGGCCGACGCGACCTACTCGCCTCGTCGGTCTGAGGCGCGAGCCTCGCTAATACTAGTTGTGGCACTCCATCCACTGGTCGCCCTTGTCTTGGATCGGCACGCAGCTGTAGCCGTCGGGGCACTCGCAGCTCTCGGTGCAGAGGATCTGGCATGACTCGGTGAACACGAAGCCGTTGAAGCCTTTGCAGGTGTAACCGGGACCGCACATGTTGAAGCTGCAGTCGTTGCCGATCTCCGATGGATCGTCGGTGAGCGGGAAGCACCCGTCTCCGTCTCCGTCCCCGTCCCCGTCCCCATCCCCATCACCGTCTCCATCCCCGTCGCCGTCTCCGTCGCCGGTGTCCCCATCCCCGTCCCCGTCTCCATCCCCGTCCCCGTCCCCGTCCCCGGGATCGCCGTCTCCGTCGCCGGTGTCCCCATCGCCGGTGTCCCCATCGCCGGTGTCCCCATCGCCGGTGTCCCCATCACCATCCCCATCCCCGCTGGCGCTCGACTCGGTCGAGGTTTCGCCTGTGGGCACGTCGTCGCCACAACCGATGAGGGCCAGGCACAGCGCCAACGACAAGGTCGAGAGTGAGGTCAATCGGGTTTGCATGGCGCCATCCTAGCCGATCAGATCTGCCGCGGCTCGCCACCCCGTCACCCGCAGGTCGAGTTGTCATTTGCCGCGATCGAGCTGCAGTCGGCCTCATCCTCGGCGCACGAGCCCGGCTGGTTGCACATCTCACATGCGTCAGCGGTCGGGTTGGCGCAGTCGGGATCGAAGGCCCCGCAGCCACAATCACACACGTCGTTGGCTCCATACGCGGGCAGCGGACAACTCCAGTCATCGGGCGGTCCGGGCGGTCCGGTGTCGACATCCGTCAGCGAGATCGGGATCAACAGCGTGTTGTCGGCGTGGTCGCTCTCTTGGATCGCAGCTTGCGGGTTCACGGTGATCTCGAGCTGGTAGTCGCCCGCCGGGATCCCCGTGATGTCGACCCACTGGCAGTCGAGCTGGCTCACGTACGCGTCGGCCCAGCCCACGCTGATCCCCTGGGTCCCGTCATCTAGCGGGTACTTGCCCGGCTCGGCGTCCGCGAGCCACGGCGCGAGGTCGATCAGCGAGAACGACATCTTGTGACCGCTGGCCACGACCTCGCCCCGCGCGTCGAGCAGGCGGTAGCCAGCGTAGTCCAAGAAGTGCCAGTGCTCGTGACAGGCGTCCCACTCGAAGCGCGCGGGCGTCAGGGTGGGGCTGCCCACAATGAAGTCTGCCGTCCCCAGGTTGGGCGTGTAGGTGGAAAAGCGCAGCAGCCGACGCTCGCCAGGCTGAGCGACGCAGCCCTCTTCGACGGCGCAGTGCTGGGGCCCAAATGACGCGGTCGTCGTCCACACCGAGTCCTCGACGAGATCGCGGGTCACCAGCACGTTGATGTTGGGCAGCGGGCCCGTGTCTCCGTCTCCGTCTCCGTCCCCGTCTCCATCCCCATCCCCGTCGGACGCGGAGCTGCTCATGTCACCGGTCATTCCATGCTCATCGCCCACCGGTTCGCGGGCGGAGCATGCGATGCCTGCAAGCGTGAGCGCCACGCCCAGCGAGCGCGCGGCTGCACGCTCGACCTTGCGCCACGACCACGTCATGGCTGGCTGCCGGCGCCGATGAACATCGCATTGATGAACACCACCCCCCCGAGCGGATCCATCGCCAACACCACGACCGCAGATTCGCAGCGCATGGACAATGGATACCACCGACGGTGCAGCGGACAAGCGACGCTCACGATCGCGCTGCTCTACAGCCCGAGCAACTTCTCGAGCGGGTAGCGGCCGGCCGCCAGCACCCAGCCAGGCACGACCACGTGCGGCCCCGTGCGGTCGTAGCCGCCCTCGACGCTCGTCCACTTGATCACCAGCGCGCCCTCGACAAGCTCGAACGCGGCCTCCAACACGCTGCTGGTTGGCACGCCCTCGTGGTCGATGTCCTCGAACTCGCCGCTGGCTTCCTCTTCGGGAAACTCGATCTCGCGCCGATAGCTGTAGGTCTCGACCAGCGCCCGTGTGCAGTAGGCCCGGTTCTCGTCGCGTGCACACACGACGGTCGCCCGGTAGTTTTCCATCTCGATCTCGTTGAGACCCATGTCCCGATCCATGCGGTCCTTACCAACGTGCATGACCAGCTGCGAGCCCTTGGCCAGCAGCGGCTCGATCGTCGACGCGCCGATCACCACGTCCTCGAACACGCCAAACGCCCCGGGGTTGTACTCGTAGAGCACCTCGGCGAACGCCGTCCAGCCCTTGTCGGTCTGCACGACCGGGAACCACGCGGCTTGAGAGGGCATGCCTTCGCTGTGAATGCTGAGCAGCCCCCAGCTCTGATCGGCACCGGGCGCGGCGATCAACGTGGGCTCGCAGCTGCACGGCTCGCCTTCTTCCATCGTGTAGTCCTCGCAGCGAGCCTCGACCACCACCTTGCAAGCCGCAGCGAGATCCGGGAGCTGAGCCGCCAGAGTCTCGAGCGGGCGGTACTCGTCGTCTGCGAGCGCCGCCGGCTGGGCGGTCGCGCTGGCGGCCACCAGCGCGTCGAGCCTGGCTTGCACGGTCGCGTTGCCGGGCCGGGCCGCGAGCGAGTCGCGGTAGTGCACGATCGCGCCCGCAGCGTTGTTGCGGTCTTCTTCGATCCGGCCAAGGTTGTAGAGCAGCATCCCGCGCTGCTTGTCCTCGCGGACGAACTTGAGCGCGCCAACGGTGGTGCGGTGGGCCAGCTCCAGATCCCCAGACCGGTAGGCCGCCCAGCCCAGCTCGCCGAGCACCGCCACATCGCTGGCGTCGATCGCCAGCGCCTCGCGGTACTTGGCCATCGCCGGCTCGTACTTCTCTTGCTTGGTCAGCGCGCGGCCCTCGTTGAGCAACGTCAGCAGCTTGCGGCGAAGGTCGCGGGCCTCGTCGGGCTTGGGCTTCGCGGGCTGGGCTTGGGGCTTCGCGTCGCCCTCCGGCTTGGCGTCTCCCTCCGGCTTGGCGTCGCCCGCGGGCTTGGTGTCGCCTTCGGGCTTCGCGTCGCGGGCCGCAACCCCGTCAGCCCCGTCCTTCGCGGCGTCACCATCGCCGGGCTTGCACGCGAACAGCAGGGTCAGACTCATGGGGAGCAGGCGTCGCATCGGGGGATCTTAGACGAGGTGGCGTGCACGGCCGCGAGCGCTCACTCACTGGTAGCGTGCCGGTATCCCTGCGTTCCGGCCGCGGTCGGCGGGCCGCGCTCGACAACGATCGCTAGTTTTTTTGCCGCGGCTTGCAACTCCCCCTCGCGGTGGCCGATACCGGACTTCGATGGCTGATCCACGCTCCGACCTCGAACCGCCTGCATGGATGGATCAGGTCCCGCTCGACGACTTCGACGAGGTGTTCGAGGACGCAGACGACCCGGGTCCAGACCCCACTGCGCGCGCCCCCCAGTGCGCGGATCCCCTGGTGCCCCTGCTCGAGGGCGGCGCGCTGGATCTCGACGCGGGCCTGCAGATCTTCGGCCACGAGCAATTCCGCCCCGGCCAGCGCGAGGCCGTGCAGACCCTCCTCGAGTCCACGCGGCTGCTCTTGGTCGCCCCAACCGGCGGCGGCAAGAGCCTGACCTACCAGCTGCCCGCCGCCCTGCTGCCCGGCACCACCTTGGTGATCTCCCCGCTGATCGCCCTCATGCACGATCAGGTGTCCAGCATGCAGGCGTGCGGGATCCCGGCGACTTTCTTGGCCTCCACCTTGGACAGCAGCGAGCTGCGCCAGCGCATGCGCGACATCGCGGCGGGGGCCTACAAGTTGGTCTACGTCGCGCCCGAGCGCCTCATGTTTGGGGGCTTTCGCGGGCTGTTGGCGCGCATCCGCGTCCCGCTGGTCGCCGTTGACGAGGCCCACTGCATCTCGGAGTGGGGTCACGACTTTCGCCCCGAGTACATGCAGATCGGCGAGTTCATCCGCTCGCTACCCGGCGACACCAAGGTGTTGGCGTGCACCGCCACGGCCACGCCGATCGTCCGCGACGAGATCCTGGCCAAGCTTCACCTTGGCGCCAACACCCCGCAGATCGTCCGTGGCTTCGCGCGGCCCAACCTGCGCCTGCGCGCGATCGAAGCCGGGCGCCCCAGCGATCGCCGCGAGCAGCTCGACGCGCTGCTGCAACAAGCGCTCGGTAAGCCAGACAGCAGCAGCCCGGGCGCCGCGATCATTTATGCCCCCACCCGCAAGATCACCGAGCAAGAGTGTGAGCGGCTGCAGAGCAAGGGCTGGCAGTGCGGGGCCTACCACGCCGGGCTCGACGGCAACCTGCGCGAGCGCGTGCAGCAAGCGTTCTCCAGCGGTGAGCTGCAGGTCGTGGTCGCAACCAACGCGTTTGGGATGGGCATTGATCGCAGCGATGTGCGGGCTGTCGTCCACTGGGCCCCACCCGGCTCGATCGAGGCCTATTACCAAGAGGTCGGTCGCGCCGGTCGTGACGGCGAGCCGGCGTTTGGCCTGATGATCTACTCGGCCCAGGATCTCCCGCTGCGCCGCCGCTTGCTCGAGTACGACATCGACGGCCGCCCCCCGGATCCCGACATCGTCGAGCACAAGTGGGGCATGTTCCTCGAGCTGATCCGCTGGGCCGAGAGCGGCACCTGCCGCCACGACGCGATCCTGCGCTACTTCGGCGACGAGGACGAGCTGTTGGAAGGCTGCGGGCACTGTGACGTGTGCGAGGCGCTCGGCGACGACGACGAGGCCGAGTTCGACGACGAGCAGACCACCTTGATCGTGCGCAAGGCCCTGTCTGGGGTCGCGCGGATCCACCAGAGGTTCGGGCTGACCGCGGCCGTCAAGCTGCTCGCCGGGGTCGACGACGCGCGCCTGCAGCGGGGCGGGCTCGATCGCGTGAAGACCTTTGGCGCGCTCTCGGAGTTCCCCGAGCACTGGGTCAAGAAGCTCATGCACCGCTGCGTCGCCGCTGGTTGGGTCGAGTACACCCCCGGTGATCGCCCGCTCGCGGTCCTGACAGAGGCCGGCCGCGAAGTCATGATGGCCACGCGGCCCGCTCGGATCGTGCTGCCGCCAACCGACCTGCCCGATCGCCGCACCAAGCCCCGCGAGCGTCGCCCTGCCAGCGACGGGACCGAGCTCGACAAGGCCGCGCAGGCGCTGTTCGAGCGGCTCCGCGCCCATCGGCTGGAGGTCTCGAAGGCCGAAGACGTGCCGCCTTATGTCGTCGCCAGCGACCGAACCTTGCGCGAGGTCGCGCTGCTGCGGCCCCGCGACCTCGCGCAGCTGCAGCAGGCCCACGGGATCGGTCCGACCAAGGCGGAGCGCTACGGCGAGGGCTTGCTCGACGTGATCCGCGAGCACGGCTGACCCGGGCCTATTTCCCGAAGGTCTGGGTCCAGTAGCTGCCGTACTGGCCGTTGCCCGACGCGTACCCAACACCGATCAGCGTGAAGTTGCCGTTGAGCATGTTCGCGCAGTGCCCATCCGAGTCGAGCCAGCCCTGCACCACGTTGGCCGGATCCGGGTAGCCAGCCGCGATGTTCTCGCCCCAAGCGCCGCCGTTGTAGCCGGCCTGGTCCAGGCGCCACCCGGGGCCGTTGCCCTGCTGGTTGGTGTGCGAGAAATAATTGTTGTCCGCCATGTCCTTTGAGTGGACTCGCGCGGCGCAGGTCAGCGCGGCTTGCCAGGTCAGCGGCCCCGAGGGTGCAAAGTTGCCTTCGCTGCCACAATTGCCGCCCTGCGCCCGGGCGGCGTTGACGAGCTCGATGACCTCGAGCTCCTTGTCGACCCACGACTGCATCCAATCGGAGACCGGGTTGCAGTAGGGGTTGTTGGGCAGCGGATCGCCATCGCCGTCGCCGTCGCCGTCGCCGTCGCCCGTGGTTGGGTCACCCGTCGTCGGGTCGCCATCGCCGTCGCCATCGCCGTCGCCGTCGCCGTCGCCGTCGCCATCGCCGGTTGTGGGATCGCCGGTCGTCGGGTCGCCATCGCCATCGCCGTCGCCTGTGCTGGGATCGCCAGTCGTCGGGTCGCCGGTCGTCGGGTTCGGATCTCCGTCGCCGTCGCCAGTCGTTGGGTTCGGATCCCCGTCCCCGTCCCCCTGCCCGCTGTCGGCGCCCTCGCCGCCGTCAGTCTCGCCAAGCGTGTCACCAAAGCCGTCGTCGAGGTACCAATCGTCGGGGTCGATGCCCGAGTAGCAGGCGCTCAACGCCGTCGCGCCCACGAGCACGACCAGGGTTCCCAAAGGCGCAATTCGACGTGACACTGAGTTCTTTTATAGCCGCCACAAATATGATTCAAGCCAAAGCTAGCTTTGGGGCGCCAATACTGGTGTGTATGGAAATAGAGTTGGGTTAGACCACACATATGGCAGTGCACTGCGTGTGCACAATTACTCTACCAACTCGACCTGTCGACGCGCGGATGCCCAGCGAGCCAGCGCGGCCAGCTCGGGCGAGGGGTCAGTCATGGCCAGTCGCAGCGCCTCGCGTTCATCCTGGCTCGCGGGGCCTTGGCCATTGCCGAGGGCCAAGATCGCGTTGCGCCGCAGCGCCGCGCGGGGGATCCGATTGAGCGCAGTCTGCTTCACGAACTGTCGATGCTGGTTGTTGCCGACGTTCGCGAGCCGAGCCAGATCGGGCACGCGCGCGTGGCCAGGCGGGGGCTCGAGCCACGCGGACGCGGGCACTCGATCCTCACGGGTGCTCGAGCGGTTGTAGGGGCAGACCTCTTGGCACACGTCGCAGCCGGCGATGCGCTGGCCCATTTGGCTGGCTAGCGGATCGGGGATCGGGCCGCGGTGTTCGATCGTGAGGTACGAGATGCAGCGGCGTGGATCGAGCTTGCCCGGCGAGTCAAACGCATCGGTTGGGCAGTGCTCCAGGCACAGCCGACAGCTGCCGCACGCGTCCCACGGCGCGCGGGTTTGATCGCGGGCATAGGTTGGGCTGCGATCCGTGCCTGTCCACCGCGCGGTCGTGAGCAGCACGGCGATCAACACGTAGCTGCCCAACCCCGGCACGATCAGGCAGCCGTTCTTGCCAAGGAACCCGAGCCCAGCCAAGACCGCGACGGCGCGCTCGAGCACCGGCTTGGTGTCGACGCAGATCAGGGTCTCGATCCCGGGCACGCGCGCGTGCAGGTGTTCGCTCAGGCGCTCGAGCCGACGGTGAAGCTCCGTGTGGTAGTCGCTCCACTGTGCGTAGCGAGCGACGGGGCCCGGCTCGCCGGCGTAGGGGACCACGGCGACCAGGGCTGACTTGGCGCCGGGGAGCATCTCGCTCGGATCCATGCGCACCGACTCGCTCCGCGACATGAACGCCATCTCACCCTCGGCGCCGCGCTCGAGGTAGTCGGCCAAGCTCGCGCGCGCGGGGGCGAAGCCGGGGTGATCCAGGCGGACCGCGCCGAGTTGGAGCAGCCCGAGCGGCTCGGCGTGGGCGGCGAGCACCGCGAGCGTCTCGTCGTCGAGCGTCGCGGGAGCGGTGGGGGTGGGTGGCACTTCGCGGAGGCTAGCAGGGTCGAGCCGCAGACGAACGTAGCCGAACGGGTTGGGTGACAGAGTCACTCGTTTGTGGGCTCACCTGCGAGCGACCAATCGGACTCCACCAGCAACGCCTCGAGCGACCACGGGGGCCCGGCCGTCCCGAGCTGCCCAGCTTCGTTGTTCCCCCAGCACCACGCCGCGCCGGCTCGAAGCGCGAGTTGACGCGAGTGCTGGGGGCCCAACGCCTCGCCAACGCCCAACGCCCGCGGCGGCCGTGGGCCACACCCCAACCCAAGCGCAACCAGGAGCAGAACCGTGGCTCGGGCGTCGAGCCCCACGGGGTCACGCATGACCTTCATGCTGCCACAAGACTGTTCCGGTCCCCGGGTCCTCCACCTGCGTCAGTTTTTTCGTACCACCAGCAACTCGTGGCACCGTCGCCCATGCGCGCGCAGCTCTGCATCACTCTGGCCCTCCTCGGCTCGGCCGCATGCGCGTCGCCGCTCGCGGCGATACCCCTGATGGCGGCGACCCAGGGTCCCCAGGCCCTCGCTGCGCCGATGGAGGACGGCTCCGTCTACGTGTTGGCAGAGGGCGGTCCGCTGACCTCGAGCGCGACGCTGAAGTCCCTGTGGCGGCGAGAGGCTTCAAAGGCCTGCGAGGGTGACTACATGGTGTTGTCAGAGCGCGACGCCGAGAGCCGCAGGGGCGGGATCGTTGGCGGGCGAAGCTACGAGGGCTTCGTCCGCTGTGTCTCCGCCGAAGGCCTGGGCCTCGACCCCGACAAGGCGTGAGTCGAACAGCTTTGGCGGATCGCGTCAGCGGATCGCGATGTGAGTGTCAAAGACCTTGCCCTTGCGCTCGACGGTCACGTCCAGGTTCGACGCGCGGCGTAGCTTGGAGTAGAGCCCGATCGCCCGGTCCATCGAGTCGAGCTTGACGCCGTTGACCGCGAGCAAGGTGTCGCCATTGTGGAGGCCGAGCAAGCGCAAGAGCGTGCCGCGTCGGAGTCGGGAGAGGCGAAACCCGCGGATGTCACCGTCCTTCACAGCTGGGACCAGCTTGGCCTGCCGGGTCAGCTGCGCGGGGTTGGCCAGCAGCTTTTCAACGAACTTCCGATCGACGGTGCAGTCGTGGCCGTTGCAGCTAATTGCCTCGCGGGCGCCGGGGATCTCCCTCGAGCCGCGCTTCTCGGGCTTGGGCTTTGATTTGGGCTTGGACTTGGACTTGGGCTGATCGGGGTTGGGAAGATCGAGCGTCCGCAGGCCCTGGTGCGTACGCAGGAGCACGCGACCGCGCCGAATCTCGGCGATCACGACGCCGGCTCGAGGCTGCTCGTTGACGCCAAATACCCCCGTGGACCTGCGCTCGCTGTCGGCGATTGATGCCATGGAGTCGAGCGGGTCCTCCGACTCCATCGTTGCGAGCAAGACCAGGGGGAGCTCGGTCGGGGCGAGCGCGACCTGGACTGGGGCGGCAGGATCTAGCGCAGGAGCCGGCCTGCACGTGGGACAAAACACGTTGTGCTTCACGAGGTCCCCATGGCTTGGCGCGCGCTCGCTCGGCACCGCAGCCGGCTCACCCGGCTGGGCTGGCTCACCCGGCTGGGCTGGCGCGCGCTCGACGGGGGCCGTGGTGGATGGACGCGCGGCGACCTCGACCAGCGCCTCTTCGGTCACCAACAGGCGGCTGGCTGTGGCCGTGGTCAGGATCGATCCGGCCAGGCCCGCCAGCGCCAGCCATCCCGCGCGGCGGACCAGGGGGAACATGGCGCGACTCGACCAGGACAGTGACATGGAATAAATGGGTGCTCCTCTCCCGCCGTGTACGGCGTGGGCTCCGAGCTGCAAGGACCTCACCGGGCGGCCTGCGTGAGGTTGACACCTGACACGCGCGCGGCGGACCAAAGCTGCGGAACCCAAAGGTAGCACACGAACGCGGCGGCCGGGTCCCCTCGAAGACCGCGCACCTGACCTCGTCCGCTAGTTGATCACAATCTCCACGCCTTCGGGAAAGGTCCCGCTTGCCTCGAAGGACTTCCACGTCGGGAACCCCGAAGGCTCATACACGAACAGCTCACACACGTCGCTGTCGCACGCGACGCACTCGTCTTCCACACCAGGACACGTCTCGGACAGCTGGATCCGCACGGTATAGTCAACGCTCTCGTAGATCTTGCGGACGTCGCACTCCGTCGCCGCATTGACGCAATCCAGCTCGGTGATGCATGCGTCGCTCAGCGTCTCGCGCTGCCAGACCGCGCCGTTCCAGGTCAGCTCGGTGCTCGCGCCTGGGTTGATGACCAAGCCCATGTCCCCGCCATCCGAGCAGCCGTAGTCACACAGGTTGGCGTCGCACGCGAACGGGTAGGCGCCTGGGTGATCGTGAAAGACGTTCTGGCCTTCGATGTCGATCTGATATTTGCCGTAGTTGCAGCCAAACTCGGACTTGGGCAGGAGGTAGGCGACCTCGGCGCTGTCGTTGCGGATCGTGATCGTGGCGGTGGACGCCGTCGGGGTGTCGTTCTCCGGCAGCATGCAGGCTGCGCCCTCGGTCTCGGTGCCCGTCGGTGCGTCTGTGGTCGAGCCGTTGGTCTCGGTCCCGTTGGTCTCGGTCCCGGCCTCCTCGCCCGCGGGCGGGTCCGCGCAGGCGCCCAGCAGGAGCGCGCAAAAGCACAGGCAGGACAATGGCAAGGTCTGGGTCGAGCGGAGCAACGACATGCTCACGAGTATCGCAGATGCGACCAGAACTCTCGACTTTGCGGCGGTGCAAGCGACGCACATGAAAAAAGACCGGTGCGTCCACATGGATGCACCGGTCCAGCCCGAGAACGCCGATGATCAGGGCGGGGTCTGATCCGTGTTGGTCAGCCAGATCCGCGAGAGCGCGTAGGCTTCTTGCGGGTGGTACCCAAGCGTGAAGACGTGGGCACCAGCTTCCCAGGTCTGGACCCACGGGTCTTCAACGTACTCGCAGTTAGGCGCCATTTGGTCGCGCCAGTTCAGCTCGCCCCATTGATACTCGGGGGCTTGCGGTCCATTGGTGCAGTCGAGCTCGAAGATCGGCACGGGCATGGGCTCGCCGTCGACCAGCGCGAAGTAAGAGTCCGCGCCCTGGTTGTTGATGCCGCGCACCCAGATGTGCCAGTCGTCATCGCAGGGGATGTCCAGATTGAACTGGACATAGGCGTTGGGCGATTGGTTGTCGTAGGCCAGGATCAGCCCTTCGCCGAGCTGGCTCATGGTCTCGTTCCAGCCCACGATCTCGTCGGCGTCGATCGCCTCGATCGCAATGAACTCGTCGCCGTTGCAGGCGCTGCCGCCCGTGTCGCCGTCGCCGTCGCCGTCACCCGTGTCGCCGTCTCCGTCGCCGTCGCCGTCACCCGTGTCGCCGTCGCCGTCACCCGACGCAGGCACGCACTCTCCGCCATCGCACATCAGCCCGGGGTCACACGCGCCACCGCCCGTGCACGGGCAGCCTTCCGAGCCAACCGGACAGCTGGTGTCAGCGTCACCGTCGCCGGCAGGGTCGCCGTCGCCGTCGCCCGTGCTGGGATCCCCGTCACCGTCACCGGTGCTGGTGTCCGTAGCCGTCTCGCTCCCCGCGGTCTCGCCATCGCCAGCGTCGGCCGAGCTGTCGCCGCACGCGGACAGGCACATGGCCAACGCGAGCGGCAACGAGAGCAACGCAGATTCAGTCATTCGTAGTGTCATCGGTGTACAAGTCTCCAGGGCCTTGGTTGCGGCGGCACTCTAGCCGAGCGGTCTGCGCTCGTCACGAATCATAGGCTCAACGACATCTAGCCCAAAAAAAATGCGCCCCAGACTACACCTCCAGATTCGAAGTGAGTCTGGGCTCAGCCGCGGATTCGCTCGATCAGATCCCACACCATCCGCGCCGTCGCCCCCCACAGCGGTGGGTCCGCGATGTTGAATTGGTGCAGGTCATAGTGCTGCCCTTCCCACTCCACGCTGCCGGTGAGCTGGTGGATCGCAGGGTCCATCAGCGTGCGCAGCGACGGCATGAGGATCCGCTCGACCTCCCCGCTCTCCCGCCGCGGTTGCCACTCCCCCTCCACGCGACCCACGAAGGGCACGATCATGTAGCCCGTAGGCGTTGGCACCGGCGTCAACCGACCGAGCACCGACACCTGCTCGCGCGGAAGCCCAACTTCTTCCGAAGCCTCGCGCAGCGCCGTGTCGAGCAGGTCACGATCCCCCGGCTCGACCTTCCCGCCCGGAAACGCGATCTGCCCCGGGTGCTGCCGGAGCGTGCTCGACCGCTCGATCAGCAGCAGGGCCGGCTCCTCGCCGACCTCGACACGATCGACCAACAACCCGATGACCGCCGCAAAGCGAAGCCGCCCGGGATCAGCCAGCTCCGCATGAACGCCCTCGAGGCGCAAACCCAAGTCAGTCAGCATGTTTCTCGTCGAGCCCAGCGAGTGCGAGAACCCACTCCCAGGCCATCTAGAGCCCATCCCAGGAGGTGGAAGGAAGCGCAAACCCGCACGGCCCCCGCTCTCCCCCCCAACCGTCAACATCGCGAGGAAGAGCCCCCTTCGAGGGGGCCACACATACCCCCGCGAACAAACTCCCCAAAGGGAGCGAGCGAAGCGAGTGACCCCGAAGTGCGAAGCCGCCTGTGGGGGTCTAAACTACACGGAAAAGCTGCTGCCGCAGCCGCAGCTGCCGGTCGTGTTGGGGTTGCCAAACTTGAAGCCGGCCCCCTGCAGCCCCTCGACGTAGTCGATCTCGGTGCCCATCAGGTACATGAAGCTCATCTGATCACACACCAGCTTCACGCCATGGACCTCGAACTCGTTGTCGCCCTCGGCGGACTCGTCGAAGAACAGGTCGTACTGGAACCCGGCACAGCCGCCGCCGATCACCTTCACGCGCAGCGAGTAGCTGTCTTCGATGTCTTCGGCCTTGCGGATCTCGGCGACCTTCTCCGCGGCGACGGTGGTCATGGTCAGACCGCCGGCCATGGGATCCATCTCCATCACATCCGGGCTGGGCGAGGTGGCCTCGGGGGTGCTCTGCGTTTGAGTCTCTGACATCTTGTTCTCTTTCGGGCGGCAACCCTTCCGTGCACGTACGAGTTGCTGGGCAAGCATGGTCCGCTGTTCGGTCGCGGTCAACTCCCCCAAACGGTGTAGACCGGCCGCATTCGCACGCGTAGAGCGAGTTGGGTCAGGTTGCGCAGGCTCCGGCTGGAGGCGGCGTCAGCCCGTGCTTGGCGCTCCAAAACCCGTGTTATCGCAGGAACTTGTGGTTTGACAGCGCGCCCAGCGTCCGCCTAGGGTGAACGCGTCCAAGCTACCCGATCGCGGGATCTGGCCCGCCCAAGACGAGTCACGAATGCAACGAATTAGCTCGATCGCGCTCACGATGACGGTGTTGACCGCCGTCGCTTGTACCAGCCGTGAAGATCGCATGCGCCAGCAGATGGCGTTCGACAGCATGACGCCCGACCCCGACGGCAAGACCGCGGACGACGTGCCGAAGATCCCGCCGCACCCAACCCGCGACGCGCTCGAGCCGGTGCTCTCGCTGCTCTACGCGGCAGACTCGCTGCCGGCGGTGCAAGAGGCGGACGACGCGGTGGCCGAGGGTCAAGACTTCGCGATCACCAACCCCGGCGTGCTCGCAATCGTCAACATCCGCTCGGGCACCAGCAAGGGCGAGCAGGCCAAGGCGATCATTCGTGGCGTCGCCGAAGCCGACGCGTTCGCGGTTCGCAACGACGCAGAGCTGTACTTTCCAGAGCAGCTCAACAAGATCAAGTACGCCTTCAGCCCCGAAGAGCGCGACCTGATCCGCGTGGTCTACGGCGATCTGCGCCTGCTCGACTTCTTCTCGTCCGAGGGCGCCGACGCGGCGATCGGCGCGCTCGACGGTGAGCTGAAGACGGCGGCGACGGAGCTCAAGGACGACTACCTGGCCCGCAAAGACGAGATCTGGGACAGCTGGATGGGCGTCAAGATGTACGCGCGCCGGGTCGTCGCCTACGACCAGCCGTTCAAGCCGGTGCTTCGCAACCTGCGCAAGACCTTCGAGATGAAGGAGCCCGAGCCGATCACCTGGGAGGCCGCGCACGACCCCGAGTTCGCCAGCTGGGCCAAGACCATCAACGGCGATGACACGCTGTTCAAGATGTTCAACAACTTGGACAAGCTGCGCGAGCAAGAGGAGTTCCGCGGCGACACCCACGCGCGCTGGGCGATGCAAGGCTCGTCGCTGATCCCCGAGGGCATCAAGGTCAAGCCAGAGGACGAGCTTGGGTTTGGGATCCACCGCGAGGATCTTGGCGGCGGCTACCAAGAGATCACCTTCGTGTTCGACAAGAAGCTGCGCGGCGACGCCCTGCGTGAGGCGTACCTGCGCTCGCTGATCTACCGCCAGGTGTTCTCGGACTTCGCAACCTTGTCCGCGGCCGGCGGCGACTTCGAGGGCGGCCAAGTCCCGGACGAGAACGACGCCGACTACGCCTACTGCGCGTCCCGCATGGCGCTCGACGGGGCGATCAACGACTTCGCCGACGCCCAGCCGCTGCTCGCCGGGCTCAAGTCAACAGAGACCAACGAGGACAAGCTGGTGACCGTCGCGGTCGAGTGCGTGCTCGATCGGATCCCCAAGGGCATCAACCGCGGCGTCGAGGGCGACGACGCCCGCCCGCCCGCGATGCACACCCGGACCGCGCTGTTCCAGATGCTGGCGCGCTTCACCAAGGTCGACGTCAACCTCGACAACATGAAAAAGGACGTCGAGAAGTCCGCCGAAGTCGAGGACGCCGAGGCGTTCCTCAAGGCCTACGACAAGAAAAAGCGCGGGCGCTGACGCGGGCTTGAATGTCCCGGGAAACGCCCGAATTCAGCCGAATTCGGGCGTTTTTGCGTGATCTACCTGGGACCACGCAGACCGCGGAATTCGCTGGCTCGCGAAGCCGCTTCGTTGGTATCGAGGTTGCGCAATGGCGAGCGCTGCGAACCCCAACGAAATCGAGTCCATGGACGAAGCCGCGATCGCTGCGGGGCTGGCAAGCTTTGACGCGGCCACGCTCGAGGCCCTGATCCGCCGGACCAACCGCGAGTACTGGGACAACAACGCGCCGTCGATCTCGGACCCGCTCTACGATCGCCTGGTCGAGTCCCTGCGCCGGGTCCAGCCCGACAACCCGGTGCTGAGCGAGCTTGGCGAGACCACGCCGGCCGGCCCGGTGATCGAGGCCGACGCGACCCGCGACATCCCGCCCGCGCAGCGGCTTGGCGCGCCGGTCCGCCACACCCGCAACATGCTCTCGCTCGACAAGGGCTACAGCGTTGAAGAGCTGGTCGCGTGGGCCAACAAATTCGAGGGTGACATCCTCGCCATGCCGAAGATGGACGGGGTCGCCTGCTCGCTGCGCTACACCGACACCGGGGAGCTGTTCCTCGCGGCCACGCGCGGCAACGGCAGCGAGGGCGAGGACATCACGATCAACGCGCTCGAGGTCGCCGACATCCCCAAGCAGCTCGACAAGCAGGCGCTCGCGGGGCTCGGCGGGAACTCGCTCGGGGTCGAGGTCCGCGGCGAGCTGTTCATGCGCCTGTCCGTGTTCCAGCGCTACAAAGATCAGTACTCCAACCCGCGCAACCTCACCGCTGGCGCGATCAAGCACAAAGAGCGGGGCCGGACCGGCGCCTACACGCTCAGCTTCTACGCCTACGATCTGCTCAACCACGGCCTCAGCCACGAGCGCGAGAAATTCCAGCTGCTCGAGCGGCTGGGGTTCAGCGTCGAAGAGTGCGAGTTCGTCCCGCGTGATCAGCTGCAGCCAAGCTTCGAGTCGTGGTCGGCCCGCCGGGCCACGATCGACTACGAGATCGACGGCGTGGTCTACCGGGCCGCCGACGTCGGCGAGCAAGCGCGGCTCGGCGAGACCGGCCACCACCCGCGCTGGTCGATCGCCTACAAGTTCCAGGGCGACACGGGAACGACCACCTTGCAAGAGGTGCTGTGGTCGGTCAGCCGAACCGGCACGATCACGCCGGTCGGTCTGTTCACGCCGATCGAGCTGTCGGGCGCGATGATCGGTCGCGCGGGCTTGCACAACCTCAACCGCTTCGAAGAGCTCGACCTGACCGAGGGCGCCACGATCGAGGTCACCCGTCGGGGCGGGGTGATCCCCCACGTCGAGCGCATGATCACGCCCGGTCCCGGCGCCAAGAAATTCGACGTGCCCAAGCGCTGCCCCGCCTGCGGGAGTGAGGCCGAGCGTCGCAAGAAGCGCGACGGCGAGTTTCTGTTCTGCTCGAAGCCGGATCAGTGCGTGTCGGCCCGGCTCGGCGAGCTGCAACACTTCGCCAAGGTCGTCGACATCCAGGGCTTCGGCCCCAAGGTCGTGACCCAGGCCGTCGACGCCGGCCTGCTGTCGAGCCCCGCGGACTTCTACACGCTCACGACCGACGACCTCGAGGGCCTCGACCGGCTCGGTCGGCGCAGCGCGCAGAACCTCGTTGATCAGGTTGAAGCCCACAAGCGCATCGAGCTGTCGGTATTTTTGCAGGCGCTGGGTATCGATCACCTGGGCAAGCAAAACGCGCTGTTGCTCGCGGAAGAATTTCGCACCCTCGCTGGCGTCCGCGGTGTCGACCGCGACGCGCTGCTCGCCGTCAAGGGCATCAAGGACGCGATCGCCGACGCGATCCTCAGCGGCCTCGAGACCCGCAGCGAGCTGATCGACGCCCTGCTCGCCCACGTGACCGTCGTTGACTTGCCCGACAAGTCCGAGGACGACGCGAGCGCCGCGCCTCCCGAGGGTGTGCTCAATGGTAAGAGCTTTCTGTTCACCGGCACGCTCGAGGGCTTCACGCGAAAGCAAGCCCAAGAGATGGTGGTGGCACACGGTGGCATAACAGGATCGGCAGTTAATAAGACCCTGGACTACCTGGTCATTGGCGCTGGCAAGGGTGCGAAGTCCAGCAAACAAAAGAAAGCAGAGCAATTGATAGAAGCCGGAACCAGCCTGCAAATCATCACTGAGGCCGACTTCCTGGCGATGCTCTGAGCTTTCACGGGCACCTTCGCCCCACGCGATCGCTGCCCACGGTGAACCAGTCTACGAAGGTGTCAGCAAGCGGGCGAGAAGCCCTCGCCCGAGCTGAAACAACTCGTCGTCACATCATTGGCTCGAACAAGGGGCATCTTGCCCCACGGCTGATTCGAACACGTCGGGACCGTCCCGTGGGCCGGTTCCTCTGTGCGCAATGGTACGCATTCGCAAAGCGCTCAGACCGCGCCGTCGCGAAATTGCAGCAACACGACCCCAGCACATCGTGCGAGGCTATGAGAACCTACTTGCGATTCCACCGCGCCCCTCTCGATGCGCCACGCGTACAAGGTGAGCGGGATGCCCACCGAGTTGCGAGCTCTCTTCGAGGCGACCCACATACCGTTGCGCACAGATGAACCAGCCCATCGAGGGAGCGACGCGAGCGACCGGGTGCGCGGCAGCCGTGCGTCGCAACGTGCACAATGGCGGTGGGCGATCAAAGAACCGTGCATGGCAAAGTGCACAATGCTCGCGGGGTTTTGAGTAGCCGGGGTCCAAGAGAGCAACCGAACCGAATGAACGAGTCGGACGACGAACAGCTCGAGGCGCTGCGCGAAGCCTTCAACCTCGAGGCCGAAGACTGCAAGCTGCTCTGCTGGGATCCACCCTGCAAGGTCGCGGGTCTTGGTTGGGTCGCCTCGATGTCGTTGGTTGACGCAGAGACCTACCGCGGGCCGTCGGCGGACCTCGTGCTTGGCAACGACGACACAACCGTCGCGCAAGCCCTCGAGATCGCGCTCGAGGCCGTCGGTCGCTTGGTCACGATCGGCCTGCACAGGAGCCTCGAGCTTGGACTCGAGATCGCCCTGGACCTGCCAACGCTCGCGCTCGATCAGCCGGGCGTCGTGCAGATGCTGGGCGGCCCCGATGCCGAGCAGCGTCGCAGCGCCGCGCTCCGCATCTGCACGGATCGGTTTGACGCGGTCGCGGCCAAGCTGAAGGACGTGTTTGGCCTGATCGCGCCGCGCCACCTGATCAGCTGGGCCGCGCTGGTCCGCAGCCTCAACAGCTTCGAGCGTCGCGGGCTGTCGTTCATTGGTCGCCGGCCCGGCGGCATCATGATGTGGTTCGAAGACGGCGGGCTCGAGCGAAAGCCCTGCGACGGACTCGACCCGCGGCTCGACTGTCGATTTCGCTGCGACCCGCCCGAGTTCGTGACGATCGCCTGGGGCGAGAGCGACGGGCTGCACTACGGGCTCTGGTACGACGATCCCTCGCAGCCGCCCTCTACGATCGTCGCCAACTACGCGCGCGACTCCGCCGAGACCTGGGACCAGCGCCAGCCCAGCATGATCTTGTTGCTGCGCAAGCAGATCGACGAGCTGATGCGCAACGTCAACGAGCCCCGGCAGGCCAACCTGTCCGCGCTCGCGGCCGCGGTCGAGGCCTTCGTCGAGCCCGACGCCCGCCTCCGCGAGGCGGATCCCAAGTCGA
Organism: Enhygromyxa salina; assembly: GCF_000737335.2. Lineage (GTDB taxonomy): Bacteria > Myxococcota_A > Polyangia > Nannocystales > Nannocystaceae > Plesiocystis > Plesiocystis salina_C. Next base: position 60,380 of record NZ_JMCC02000027.1, on the reverse strand, counting down.
TCTGGGCCGGCGTTCGGCGCCCGCAGATCCTGGGTGACATGGGCCCCGCGCTGCGGCCCAGCGACGGCGACGCCCGCGGTCGCCACGTTGACTCGCGCCAGCGCGCTGCCGCCTACCAGGCGCGCGGGTTCGAGGTTCAGGGCTGGATCAAGCGGGCCCGCGCCGAGCTCGCGGCGGGCAAGCCCGCGTTCGCGCTGGTGCTGGGCCGCGAGCTGCATTGGTTCGACGCTGACGATTATCGCGAAGTTGGCTTGGAGCTGATGGTGGGTGCGTACCGGGCCCTGGGTCGGGATGCGCTGGCCGAGATCGCGCTGGTCCACCACGCAAACCGCTCGCTCGGGTCGGTGGGTGTGTACTAGACCAGACCCCTGCTCTGCCCATAGCCTAGCTCGCTCCGATGGCGCGCCCCGCCGCGAGTGAACATGCCCCGCCTCGCCCTGCTCGCTGTCACGCTGCTCGCCTGCACCTGCGAGCGCAAACCCGCGCCCGCCCCACAGGAGGTCGCTGCCGCCGAGCTGGAGCCGCCTGTGGATCTCAGCGGCCCGCTCGAGCTCCACTTTGGTTGGACGCCCCGTCGCCTGGCCGTGGTCGAGAAGGTCCACAAGACAAAGGTCGAGCGCGACGTCACCAGCACCTACACCCTCGAGATCACCAAGCGCGGCGACGACCTGGCGATCGCCTACCGCGACTTTCACTTCACGTCATTCTCGGGCCTCAACCTCGACGACCCCAAGGTCCGCGCCGAGATCACCGAGATCACCGAGATCGAGCGGCAGATCGGCGCGACTCAGCTGGGCTTCCTCGTCAGCGCCGAGGGTGAGTTCCAAGGCCTGCTCGACATCGACGTCATCCCGGAAGTGAACGAGGCGCTGCTGGGCGCCAAGGAGGGCGCCGAGATCCGCGAGCTGCTCGCCAACCCACGCGCGCGCGCATGGGTCGAGCAGTCCGCCGCGCGGCCTTGGGTGACGTGGGTTCAGACTTGGCTGGGCCTGGATCTCGAGCCCGGCGAAGTTCGCGAAGGCGACGTCGAATTCGAGTTCGGTGGCGAGACACTGCTCCAGCACGTCGGGATCGAGCACCTCGGTGTCGACCCCGCGCGCCCCGGGCATGTTCGGCTGCGCCACAAGACGATCCTCGATGACCCGCGCTATTGGGGGTCATTGGACGGCGTCATCACCGACCTCGTCGGTGAGGTCGAGCCCGACAAGCGCAGCAAGTTGCAGCAGGTCATGCGTGAAGTTGGCGCCGAGCTGAACTTTCTTCATATCAGGCAATACGAAGTCAGCCTGGATCCCCGGACCATGCTGCCCGCGTGGGCCAAGTTGATCCTGCGGACCAGCATCGAGGGCAGCGAGCCCGGCATGCTCGAGCAGGACATCGACAGCCTCGAGACCCATGAGTGGACCTTCACGCCAGTGGTGGCGGAGACCCGATGAAGGCTGGCGCATCCGCAGTGGGTAGAAGTACGAGCGACAGGCGAGCGTTTGGGGTGAGCGAAGGGGGCTCCGCCGCCGAAGCGAGGGGGCTTTTGAAAGCCCCCTTGAAGACATAGTAGGCCCGAGTCGAGCGCGCAGCGCTCGATTCGGGCCTAGAGCCGCGGCGAGACATGGATCGCCTGAAGCCGATCAATCAAGTCTCCACGTCGGAAGGTCGCCGAGAGCTGCTGCAACGAGATCTCTCGGTCGCCGTATAGATCCTTCAGCGCCTGAGCGACGTCGCGCGACGCTGCCTCGAAGTACGCCTCACCATTCGCGTCAATCTCTGCCTGCGCACGGGTAAAATCGCGGTGACCGAGCGTTGCCGGGTTGCCGAGCGTGACCAACAACCGCCGGCCCATCTGCATGGCGATGAACGCCGAGGCATAGCGAACGAAGTTGGGGTCGCTCGCCCGTGGACGCCGGCGGCGATTCTCGGCGATTCGATAGAGGAGCACAGCGACGATCACCTGTGCCCCGGAGAGGTCTTCGCTAAATGTGATGTCGTAGAGCTTGCCAAAGTGCTCCCGGCTGAAGAACTTGGCCTGGTGTGGGCGCTTGCGCCAAACCGCGAGCACGGCCTGCGCCGCCGCACCCGAGGTGATGTCCGTCGGCCGCGTAGAGTGATCCGCGCGCTTTCGTCGATAGGTGTAGCCCAGTTGCTCGATGTCGAGCTCGAGCCGCTGCTGGCGTTCGTCGTTGGCCCGTAGGTCACGCAGGTCGACGGGGTTTTGACTGTTGGTCGCGTAGGTGATCCGCTGAACCAGATCCTCGTTGTCACTGGGAAGCTCATAGAGTCGGAGCAAGACCGACGCCGGCGCCGAGCGCTCACCCTTGGCACTCGAGTTTTTCAACGTCCGGTGAATGGTCATGCACGTCTGCCCACCATTGATAATTTGCAGGTTCTCCACCTGGATTTGGAAGTCGCCACTTTGCAGAGCATTGTGGGAGAACTTGTCGCAGGTCAGCGTGATGCCATTATTGTAGAAGTAGAAGTTTGAAGGCTCGCGGGACAATGTGCCCTGAATCGCCTCGTTGACCCGATTACCGCGCAACCCAAGGTACCGCCGGATATTGCGCTCCAGCAATCGGTCACCATTGCGATCGATGAGCGCGTAGACTTCTTCGACCGAGACACGGCCCACCAGCACGCGGCTGAAATTCATGTTTTCGACGAGCGCCTTGCCCGTCAGCTGCAACCGATCATTGACCGGCTTCGTGGATTTCAGAATCTTGACGATGTCTTCGTGGTTGACGTACTCCCACGTGACTTGGTCGCCTAAATTGGCCACACGGATGACCTCGGCGCCATTGGACTCCCAGCGCTTACCGTTGTTGCAGGCGATGACTCGAACTTGTGGGATGATCCCATCCCGAATCAAGCTGCGCACCTCTTCAACGCGCACATGCAGGCGTTCGTTGATGGTGTTGAGGGTCGTGTTTGGATCAAACAGATAGCGAACTGCTTGGGCCAGCTTCTCTAGACCGGTCGCCGGGAAGCCCGACGCCCCCTCGAGCGACTTGGAGTATTTGGCTTGGACCAAAGTGACGAGGAACTCCCCGTCGCGCTCGTCGGTGATGTGGATGGCGTCAACCCCGAAGTCGTTGCCGCCTTCGACGAGACAGTCAAACGCGTCATCGGTGTCGAGATCCAGCAACGTGCGAACGCACAAGAACACGAAGGCGAGCGACTTCAATTTTGTTTCGTCGCCGCTGATGTTCAGCTCCTCCTTCGCGCGGTCACGAAGTTCCTCCATGAGTGCGGTGACCCGTTGGTCGATGATGGCGGCGCTGACGTTCATGAGAGCCTTTTGGGAGCTGAAGCTAGCATGGTTGCGGTACTACGGACATGACGCAAGAAAGCAGAACTTGCCGTGGTGAGCCGCTTCGGGGCCCATCACCGCGCATGTCCAAGCGGGTGCGCAGCTCCGCGAACACCGACAAGCGGCTCTGACTCCAATTCAGCGAAAACTGAGCCTCGACCCGCAATAATGCCACGCGCCATGAGCTGAACCGCCATCGCAAACTCTGCTCGGCGCCCGCGAGCCGAGCTCATCGGCCCCTACAATCCCGACTCTGGCGACGCGGTCGCGCGTTTCCCTGCGCTGGTACCTGACCCACGCCGCGATCTTTGACGAGGCGCCCCTCGCTGGGGAGTCACACACGGAGGTCATGGACCGTCGTTCCGCCAGCCCGACCAGGGCAGCTTCTTGGCCTGCCAGCGCGCGTGCGGTGCCGTGTCATAGGCCGCAAGCTCGACGGGGATCTCGCGCATCACGTCGAGCGAATCCAGCGTGGCCTGGATCGTGACAGCCCGAAACCGAACCCCCGCTGCGCCGGCCTCTCGGGCCGCCTCGGCGAACGCGGGATCGTGCAAGATCGACGGTCGGATCGCCTCGACGTCCGGACGCTGGATCGTGAACAGCACCGTCGCCTTGGCGCCCGCTTCAACGACCTCGCGCAGCGCGTGAAGATGGTGGGTCGCGCGGGCGCTGACCGAGTCGGGAAAGTAGCCGCGGGCGTCGGGGTAGCGCAGATGGCAATTCTTGACCTCGACGTAGTGGGGCGTCGCGCCGTCGAGCAAGAAGTCCACGCGCGAGCGCTCGGCGTAGGCGACCTCGCTGCGCAGCTGGCCAAAGCGCTTCAACCCCGGCAGCACGCGAGCGGCGAGCAGATCCGCGACGACCCGGTTGGGCGCGACGGTGTTGGCACCGACGATCCGGCCGTCCTCTTCGACGAGCTCCCAAGTGTAGCGAAGCTTGCGCTTGCTCGCGGCCGGCACGGGCGAGACCCAGGCCCGCGCGCCGGGCCGGACCTGGCCTTCCATCCGACCCGGGTTGACGCAGTGGGCCCGGATCCGCTCGCCCGACTCCAGGTCGATCTCGGCGATGAAGCGCTTGTAGCGAGCGACGAGGCGGCCGGGCAACAGCGGCCAGGGATGCGGGACTCGCAGGAGCACGGGCGAACCATAGACTCGCATGGGCGGCGGCCTGACCCCGGTGACAACGGGACTTCGCCCCGCCGTCTGCCCCGGCCCAGATCCCCCGTCTGCGGGCCCGCGCAGCCCGTCCGCCCGTTTCTGGCCGAGCCGCCCGCGCTTGTGGCAAACTCGTTGCGTGGCTCAGCAGATCATCGACAACGAAGCCCGCGCCCAGCAGCTGTCTCGCGCGATCGCATCGGACATCCAGCTGTACAACAAGGCCAAGATCGAGCAGGGGCTCAAGGACGACAACTTCTTCGAGGTGCTTGGCGAAGAGATCACCGAGGGCCGCGACCTGTTCCGCAGCCGCGTCACCCCCGAGCTGTTCCGGCGCAACTACTTTGACCGCGCCATCGTCGACCGCGTGATCAAGACGATGGCCAACCTCGACACCGGCATCTGGTAGCGCCCATGCAAGTCGGCCTCTCGGAGGCGGTGATCGGCCAGCGTCTGGATCGGGCGCTGGTCGAAGCGTTGGTTGGGCTGGGCCACGAGGTCACCCGCTCGCAGCTGGCCCGCAGCTTCGCGGCCGGGCAGGTGCGGATCAACGGGCGGGTGGCCAAGCGCGGGACCAAGCTCGAGCGCGCGTGCAAGGTCGAGCTCGAGCTGCTCGCGCCCGAGCCCTTGGCCCACGCGGAGCCCGAGCCGATCCCGCTGACGATCGTCCATGAAGATCGGGCGCTGCTGGTGATCGACAAGCCCGCGGGGATGGTCGTGCACGCGGGGCCCGGGCACAGCCACGGGACCCTGGTCAACGCGGTGCTGCATCACCTCGCGCTGGGCCGCGACGCCCACTCGCTGCCGGTGCTGCCCGGCAACGGGCCCGAGCGTCCGGGCGTGGTGCATCGGCTGGACCGCCACACCAGCGGGCTGATCGTCGTGGCCAAGACCCTGCCAGCGCTCACGGCCCTCGCTGAGCAATTTCGGGCGCACTCGATCGAGCGCGCGTACCTGGGGATCGTGCATGGATTCCCAGACTGGGCGCAGCGTCGGGTCGAGACCTGGCACGGGCGGGACCCCAGCGAGCGGCGGCGGTTCAGCCCCGAGCACGGCGAGCGTCGGGCGATCACCACGATGTCGGTGGTGAGGCCGCTGGGCGACGCGGCGGCGCTGCTGCGCTTCGAGCTCGAGACCGGGCGAACCCACCAGATCCGCATGCACGCGCGGCATGTCGGGCACCCGATCTTCGCCGACGAGCTGTATGGCCGCCGGGTTCGTGATCCTGGGCTGCAGACGCTGACCGAGGCGCTTGGACGCCACGCCCTGCACGCGGCGGTGCTGGGCTTCGAGCACCCCGACGGTGGGCGGCTGCGCTTCGAGTCACCGCTTCCGGCCGAGCTCGAGCAGCTTGCCGCCGCGCTGCGAGCCCGGGTCTAGAGAGGTCGCCGATCAGATGGCAGGCTCACCGGCACGAGAGCGTCGCGCCGGGCGGATTGACGACACCGGTTGTGGTCGGCCAAGTGATCCTTTCGCCTGATTCACCAACCCACTCATTCGAAGCGAAGTCTTGCTCGCAGTCGTTCCAGTCGAAGTCGTACTGTGCGGCGTCGAGCTCACAGTCCGCGAGCAGCGCCTCGTTGAGCTCGGCGATTCGAGACTTTGACTCGTACTCGGCCTTGGTCATGCATAGGCAGACGTGACGGGCCTCCCCGATCGCGCGAAGGGTGCCATCCTCCCAGTGGCCGTACGACAACGGCCGTGCGCAGGCGCGCTCACCTTCGTCCGGCACGGCCACGAGCGTGTCATCCTGGCACGCGGGCACGGTCAACGCCAACGCGAAGCCAAGCGTCAGGGCACCAAGGTGTATGTGAAGTCGACCCATTGTGTAACATTTGCGCGGAGCCGAGGTCGATACCACATGTATTTCTGTTGCAGTGGATGCAGTCGACTGCGCCAACTGGCCTGCCGACATCGGTTTATGTGTAGTGTCTCTCTGGTTGCGCATTGTATGACCGTACTCATCAGCCAGGTGCGGTGTCAAGCACATCTAGAGTCCATATGATCGACTCAGGTGCCGTCCGAGCGGCGGGGTCGGCACGCGTTACCTGCTGCGGCCGAGCTCGAGCAGCTCGCCCGGGCGCTTCGGGAGCCCGTGAGGCCCAAGTAGCTCAGAACTCGACGCGCACGCCCAAGCTAGGAAACAGCGGAATACCGATCCGCTCGCCGCGCTCGGACCAATCGGCGCTGTATATCCAGATCTCCGGATACCGCCGATTGTAGACGTTCTGGACGTCGAGATAGGCAATGACGGAGGCCCCCCGCAAGAACCAAGTCTTGTCGAGGCGCAGATCCAGCTGGTGAAACAACGGCGAATAGCTGCTACCAAACTCACCATAGATTGGCTTGTAGCGAAACTCCTTCTCATCTTGCGTGACGATTGTGCCGATCACCGGACGCTCGGGGTTGCCGGACACCAATCGAAAGCGGGCGCCGAATCGGAAATCACGCGGAAGTTCGAACACGATCAGCGCGACCAGGTTATGGCGTTGGTCGAAGTTCGAGGGGACCTGCCTGGCGTCAGGCTCAATGTAGGCAAATTCGAATTGATGGATCTCCGTCGTCTCAGCCCGCAGCAGCGTGTAGCCAAGCATGCCGTGCACGCCCGGCGCGAGGCTGCGGTCGAGCAACAGCTCGAGCCCATAGCCGCGCTGGGCCGGACTGCGGATCGTGAGATCGAGGTTCAGGTCCAAGAACCCGGTGTTGGTTGGGGCTGGCTGCCAACCACGTATTTGCGGCGGGGTCTCGCGCCAGAACAAGGTGGTGCGCAGACCCAGCGACCACGGCAGCTCGACCTGGGTCCCAAGCGAGGCGTGCACGGTTCGAGTGATCAACAAGAACCCGTCGGGCGTCTCGCTCTCGACGCCAGGATCGAAGTAGGCGATCAGCCAGTCCGGGACCACGACGTGGGACGTGCTGGTGTGGCTCGAGGAGATCAGGCCCAGCTGCCCCTCGCGGAACACGGTGAAGGGCGCCGAGTACTGGCCAAGCGCGGCGAACAGCTCGACGCGGCGGTGCACGCGGGCGCGCAGATCAAAGCGAGGATCGGGCATCACGCGCTGCTCGGTCGCGGTCCCAAACACGTTGAGCCGCACTTGCGGACGGAGCACGACGAGGCCGGTCTTGGTCGCGATCTGAAACGCAACACCCAGCCAAGTTCCGAGCCGCCACTGCGCCGACTCGTACTCACTGACATCGTCCTCCCTAGATTTCCAGATCCGCTGGCGTGACGCGTGGGTGTGGACAAAGTCGGCGCCCGCGAGCAAGGTCGCGCGGCCGGACAGGCGGTGGCTCACCGCGCCGCGCAGGCTCAGCGTTCGCCCGTTGCGATTCCGGGTTGTCGTGCCGTCGACCTGGGCGTCGGTGCCGAGCAACAGCGCCCCGCTGAGCGACGCGTGGAGCCGCGGCCCGGCGTACGCGTAGCCAAGATCGAAGCGATGAAACGCGCTGCGAAAGTTAATCGAGAGCTCCTCTCCGGGTTCGAACTCGGTCGTGTCTTGCAGGCTGTCGCCGGCTCCGAACGCCTTGATGCTCAGGTGATGCCGAGCGCGGATCGGCATGTCGAAGCGACCGATGTAGTCCCAGTAATTCGGCACCAAGATGCCGGTCTTGCCGAGCACCCCATCAGCGAGCTTGATGATGTCGCCGACGTGGGCGCGGCGAAACGCAAACCCAACGCCGCCCGGGCCGACAGGCGCCCGCACGGCGCCGCCAAGATCGAACAGGTCGAGGTGGGCCTCGCCGTGAACGCCGGACACGCCCTCGAGCTGGCGGGTGTGAATCTGAAGGAGCCCGCCCGAGACCCCGCCGTAGGCCGCGTCAAAATTCCCGGGGGTCAGATCGACATGATCGATCATGCTGGGATCGACGACCGCCGCGATCGGGAGCACATGGAAGCCACGCGGGACCGGGTGACCGTCAACGTAGATGCCGGTCTGCCGCGGGTCGCCGCCGCGCACGGCGACCAGGCCAAGCCCACCAGGCGCGCGCGCGACCCCGGGCAGGTTCTGCACCGCGCGAACCGGATCGCCGCCGGTTCCGGGGTAGCTTCTCGCCCGCTCGCCGTCGACCTGGTGCTCGGCCCGGGGCAGCTCGGGGTTGCGCTCGGTGACGACCTCGGTCCGATATTGGCCGCTCGCGTCCGCGTGCGGACGCAGGTAGATCGCAAGCGCCTGCTCGGGATCGGGCGTCGACTCGGCCCACAGCTCGAGCCGCTCGTAGCCCGCCGCGATCACCACGACCCGGACCTTGGTGATCGGCAGCTCGCCCAGGGCGAACGCGCCGTCTTCATTGGTCGTGGCCTCGCGGATCCAGCTGACCTGCTCGGGGTCCAGCGGCGTCTTGGCGCGGGCGCCAACGCGAACATCGGGCGGCGCATCAACGACGATCACCTGCGCGCCAGGAATGAGCGCCCGCGTTCCAGCCGCGCGCACGCGACCGGTGACGTGACCGACGTCCTGAACCTCGGCGGCGTCGCCGGGCGGGGCCGCGAGCACGAGCGAGGGCGTCGCCAGCCCCAGCCCAAGCCCAAGCCCAAGCCCAAGCCCAAGCACGAACAGGGCCCCCCTCACGGCATGACCTCGAGCTCCTGCACGAGCATGTTGACAGCTCCGTGTCTGACGCTGCCTTCTGGTAGCTTGGTCTCCTCGCCCCGCTGATCACCCACGACGACGACCAGTCGGATGATCCCCGGGCGCGCGCCCTCGTCCACGACCAGCTCGCGCCCGCTGCCGTCGACCGCGATAAAATTGATCGGCCCGCTCGCGAAGTAGTGCGCGCCAAGTCGCTCGAAGTGGACCTTGAACGCGTAGTTGCTGCCGTCGTCGACGAGCCGACCCTGCGCGTAGGGCTGCGAGTCCTCGCTGCGCCAGGCTGGCGAGGCATGGATCCGCTGGCCTGCGTGCACACGCGGCGGCGAGCCCTCGAGCGGTTGCTGGGTGTCGATATCGACCAGCACCATGCCCGCTGGGGCCGGCGCTCGGTTGGCGGGCTGAAACAGCAGGAGATAGGGGATCTCGTAGAGCGGCAGCTCGACCTCGAGCCCTGCGTTGACGGCCTCGACCCGCAGCACCCACGGGGGTCCGATCAACACCTCGGAGATGAACAGCGTGCAGTCCTGCAGCTCGATTGTGCCTTCCAACAGCCCGGCCCGACAGCGCTCGGCGTCGGCCCCCGGGTGGCGACCGATGATCCCGAGCACGGTCATGGCGCCCGCTTCGAGGCCCGCGGGACCGAGGGCAGGAAACGGAAACTCGAGCGCGCCGCCCCGGCCGATCTCGCACGCGCTGTCGGTTGTCCACGCGATCGAGTCGCAGGCCGGCACGCTGGCGATGCAGTCTTCGGAGCCACACTGAAACCACAGCGCGTCGATCGTCTCGGGTGCCTGCGCGCGCCCCTGCCCGTCGACGACCAATGGCACGAGTCGCACGATGTCACCCGGCAGGGCCTCGGCGACCGGCGCTTGGTCGGTGCCCAAGCCAATTCTCTCGGTCCAGATCGGGGCCGGCTCGACGACCTCCATTCGCACCGCGAGCACGCGCGGCTGGTTGATCGCCCAGGTCGCTCCAACGTTGACGTCGAACTCGCAGCCAAGGCCCAAGAGCCCGAGCAGCAAGGCAGCTCTCGCGTGGGAGCGTGGGCGCATGCGGCCGCGAGCATAGCCTGGCCGGGGGTCGTGGTGATCACAGTGTGGGGACACCGCTGACGGAGTCGCCCAATGGCCCGAGACTGACCTGGACCGAGCTGCTCGAGGTCGCGCCCGCGATCTCGGTCACCGGGAGGTGTCGGGCTCTGGGCGGGGGATGCCCGCAGCGTTTAGACTCCCCGCGATGCTTCAGCGTGCCCGGCTGTTTCCTGCTGCGATCACCCACGGCTTCTCGACGCGTGTTGGGGGCGTGAGCCGGGATCGCTACGCCAGCCTCAACGTGGGCGAGCGCTGGGGTGACGCGCCCGAGGCCGTCGCCGAGAACCTGCGCCGGATCGCCAGCGGTGCGAATTTCGAGCTCGAGCAGCTGGTCCGCGTCCGTCAGGTCCACGGCGCGGCCGTGCTCGCGGCTCACGAGATCCAGGCCGACAGCGAAGCCGACGCGATCTGGCACGCGCGCGCCCACCCTGGCCCCGCGAAGGTCGTTGGGGTCATGACGGCCGACTGCGTGCCCGTGCTGATCTGTGATCGTGACGCCAGCGTGGTCGCGGCGATCCACAGCGGGTGGCGTGGGACAGTCGCCAACATCACGGGGTGCACGGTCCAGACCCTGTGCGAGCAGGGCGGCGCGTCACCAGAGCGGCTGCTCGCGGCGATCGGTCCGTGCATTGAGCTCGCCGCGTTCGAGGTTGGCGAGGAGGTCGCTGCCGCGTTCGAGGATCGCTTCGTCGACCGCAGCTTCGGCGCGAAACCCCACGTGGATCTCGTCGCCTGCGTCACGGCCCAACTGGTCGCGGCCGGCGTCCCTGCGGGTCAGATCGAACGGGTGGGCACCTGCACCCACGCGAACCCAGATCTCTACTTTTCGTACCGACGAGACGGCGCTGGGATCGGCCAGCACCTCAGCCTCATCGGGCTGCAATAAAATTCATACCCAGACGCCGGAGGCCCGGCGACTGGGTAGTTTGGGTGGCGGCGGTGGCGGCGCTGGCGGCGCTGGCGGCTGCTGCGCTACTCAGCCGGCTTGGTGCCGTCGTCGCGCTGAACCTTGTCGAAGTTCATCTCCTGGGTCTCGGTGAACGAACCGATGACCGCGCCGACGATGACGGCGACGAAGAACAGAGCAAACCCGCCCATCATGATGATGATCCCGATTGAAGCGGGATTGGTCACCGGTGGTTTGATGGACTCGACTTCCCACTTGTTGTCTTGGATCTCTGCGAGCGACATGTGTCCTCCGGGACGTACGAACCCCCAGCACGATCTCGGCTGGGCAGGTGCCGAACCTATCATGTCCCACAAGGGTTGTCAGGGTGTAAATGATCCCCCTGCGAACGGGCCCCGCGGCGTCCATCGCACTTCGGCGGCTGCTTGCTGGGGCGCCTGCGGTCACTTCGCGGCTCCGCTACGTGCGTTCGCGGTGGCATGTGTGGGCTCCCTGACAGAAGCTCTGAACACATTTTCCCGTGCCCGTGGGGTCGGCCGACTTACCCACGGGGGACGGGTCCACGCGGGACCTGCGGAGAAATCTAACAACTAAGACGAGACAGGATCTCAGGCACCGGCGCACAGCGGGTGGACGACGCGAGCACCCTGCGCAAACCCGCAGACCCCCGCCCAGATGGTGTCAGTCGCGCACAGGGGCGGGTCATCCTCCATGCCCCCGCATTCGGTCGCGGGCAGGCATTGGCCGAGGCAGTCGGAGCAGACGCTGAACGGGAACACGTAGGGCCGGGTCTCGATCGAGCCCAGCTTGGACTTGCCGATCTGCGAGCTCCGGCGGCCCTTGAACACGACCTCCATCTCTAGGTACTCCACGCTGCCCGCCGGGAGCGCGGCCATGGTCGTGCGAAGTGAGGCCCCTACCTCCGAGGGGACCTCGATCAGGTAGATATCTGAGCCGCCACCCGGGATCGAGTTGCTGTGAACGGGGATCTCGAAGCTGTTGGCCGAGATCCCGCCACCGGTGAAGGTCAGGCTGACCTCGGCGGTCTCGAGCACGACCTCGGTGTCGTCGATCCCCGTGTTGCTGTTGGCGTTGGGGAGCTGTTGGTTGGCGACCACGAAGGCCATGCCGATCGGACTCGAGAACGCGACGTCCACGGTCATGGAGAGCGGCGTTGGCTCGGACCCGGTCAGCGTGCACTCGGTAGCAGTATCGTCGAACCAAATCGCGCGCTCGACGATGACGTACTCCTGATCTTCGACACAACCGGTAGCCGCGGTGAGAGCCATGAGCCCCGCGAACAAACCTGCGCGGGCGAGACGGGAAGGCAGACTTGGGATCAACATGGTGCTCCTCGCGATCGACGGAGCGCCAACGAGCCCCCGTCCCCGTCAGCTTAGCAATCTGGCTTTGGATTTCGCAATAAACCCACGATCTCTTGAGGGGTCAGCGACAGCACCGCTGGATCGCCTATCCGCGACAGCCCGATGTAGGAGATGCTGGAGAAGCCGCGCTTCTTGTCGTTGCCGAGCCCAGCCTCGAGCCGCTCGAGTCGCTCTGGAGTCAGCCAGTCGTCGAGGTTGGTGGGCAGCCGCAGTGCCGTGAGCGCCGCCTTCACTTGCTGCTCTAGGCCGGGCTCACCGTCTTCGGTCTTGGCGAGATCTTTGCGCTCGGACACCCGGGCCGCGGCGACGAGGCCCAGCCCGACGGCTTCGCCGTGCTTGAGCTCGAACCCCGACGCGAGCTCGATCGCGTGGCCGACCGTGTGCCCGAGGTTGAGCACGACCCGCCCCTTGCCGGCCTCGCCCTGCTCCCGCGGATCACGGCTGACGCACGCGGCCTTGAGCGCGACCGAAGCCGCGACCATGCGGGCGAGCACGTCGGCGTCGCGGCCATGGATGTCGTCGGCCGCGGCGACGACCTGGTGAAAGTGCTCGGGGGAGAACAGCGCCCCGTGCTTGAGCATCTCGGCCAGGCCACAGCCGAGCTCGCGGTCCGGGAGGGTCTGCAGCACCTCCGGGTCGATGAGCACGACGGTTGGAAAGTGGAAGGTGCCGAGCAGGTTCTTGCCAGCCGGGAGGTCGACCGCGACCTTGCCACCCACGGAGGCGTCGACCTGGGCGACCAGCGAGGTCGGACACTGCATGCAGGCGATGCCGCGCATGAACAGCGCCGCCGCGAGCCCAGCGAGATCCCCCACGACCCCGCCACCAAGCGCGACCACGACATCGCGCCGGCCCATCTGCGCGCCGACCATGCCTTCGACCAGCTTGACCAGCTGTTCGACGCTCTTGGACGCCTCGCCGGCCGGGATCGTGAAGTTGTGGACCACGAACTCCTCGGCTTCGAGGCTGGTCCGCGCGAGCTCGCCGTACAGCGGCATCACGTTGTCGTCGGACACGAGCGCGACCCGGCGCGCGGTGGAGTGGCTGCGACGCAGCTCGTAGCCAAGCTTGGCGAGCAACCCCGGACCGATGAGCACCGGATAGCTCTCGTCTTCGGTTGGGACCGCGACGTGTAGCGCGACTGGCTTGCGCTTCTCCGTACCTCGCTGCGACTGCGACTGCGACATGCGTGCTCGTGGTGAGGGGAAGACCGGGCCAGGGATCGGTGGCTGGACCGCAGGGGCGTCTTATCGCGGGCGGTGGTGAAAGGGCAACTTACCACCAGTCGACAGCGCCGTTGCCGCTCGGCGCTCGCTGGCCGCCGCGAGCTTTGCCGCGCCGGTGAGCGGGGCACCGAGATGCCCACCGAGCGAACAGGCAGTCTGACCCGAGCCGAGCCAGTCCTGGACCGCAGGCACGAGCCGAACGGAGCGCGGGTCAAGACTGCGATGTTCGCGCGCCTGGTGTCGGCTCCGGGTTGGGCACGGGCACGGGCACAGGAGACGCGGTGAACGGCGGCGAGCTCGTTGTTCGGCTGGCGGTGAGGTGGAGCGCGAGGTGGAACCCAGAAGAGGTTGCGATCAAGGAGACGGAGGGTGGTGGCTGTCGAGCGACCTGCGTGCCGACGCAGTGATGCAACCCGTAGCCAAAGGTGAGGTGCGAGTTGGGCTTGCGGGCGATGTCGAATTGGTGAGGACAATCGAATACCGCGCGGTCCCGATTGGCGGAGGCAAACACGAGCACGATGATCTCCCCACTCTGGATGTGCTCGCCGAATAGCTCAAAGTCGCGTTTTGCCATGCGATAGGTGTATTGTATCGGCGCCTCGATCCGGAGCGTCTCTTCCAGCATCGGCCGAATGAGCTCAGGGTCCGCGCGGAGCTTCGTCATCTGCTCGGGGTTGCGCAGCACGCTGAGTTGACATCGGCTACGATCGCGGCGGTTGGCAGCCCACGCCATGATCCCCCTCGCGCGAACCTGTGCGCTCGTCATGTCCCTCATGTGCGCGTCAGCGTGCGAGCGCAGGCACACCGATCCGCCGCCGCCCACTCCGGCGCCGGCTCTGCAGCAGACATCGCCGGCCACGGTCGCGCAGCTGTGCGAGCAGCCCCTGCGGGCCTGGGCCGTGCTCGGTGAGGGGGGAACGATCCTCGCCCACACCCGCGGGGTCTGTCTGGGTCGGATCGAACACCCGGACGACGGCGCGCTGTGGCACTTCGTCGCCCAGCTGCAGGAGCTGCAGGGCCACGCCAGCGAGCAGCCCAGCTGGGAGCTCCACACCTGGCTCGACGCGGCTGGCCAGCCGCGCCACGCCGAGCTCCGCACCCCCGAGCTGGTGACGCGCTTCTCGTGGATCGAGGGTGCGCTGGTGGTCCGGCGGCTGGGGGATCAGCTGGTGATCAACGACGCCGCGCAGGTGTGGGTGACCCCGGGCCACGGGATCTATCTGCGCGAGCTGATGCTGCGGCTTGGGGTTGGCGGCGACTCTCACGGCCTGCACCAGCGCGGGTTCGTGCCCGAGCGCGACGCGATCACGCAGCTGGATCTCAGCTTCGAGCGGCTCGATGATGATCGCGCCCATGCGGTCGCCAGCACCAGCGTGCTCGCGCTCGAGGGCGTCCAAGCCGGGCTCGCGGGCCTGCGGATCGCGGCCGTGTTCGCTGGCGATGCACCGATCTACCGCTCGATCCCCAACGACACGATCGCGCCGTTCTTGCCGGCCAGCCCGCGGCCAAGCTACCGCGCGCCCGCGGGGGTGGAGCTGATCCCGATCGAGATCCCGGGTGTCCAGGGTAAGCCAACGCTGGCCGGGGAGTTGGTGGTCGCTTCCGAAGCTGGCGCCGGGGCGCGCCCCGCCGTGCTCTTCGTTGGCGGCGCGGGGCCCCAAGATCGGCGTGGCATCGTCCCGCACAGTCCGGTCGACATTGGCAGCCACGAGCTGCAAGACCTGCTCGCGGCGGCTGGGTTCGCGGTGTTGCGCGTCGACGATCGCGGGGTTGGCCAGAGCGGGATCGGTGACGATCCAAACCCCGGGTTCGCGGCGTTGATCGACGACGCGCGTCGGGCCCTCGCCGCGCTCGCTGGTCTACCGCAGGTCGATCCGAGTCGGATCATCATCATCGGACACGGCGAGGGCGCCCTGGTCGCGAGCATCCTCGCCGCCGAGGGCACCCGCGCGCGCGGCCGCAAGCGCGCGGTCGCAGGGTTGGTGCTGCTCGCCGCGCCGGCTCGAAACCTGCGCGAGCTGGTCTATGACGAGATCCGGGCCTCGCTCGCGGGGCACCGAGATGGCGAGGTCCGCGTCGCGGTGGGTCGGGCGCAGCGGGTTCACGACGCCGCGCTGGCCGGCGAGGATCTACCCGCGAGCAGCGAGGGCGCGCGCGCGTGGATGACCGAGGCGTTCGCCGAGGATCCGCTCGCGCGGCTGGCCAAGGTTCGGGCTCCCGTTCTGGCGCTGCAGGGCGGCAAGGACTTTCAGGTCAGCCCCGAGCGGGACTTTGCGTTGATCCGGGAGTGGGTCGAGCAGCGCGGGGCCAAGGGCAGCGCGGCGGAGCTGTTCGATGAGCTGGATCATCTGTTCAAGCGCGAGCCTGGGGTGTCGACGCCGGGGCACTACGCGGATCTGCGGCGGCGCGTGGATGGGGCGATGATCGAGCGAGTGGTGAGCTGGTCGCTCGCGCGGGTGGGTGGCTCGTAGCCGCCTTCTCGGCGAGCACAGTGTTGCCGAAGGTTGCAGTACGCCCAGACTCCCGGGCGGCGATAGAGACGCCGCGGCGAGTACCCTGCCGCAGTGAATTTGATGGTTTGAGGCTAGTTCCTGACGCCCCTGGCTTTGTCGCTCGTCAGTCGAGTGTGCCCGACACTGTCGCCATTGCAAAGATCGCCTGTCCCCCCCAGATCGTGCTGAGAGAAATATCCGAACCACCGCCCCTCGGCCATCAGCTGGTAGCCCACGTCTCCCGCGGTTCCAAGGATGATCACAACCCAAACCCATGCGATCCAGCCAATCGGCGGACTCCCTTGCGTGCTGTCATTGTCCATGGTCGATCTCTCATTTCACCAGATGTCGGAACACTCGACTTTCGGAAGAAGATTGGAGAGCTGACAGAAGGATTATTGCTGTGAGTGTTTATGGCATTTCGCCAAGCGTAGACACCACGGCTGCACGCGCAACTGCCCTGGAGTGTGCGGTCGCTCCCGGGGTATTGAGTGCATGTCACCATCGTGCACGGGTCTGGGTGATCGTCCAAGACGCAGACCAAGCGAACCGCGACGCGCAGCTCGCCAGCTCATGGCGCCGTCAGCAGGGCAACATTTGCCATGATCGACCAGGACTCAGAGCCGTGCCCAATCGCGCCCGGACCCACGTGATCAATTGGTCGAGCCCTAAAAGCTCAGCTCGCCCGGATAGCCGCCGCCCGAACCAGCGCCAGAGCCCACGCCCGACCCCCCGCCGATCGAGGTGCGCCGCGCCGGCCCGGTGCTGCCGCAGTCGAACTTGCGTCGCTCGTGCTTGATGAGCGCCGCGCAACCATCGAGGCCCTCACAGCTGGCGTCACGCGCGAGCACGAGCTCACGGCGGGCCTCTGCGTCCCACTCGTGGCCGCTGAACGCGAGCAGATCGGGGGCCGGGATGTGCAGCGGCGCGACCCCATGCGCCAACGTGTTCTCTGGCGTGTGCGAGGGCCCCGTCGCGACCACGGGCGTGGGCCCGGTTGCGATCATTCGGCGACCGCGACCGTCGAGGACCAGCATCTGCTCGTAGCTCACGCCAACGTGGACCTCGGGCCAGGCGAACAGATATCGCGCAGCTGGCTCGAGCCTGGGCAGGCGCGCGAAGCTGCCAGCGCCGAGCGGGGCGGGCAGCTCGGCGAGCTTGGTCATGCGTGGGTGTCGGGGCACCACGATCGCGCTGCGTACGGCCCGGTCAATTCGCTTGCTGTCGAGCTTGCTGGACAGCGCCGCCACGATCGCGTTGACGCGACGGCGAAACTCCTCGGGCACGTCGTCGTGGCCGTGGATCCGGCGTCCGGGAAAGCTGCGCTCGATGTAGCTGGCCGTGCGCTTGGCCAGGTCCTCCCACGGCTCGTCGATGCCCGCGCGCAGCTCCGAGAGCAGCCCGTGGATCCGCAGCCGCAGCGGGTAGCCGTCATAGGGCACGACCCGGTGCAGCTCGACGTCGACAGCGAGCTGCAGCTGCAGCCGCTCATTGGCGTCACCGCCCCGGTAGGGATCCAGCCCAACGTCGTCAGGCTCGCCGTCTGGCTCGCGCACGAACAGACGCAGCAGATCAAAATCGGCCGCCCCGCTGCCGGCTCGCTCGGATAGCTGGTCGAGATCCTGGGGCTGACCCACACGATCGACAAAGCAGGGAGCGCCGTCGCGGCTGGCGAACACCGCGTCGTCGATGCCGCATGCTCTCAACGCCCCCAGCACGCGCTCGAGCGCCGCCGCGAGTCGGGCCCGACGCTGCTTTGCGAGTCGCGTGGTAAACCCAAAGAAGGTAGCCAATCGTGCTAGCGCGCCGGCGTTCCGCGGCTCGAGCGAGTGCAACGCTGCGGACGAGACAAACAGCTCGGCTTCGTAGAGCACGAGCGCGAGTGTACCCCGCCGATCGTGCGCGGGGTCGTGCAAGCGCTCAACCTACGACGGCTGGGTATGGCCCACTCACGAGTCGCCCAATCCCACGCCGGGGTGCCAGCAGGGCCGATCCCCGCGCAGCTCGGCCAGCTGCGCCAAGCGATCCAACGCCGCCAGCCCAACCTCCACGCAGCGCTGCTCCGCCTGCGGCTTGTCGGCGTCTGCGATGAAGGTGTCGTGGACGCGGTTCGCATACGCGGCGCACACGGCCCCCGCCCGGAACCCTCGCAGGGCGGACAAGGTCAGCAGCGCCGAGGTCTCCATCTCCAGATTGGTGACCCCCTGGCGTGCGAGCTTGGCCTCGATGTCGAGCTCGCGCGGCGGAAACCCAGGCAGCTCGCGGCCTTGCGCACCATAAAAGCCAGGCGCGGTCGCGGTGATGCCAAGGTGATGCGGCGCGCCGAGATCCTCGGCGGCCCACAGCAGCGCGATCGTGGCCTCGGGATGCGCGACCGCGGGGAACCCCGGGCCCACGAACGCGAGCGTGGTCTCCTCGATCCGGTAGGCGGCCTTGGTGATGACGAGATCCCCCAGGCCGATGTTGGCCTGCAGCACGCCGCAGCTGCCCGCGCGAACGATCGCGATCTGGGTTGGATCGTCAAAGCACTGGCACAGCTCGATCACCGCGATCTCGGTGTTCGCCGCACCCATGCCGGTGCCCATCACGCTCATCGGCCGCCCGCGGTAGCGGCCCGTGTAGGTCACGTACTCGCGCTCGGAGATCGGGTCGCCGTACGACTCGAAGAAGCCCTCGGCGACGCGCTTGGCCCGGGACGGATCCCCGACCAGCAAGATCGACGGCGCGACCTCACCAGGGCGCACGCCGATGTGATATTGGCGATTGTCTGCGCTGCGCGGGGCGTTGGCCGTGCCGGACATGCCCCGACTGTAGAGCGCGCGGCGGTAGGCTGTCACGCGCCCGCGTGGATCGGGCCCGCGCGCGAGTCAGTCAGTCCAACGCGGCGAGCAGCAGGCCCTCGAAGCCGGGGTGGTTGGTGAATCGGACGCACAGCTGCTCGACGTGGGCCCGCACTTCCGGCTCGCGCGCCAGGGCAGCCAGCAGCGCGATCGCCTCGCTCACCAGCGCCGGCTCGCCAAGCAGTTCATCGAGCGCGCGCCCGAACGCGGCCTCGTCAAAGCTGGGCGCCAAGGCCAGCGCGAACAATGCCTGACACCGCTCACGCAGCTGTGCGTCCGTCAACATCCGCGCGAGCCCTGCCGCGAGCAGCTCGGCGGTCCGCTCGTGATCCAAGATCTGCGCGAACGCATCGAGCCCCGCCGCTGACGCGAGCTCGCCATCTTCGCGGTTGAGCGCGAGCAACATGGGACCCACCCGGCCCGGATCCGCCAGCCGCCGCTCGAGTCGAGTTTGGACCGCCGCAGGATCCCGACCCAGGCGCGCCCGCAGCTGGGTTGCAAAGCTTGGATCCTCGAGCCGCGCGACCACCCCCTTCGCGATCGCCGAGCCCCCGCCTGCGTCACCCACAAACGCCCGCGCGAGGGCTGGATCCGTCGCGCGCAGCTGCGACTTCAACTTGGCCTCGAGCAGCGTGGCCAGCTCGGGCCGGGTCAGCCGGGCGTTCACGTGCGAGACCAAGCCCTCGCCGAGCGCCGCGACGTCGAGCTCGGGGTGCTCGCGCGCGTAGTCGACCAGCGCCGAGCGCATCGCGGGGCTGGCCTGGAGCGTCACGAACAGCTGGTCGGCCGTGCGCGTGAGCTCCGGGTCCGCGGCCACCCGCGCGAGCAGGCGCTCGATCGCGGCTTGCGAGGTTGGGTGTTCGAGCAGCGCGGCCAGGCCAAGGCCACGCGCGAGCACGGGATCGCCGGCCGCGAGCTCGAGCCCATCGACGACGCTGGCCCGGACCGCGCCGGGATCGAGGATCAGCGCTTCGTGCGTGGCGACGCTCGCTCGCGTGTCGGGGCTTGGCTGGCGATCCCGCTCACAGCTGCAGCAGGCGAGCGCAACGCACACAGCCACGCGCACACCCAACCACGCTTCGAGATCTCGCTGGCGTCGCATGAGCTACCACCGCCCAACGTCCAGCGCGCACGCGCTGTCCAGCTCGACTCGCAGATCCAGGGCACGCACGCGCGAAGGGTATCAGGCCCACGAACGAGCCACCACGGCGCCGCAGCGAGCCCTGGTCAGCCGCGACGCCCCCAGCATCAACGTCCTCTTGGCGAAGCGCAGGGCTCGATCGCAGCCGACCTCGACAACGACGGCGCGCCCGACCCTCGCCGCGACCGACAGCAGCTCCAACCGCAGCTCCAACCGCATCTACATCGTCGGAACCGACGCATGAACCCAGCAGCGCCGAACTGGCCCGCTTCGTGGTACCCATGGCCCATGCTCGGGCGTTCTAACTGGCTTGCGACGTCAACTTGCCTCGCTTCGGTCTTCGTCATGATCGGGTGTGGCGGCGACGATCAGCGCATGGAGACCTTCGGCAGCGACGGGGTCAACAGCCTCACAACTTTCGATGACACCGCGACCGACTCGGGTGAGAGCAGCGGCAGCGAAGATCCCAGCGGCGACGGCGACGGCGATCCGACCGGCGACGGTGACGGCGAAGCATGCGGCGAGGCCGGCACCGAGGTCGAGCGATTCATCTGGATCGCCAACTCCGGCGAGGGCACGGTGTCCAAGATCGACACGGGAAATGGCGTCGAGCTTGGCCGCTACATCGTCCGGCCCGACAGCGCCGGGAGCCCGTCGCGAACCTCGGTCAACCGCCGCGGTGACGTGGCCGTCGCCAACCGGCTGGGCGGCGTGACCATGATCCGCGCCCGCGAAGACGACTGCGTCGAGCAAAACGGCACGCCCGGGATCCAGACCAGCACCGGGGCCAACGACGTGCTCCCGTGGGGCCAGGACGAGTGCGTTGCCTGGCACACGCCGCTGGCCCACGGCGACAACCGCCCGGTCGCGTGGACCGCTGGCTACGCAGACCCCGATACTTGTGATTGGTATGACCTCGACGTGTGGACGGCCTGGTCCGACGGTGCGCTCGGGACCGCCACGGTCGCGCTGCTCGACGGCAATGACGGCACGATCATCCAGCAAGTCGCGATCCCGGATCTGCCCGAGTCGTGGCCCAACTGGTTCGGCTTCTACGGGGGCGCCGTCGACAGCGACGACAACCTGTGGCTCTCGCAGCTGCAAGGTGGTTGGTTGGTCAAGGTCTCGCGCAGCGACTTTAGCTACACGCCCTACACCGTGCCCGAAGAGGGCGGCTACGGCATGACCGTCACCCCCGATGGCTACGTGTGGCTGTGCGGCCGGTACACGCATCGACTCAACCCGGCCGACGGCACGTGGACATCGGTCAACCACTTCGTCGAGCCCGACTCAATCCACACCGGCGGCTGCATGGGCGACGGTGAAGACCTGCTGTGGCGCGGCGCCTACGGTCAGATCATGGCGATCGACACAGAGACCCTCGCGGTCACCAAGCAGATCAACGTGGCCCAGGCCGACGACGACTACATCTGGGGCGTGGCCGTCGACTTCGATGGATTTGTGTGGGCCATTCCGCGCAACGGCTCGCGGGCCTACAAGGTCTCGCCCGAGACCGACAGCGTGACCTTGACGGTGGACGGCCTGGTCGCGGCCTACACCTACTCGGACATGACCGGGTTTGCGCTCTCGGGCGTCGGCGCGATCCCCTGAGCGAACGCAACGGCAACTAGCGGGAATGCAGGGGCGGGGCCCGGGCGTAGGTTCCGCGCCATGACCCGACCGCGCTTCGCCACTGTCTCCCTTGCCTTGCTGACCTCGATCCTCTCGTTGACCCCGCTCGCGTGTGACTCGTCTGGCGCCGACGCGCCGGTCCCCGCGACCCAGGCCAGCGAAGCAAGGACGTCGACGCCCGCGAACACCATCGCGGCTCCGACTCCGACTCCCGCTCCGGTGGCGGCTCCGGTGGCCACGCCCGTCGCTCCGATTGAAGATCAGCCCGTGCTCGCCAGCGCGGTGGCCCCAACCGCCGAGGCGATGGTCCAGTCACCCGCCAAGCCAAGCGCGAAGTCGCACGCCCCCGGGAGCCTGCGCAGCCCCAGCCTGCTGCCCGCAGGCACCCCAGACACCCACATCGAGGCGTTCACCAACTTGCGGCTTGGCGGCAAGGACAAGGCGCCGATCGGCGGCGTCGGAGCTTCGGGGATTCACCTCGACGAGCTCGAAGTTGGCAAGGGGTGGGCCTCGAGCCGCTGCGAGCAGGTCGGCAGCGAGTTCGTGGTCGACACCGACGAACGGGTGAACGTTTGCTTCCGGGTCGTGCACCCGCGCGAGGCCGAAGCCGTCACGCTCGAGTGGTCCCGCGCCGGCAAGGTCCGCCAGGTCATCGAGGTCTCGGTCAAGCCAACCCACGCCTACACAACCCGGGCCTGGATGCCCGTTAGCGCCGGCCGAACCGGCAACTGGACGGCGACCGTCAAGAGCGAGGACGGCTCCGTGCTCGGGCAGATCAGCTTCGAGATCGCGGGTCCAACGCTGTGATGCCTCGGACCCGCGATCGTCAGCCCGGGGCTTGGTATGATGCTCCGCAGTGACGATTGACCGGGAACGAGACGCCGCCCTGCTCGCGGCTTGGCGTGGCGGCGACGGCCAAGCGGGCGAACAGCTGTTCGATCTCCACGCCGACGCCGTCGCCCGCTTCTTCGAGAACAAGGTCCGCGAGGGCGCGGAGGATCTGACACAAGCAACCTTCATGCGCCTGCTCGAGGGCCAAGAGCGCATCCGCGAGGGCATCGCGTTTCGGGCCTTCATGCTTGGCATCGCGCGCAACGTGTTTCGCGAGCACCTGCGCGAGCTCGCCCGCGGACGCAAGATCGATCCCGAAGTCGAGTCCATGGCCGAGCTCGCGCCGGGACCGACGACGGTCGCCAGCAACAAGCAAGAACAGCGGCTGCTGCTCGAGGCCCTGCGCCGGCTACCAGTCGACGCCCAGATGGTCCTCGAGCTGTTCTACTGGGAGGAGCTCAAGACCGACGACATCGCGGAGATCATGGAGCTGGCGCCCTCGACCACCCGCGGCCGACTGGTCAAGGCCCGCAACTCGCTCAAGACCATCATGGCCGAGATCGCGGCGTCCCCGGAGTTGCTAGCGAGCACCCTCGGGGGCCTCGAGGGCTGGGCGGCCGAGCTTCGGGAACATCTCGGCAAGTGACCCGGCGATGAGCGAAGCCGTCACCAAATCGGGGTCTCCCGACGGCGAAACAACCGACGAGCTGCTGCACGCGAGCGGCCCCTCGCAGACGAGCTTCGAGCACCGCAGGGTGGTCGCGACCGCCCGCCGTCGGCTGTTTGGTCGCGGGCCCGAGGTCAAGATCGGCCGCTATCGGATCGAGCGTCGACTCGGGTTTGGTGGCATGGGCGAGGTCTACCTCGCCCACGACGAGGACCTGTCGCGCAAGCTCGCGATCAAGCGGGTGCTCGATGCCAAGCAGACTGAAGTCGGTCACGCGCGGCTGCGTCGCGAAGCGCAGGCCCTCGCGCGCCTGTCCCACCCCAACGTCGTCCAGATCTACGACATCGGCGAGCACGAGCAGTGCATCTTCTTGGCGATGGAGTACATCGACGGCGAGACCTTGGGGGCGTGGCTCGACGCCGAGCCGCGCCCGTGGTCGGCCGTTGTCCAGCAGTTCGTGGCTGCCGGCCGGGGCTTGGCCGCGGCCCATGAAGCGGGGCTGGTCCATCGCGACTTCAAGCCCGACAACGTGCTGCTCAGCGCCGACGGCCGCGTGCGCGTGGCCGACTTCGGGCTGGCGCTCGGCGACGAACAGCCCTGGCTCAGCCGCGGCATCACGGACCACGAAGACCTCGCTGAAGCACCGATCAGCGCGAGGGCCTCCAACGTGAGCGTGGGCGTGCGAGGAACCATCCGCTACATGCCGCTCGAGCAGCTGCGTGACGAAGCCGTCGATGCACGCAGCGACCAATTCTCGTTCTGTGTCGCGCTCTACGAGGCGCTGTGGGGCGCGCCACCGTTCCCCTTCGCTAGCTCTCGGGATCGGTTGCAGGCGCTCGAGCGTGGGGTCCCGCTGCCCCCACCGCCCACGGCGGGTGCGCGTCCGCCAGCTCGCTACTGGCGGGTGATCCGTCGGGGTCTGAACAAAGAGCCGGACAAGCGTTGGCCCACGATGGCCGCCCTGCTCTCGGCCCTCGACGACCGCGCGCGTCGCCGTCGTCGCGCTGCATGGATCGGCTCTGTTGGCGCCGCGCTGGTCTTGGCCGCGGGCGCGCTCGTGGTGGGTCGCGAAGGTCAGCTCGATCCGTGCGCGGCGGTCGAGCGCGAGCTCGAAGGCACCTGGGACGCGCCGCGCCGCGCCGCGCTCGAGCGCCAGCTTGGGGCGATCGACGCAGGTCATGCCCAGGCCAGCCGCGAGCGCGTGTTCGCGGGGCTGGATCGCTGGTCGCAGGGCTGGGTGGGCGAGCGCGAGCGCGTGTGTCGGGCCAACGCCGAGCACCGCATCGAGCCCGAGTTCGCGCGCCTGCAGACCGCTTGCCACACCCGCCAACGCCGACGGGTCGAGGATCTGGTCGGCTTGCTGCTCGAGCCCGGCGTCACCGAGCAGGCCCTGGCCAACGCCGTCGAGGCCGTCGCCGCGTTGCCTTCTACGGCGGCTTGTGAAGACGAGCTCTCGCTGCACGGTGTCGAGCCCGGGCCGCCTGGGATCATCAATGAAGTCGAGTCGCTCCGCCGCGAGCTGGGTCGGGCCCACGAGCTGCGCTTGCTCGGCAGCGTCGAAGCGGGGCTTCAGCTGGCAGAGGCCACCCACGTCGCGGCGGTCGAGCTCGGGTATGGGCCACTGCAAGCCGAGACGCTGACTGAGCTCGCGTACGCCGAGCTCGCTGCCGGCTCGCTCGAGACCGCCCTCGAGCGGATCTTGCAGGCAATTGACGCGGCCGAGCTCCACCACCACGACTACCTCGCCGCGCAGCTGTGGATCGAGTACACGCTGCGGTCCCTGATCGCACTCGACGACGAGACCGCTGGCAGCTTTGGACTGCGGCGAGCGGAGGTGGCCAATGATCGCATCAACGCCCCGGCGCGCGCGCGCGCTCGGCTGGCGTTCGCGCACGGGCAGCTCGCGCGTCTGCGCGGCGACCCGAAGGCCGCGGAGCAGCGCTACCGCCTCGCGGTCGAGCTGTCGGAGGTTGAGGACTCGGCTGATCAACCCAGCTACTTGGCCAACCTCGCCAACCTCGTCGCCACCCGCGACATCGACGAAGCCACAAAATTGATGCGACGGGCCGTGTTGCAGGCCGAGACCATCTTTGGGCCCCAGCACCCGCAGACCGCGAGACTCCTCTACGACCTGGGGTTGGCGCTGCGAGGCTTCGACGTCACCAACCCCGAGGTCCCCAAGCTGCTCGAGCGCGCCGCCAGCATCTGGCGCAACAGCCACAGCCGACCGCACCACGACCTCGCCACGGCGGAGTGGCTGCTTGGCGTGCTCGCGGTCGACCGCGGGGAGTTCGACCTCGCGCAGGCCCACGCCCTCGCCCTCGCCGAGATCCAAGCGGCGAGCCTGCCCGCGGGGCATCGGGACCATGGCCAGCCCGCGCAGCTGCTCGCAACCGTCTATTCTACCCGTGGGGAGTACGAGCTGGCGCTCACGCAGATCAACGCCGCGCTGGCGATCTGGGCGCCCGCGGACGGCGAGGACGACGTCGTCGTCCTGCGCCTGCGGACCGACGCGGCCTACACCCTGCTCGCGCTGGGTCGGATCGACGAAGCCGAGGCGCAGCTCGACCAGCTGCTCGCGCGGGTGAAGGACAGGCCAGATCAGGCAATCCCGGTCTACCTTGGACGCTGCGAGGTCGCGCTGCGCCGCGGTGATCTAGACGCCGCGAGCGCGGAGCTGCTGCCCCTCGACCCCATCGCGGCCAGCCTGGGTCCCTACGCGTTCAGCCATGCGCTGCTGCGCGCGCTGATTGATCTGCGCCGCGGCCAGCTCGACCTCGCTGCGCGCGAGCGTCTTCAGCAGGCCCACGCGAGCATGGTCTTCACGACTGAGCAAATTGATGAATGGATAGACCAGCTGGACGTGAGCCCAATGGAGCTCACCGCGCTCGGTCTCGAGTAGACCCCGCATTCGCAGGATCATCGGCCGCCTGAGGGTCTGTGATCGGCGCATGGGCATGGCCAAGACCACAGTGACGCCACGAGCCGTGTGGTTCGCATGGCTGACGCTGAGTTGACTCACTACTCAATAACCGAACCGAACGGGCTGCGACTCACTAGAGGTTCGTGGCCCAAATCATTACGTCCCGAAGCGCGGTTTCGAGGCACTCGCATGAACGCTCAATCCCCCATGCGCGGATTAGAGCAATGCTACAGACCAATAGTAACACCAACAAATTGTTTTCAGCTCGGGCGAGGGCTTTCCTAGACTGGTTCAGCGAGGGCAGCGAACTGTTTTCAGCTCGGGCGAGGGCTTCTCGCCCGCTTGCGGACACCTTCGTAGACTGGTTCACCGAGGGCAGCGGACTGTTTTCAGCTCGGGCGAGGGCGCTTGCGGACACCTTCGTAGACTGGCTCACCGAGGGCAGCGAACTGTTTTCAGCTCGGGCGAGGGCTTCTCGCCCGCTTGCGGACGCCTTCCTAGACTGGTTCAGCGAGGGCAGCGAGCTGTCTCGACCCGCTGCCGTCATTGGCCTCCTCGCTGCGCTGGGGCTGCCATCGGTCGTCGTCGCGGCAGCGCCGAAGATCCAGGATGTCGCGCCGATCTCGGCCGCCACCGATGCGCCCTGCGAGGCGTCCGTCATCGAGATGCGAATCGACACATCGACCGGCGACGCGTATTTGGTCACAGCCAACGGCGACATCCTGATCGACGCCGATGAGCTCAATGTGTACTTTGGCGAGGCGACCTCGGTCGCGCTCGACATCGAGTTCACCAGCGCGCAGTGGGAGGTCGAGGTCTCGCCAACTGGGGCGTCGACGCAGTACTACTACACGAGCGGCGGGACGGCCCGCTTCAACATCACCGCTGCCCCGGATGAGTATGTGCTGTCATTCAATGAGGTCACCTCGGGATCGTCGGCGAGGATGAACATGGCGCCGGTCGTGCCGGTCATCGTGGTCACGCCCGAGCAGGACTGTCCGACCCCGCCGTGATGCCTGCCGTGATCCCGCTGGTCACGATCGCCCTACTCCACGCGCAGCACTGTCATCATTCCACCGTCTACGTGCGGTAGAATGTGGCAGTGCGCCATCCAGTCGCCAGGGTTGTCCGCCAGCACCCCAATTCGGACGATCGAGTAGGGCGCGACGTCCAGGGTGTCTTCGACGCGCCGGACCTCCGGGGGCACGCCGTCAATTGACAACACCTCGAACGCGTGCCCATGCAGATGAAAAGGGTGCGCTGACTGCGAGACATTGCGCAGCTCGACAATCCCCCACTCGCCCAGCGGCATGGTCTCAATCGTGACGTCGGGAAACAGCTCGCCGTTGATCGTCCAATATCCTGTATGTGGATCGCCATGAAACACATACAGGACGTCCGTCCACCCCGGATCAGGCGTTGGCTCGGCGCCATCGAAGGGATAGTCCAGCGGCGCGGGCCCGGGCCCGGGCGTGTCCACCTCGACCTCGAACAAGCGCCGCTCCTCGTCCACCGCTGGCGCCCCCAGCAGCGAGTAGGGCAGCCCGATCACATCAAAGCCGTCGCCCACCAACCACTCGCCGTCCATTCGATCACTCGGCACCAGCACCACCGAGGCGGGCTCGCGCAAGTCCGACAGCACGCCCTGGCCGCCGCCAATGTGGCGCATCTGCGGCCAGCTCAGCGCGACATACCCGGCGTTCGCAACGTTGACCGCGCGCACTCGAATCCGCTCACCAGCCGCGGCCGGGAACACGGGATCGATCAACCCATTGGCTGTCCACTCGATCACGGCGCCATCGAGCCCGTGATGATCGCTCTCGTCGTCGCTGTCGAAGCTGAACTCGTTCCAAGAGTCGAACACGACCACGAGCTCGCGGTCGGGCACTGGATCCGCGGGATCTTCGGCCACGATCACCCCGTAGAGACCCAGGTCAACCTGTCGATCCGTGTCGACGTGGGGGTGGTACCAATAGGTTCCGGCCTGGTCGACCACGAACGAGTACTCGAAGTCCTGACCCGGCCCAACCGCCTGGCCCTGCCAGGTCACGCCGTCCATCGCGAAGGGCACGCGCAGCCCGTGCCAGTGCACGGTCGTGTCGGTGTCGAGGCCGTTGTGAAATTCCACGGTCAGCGTGTCGCCACGCTTGACGCGAATGGTGGGGCCTGGGACCTGCCCGTTGTAGGCCCAGCCCTGGACCATCTCGCCGCCGATCTCGAAGGCCAGCGGCGCGGCCGTGAGCGACACCCGCACCGCGTTGGGATCAGGGTCGAGGTCTTCGGCCTCGGCCGGGGATTGCAGCTCCGGGCGCGGTTGTTCGCCCGGGAGGTCGGCCGGGTCGCCCGTCTCGGTGTCCGCCGCGGTCTCGCTCGAGCTGGTCGTCTCGGTCCCGGTCTGGCCCCCGGTCCCGGTGTCCGTCCCCGAGCCCGCCACCCCTGCGCCGGCGCCAGCGTCCGAGCACCCCGCGCTACCGAGCACCAAGACCGCCCCAAGTCCAACAAGCCCAACAGCCCAGCGCTTCACTTGCTCACCTCCACCATGACCTGCTGCGCGTCGTCCCACCCACGCTCGCGCACGAGCGCGACCGGATACGCCCGGTGGACCAGCACCGCGTCCACGACGGGATCTTGGCAGCTCGCGGAGAACACATGCGTCGAGGTCCATTCTTGCTGCGGCATGATCCGATTGTCCGACACCACATCGACCGCGCGGTGGTGCGGCACCATCTGCGCCCCCGCCTCGTCCGCGAGCACCCGCGCAAACCCAAACCCGGGCGCCCCCGCGACCGCGGCCGCAGCCAGCGGCGCCCCGGCCTCGAAGTAGCCCTCGCGCCCGCGATAGGCCACGTCACCAGCCGGCAGCGGCGCGTCAAAGCCGACCTGATCACCGTTGACGCTGATCACTTGCGATTGCCCGACCACCCGCAGGCGCGGCAGCCCCTTTTGGGTCACGTCAAAGCTGCCGTCGCCAAACGGACCGAAGCCCTCGTAGTCGTGCCAGCCGTCGACCGTCACGACCCGGACCACATCGCCGATCGCCGCGCCCGGCCACACCGACCAGTCTTCGGGGCTTGGCTTGCGATCCAACCAGCCACCAAACTCGGGGATCACGTCACCGTCGATCGCGGTCAGCACGTCGTCGCCGCAGCGGGCCTGAACGAACAACACCAGCGATCGCAGCGGCTCGCCCGTGGGGATCGCGTGGCCGGCCCCGGCGTTGCGCACGGTGACCTGGGTTGTCAGGGTCGTGTCGACGAGCGACTTGTCGATGAAGATCGCGGCCGCCAATTGCAGCATCCCCGACGCGGGCGTGCGCGGCCCGACCCAGGTGTGCTGCCGCGTGGCCCCGGGCGGCCGCAGCCACCCCAGCGCCACCCCCTGCATCGCCAGCTTGTCGGCGGTTAGATCGGCGCCGTTGCCCAAGCTGGGATCCGCCGGCATGTGGCAGCTGCTGCATGGCGCGATCTCGAAGAATGGACCCGCGCGCCACTCCTCGTAGGTGCTGTGGGCCGGAAACACGCCGTCTGGCCAGCGCGTTGGATCCAAGCTGGTGCCGGGCACCAGCGCCGCTTGATCGTGTTGGTGGCAGCCCGAGCAGAACTCGGCGGTCAAGAAGTGTTTACGCGGCGAAGCGCCCATGCGGGGGTTGGGCACGTCGGCGTAGGGCCCGAACGCGAGCGGCTTCCACGGGCCCACGCTTGGGCTCGGCGACACCTCGACGGGGCGATGCAATTGCAGCCGACCCGCGACCCCAGCCGGCGCGTCGAGATCGATCGACTCGACCTTGTGGCACAGATCGCAGTGGACCCCGCCCTCGAAGCTGGTCCCGACTGCGTCATGCAGATCCCGACCGCCCACGACCCCGTCGATCGCCGGCGCGTGACAGTCCGCGCACGCGCCAAAGCTGGTTGCGACGCCGTCGCATGCGTCGAGCTCCCCGCAATTCTCGTTGAGATCCGGCAGCGTCCCGGCCCCGATGTAGCAGCGCGGGGCCAGCTGATCCGAGCCAGGGACCACGCCCATCCACCACTGCCCGCCCGCGGCCTCGCACGCGCCCTGATCCGCCAGCGCGCTCGCAACTCCAGCGTAGATGTCGTGGACGACGGGGTTGCTGGCGCTGCGTCGGTGCGGCGAGGCGTGCCACTGATCCTTGAAGGCCTGGTGACAGTGACCGCACTCCGCGGTGGTGCCCATGTTCTCGGGCACGCCCGCTGGGTTGAACAGGTACTCCTCGTTGTCACCGGGCTCGATGCTCTCGAGCTCGAACACCAGCTCGCTGTCATCATCAACCAAGATCACGTGGGCCCTGGTGCGCGCCCGCTCGTCGGACGCCATGAGCACCAGCGCGCCCTGGATCGTCGTGTCGATCAACGCGAGCGCGCGGCCGTCTGCGTCGGTGTGCACGACCACGCCCGTGCCCCCTTGAATCACGATCGCGCCTTCGAGCGGGACCCCGTCGAGCAGCACTTGGACCGAGCGCTCGATCTGCTCGGGGATCGGCTCGCCCTCATCCGTGCTGGTGTCGGTCTCGGTCTCGGTCTCCGTCTCGGCGGTCTGTGTGGTTGCGTCGCTGCTCTCGGACCCAACGCTCTCGCTGCTGGTGTTGGAGCTGGTCTGGGCGATCGGCCCGTCGTTGGCGCACGCGAGCGCGAGCAACCCCAAGACAGCCGCCGCCGAACGTTGAGCGCCGCGCACCCCCCGATGATACCCAACGTTCAAGCCAGCGCGGCGACGGCCTGGGCGAACACTTCGCCACGATGCACGAAGCTCAGGAACATGTCCCAGCTCGCGCACGCGGGCGACAGCAGCACCGCGTCGCCTGGCTTGGCCATGTCGCGGGCGATCCGCACCGCCTCGTGCATGTCCCGGGCATGCGCGGTCGGGACCACGCCGTCCGCCATGGCCAAGAACGTTTGGGCGCTCTCGCCAATCGCAACCACGCCGCTGCCTTGCCGCGCCAGGACCTCTCGCAGCGCGCCGATCTCGTCGCCCTGCTTGGCCCGACCGCCGCAGATCAACACGAAGGGCCGCTCGAACCCGTCGAGGCCCGCGAGCACCGAGGCCACGTTGGTCGCCTTGGAGTCGTCGATGTACGTCACGCCGCCGCGCTCGCCGATCGGGTTCATGCGATGCGGCAGCGCCCGAAATTCGCTGAGCGCCTGCTCGCAGGCCTCGCGCGTGATCCCCAGGTGCCGGGCCGCGGCCAGGGCGAACAGCGCGTTGACGGCGTTGTGGCGGCCGGCCAAGGGCACCAGCTCGCGCCGATAGAACTC
The DNA here is from genome assembly GCF_000737335.2 of Enhygromyxa salina. Lineage (GTDB taxonomy): Bacteria > Myxococcota_A > Polyangia > Nannocystales > Nannocystaceae > Plesiocystis > Plesiocystis salina_C. Next base: position 28,928 of record NZ_JMCC02000027.1, on the reverse strand, counting down.
GCCCACGCGCAGCTCGAGCGCGCCATCGTGCTCGGCGAGGCGCGGCGGCTCGGGGCCATCGACGACGCGACACTCGACGATCGGCGGAACCCGCTCGCGCAGCGCGGGCGTGAACGGATCTTTGGCCGAGAGCAACGCCAGCGACTGCGGGCCCAGTCCATCGAAGATCCGGGCCTTGGTCTGGGCGTAGTCGTTGATCGAGGCGTAGCGATCCAGGTGATCGGCGCTGACGTTGAGCACCATCGCAACGGCGGTCAGCGGCGCCTCTGGTGACACGCGCAAGGTCTCGAGCTGATAGCTGGAGCACTCGAGCACCAGCGCGCCCGGCCGCCCCCGGCGACCCTCTGCGACGGCCAACAACAGCTCGCACAGCGGGATCCCCAAGTTGCCGCCCACGAAGGGATCCAACCCGGCAGCCGCGAGCATCGCCCCGGTCAGCGCGGTCACGGTGCTCTTGCCGTTGGTCCCGGTGATCAGCAGCGTGGGCAGCTCGTTGCCGCCCTCCCACTCGCTTGCGATGATCGCCAGCGCCAAGCTGAGCTCGCCGTGGACCTCGGCCTCGGGCACCAACTTGAGGTGGCGCTCACGCCATGGGCCCGGCGGCACACCAGGCGAGAGGACCAGGAGATCGAGGCCGTCGAACGCCTCGTCGGGCGCAAGCTCGACGCCGAGGTAGCGGACGCAGCTGGACAGGCGATCGGGCAGGCCCTCGAGGGTTGCCCGCCGATCGAACAGCCGAACCTCACAGCCGCGGGCGTGCAGCAGCTCTGCGGCCGCGACACCGCTCTGCCCACACCCAATGACCAACGCACGACGAAATTTAACTTCCTGCTCCACGGCGATTGCGGCGGAGTCATATCAGGTTTCAATCGGCGCGTTCACCGGCAGTTGGCGCGCCCGCGGAGCCAAGACGGACGATCCATGCGCCGGGCGCTTGGGCAGGGTTTCGCCCGTTTAGCGCAGCTTGAGGGTCGCCAGCGCGACCAGAGCCAGCGCGAAGCTGATGATCCAGAACCGAACGATCACCTTCGGCTCCGCCCACCCCTTGAGCTCGAAGTGGTGATGGATCGGCGCCATCTTGAACACCCGCTTGCCAGTCAGCTTGAAGCTCGCAACCTGCACGATCACCGACACGGTCTCGAGCACGAAGATCCCGCCGACGATCAACAGCGTGAACTCGTTCTTCGAGGCCACCGCCAAGAACCCCAGCCCGGCGCCAAGCGGCAGCGAGCCGACGTCGCCCATGAACACGCTGGCCGGATAGGTGTTGTACCAGAGGAACCCGACCCCAGCCCCGCACATGGCCCCGCAGTAGATCGACAGCTCGCCGACCCCCGGGATGTGCGGGATGTTGAGGTAGCGGGCGATGTCAAAGCCCGCGAGCATGGTCCCGGCCGCGTAGGTCAGCGCGAGGAAGGTGCCGGCCGAGATGATTGTTGGCCCGATCGCCAGCCCGTCGAGGCCATCGGTGAGGTTGACGGCGTTGCTGGCCCCCACGATCACGATCACCGAGAACACCCAGTACAGCCACGGCGGCAACGAGATCTGCGCCGAATAGAAGTCGCTCAAGGGCAGCGCGAGCCGATAGCGGATCGCGTCGGGCATGATGTCGCCGCCGTACAGGTACGCAACGACCCCAGTCGCAACCACGAACTGGCCAAGAAATTTCCAGCGGCTGCCGAGCCCGCCCGAGCTCTTCTTGCGGATCTTCAAGAAGTCATCGAGGAACCCGATCACGCCGAACCCGGCGGTCACCAAGGTTGCGAGCAGCACGAAGGGGTTGCCGAGGTCCGACCACGCGACCGTTGGCAGGATCACCGCGAAGATGATCAACGAGCCGCCCATGGTCGGGGTCCCGCGCTTGGCGAGGTGCGACTCGGGCCCGTCGTCGCGGACCACCTGCCCAAGCTGGATCCGCTGCAGCGTGCGGATGAACCACGGGTACAGCAGCAGCGTCAGCAGCAAGCCGGTCAAGGTCGCGAGCAGGATCCTCGTCGACGTGTAGCGCAAGACGTTCAGGCCGGAGAGCCACCCGGCCTGATCGTGCAATCCGTATAGGAGGTGGTAGAGCACGGTTCCTCGCTACGCTTGGCACAGCTTCGTGGCCGGGCGCAAGAATCTGGCGCTGTGCGCGGGGTGAGGTGAGGCGATGTTTTTTTTACCCCCCCGGCCACCTTCGCACTTCGCGGTCACTTCTTCTGGGACCCCCCCGGCCACCTTGGCACTTCGCGGTCACTCGCTTCGCTCGCTCCCAAGGGGCCGGCTGTGCGCGGGGGTATGTGTGGCCCCCTAGCAGGGGGCTCTTGTCTGGGCGCCCACGGCCACCGTGCGGCGCTCCATTCGTTACGCCTGGGTATGTGTGGCCCCCTAGCAGGGGGCTCTTGTCTGGGCGCCCACGGCCACCGTGCGGCGCTCCATTCGTTACGCCTGGGTTGATGCTGCCATTCCGCGCGCCTCGCTGGACGCCGCGAGCGCCGCGAATTGCCGAATTTTGGAGCACGTGGCGGTCGCGCCTGGGCGAGATCTCCACAAACTGGCCTTCGACACCAAAACCACGGGCGTTTGGGTGCTCACGCGCTTGCGACCCAGGAAGCGGATCGGAGAGACTCCCGCCGGTGCGAACCCTCGTCACTGGCGCAGGGGGTCAAGTTGGTCTCGACTTGATCCGAGCTCTCTTGCAGCAAGGCGACGTGGTCCACGCGACCGACCTCGGCCCGCGCCCGGAGGCGGCCGCCGACTTGCCCGCGGACCTGCCCTGGCACCAGCTCGACGTGACCGACCCCGAGCAGCTCTACACCTGCTTCGATCGGCTGCAGCCCGAGCGGGTGTTCCACCTCGCGGCGATCCTGTCGGCGCGCGGCGAGGTCGACCCCGCGCTGACCTACCGGGTCAATCAAACTGGCACCTACAACGTGCTCGAGGCCTGCCGCCTGACCGACGTGCGGCAGCTGATGTTCACCAGCACGATCGCCGTGTTTGGACCCGGCTTGCCCGAGACCGTTGGCGACGACGAGGCCCTGCACCCAACCACAATGTATGGGGTGACCAAGGCCGCGAGCGAGCTGCTTGGCGAGTACTACAACGCGCGCTTCGATCTCGACGTCCGCGGGGTCCGATTCCCGGGCTTGATCTCAGCCTCGATCCCCGGCGGTGGCAGCAGCGACTACGTGGTGTTCATGTACATCGACGGGGTCCGCAAGGGCGCCTACGAGGCGTTCTGCCGGCCCGACACCCGGATCCCGCTGATGTACATGCCCGACGGCGTGCGGGCCCTGCTCGAGCTGTCGGCGGCCCCGCGCGATCAGCTGTCGCGCTGCATCTACAACATCGCGGCGTTCTCTCCGACCGCGCAAGAGATCGCCGTCGAGGTCGCGGGCGCGCTGCCAAAGGGCGCCGACTTCTCGTTCGTGTCGGACCCGGCGCGGCAGAAGATCCTCGACTCGTGGCCGTCCGTGCTCGACGATCGCAACGCTCGCGCAGACTGGGGATGGGCGCCCCGCTATGACCTGCCCGCGATGACCGAGCAGCTGCTGCCCGAGATCCGGGCGCTGCTCGAGACTCGCGCTGACGCGCTCGATCACTGAGCAGCCATTTTGGTTGGCGGTGATCTGGGTCGCCACACCGTACTATCCCGGCGTGGCGCTCCTGCCCCTGTTGTTGAGCTTCGGCTTGCTCGCCGCTCCGGCGCCAGATCGAGTCGGCGCCGGGCCAGGACCTGCGCCCATCGAGCCGACCCCCATCGACGCTGCGCCTGTCGAGCCCGACATGCCGGCCGTCGAGCCTGGGCCTGTTGTCGAGCCCGACCTGCCGGCCGTCGAGCCTGCGCCTGTCGAGCCTGCGCCTGTTGCCGAGCCTGACATGCCGGCCGTCGAGCCTGCGCCTGTCGAGCCTGCCGTGCCTGCGCCGGCCGTCGGGCCCGACACGCCGGTCGTCGAGCCCGCGGAGCCGACCGCGGTGATCGACCCGAGCCCGGCGCCGCGGCTGCCCGACATTCGGTTTCGCCTGGCCGCCGATCTGCCGGTTCTCGTCGGCTTCACCGCCGTGTTCGCAACCTCCGAGGCGATGAAGCCCGTGATCGCACCGCGAGCGTGTGACTGGTGCGGGCCGGGTCCGGTCGCCCGCGGCGTTCGTGGCGGCCTGGTCTGGGCCAAGCCCGAGCCGGCCGCGTTGACCTCGGACATCATTGGCTACGGCGTGATCCCAGCGTTCGCGCTGACCATGACGATGGTCGCGGTCGGCACCGAGGGCGAGTGGCGAAAGCTCCACGAAGACCTGATCGTCGCGCTCGAGGCGGTCGCGGTCTCGGGCGCGCTGACCAACGTCATCAAGTACTCGACGGCCCGGCAGCGTCCCTACTCGCTGTACGCAGCGGACCCGATCGCGTTCGCCGATGACCCGGACCAAAACCTGAGCTTCCCCTCGGGTCACACGGCGCTCGCGTTCAGCGTTGCGACCAGCTTTGCGACCGTGGCGACCCTGCGCAATCGCAAGCTCGCGCCAGTGCTGTGGGGCGTCGGCGTGCCGATGGCGGCGTTCGTTGGCTACCTGCGCATGGCCGGCGACCGACATTGGTTTGGCGACGTGCTCGCGGGCGCGGGGCTCGGGACCGTGATCGGGGTTGGGCTGCCGTGGTTGCTGCACCACCCGCGCACGGGCGTGATGCCGCGACTCGAAGCCCGCGACCGACGTGTGTCGTTGACGATCGTGCCAACTGGTACGGGCCTGAGCATCGCCGGCCGGATGTAGTGCCGCACATCCTCGCTCGCGCGGGGGCCTCTCGAACTGGGCGATTCCTGACAGAGATCGATGGTAAGAATGCAGCAGTGAGAACCAGCCGTCTGCGAATGACCACGCCAACGACAACTCCAAGAGCCCGTGGTGCGATGCATCGTGTCGCCTCGCGCCCCGCCCTTCCGTGGTTGCTCTGGAGCCTCGCGCTGTTCGGCTGCGCCGATGTCGTGCCCATGTCCGCCGAGCAGGTCGGCCCGCTGATCTTCGTCGAACCCACCGGCCAGCGGATCGGCTCGTTGACCACCAACGGTCAGCGCGGTGCTGGAGTGGGCGAAGCTCATGCGGTGATCGTGTCCCCCCGCTGGTCCCCCAGCGGCTCGATGATCGCCTACGTGGGCCTGGAGGACGATCGCGTCCGCGACCTGTGGATCGTCAACATCGACGCAGAAGGTCGACCAGCCGAGCCACGCTCGGCGCTGCGCTGGGACACCGCCGAACCGCCACCGCTGCTTCATTGGTTGCCCGATGAGAGCGGCCTGCTGTGGAGCGAGATGACCGACACCTCCGTGGCCGTGCGGCAGCTGGAGCTCGCTAGCGGTGCGGACACCTGGCACTTCCAGATCAACTTGTCGGACCTCGATGTCGCCAGCGATGGCCGAATCGTCGGACGTGCATCAACAGAATCGAGCGACTCTTTGGCGGTCCACGCCGCGTCGTTCGAGCGCCTGTTCGAGACGGAAGCGGGCCTGGGCAAGGCGCCGCGCTGGTCACCCGACGGAAGCGAGGTCGGGTTCGTGCTGCTCGGTGAGCCGGGCATTGGCGTCCTCGACCCTGACACGGGCACATGGGAGCGTCTGACGAACGCCGAAGACACCGACCTCCGCTGGTCGCCCGATGGCACGTACCTGTCCTTCGTCCGCCAACGCGAGCAGCTGGTCCTGCGCGACCGACAGCGCGGAACCGAGACCATCATGCTCGAGGCCGAGGCTGCCGCCCACGAGTGGAGCCGCGACGGCCGGCACCTCGCGATGCCTGGACCTGATCGAACGCTGTGGCTGCTGAGCCGTGATGATGGCAGCGTGCGCGAGGTCGTGGGCCTGCGGGCCTCCGTCCCCAACCTCGACTGGTCATGAGGTGCTCGCCGCGGCGCGATTCCGGCACCTTCTTCGTCTAGCGCGTTGGACAGTCACGAGCACGCCGGGCCAGGCGATCGAGTTTGAGGTGGACACTTCATGCGCCGACGGCAGCGCGCCGCCGCGTGACGCTCCGTTCGATGTTGAAGGCCGCGTGCGTCCGATCCCCGCGTCGCACTCCTGATGACCCGCCCGCGATGCTACCTTCCGCCCCGTGAGCGAGGTTCCGGCGCTAGAGATCGTCCAGCTCGAGGTGGGCCTGTTGCAGAACTTCTGCGAGGTGATCGGCTGCCCCACCACAGGCAAGGCCGCCCTCGTGGATCCGGCGTTCGAGGTCGACCGGCTCATGAAGATCGTCCGCGAGCGGGGCTGGACCGTAGAGACGATCCTGCTGACCCACACCCACGATGATCACGTCGCCGGGCTCGACGAAGCGGCGGCCGAGACCGGCGCGGTGGTTCGCTGTCACCCGCTCGAGCTCGAGGCCGCCGGTCAGTTCGCGGCGCGGGTCGAGCCGGTCGGCGACGGCGAGGACGTGTGGATCGGCGGCGGTCGCATGCGGGCGATCTGGGCGCCGGGCCACACCCCCGGCTGCGTGTGTTGGTACGGGCCCGAGAGCGAGGCGCTGATCACCGGAGACGTTTTGTTCGTCGGCTCGTGCGGCGGCGTGTCCTACCAGGGCTCCGATCCCAAGGCGATGGTCGACACCCTGCAGCGCAAGCTTGGCAGCCTGCCCGAGCAGACCCGGCTCTATCCTGGGCACGACTACGGCAAGACCCCAACGAGCACCTTGATGTGGGAATTCGTCAACAACCCGGCCCTGCGCGCTGACACGCTCGAGGCATTTTGTGCCTACAAGCGGGTCGCGGTGCCAACGTGAGCCCGCTTGCCCACGACGACCTCGCGCAGGTCGGCGCGCTGCTGACCACAGCTCGGCTTGGGCGCACCCACGAGCACCATCAGCAGATCGGCTCGACCAACGATCGCGCGCTCGAGTGGCTCACGGGCGGGGCTCCAGACGGCGCGCTGGTCACCGCCGACGCGCAGACGGCTGGTCGCGGACGGCTGGGTCGCCCGTGGTCGTCGCCGCCCGGTCGAGACATCTACGCGAGCGTCGTGCTGCGACCTGGGGCGCCGTCGGCCGCGTTTGGGTCGCTGGCCTTGGCCGTGGGCGTGGGGCTGTGCGAAGGGCTGTGTGCGGTGTTTGGGGATCAGCTGCCAACGCTCGCGCTCAAGTGGCCCAACGATCTGCTGCTCGACGAGCGCAAGCTGGCCGGGATCCTGTGCGAGAGCCGCTGGCGCGGCCGCGAGGTCGAGCTGGTGATCGGGTTTGGGCTCAACGTCCACCGCGAGGCCGCGCAGTTCGAGCCTGGCCTGCAGGCCACCGCGACCAGCCTCGCGCAGCACCTCGAGTCACACCAACGCGTGGGCCGAGCGGCGATCCTCGCTGCGCTGCTGCACCAGCTCGAGCTCGCGCTCGAGCGCTTCTTCGCGGGTGGCTTCGCAGCAATCCGCTCGCGCTACGAGTCGCGCTGCATCATGATCGGCCGCGAGATCCAGGTTGAGCAGGGCGAGGGTCAGCGGATCGCCGCGATCGCGATTGGCCTCGATGACGACGGCGCTCTGCGTGCGCAGCCACGCGAAGGTGGACCGAGCTTCCGGGTCCAGAGCGCCGACGTGTGGTTGGCGTAGATCCACGCTCGCGTTGACCGAACGCTACCAGCCGCCCAGCTTCGCGACCGGCGCGCCGCTGTCCAACGACAGCACCCGCATGGTCTGCCCGAAGGTCACGACCACGAACCCCGACCCCGCGACCATCCCGTCAACGTTCTCGTGCCCGTCGCCGACCAGCGTTGTCTCCCACTTGGTCGCGCCGTCGACCAACGAGATCCTGCGGATCCGCGCCTGGTCGTCGTTATCGGGCACAAAGCTGATGATCGCGTCGTCGCCAACGAACTCCGCGCGCGGCTGCCCAAACCCGCCGTCAACGGTCTCGAGGCTGCCGGCCTTGGTCAGCTGTACGCGCCACAGCTCGGCCTTGGTGTCGCGCGCGTAGCCAAGGATGTGGGGGATCTTCGTGCCCTTGTCGCGGGTCACGAACGCCAGCCCGTGCGGGTTGGCGCAGACCTTTGACGCGTCGTCGTGACGGCGGCCGCGGACGACCGGCAGATCTTCTTTGGGGCAGAAAGCTTGCTGAACCCGCAGGTCCGGGAACTGGTTGCCCTTCACGTCCAGCTCGCGCAGCTCGGGGATCAGGTCATAGCCAGCGTCGTCGCGCAGGAGCTTGGCGCCCGCCGGCGGCTTGGGCTGGCCGGGGCTGAGCTTGCCGTCGACCAGCGTGATCAGGGAGGCCGCGTCGTCGATCGTTGCGACCCACAGGTGATCCCCATTGATCGCGAGCGCCTCGAGCTTGTCGGGCAGGCTGGCCAACCACCGATCCGCCCCGGTCTTCGCGTCGTAGGCGCGCAGCGTGGCGCCCAGCCCAAGCAGCACCAGCTGGCTGCCGGGCTCGTAGTACAGCGTGGGATTGGGCAGCTCGGACATCCGGCCCAGGTCGACCTCCCACAAGGTTGACCAATCGCTGCCGGACATCGCGGTCAACGTCAGCTGCTGCGAGCCGATCTCGTTGATCGTGCCGATCACGTCGTCGACCCCGTCACCGTTGACGTCCGCGACGAACGGCCGCCCGTTCCTCCACAGGTACTTGCGGGAGTTGGCGACCGCGGTCGCGGTGTTGATTCCGCTCTTGACCTGCTCGAACACCTCGTTGGCGCTCTGGAACACGGTGAACGCCACGATCCCTCCGATCACCAGCGGCAGGAAGGTCACCAGCAACACGATGATCAGCACGGCCTTGCCCGCCCCGCTGCCGCCAGTGCTAACCGTGTTGACCTGGTTTGGCGGCGGCGCGTAGTACATCTGCTGCTGCTGCAGCGGCGGCTGGGGTGGCGGCGCCGGCTGCTGATGGACCGTCCGCTTGATCTGGTTGGTGGTCCCGCAGTAGCCACACTGCAGCACGCGGAGGTCGTCGGTCGCGTCGAGGTTCGCACCGCAGCCTTGGCACACGAGTTTGACGATCGCCATAGGCCCGCGAGTATAGCGCTCTCCCGCGTTCGCTACATCCTTGGCTGCCCACGAGCGGGCGAAGAGCCCCCAACCGCGCCGAAACCCGGTCAGTGCTCGCGGCAGGGATTGTTGGCCGGCGGCGGGAGGCCGCCGTCCGGGTTCGATTCGCACGAAGCCCTCGCGCGATGCAGGACGATCGCGGCGCTGTCGTCGACGCGCACGAACGGCTGCTTGGTCAGCACGGCGTTGATCTGGCGAAGCGGCGCCGCCGTGTCGGGGCAGGGGATCGTGCAGTCCTGCGGGGCGAGCTCGCTGCGACGACCCGCCCCCCGATCACTGCGGTCAACCGTCCAGCTGGGAAGTGCGTGGAGCCGGGTGCCGTCGTGCACCATGCAGCGGCGGGAGTGACCCACAACACCGAAGCGCTGGTGGAGGGCCTCCAGCCGCGCTTGCTCGCTGATGGCTTCTGCGTTCAAAGCATCGGTGAGCGCGGCGAGCGAGGCCGCGGTGCACTCGCTCTGGACCCACGTGAGCTGCTCGGCCTCGACCCACAGGCTCCAGGTCTTCGCGTAGCGCAGCTGGGTCTCGTTGAATGCGATGAGCGACCACGTTGACGCGCCGTCGTCGAAGCCGCTTATCGAGCCCGAGGTGCTGCCAGCTCCCGAGGGCATCCTCGCCACGCACTCTTGGACCCCGGTCTCGGTAAAGGTGGCCCCGACCTCGAGCTCGGTGGAGCAGCGGACGTCGGCGTTGTGAACGACCTCGTGGCACTGCTCGAGCGACGCGGCGCGCTGGGGCTTGGCGTCGCTGGCTGGCGCGCCGGTTTGCCGATCCTCGAGGCTGATCGGCCGGCATTCGTCGCCGACGCGCAGCCACAGCGTGTCGACCTGTTCGAGCCACGCCGGTGGTTGGGCGTGGGTGGTCGGCGCGTACGCCTGCGCCGCGGGGAGTGTTCCGCGCAGCTCGTCCCAGGTCAGCCGCTCGGGCGTTGGCTCGGCCTCGGGGGCCGCGACGATCGGCTGGGCGGGAGGTTGGGTCGGACCGGGATCGACTGGGCCCTGGCACCCGAGCAGGCCGAGCAGCAGCGCGGGTCGCCGCGACAGTGGACGTAGAACGGACGAGCGCATCGCTGGCAAGAGTACGCGTAGCTGGTGTTGGATGGTGAGTTTTGGAGGCAAACGGGAGTCGGGGTCCAGCTCGAAAAGTAGCTTGAAAAAAAGCTGTGTTGGTAGCGTTGGATTTCCAGTTCGTTCCCACTAGGGACAGATAAAGACCTGCGGTCTAACGAACCGGTGCCCCTTCAAAAAGCACGGGGGCTGCTACTGCCATTAATAATGTTACCCCTCGTGGGGTTGTACGGTTGCGGTATCCGACCGTCTTCGTGCCTGAACCAATACCTAGAGCACCGACCGAAGGGACTGAACTCCGAGCAGGTTGTCAACGTTGATGGGGTCGTGTACACATACGGCCGCCCAGAGAACAGTTGTGGCGGAAGCCTACGTTAATACATCTTCGCAAGAAGAGGCGGTCGAATGGGTCCGCCTCCAACTCGCGCGTGCGTGCGAGGTGGAGCTGCACGCAATTGACGTCAACGAACCCTTCAGTCGCTACGGCCTAGACTCGCTCAAAGCGGCGCAGTTCTTGGCCGACCTCAACGACAGCTTGGGCCGAAAGCTGCCCCCCACGCTCGTCTGGGAGTATCCTTGCTGCTCGGCGTTGGCCCGCTACCTGGCCGAGGGAGCCAAGGAGACCTCGGTGGCGCCGCAGCGCGAAGGTGCCGTCGATACCCCAATCGCGATCGTCGGGATGTCCTGTCGGTTCCCGGGCGCGCCCGATCTAGGCAGCTATTGGCGGATCTTGCGCGATGGTATCGACGCCGTCCGCGAGACGCCACGTGACCGATGGGACACGCGGTCCTACTACAATCCCGATCGGTTCGCGCCGGGCCGTATGACCACACGCTGGGGCGGATTCCTGCCAGCGGTCGATGGTTTTGAGCCGGAGTTTTTCGGCATATCTCCACGCGAGACTGAACAGATCGACCCACAGCAGCGCCTGATGCTGGAGTTGGCCTGGGAGGCGCTCGAGAACGCCGGCATTCCCCCGCTGGACCGGCGGGGCAGCGACACCGGGGTGTTCTTTGGCGCAATGTGGTCAGACTACGCCCGCCAAGCTCGCGCGCACATCGACACAATTACGTCACACTCTGCGACGGGCCAGGATCTGAGCATTATCGCCGCTCGTGTATCCTACACACTCGGGCTGCAGGGGCCTAGCCTCGTGGTCAACACGGCGTGCTCATCTGCGCTGGTGGCTGTTCATCTGGCTTGCCAGAGCTTGCGCCTGGGCGAGGCGTCGCTGGCCCTCGCTGGCGGCGTGAACCTGATGCTCGATCCAGAGAGCACGGTCATGATGTCAAAGTTTGGCGCGATGGCGCCCGACGGCCGCTCGAAGGCCTTTGACGCCCGCGCAAACGGCTACGTGCGCGGCGAAGGGGGCGGGGTCGTGGTGCTCAAGCCCTTGTCGCAAGCGGTCATCGACGGCGACCGGATCTACTGCGTGATCCGCGGGAGCGCGACCAACAACGACGGCATGAGCAACGGCCTGACCGCGCCAAACCCCCAGGCGCAGGTCGACGTGCTGCGCAGCGCCAACGCCCGGGCAAAGGTCCACCCGAGCCGGGTTCAGTATGTCGAGACCCATGGCACCGGGACCTTGCTCGGCGACCCGATCGAGGCGGGCGCGCTGGGGTCGGTGCTGGGCGCAGGCCGTGGACCCGACAACTCCCTGCGGATTGGCTCGGTCAAGACAAACATCGGGCACCTCGAGGCCGCGGCTGGTGTCGCGGGTCTGATCAAGACGGCGCTCGCCATGTACCTGCGGCGGCTGCCGCCCAGTCTGTTCTTCGAGGTGCCCAATCCGCACATCGACTTCGAGGGCCTTGGGCTGCGCGTCCAGACCCGCGTAGAGGACTGGCCAGAAGACGAGGGGCAGGCGCTCGCGGGGGTCAGCTCGTTCGGCTTTGGGGGGACCAATTGTCATGTCGTGCTCGCGGGGGTGCCTGCGCGCTCGGTCGGTCTCGTGCCGCTCGCGGCCGACAGCGTGGAGGGCCTGCGGGTCGGGGCGGCGAAGCTGCGCGAGCTGGGCAAAGATCCCCGCCTCGAGCTCGACGCGCTGTGTCATGCCGCGGGCCAGATGGTCGGTGCCGGGCGCGAACGTGTGGCGATCACGGTGCGCTCGGTCGCCGAGCTCGAGCAGGGCCTGAGCCTGGCGCTGGCGTCGAGCGAGCGGGCCGGCGTCGCTCGCTCGGGCGTGGGGGCCCCGCTCCCGGGCGCGCCAAGGCTGGTGTTCATGTTCGCGGGGCAGGGCTCGCAGTGGTTGGCGATGGGGCGCGAGCTCGTGAATCACGAGCCCGTCGTGCGTGCGCAGCTGCGCGAGTGCGAAGTCGCAATGCGGCCGTTTGTCGAGTGGTCGTTGCTCGAGGTCCTGACGACGGAAGACCCCGAGCTTGTCGAGCGAAGCGAGGTCGCGCAACCCTGTATTTTTGCGATGCAAGTGGCCCTCGCGGCGCTGTGGCGCAGCTGGGGGATCGAGCCAGAGGCCGTGGTTGGGCAGAGCATGGGTGAGGTCGCGGCGGCCTACGTCGCCGGCGCGCTGAGCCTGCCGGACGCGGCGCGGGTGATCTGTGAGCGCGCGCGGATCGTCTCGCGGGTGCGCGGCAGCGGGGGCATGGCGCTCATCGAATTGTCGCTGGCCAAGACCCGCCGCGCGCTCGAGCCCTACGAAGGTCGGCTGTCGGTCGCGGTCAGCAGCAGCCCCTGCGCAACGGTGGTGTCGGGCAACGTAGACGCGCTCGTCGAGCTGCTCACGGCGCTCGAGGCCCAAGGGATCTCGCAGCGGCGCATCGAGGTCGACTACGCGTCTCACAGCGCACACATGGATCCGCTGCGTGGAGCGCTCGAACAGGCGCTCGCCAAGTTGGAGCCGCGGCCAGCGAAGCTCCCGCTGTATTCGACGGTGACGGCGGCCCCGATCGCAGGCGAGCTGCTCGACGCGGCCTATTGGGTCCGCAACTTGCGTGAGCCAGTGCTGTTCTCGAGCGCGTGCGAGCGGCTGTTGGAGGACGGCCTCGACGTGTTCTTGGACGTGAACCCGCACCCCTTGCTTACCCACTCGGTCAAGCAGATCCTCGCAGCCCAGTCCCGAACAGCGCTCAGCTTGGCCTCCATGCGCCGCGGTGAGATCGCGCGGAGCGTGCTGTGTGACTCCTTGGGTGTGTTGTTCGCGAGGGGCGCGGACGTGTGTTGGGCGCGGGTGAGTCCTCCGGGTGAATTCTCGAGCGCGACGCTGCCCGGTCCGGTCACCGAGCCAGACGACGCAGACCCGCAGCTGTGCGTGATCTCGGCGCACAGCCCGGAGGCCCTGACCGCGCGGGTGCGTTCATGGGCGGGGTGGCTCGGCTCGCGCAGCGATCTCTCGCTGCGGGATCTGTGCTTCACCGCGGGCGCAAGGACGAGTCATCACGCCCATCGCCTCGCGTTCGTCGAGCGCTCGAGCGCCGGGCTGGCGACAACGCTCGCGTCAATTGCAGCGCAGCCCACGAGCGCGGGTGAGGTCAGCGAGCGCCCCAAGATCGTGTTCGTGTTCCCCGGCCAGGGCTCGCAGTGGGTCGGCATGGGCCGCGAGCTGCTGGCGACGGAGCCGGTGTTTCGCGCGAGCATCGAGGCGTGCGGCCGGGCCCTCGCGGCCCACGTGGGGTGGGATCTGACCACGCAGCTGTGCTGCCTGCCCGCGGCCAGCCAGTCCGCGGAGCCGCTCCCTGAAGCCAACGCCTCGCGCCTGAGCGAGCTCGACGTCGTGCAGCCAGTGTTGTGGGCGATCGAGGTCGCCCTCGCGGCGCTGTGGCGGTCATGGGGGATCGAGCCAGACGCGGTGGTTGGGCACAGCATGGGTGAGGTCGCGGCGGCCCATGTCGCGGGTGCGCTCAGCCTCGAGGACGCCGCGCGAGTGATCGCGCTGCGCAGCAAGCTGGTCCGCGAGCGGGCCAGCGGGCACGGGGGCATGGCGCTCGTCGAGCTGTCGCTCGCGCAGGCCGAGCAGGCAATCGTGGGCCGGGAGGCGCAGCTCGCCGTCGCGGTCAGCAATGGGCCGCGCGCGTCCGTGCTGTCGGGCGAGGTCGAGGCGCTCGAGGCCGTGCTCGCGCAGCTGCGCGAGCGCGATGTGTTCTGTCGCCGGATCAACGTCGACTACGCGTCGCACAGCCCGCAGATGGACGCGCTGCGAGCCGACCTGATCACCGCGCTCGAGGGTCTGCAGCCCCAGGCTTGCGCGGTGCCCATGCTGTCAACGGTGACCGGTGAGTGGCTGCGCGAGGTCCCGGTCGACGCGCAGTACTGGGCCAGGAACCTGCGCGAGCCGGTCCGCTTCGCCGACGCCGTCCGCGGCCTCGCGCTGGCCGGTCATGACGTGTTTGTCGAGATCAGCCCGCACCTGCTGCTGCGCCCCGCGATCGAAGATGGGCTGCGCGAGCTCGGCCGCCAGGGGATCGCGCTGGGGTCGATGCGCCGTGACGAGTCCGCCCGCGAGCAGCTGTTGACCAGCCTCGGGGCCCTCTACAGCCGCGGCGTGACACCCAACTTCGCGGGGGTGTTCAACGCCAGCGCGCGCCTGGTCTCGCTGCCAACCTATCCATGGCAGCGCGAGCGGCACTGGGTCGCGGTGGAGCCGGAGCCGGAGCCGGAGCCGGCGCTGGAGCGGGAGCCGGCGACGGCGAGCGGCCACCCGCTGCTTGGCCCGTCGCGCAACTCACCAGCGGCGCCAGAGCTGTGGACATGGGAGCGGCGCGTCGGCGTCGACGCGCCGCGCTACCTTGGCGACCATCGCGTGGGCGGGGCGTGCGTGCTGCCAGCGGCGGCGTATGTGGAGATGGCCTTCGCGGCGGCGGCCGAGCGCTGGCCGGGGCGCGCGACGAGCCTGGTCGAGCTCGCGCTGCACGAGGCGCTGGTGTTCGAGGGTGATCAACCCCGGCGCGTGCAGCTGGTCCTCAACGAGGATCACCTGACTTTCTTCAGCCGCAGCGAGGCCGGCGAGTGGCGCTCACACGCGAGCGCGCGGGTCGACCTCGGGGAGCCAACCGTGCCGCATGTGGCGGTGGATCTCGCCAGCTTGCGGCGCGGCAGCGTGCACGAGCTCGCGCGTCACCACGCTGGGCTGGCGGCGGTCGGCATCGTCTATGGGCCGCGCTTTCGCGGGCTGAAGCAGATCTGGCGGGGCGGCGATGAAGCCGCTGGCGAGCTGCTCGAAGTACAGCGCGACGGGGCGCTGGCGCTGGCGGATCCGCCAACCCTAGATGCCTGCATGCAGGTCGCGTACGCGTTGCTCGACGACGCGGGCGCCGATCCTCGACCGTTTGTGCCAGCGCGGATCGGTCGGGTTCGCTGGGTCGGAGGCGCCGGCTCGAGCGAAGCTCGGGCGCCGCGGTGGGTGCGGGCCACGACCCACGCGGAAGACCGCAGCCGCGACACGCTGCGCGTCGACCTCGAGGTGTTCGATGCAGCCGGCCACCTGCTGATCGAGCTGACCGAGCTGGTGTTTCAGCGTGCGGGCGCGCTGGCGGGTGCGTCCGCCCCTGCGGTGGCGCCCGAATTGACGCAGCCGGGACCCGAGCTGGCCCCGGGCCCGCAGCTGTGGACGTCTACCTGGCACCTGGCTTCGGCGGCGCCCGTGACTTCAGAGCCGGCCGCGGGCGGGTGGATCGTGATCGCCAGCCGACGCAACAGCGCGGCGATCGAGCTCGCGCAAGCCCTCGTCGAGCGCGGCGAGACGGTCACGCTGATCGGCCCGAACGCGCTGCGCACGGACCTTGGCGAGGACGCGGCGATCGAGCTGATCGCAGCCCCGAGCTCGATGGCGGACGAGGGCGCCCACGCGGACTGCTTGCGCCCCCTGCTGCGCCCCCTGCTGCGTGGTGGGGCAGCGGCGCCGAGCGTGCTGCTGTTCGCGGGCGGAGACTCGGCGGGTGCAGGCGAGCCCTCCCAGGCGATCGCCGGCTGCGCGGACGCCCTTGCGTGGATCCGGGCAACCGCTGCGATCACGGGCGAGCGCGCAGGCGGGGCGGCGCCGCGGCTGTGGCTGATCACCCGCGGCGCGCGGGAAGTCATCCCCGGCGAGGCGCTCGCGCTGGATCAGACCCCGATCTGGGGCCTCGGACAGGCGCTGATCTACGAGCACCCCGAGCTGCACTGCACGATGCTCGACAGCACGGACGCAGCGGTCCATGCGATCCATGCGATCGCCGATGAAGTCCAGCGCGCCACGGCAGAGCAGCACGTCGCGCTGCGGGGGACCTCGCGCTACGTGGGCCGACTCGAGCGCCACGCACCGCCCACCGCCCCCACCAGCCGCGTGCAGCTGTCCGCGGAGTCGAGCTACTTGATCACGGGCGGTCTGGGTGGCCTGGGCTTGGCGCTGGCCCGCTGGCTCGTCGCACGTGGGGCCCGGCACCTCGCCCTCATGAGCCGCGGCGGCGTGGCCACGGCGGCCCAGCGCGAGGCCATCGCGGCGCTCGAGGCCGCTTCGGTCCAGGTCTTGGTGGTGCGCGCCGACGTCTCGCGTCGCGCAGAGGTCGAGGCCGCGCTCGCGCAGATCAACGGGCGGCTGCCACCGCTGCGCGGGGTCGTCCACGCGGCCGGCGTGCTCGAGGACGGGCTGATCTCGACGCTGCCGGCCGAGCAGCTCGCCCGGGTGATGGCGCCCAAGGTGCTCGGCGCCGCCCACCTCGACGCGCTGACCCAAGACGTTCCGCTCGAGTTGTTCGTGCTGTTCTCGTCGGCGGCCTCGCTGATCGGCACCCCGGGGCAGGCCAATTATGCGGCGGGCAACGCCTTCCTCGACGGGCTCGCGCGCGCCCGCCGGGCTCGCGGGCTGGCGGGGCTGGCGATCAACTGGGGGCCCTTCGCCGGGGTCGGCCTGGCGGCGGAGCACGACAACCGCGGGTCCAGGCTGGACGCGCGCGGAATGGGCTCGCTGGAGGTCGAGGCTGGGTACGCGCTACTCGACGCGCTGCTGGATCCACGCGCGAGCGCCCAGATCGGCGTGCTCACGCTCGACGTCTCACGTTGGCTGAGCGCGTATCCGGCTTTGGCGAACGCGCCGCTGTTCGAGCTCGTTCGGCCTGCGGCCGAGCGCGCGGGTGAGGCTCGGGGCGCTTCGGTGGGCACGGGCGCGGGCTGGTCCCGCGCGCAGCTCGAGGGCTTGGTGCGCGAGCAAGCGATCACCGTGTTGCGGGTCCAGCCCGCTCGCATCAAGCGCACGACCGATCTCATGAGCCTGGGTGTGGACTCCCTGCTGGGTCTCGAGCTGCGCAACAGCCTCGAGGCCAAGCTGGGGATCCGACTGTCGGCAAGCATCTTCTGGGAGCACCCGCGGATCGATGACCTCGCGATCCACCTGCAGGGGCTGCTTGGGGACCACGAAGCACCAGCGCCCACCCCCGCGCCGCCGGTCAGCGTGGTCGTCACGCCCGCTCCCCCAGCCCAACCACGAGTCGAGACACCTGCAGCCGCGTCGAGCACCAGCGCGGTCGCGTCGGTGCGACCCAAGCCGCCGCCAACCCAAGCGCCCGCCCCCGCCCGGATCGATCGCGGACACACGCCCACGCTCGAGCCCATCGCGATCATCGGCGTCGACGGTCGCTACCCCCAGGCGGACAACGTCGACCAGCTGTGGGCGCACCTGAGCGCGGGCCACAGCTGCATCGAGCGGGTCCCGGGCTCGCGCTGGGCGACCGACGAGCAGGCCAACGACGGCTGCTGGGGTGGGTTCCTCTCGGGCGTCGAAGACTTTGATCCGGGGCTGTTCAACCTGTCCCCGCGCGAGGCGCTGTCGATGGATCCGGCCGAGCGGCTGATCCTCGAGACTGCCTGGCGCGCGCTCGAGGACGCCGGCCGCGGCCAAGCGGGCGAGCGTGGCGGCGCTGGCGAGCGCGCCGTTGGGGTGTTTGTGGGGGCCATGTATGGCCAGTACGCGTGGCTGGCAGACGAAGACCTGCGCGGCGGCACGCTGTTCAACAACTCCTACTTCGCCCTCGCCAACCGCGTCTCTCACTTCTTCGACTTCCGGGGTCCAAGCGTCGCGATCGACACGGCCTGTTCGTCGTCGACGTTGGCGATTCACCTGGCTTGCCAGAGCCTGCGCGCGGGCGACTGCGCGATGGCCCTCGCTGGCGGGGTGAACCTCAGCCTGCACCCCAACAAGTACGAGGGCCTGCGGGCCTACGGCATGTTGGCCAGCGGCCGGGTCAACCGCGCGCTCGGCCAGGGAGACGGCTTCATCCCGGGCGAGGGGGTCGGCATGGTGCTGCTCAAGCCGCTCGCGGCCGCGCTGCGCGACGGCGATCGGATCGACGCGCTGATCCGCAGCAGCGCCGCCAATCACAACGGCCGCGGCATGGGCTACACGGCGCCAAGCCCCCAAGTGCAGGCCGAGCTGATCGAGCGCGCGCTGGCGCTGGCGCAGCTCGACCCCGGCGACCTGAGCTACATCGAGCTCGCGGCCAACGGCTCGCCGCTCGCCGACGAGGGTGAGCTGAGCGCCCTGGCGAAGGTGTTTCGCCGGGCCAAGCGCGCCGGGCCGATCCCGATCGGAACGATCAAGAACAACATCGGGCATCTCGAGGCGGCGTCGGGGATCTCGCAGCTGACCAAGGTCTTGATGCAGCTGCGGCACGGCCAGCTGGCGCCGGCGATCAACACCGAGCCGCGCAACCCTCACCTGCAGCTCGAGGCCGGGCCGCTTCGCGTGCAGACCCAGGCCGAAGCCTGGGGCCCCACGCCAAGCGGGCCGCGGCGCGTGTTGATCAACTCGTTCGGGGGCGGGGGCGCGGGCGCGTGCCTGGTGGTCGAAGAGCACCGCGAGCCCGCTCGCGCGAGTGCGTCAGTGACCCGGGACCAGCCGCTGCTGTTCGTGTTCTCGGCCCCCGACGCGGCCCGGCTGGACAGCTTGATCGCGAGCTTCGAGCAGTGGGTCGCCACGGCCCCGTTCGAGCTGCGCGACCTAGCCCACACGCTGCTCAGCGGTCGCGCGAGCTGTGGGGTTCGCCTGGCGTTTGTGGCGAGCACGATCAGCGAGCTGCGCGAGCGCCTGGCCAGCGCGCGACAGGGCGACGACGCCGAGCTGTTCCGGGGTGAGCTGATCCCCGGTCAGCGCGCGCTCGCGCTGTTCGAGGACGACGAAGATCTGCGCGAGACCGTCACGAAGTGGCTGAAAAAGGGCCGGCTGGATCGCCTCGCGCAGCTGTGGGTCGCGGGGATCGAGCTCGACTGGCGCCTGCTCCCCGCCAGCTTGCGCGGCCGACCGGTGCGCGCCCCCGGGGTGCCCTTCGAGCGCCAGCGCTTGTGGCCAGACACAGGCGCGCGGGTGATCCCGGCGCCAGTGCGCAAACCGATCGCGGCGACCCGGCCCGAGGCTGCGACCCCAGACTCGCGCCCGCAGGTCACCACGCTCGAGCGCGTGTGTGGGGCGATCGCCGAGCTGCTGCAGCTGCCCAACGCCGGGGCGGTCCACCCCGACCAGCAGCTGCGTCGCTACGGGTTTGACTCGCTCGCGGCGGCGCGGCTGGTCAACCGGCTGCGACCCAACGACGACGACCCGGACACGCGGCGACGGCTGCTGGCGCTGCAGACGGCCCGCGCGTGGGCGCAGACCTTGGACTCGATCGAGGCGCAGCCGAACCCAGACACGCCCGACGACCTGCCCCCCAACGACCTGCCCCCCAACGACCCGGGCGCAGAGACACACGCCAAGCTCGAGGCGCTGCTCTTGGAGGTCGCGGCCGGGCGTCAGAGCCCGACCGACGCCGCGCGCGAGGCGGCCGCGCTCAACCCCACGCCAACCGAGGTGTCGTGAACCGAGAAGCCCTGTTTCGAGACGTGAGCAGCGGGGTGCTGTCGGTCGCGGCGGCGCTGCGGATCCTGACCGGCGCCGACGCGGAGCCACAGGCCGCGAGCTTCGAGCTGTCCGAAGCGCAGCGCGCTGTGTGGAGCGTCCACGAGCTGACGCCTGGGACCACGGCGTACCAGATCCCCGTTGCCCTGCGGCTGCGGACCGACGCCGACCCCGAGCGGGTCACGGCCGCGCTGAACTTTCTGCACGCCCGCCACCCGATGTTGCGCGCGCACTTGCAGCGGCGCGGCGTCGAGGTCGAGCAGGTGCACGCGCCGGGCGGAACGATCACGCTCGAGCGCCACGATATCGCGGGGCTGAGCGCCGATGAGATCGTCGCCCGGCTCCGCGCCGCGTCCAAGCAGGTGATCGATCTGGAGGCGACGCCAACCTGGCGCGCGCTGTGGTTCGAGGGCAGCGACGCGGGGCCGATCCTGCTGCTGGTCTTTCATCACCTGTTCTTCGATGGGCTGTGCATCCCGCTGTTCCTGGGCGAGCTGGCCCGAGCTCACGCCGCGCTGTGCGAGGGGCGGGCCCCGTCGGAGCCAGCGCTCGAGGCAAACTTCGAGAGCTTCGTGGACTGGCAGGCCAAGCTGCTGGCTTCGCCGCGCGGGCAGGTGCTGCGCGAATTTTGGGCCGAGCGCTTCGCGACCTCGCCACCTGTCTTGGACCTGCGCGGCGCGAGCGAGCGCGCCCCCGATCCGCGCAGCCGGGGCCTGACCGGCGCCCACTATCGTCTCGACCTGCCAAGCGAGACGGTCGCGGCGCTCGAGCGCGTCGCCGATCAACTCGAGAGCACCCCCTTCGCGGTGCTGCTGGCGACCTGGATGCTGCTGTTGCGGGGCCACGCGGGCTGCGACGATCTCAGCGTGGGGGTCCCGGTGATGAGCCGCCCCCACGCCGACCTCGAGCGGGTGATCGGCTACTTCTCCAACGTCGTCGTGCTGCGTCAGCGCTTGGCGGGGGATCAGACCTTCGCCGCGCTGGTCCGCGCGCTCGGGCAGACGGCCCTCGACGCGGTGGCGCACGGCGACTACCCGTTCCCAACCCTGGTCCGCGAGCAGGGCGCGGCCACCCACGCCGACGCCCAGAGCTTCTTTCGCGCGGCGTTCTATTTTCAAAATTGGCTCGAGATCGAGCAAGCGAGCGCGGCGACGACCCAGCTGTGGACCGAGTACTTGGGCGACGTCGCGCAAGAAGGCGAGTTCGAGCTGGTCTTGGAGGTGCATCGCTTCGCCACGAGCTGGCGGCTGTTCTTCAAGTACGACCCATCGATTCACGATCACGACAGCGTCGCCCGCATGGCCGCCCGCCACGGGTGGTTGCTCGAGCAGGTGATCGCCGATCCCGAGCGGCCCGTCGCGCAGTTCGAGCTTGCGACCCCGGCCGAGCGCGAGCAGGTGTTGGGTCCGTGGAGCCGCGCCGAGCAGGCCCCAGCGCCGGTGCCTTCGAGCTGCGTGCCGGCGTTGTTCACCGCGCTCGCGGCCGCAGAGCCGGATCGGATCGCGCTGAGCTGCGGGGCCGAGCGGCTGAGCTACGCCCAGCTGGGTGTGCGCGCGCGTCGGCTCGCGGCGGGCTTGCGGCGGCGGGGCGTGGGCGCGCACAGCTTCGTCGGTGTCATGCTCGAGCGCTCGGTCGACCTCGTGGTCGCGCTGCTTGGCGTGATGATGTCGGGCGCCGCGTTTGTGCCGCTGGATCCGATCTACCCGCGCGCGCGCCTGGCCTTCATGATGCAGGACAGCGGCGCGCAGCTGCTGCTTGTCAACACCCACGCGCAGACGAGCGGACTCGAGGGACGCGCGACGGTGCTGCGCTTGGCCGACGGCCTGGTGCCCGAAGCCGAGGCCGAGGCCGAGCTGCGCGACGTGGGACCGAGCCCGCGCGACCTCGCCTATCTGATCTACACCTCGGGCTCGACGGGTCGGCCCAAGGGCGTGGGGATCCGCCACGCCAGCTTGACCAACCTGCTGGCCCAGGTCGCGCAGTGCCCAGGGTTTGACGCCGACGATCGCATGCTCGGCGCAACGACCGTCTGCTTTGACATCGCGATGCTCGAGCTGTTCTTGCCGCTGACCCGCGGCGGCGAGCTGGTGCTTCTGACCCAGGCCCAGACGCGCGATGGGATCGAGCTGGCCGCGCTGCTCGAGGCGGGGCGGGTGAGCGTCGCGCAGGCCACCCCGGCGACCTGGCGCATGATCTTGGCTGCGGGCTGGCAGCGGAGCCCGGCGCTGAAGCTGCTGTGCGGCGGCGAGGCGCTCCCGGCCGAGCTCGCCGATGCCCTCCTGCGCCGCTGCGACTCGGTGTGGAACATGTACGGCCCGACCGAGGCGACCATCTGGGCGAGCTGCGACCGCGTGCGTGCAGGGCAGCGAGTCACGATCGGTCGACCGCTCGGCAACTATCGCTTTTATGTGCTCGACGCGGCGCTGCGCCCGGTCGCGCCGGGGCTGAGCGGGGATCTCTACATTGGCGGGGTCGGGCTGTCGCCGGGCTACCACGGCCGCCCCGACCTCGACGCGCTCGCGTTCGTCGCCAACCCGTTCGCGGATCCAGACACGCCGCGGCTGTACAAGACCGGCGACGTCGCGCGGTGGTTGTCCGACGGACGCATCGAGTGGTTGGGGCGGGCGGACGACCAGATTAAGATCCTTGGCTACCGGGTCGAGCTTGGTGAGATCGACGGGGCTCTGCGCGCGCTGCCGGGCGTTCGCGCGGCCGCGGCGGTGATCCGCGAGGACGCCCCCGGCCACCCGCGGATCATCGCGTACATGGTCGCCGACGGGCCGCTGCGCCCCGATGCCCTGCGCCAACAGCTGGCCGAGGGCCTGCCGCCCTACATGATCCCCGGTGAGTTCGTGCGTCTTTCGGCGCTCCCGCTCAGTGACAACCGCAAGGTCGATCGCGGCCGACTCGCGCGTGGCGAGCTCGATCACGCGGCGGTGATCGAGGATCCAAGCGTCAGCTCGGCGGAGCGCACAATCTCGGGGGTAGTCTCGGGCGTTGGGACCCCGGCGACCGAGGATGTCGGCGACTGGCTCACGGCCGTGTTCGCCAAGGTGCTCGGGATCTCGCAGGTGATCGACCGCGAGCGATCCCTGTTCGCCTACGGCTTCAACTCGATCACCGCGACGCAGCTGCGCGTCGAGATTGCGGCGCGCTACGCCGTCGAGATCGAGCTGGCGGCGCTGGCCGAGGGGCCGTCGATCACCGCGCTCGCCGGCATGATCACGGGCGCTCGCGCGACGCCGGGTTCACAGGCCCCGCAGCCCGAGCACGCCCCACCGCTCGAGCACACCCCACAGCCCGAGCACGCCCCGCAGCCCGAGCACGCGCCCTTCGCCCTGACTTCGATCCAAGCGGCGTACCTGGCCGGGCGCCTGATCGAAGACGAGGGTCGCCAGGTCGGTTGCCACATCTACGTGGAGATCCCCGAGCGCGAGCTGGACTTCGAGCGGCTCACCCACGCCTGGCAGCGGCTGATCGACGGCCACCAAGCGCTACGGACGACGGTGCTTCCCTCGGGTCGCGAGCAGGCGGTGCTCGACGGACCGTGCCGCTATGTGCCCGAGCGACTCGACCTGGGCGGTCTCGATCCAGCCCGCCGCGACGCTGCGGTTGCGAGCTTGCGCGCGCGCATGGAGGCCCGGCTCTACGATCCCCAGCGCTGGCCGCTGTTTGCGATCACGGTGGTGGATCACGGCGGCGGCGAGTCGTGCATTCACCTGAGCATCGACAACCTGTTTGTCGACGGGGCGAGCCTGGTGATGCTGCTCGAGCAGTGGTCGCGGCTGTACCGGAATCCGGCGGCTCAGCTGGCGCTGCCCCAGCTGAGCTTCCGCTCGTACTGCGCCGCGCTCGCGGCCCGCCCACCGGGGCCCGAGGCCGCGCGCGACCTCGAGTATTGGATCGAGCGCCTGCAGATCCAGCCCCAGGGGCCGCGCTTGCCTGGGTCGCCGCGCCCGTCCCAAGCCGGGCGTCGACGCTACACCGGCTCGCTCGACGCCCGCAGCTTCGGCGCGCTCGAGCAGCTCGCTCGCGCCAGCGGCGTGACGCCGACGGCGGTGTTGCTCGCGGCCTTCCACCTCGTGCTGCGGGCGTGGAGCAGCGACCCCGACTTCAGCCTGATCCTCACTTTGTTTCGCCGCGAGCCCGTGACGTCGGAGGTCGCGTCCGAGGTCGAGCGGGTGGTTGGCAGCTTCACCTCGACGTCGATCTTCCACGTGGATCTGAGCGGCGCGACCAGCCTGCGCGCGCAGGCCAAGCGGGTCCATCGTCAGCTGTGGGCGGACCTCGGCCACGCCTCGGTCAGCGGCGTGGACGCGACCCGCGAGTACCACCGGCGCCACCGCAGCGAGCCAAGCTCGATCGGCGTGGTGTTCACCAGCCTCGTCGGCCACCTGCGCAGCGCCAACGACGAGGCCGCGCCCTGGCTGCGCGCCGTCGCAAGCCCGACGGGGCGCACGCAGACGCCCCAGGTCGCCCTCGATCACCAGGTCTTCGACGTGGACGGCTGCCTGCACTACTTCTGGGATGTCGACGAGGATCGCTTCGTCGCCGACGTCCCCGCGGCGCTGTTTCGCGACTACCAAGAAGTGCTCGCCGCGCTGGTCGCCGATCCGCGCAGCTGGGATGGCGTGTCCACGGACTTGCTGCTCCCGCGCACGCTCGACGGGCTGTTCTTGCGCCGCGCGCTGGCCCAGCCATCGCGGCCCGCGGTGATCAGCGCGGCGCTCAGCCTCGACTACGCACAGCTGCGTCAACGGGCGACCGCCCTGGCCCACATGCTGATCGATCGCGGCGTGCAACGGGGCGATCGGGTCGCGGTGGTCGCCCCCAAGGGTTGGGAGCAGGTCGTCGCGGTGCTCGGTGTGCTGCTGGCGGGCGCGGCCTACGTGCCCCTCGACCCTTCGGTGCCAACGGCCCGCCTGGCCCACGTGCTCGCGCTCACCGAGGCCCGCGTGGCGCTGACCGTGAGCGCGAAGGCCCAGACCGTCGAGTGGCCGGCGGGGCTCGACACCCTCGCTCTCGATCAGCTGGCTTGGTCCGAGCTCGCCGCGCGCGGGCCGATCACGATCGATCGGCACCCCACGGATCTGGCCTACATCATCTTCACCTCGGGCTCCACGGGCGAGCCCAAGGGCGTGATGCTGGACCACCGCGGCCCGGTCAACACGGTCCTCGCAATCAACTCGCAGTTCGGCGTGGGTCCAGACGATCGGACCTTGGCGGTCTCGTCGCTTGGCTTTGATCTCTCGGTCTACGACATCTTTGGTCTGCTCGCGGCGGGCGGCGCGATCGTCATGCCCGAGCCCGATGACCTCCGCGATCCGCTGCGGCTCACGGAGCTGGTCGCCGAGCACGGCGTCACGCTGTGGAACACGGTCCCGACCTACGCCGAGCTGATCGAGGCCGCGGCCCAGGGATCCACGCGGCTGCGCGGGCTTCGAGTCGTGCTGATGAGCGGCGACTGGATCCCGGTCGCGCTGCCGGATCGGCTGCGGCGCCAGTGCCCGGACGCGGCGCTGATCAGCTTGGGCGGGGCCACCGAGGCGTCGATCTGGTCGATCCTGTATCCGATCGAGGCCGTCGATCCGAGCTGGACCAGCATCCCCTATGGCGCGCCGATGTTCGCCCAGCCGTGGTGCCTGCTCGACGACAACGGCGAGGTGGTCGACACCCCCGGGGTCCCGGCGCAGCTGCACATTGGCGGCGTGGGCGTGGCGCTTGGCTATTGGAAAGATCCGCGGCGCACCAACGCGGCGTTCATTCAGCACCCCGACACGGGCGCGCGCCTGTACGCGACCGGCGACCGCGGCATGCTGCGCGCCGACGGGACCTACGAGTTCCTTGGCCGCCTCGATCGCCAGGTCAAGCTCAACGGTCATCGAATCGAGCTTGGCGAGATCGAGGCGACGCTGCAGCGTCACCCGGCGGTCGCGCGGGTGCTGGTGCTAGTCGTTGGCGACAGCCCGCAGACGCGCCACCTCGCGGCCTTCGTCGAGCCCGAGCCCACGCTCGAGCGCCCGGACAAGGCCGCGCTCATGGCCGCGGCGCGCGAGTGGCTGCCGCCCTACATGGCGCCCAAGACCTACAGCTTGGTGACCCGCCTGCCGCTGACGGCCAACGGGAAGATCGATCGGCGGGTGCCGCCGACTGAGCTGCTCGTCGACCAGGGCCGCGCCGGAGCTGCGGCGATCGAGCCGACCACGCCCGCGCGCGGCGAGGCAGAGATCTTCGCGGAGCTCGCCGCGATCGCCGGTGAGCTGCTTGGGGTCGCGGTCGAGCACGAAGACACTGACCTGTTCGACCTGGGCGCGACCTCGCTGACGATCATGCACTTGGTCCAGCGGGTGCGTGATCGCTTTGGCGTCCGGCTGTCCGCGGGCCGCGTGTTCGAGCGCCCGAGCCTCGCGCCAATCGTCGCGCAGATCCTGGCCCAAGAGGAGCGCGGCGCGACGCCGGTGGCCTCGGCGCCAGCGCGCCCAGCCGTGGAACCAGACGTCGATGAAGACCTCGACGTCGGACAAGACCCGCAGCCGCGCGCGCTGCTGATCACCCGCGAGCAGCGAGACGCCTTCAAGCAGCGCGCGCTCAACCTGCGCGAGCTATCCGGCGCGAGCCGGGTCGCGCTCGCGCCCGGCGGCCTCGATCCAGCCGCCCGCGCCGAGCTGTGCGCGCGTCGACGCTCGCAGCGGGTGTTTGATCCGGCCCCGCTCCGGTTCGCGAGCTTGAGTCGGCTGCTCGAGAGCCTGCGTCCCAGCGCGAGCGCAGCGGGGCTCAAGTACGAGTACCCCTCGGCGGGTGATCTGTACGCGCTGCAGGTCTACGTCGAGGTCCGCGCCGATCGTGTGGAGGGGCTCGCGGCTGGGATCTACTACTACCACCCGATCGAGAACCAGCTCGCGCGTCTGAGCGTCGGCGAGCTGTCCAGCAACATCCACGTCGCCCACAACCGCGAGCTGCATCGCGGCAGCGCCTTCACCCTCCATCTCATCGCGCAGATGGACGCGATCGAGCCGCTCTACGGTGACGCCTCGGACGCGCTCGTCACCCTCGACGCCGGCTACCTCGGCCAGCACTTGTACGCACGAGTCGCGCCGCTTGGCCTGGGCGTGTGTGCGATCGGGAGCTTGGACTTCGCGCGGGTCCGGGATCGGTTCGCGCTGAGCGAAGGTCACCGCCACGTTCATGCGCTGATCGGCGGCGCGCTGCCAACTGGGGAACGCGCGCGCGTGGACCCGCCAGCAGCCGAGGCGCGCGAGCCCATCGCGATCGTTGGCATCGCGGGCCGCTACCCTGGCGTCGACGATCTCGACGAGCTGTGGCAGCTGGTGGTCAGCGGCGGCGATCGAATTGGGCCGCCGCCGCGCGAGCGCAGCTGGGCTGAGGACTCGGACCCGGCGCAGATCCGGGCCGGCTTCTTGGCCGACATCGATCGCTTCGAGCCGCTGTTCTTTCGGATCTCACCGCACGAGGCCCCGCGCATGGATCCGCAAGAGCGGCTGTTCCTCGAGGTCGCGTGGCAGGCCGTCGAAGACGCTGGCTACACGCCGGAGTCGCTGCGCGAGCAGCTTGGGGGCGCGGCGCCGGTCGGCGTCTACGCGGGCGTGATGTCCCATCAATATGCGCTGTGTGGCGACGCGATCCCAGCGTTCCACCACGCGATCGCCAACCGCGTGTCGTGGTGCCTGAATCTCGACGGCCCGAGCCTCGCGGTCGACAGCGCGTGTTCTTCGTCGCTCAGCGCGATCCACCTCGCGGTTCAGGCGATCCGGGCGGGCGAGTGTCGGTGGGCGCTGGCCGGCGGCGTCAGCCTGTCGCCGCACCCCTCGAAGTTTCGCTACATGGAGCAGATGCGGCTGACCTCGCCAACGGGGCGCTGCAATTCGTTTGGGGCCAAGGCGGACGGCATCATCACCGGCGAGGGCGCGGGCGTCGTGTTGCTCAAGCCGCTGGCCGACGCGCTCGCCGACGGGGATCACGTGCACGCGGTGATCCGCGGCTCGGCCCTCAACCATAGCGGCAAGACCCGGGCGTTCATGGTCCCCGACTCGGACGCGCAGGGGCGCCTGATTCGGGCAGCCGTCGTCGACGCGCAGCTCGACCCCGGCAGCGTCTCGTATGTCGAGACCCACGGGACCGGCACCGCCCTCGGCGATCCAATCGAGATCCGCGGGCTGAACAAGGCGTGGGAGGGCGTCGAGGCGCCCGCGACGGGCGTGGCCCTTGGCTCGCTCAAGCCCAACCTGGGTCACCTCGAGGCTGCGGCCGGGGTCGCCTCGCTGTCGAGCGTGCTGCTGCAGATGCGGCACCGCACCTTGGCCCCCACGCCGAGCGCTCAGCCGCCCAACCCCGAGCTCGAGCTCGAGGGCGCGCCCTTCGAGCTGCTCGCGCAGGCGAAGCCGTGGGCGCCGCGCGGGCGCGATGGTCAACCGTTGCCGCTGCGCGCGGGGATCAGCTCGTTTGGCGCCGGGGGAGCCAACGCGCACCTGGTGATCGAAGCGGCGGAGCATCCGGCCGACGCGGCGCGGGACCAGCCGCGCGGGCCGATGTTGATCCTGCTGTCCGCGGGTAGCCTGGCGCAGCTGCGGCGCTACGCGGGGGCGCTCGCCGGGCAGCTCGAGCGTGAGCGCCCGTGGACCCCGGCGCGCCTGCGCGACCTTTGTTTCAGCTTGCAGGTTGGGCGGCGGGCGCTGGGCGAGCGCCTGGCGGTCCTCGGCGACGACGCCCCGGCGCTCGCCGAGCAGCTGCGACAGTTCGCCAGCGCGCACGCATCCGTGGAGCGGCCCTCGGGCCTCGCCTTGGACCCGGCCTCGGACGTGGGCGCGAGCCTCGTGCGGCACGCGACGGCCGTGGTCGCGGACACCCGCCGCCTCGAGGGCCCGGAGCTCGCCTCGCTGTCCGCGGATGCGCTGGCGCTCGCCTGGCTCGGCGGCGCGCGCATCGACTGGGCCGCGGTGCCGATCAACGCTGGTGCGCGGCGCTGCTCGGCGCCGGTCTATCCGTTTGCAGGGGACCGCTACTGGGTCACGCCGCCCGCGGTCGGGAGCCATGGGG
>NZ_JMCC02000268.1 GCF_000737335.2 Enhygromyxa salina | reverse complement strand
CCCTCTGTGCCAAGAAGTTTGATACCGCCGACCTGCTGAATTTAGTGTAGAGGGCGAGCAAGCGATCATCCGTGCCGAAAACCACCACGACCCCCGATCCCGAAGTCACCGCGAAGACGCAGCGCCGGCGGTTCACCGCAGAACAGAAGCGGCGGATCTTGACCGAAGCCGACAAGTGCAAGAAACCAGGCGAGCTCGGAGCACTGCTCAGGCGCGAAGGATTGTACTCGTCTCACCTCTGCAACTGGCGCGCCGCTCGTGAACGAGACGGTAAGGCCGGCCTGGATCCGAAAAAGCGCGGGCCCAAGGCCAAGGCAAAACCTGATGATCGAGACCGCAAGATCATCGAGCTCGAGCGCGAGTTGACCAAGGTCAAGGCCAGGGCCGAGCGGGCCGAATTCCTCGTCGACATGCAAAAAAAAATGGCACAGCTTCTGCGCGAGCTTCCCGAGGAGACGACCAAGTGATCGCGCTGATCAGTCACGCGGCCACCGTCGTCGGCGAACGCCAGGCCTGTGAGGCCCTCGACGTCCCCCGAGCCACCTACCGGCGTCGCCTGGCACCTCTGCACTCGCACCCGACTCGCCCGCGCTCGGGCGGTCGTGCGCTCTCTCAGGCCGATCGCGCAGCGGTTCTCGATGTGCTCCACGAGCCGCGCTTCCAAGACTTGGCTGTGCCCCAAGTCCACGCGGCGCTGCTCGACGAAAAAGTCTACCTGTGCTCGCTGCGCACGATGTATCGGATCCTCAATGCCGCTGGCGAGAACCGCGAGCGGCGGAACATCCGGAGGATCGCCAACGCGACCAAGCCTGAGTTGCTCGCCACGAAGCCCAACGAACTGTGGAGTTGGGACATCACGAAGTTGCACGGCCCGAGTAAGTGGACCTACTTTTACCTGTACGTGATCCTCGACGTGTTCAGCCGCTACGTCGTCGGCTGGATGGTCGCCACGCGCGAGTCCAAGGCGCTCGCTCGCAAGCTGATCGCCGCGACCTGCAAGAAGCAAGGGATCCAACCTGGTCAGCTCACGCTCCATGCCGATCGCGGCTCATCGATGAAGAGCAAGCCGGTCGCGTTTCTCCTCGCGGATCTCGGCGTCACCAAGACCCACTCACGGCCTCACCAGTCCAACGACAATCCGTTCTCCGAGTCACAGTTCAAGACGATGAAATACCGGCCCGATTTTCCCGGCCGATTCGGCTGCCTCGAGGACTCCCGATCCTTCTGCCGCGACTTTTTCCCCTGGTACAACGACGACCATCACCACAGCGGCCTAGCGATGATGACGCCGCACGACGTGCACCACGGCTTGATCGACGAGCGCCTCGCCTGCCGCAACGCCGCCCTCCAGGCCGCCTTCGAACTCCACCCCGAGCGCTTCAGCCATGGATCGCCCGAGGCCAAACGACCGCCAAACCAGGTCTGGATCAACAAGCCGATCGACGACCCCAACGTGCCCGTGCCAACCGTTCCCGTTGCTCTCTAAACTCTGTGCCAACTGGTATCAAACTTGTTGACAACTTCCG
>NZ_JMCC02000267.1 GCF_000737335.2 Enhygromyxa salina | reverse complement strand
TGGGCCCGCGGCCGGTCGAGGGAGAACCGTGATGGCCAGCCGAATGTTGCAGTGCGATCCGTTTCAGTAGCCAGCGGCCAGCGGCTGCTGAGAGGGGCCCAGGGCCCCACTCACGGAGCCCCATCTGCACCGCGGCTCGAGCTGCTCGTGCAGGAACTGAGTCTCAGCTCCGCATCTCAACCCGACATGGACCTCAGGGCGGCTACTTCAGCGCGGCGATCAAGGTCGGGCTATCGCAGCTATCACGCCGACATGGCGACGGCGCTGGTACTGGCGGCGAGCTACCGGGTAGTCGTGCGGAACATGGAAGACCACCAGCGCGCAGTAGTACCCCGCCAGGGCGGGTCGCAGCGGCTGTTCAAAGCGGAATCTGCGAGTCGCCAGTGATGCGTTCCATTTTGGGCCGCTTCAACTGACCGGAGGAGCGGAATCTGTGAGTCGCCACTATACGTCCCATCTTGGGCCGCTCCGACCGACCGCAGAACGCCGCTGACGAGTGATGATCAGTGGGAACCACACAAGACTGCGGACCATGGCTGCGCGTCGCCCATGCCTGGACGAGGGCAAATATCCTTCTGAGATGGCTCAGTGAGTTTGCGCCATTGTTATTTTAGAGGAAACACAGTAGATAAGCTACATGACTGCCGTCCCACAAAAAAAAAATCATGCCATCTTGCCTGTGTTGCCATGGTGGCTGCGTTATTCTTGACCGGCTGCAAAGGGGAAGAGGGTCCAACGATACGTGTCTGTTCGGGAGGAGTATCAACTTGCACTGAAATGACATCCCCATGGGGATGCTACAACTCAATCGGGTTCCGGTACTCGGAGTGCTTCGAGACCGAATGGGCGGCAGATGCCTGGTGTCATACGAAAGGCCCTAATGATGCGTGGGAGGTCGATTGTTCCTTATACGCTAGCGACGAGACTGGCGACGAGACTGGCGACGAGACTGGCGACGAGACTGGCGGTGATGGTGATGGCGATGGCGATGCCTGGATTCCTGGGGACCACATCACCTACGTGAGCGCGGGTGAATACGTTGTCGACTATGCCCTCGTCTACCAAATCAAGAACGACATTAACATTGTACAGAATGACTCGACTAGGTTGGAGGAGTCAGCAACGAGCGACTACTTCCAACTGTGGGGAGTTGCGAGTGGCGATCTTGCGGCCGTTATGGGTTTGCAGTCAGGAGATATTCTTCTCTCCGTGAATGGCGAGAGCCTCGATGGCTTGGCCGACGTGATCGATGCGTATTTTGAGGTCGAGAACGACTCGACATTCGTGCTTGGGTTCTCTCGATCCAGTACAACCTACTACTATACTTATTACATCAGCTATTCCAAATAGCGCGCAGAATGCTGTTGAGTGAGATGCCTCATGACCGGAGGGCGGCGTATGCATTACCCTCAAGTCTCACGACCACGGATCTGGTACAATCCAAGCACATGCGACCTCGACAGTTGGTGACGCTCTCGATGGTCAGCTTACTGCTCGCGTGCGACAGCGGTCCTGAGCTTCCGCTCTCCTACGAGACCGA
>NZ_JMCC02000266.1 GCF_000737335.2 Enhygromyxa salina | reverse complement strand
CTCGCCAACCCCGACCTCGAACGCCCACGCGAGTGCGCAGCCTGCAATTGGCCGAACCGGCGCACGCGCAAGCTCGATGGGCTCGGCAGCGCGTCGGTCATGATCTTGATCTTCCGCTGCGCGAGTCCGGCCTGCCGGGTCGTATGGCGGGTGCTCCCGGCCTTCCTCGCACGGCACCTGTGGCGAACCTGGAACGCAATCATCCAGGCTCTCGACGACGCTCGTGAGCGCAACACGACGCCCAAGCCCACGCGCCAACGCTGGCAGAGGCGGCTGTGGGAGCGCGCCTCGATGCTGGTCGTGGTCCTCGGCCAGCTCGGGCCGACGCGTTCGCAGGCCGTGACCAGGCTCGGCATCGACGCCACGCGCCGCGGGGTCATCGACGCCTTCGGCGGCCGCCCTTGCCTCGCCGAGCTCGCGGCGCTCGTCGACCACCTCGCAGCGGGCGTGCGCGTCATGTGAGACGCGGGACACGGCGGCGACGTCGCTCGCCTCGACCGAAACCACCCCAAGTGGCGTCGGTCTCGGCCT
Source organism: Enhygromyxa salina (assembly GCF_000737335.2). Taxonomy (GTDB): domain Bacteria; phylum Myxococcota_A; class Polyangia; order Nannocystales; family Nannocystaceae; genus Plesiocystis; species Plesiocystis salina_C. The sequence goes on along the minus strand of NZ_JMCC02000266.1, from coordinate 1,613 downwards.
AAGTCCGAGCGATGAACGACGACGACCGACAAAAGCTGACCTTGTGGCGCTACGCGATCCTCGGGCCGCTCGTCAGCGTGCGCCTCGAGCACGGTGACCTGCGCGAGCTCTTCACCGAGGCCGCGACCAAACACTACGAGCACCCGCTGCGAAGCGAGCTCGTGCAGGTCTCGGCCCGAACCATCGAGACTTGGTATTACCGCTACCACTCGGTCGGGCTGGCCGGCCTGGCGCCTCAGCCACGCAAGGATCGGGGGCAACCCCGCGAACTCGAGCCCGAGCTCGTCTCGCTGATCATCCGAGCCAAGCGCGAGAAGCCGCGCCGGTCGATCCGGCGGATCATCAAGATCCTCGAGCGCGCGCGCAAGGCCAAGCCTGGCGAGCTGAGCCGCTCGACGGTCCACCGCATCCTCGCGCGGACGGGGATCTCGCGCCGACCGACGCGCACGCCCAAGTCCGAGCGTCGGTCCTTCATCCTCGAGCATGCGGGTGATCTGTGGGTCGGCGACGTCAAACACGGCCCGCGGGTCATCCACGACCAGCGGGTGCGCAAGAGCTACTCGATCAACATCATCGATTGCGCGACACGCTTCATCGTCGCCAGCCGCATCTGCCTGAGCGAATGCGCGGTCGCCCACGAGGGCGTGCTCAAAGAGGCGCTTCGCACCTACGGCCGGCCGAGGGTCTACTACGTCGATCGCGGCGCGGCCTACAAGTCGAACTCGCTCGGCCAGATCTGCGCGGATCTGGGTATTCATCGCCTGCTCACCTTTCCGGGTGACCCCGAACCCAAAGGCGTGATCGAGCGCTGGCAACAAACCTGGGGCGCGGAGTTTTTGGATGAACTCCCCGACCACCCGCTCGCGCTCGCCGACCTTCAATCAAAGCACTGGGCCTGGCTCGCTCGCGAGTATCACGCCCGCGAACACGAGACGACCGAGCGCGCTCCGCTCGAGCACATGCTCGCCGAGGTCGCCAACGGACAGCTGCGCGAGCTCCCGCGTGACCTGAACCTCGACCGCGTGTTTTGGCATCGGGCCAAACGGAAGGTCCGCAAGAACGGGACCGTGCGCTTTGGTGGCCAGCTGCTCGAGGTCCAGGCCGAGCTCGTCGGCAAGCAAGTCGAGCTCCGCTGGGACCCCAACGAGCCCGAGCAACGGCCGCAGGTCTGGGTCGACGGCAGCTTCGTGTGCGACACCGTCGAGCTCGACCTGCTGGCCAACGCGAGCCGAAAGCGACGGGTGCTCCAGGTCGAGGTCGCGCCGCCGATCGAGCCCACGGGGCTCGACCCGCTCGGAGATCTCGAGCGCGAGCACTACGGCGCGAGCCAGGGAGAGCGACGATGACGGTCTATCGCAAGCGCTTCGGCCTCGCCCATGATCCGCTGCCGCGCGACGCCGCAGGCAAGTCTTTCTACGACGCCGACGATCGCTACGAGCGACTGCGCCGAACTTTCACGTACCTGGCCACGGTCCCCGGCCTCGGCCTGCTGACCGGCGACGCCGGCTCGGGGAAGACCGCGGCGCTGCGCAACCTGTGCGATCAACTCCCCGAGCCCGAGTATCGAATTGTGTATATCTGCGACACCTCGGTCACGCCTGCGGCGGTCTATC
>NZ_JMCC02000265.1 GCF_000737335.2 Enhygromyxa salina | reverse complement strand
TGGCGAGGGCGCCGACCCGCGCCATCAGCTCGCGGTAGCTGAGCTCGTCCTCGCCGCAGCGCACGGCGAGCTCCTCGGGCCGCGCCTGGGCCTGGCGCGCGACCAGCTCCCACACCAAGCTGTCGGCCGGATAGGACCCCGAGCGCATGGCCCCGAGCGAGGCCCGCTCGTCGGCGCTGAGCAGCTCGAGCGCCGCGATCGGCCGATCGGGATCCGCCACGGCCGCGGCCAGGAGCTGCTCGAGGTGACGACCGAAGCGAACCATGGTCTCGGCGTCGAACAGCGCGGGGTTGTACTTGAGGGTGTAGCGGCAGCCCTCGCGCTGCTCGACGATCTCGAGCGTGAGCTCGAACTCGCCCTCTTGGTGGATGCCCTCGACGGGCCCGGAGACCAGCGCGTCGGCGCCTGCTTCACGCACCCAGTTTTGAAAGTAGAAGGCCACGTTGAAGCGCGCTGCGCCCTGCCCTGGCGTCTCGCGCTCGAGCGCCTCGAACAGGGTGATCAGCGGGTAGGTGCTGTGGCTCAGGGCGTCGAGGTTGGCCGTATGGACGCGGCGCAGCAGCTTCGTGAACGGCTCCGCCCGGTCGACGCGCTCGGCGATCACGACCATGTTCATGAAGTAGCCAAGCACGTCGTCGTAGCCCCTCGGCGGGCGCCCAGCGGTTGGCGTGCCGACGGCGACTTCGTCCTGGTCGCAGTAGCGGTGGAGGAGGACCAAGAAGCCGGTCAGCATGACCGTGAACAGCGACGTCCGCTCGCGGGCTGCGAGCGCGCGCGCGTTGGCCACGAGCTGCGGACCGAGCTGAGCGTCGACGCTCGCCCCGACGAAGCTCGGCGTCGTCGGCCGCGGCCGATCGAGGGGCAGCGCCATCTGGGTCTGACGTCCGCCCAGACGCTCGAGCCAGTAGTCGCGCTGGCGCACGCCCTCCTCCCCTGCGAGCAAGTCCTGCTGCCAGCGAGCGAAGTCGGCGTAGCTGCGGGCTGGAGCGGTGCGCGGCGGCGCCTCGCCCCGGCGCAGCGCGGCGTAGCTTCGCTCGAGCTCCGCGACCAGCACCGCGATCGAGACGCCATCGAAGACCATGTGATGAAAGCTCAGCAGCAGCGCGTGGCGACCATCACCGAGGGTGTACAAGCTCGCCCGAACCTGGGGACCGTCCCCGAGCTCGAAGGGCCGGCGCAGGTCCTCGCGCATGCGCTCGCGCAGCTCGGTCTCGTCGACGACCGTGGTCAGCACGTGGTGGAAAGGCAGCTCCGGCCCGCGCAGCGTGTCGACCCGGGGACCCTCGGTGCCCACGACTACCCGCGCGCGCAGAGCCGCGTGCCGATCGACGAGGGCCTGAAGGGCGACGCGCAGGGCGAGGACGTCGAGCTCGGGATCGAGCCACAGCGCGAGGGGCAGGTTGTAGGCGTAGTTGGCGGGCGCGACCTGCTCGATGACCCATAGCGCGCGCTGGCCCTCGGTCAGCGCATGGCTGGCCTCGGCCTCGGCCTCACCCGCTCGCGGGCGGAGGACCTCGGCGGCGACCGCCGCGAGGGCCCCACGCGACGCGTGGACGGGCGCGGCTGCGGGCGCGGGCGCCTTTGCGGGCGCGGGCGCCTTGGCGGGCGCGG
>NZ_JMCC02000264.1 GCF_000737335.2 Enhygromyxa salina | reverse complement strand
GCTAGAGCGACGACCAGTTTGAATTCGGTGAGCTACGCCGCAATTGCGACCTCCGAGCTCTCGAGCTCGCGTTGGATGACCTGCAGGTTGACCAGTGCCGCTGCTCGGGTGAGGTCGTACTCATTCTTGCGCTTGCCGAGGTAGCGAGCGCGATTCCCCTGTCGTTGGCTCACATGAGCGAGGGAGTGTTCGACCGGGACGCGCTCGCGTAGGCGGGCGCGTCCCTCGGCGGAGCCCTGGAGGACACGCAGCTTCGCCTGGAGCGGCTCGTTCGCGGCGACTCGGAGACCCCGGCCTCGGTCCGAGGTCGTACACTTGGATTTGAGCGCGCATGCGTTGCAGACGTCAGCATCGAAGCGCGCGATCTCGCCGAGGATCATTGGCTGTGTCTGTTCCCCGGGGCACGTCACCGTTTGTTTGGCGAAGTCGAGCTTGAAGTCGGTCTTGTTGAATTTATCGCCGTTGGACTGTCGCCAGGGTTTGCAGATGATCTCCACGCCGTCGGCGATCAGCTCCGGGACGTCCGAGCTCTCGATGTAGCCTCGATCGAAGTACATGCGTCCGAGCTCCAGGCCCTGCTGGTCGAGTCGGTCGACCAGCGTCGGCAGGCTGTCCTTTTCCGGCTCGTTCGCCGACGCGACCGTCACGGCGAGGATGAGCTTCGTGCCAAGGTCGACGGCGATGTGGCGCTTGTAGCCGTTAAACGTCTTGGTCTTGGTCTTGCGACCGTGACGCATGTCGGGGTCCTCGACCGACACGCGCCGATCTTTCGCCACACCTCGCTCGATGCGCTGGCCTCCGCCCTTGGGGTCGGGCTCGAGATCCTGCTCGCGCAGCCGCTCGAGCAACCCGAGCTGGTCCTGCAAAGGAGGCTTGCTGGCCTCGCTCGACAGGTTCGTCTTGACCCACTGTTCGAGCGTCTCGATCTGCCCAAGCAGAAGGTTCAACGCCGCGTTCTTGGCCACGGGGTCCGACCAGTCGATGTCGAGCGCCTTTTTGATGCTCGACTCCGCGAGCAGCGGGATCCCTAGTTCGTCGACGAGTAGCTCCGCCGGTCGGTCGCGCAGCTCGGCGACGCACAGCACGACCTTCCATGCCGCGTGAGCCAGCAGATTGAAGGCATCCTCGACGCGGCCGGCTCCTATCAGCGGGCTGGAATCGATCGCCACGTCGAGCTTCTTGGGGAGCTGCTTGTAGTCGAAGGCGCCGGTTCGCTTGGCCAGCTCGCGGGTGCGGTCGAGCAGTTTCCGGTCCATGTCATGAGCGATGAGCCGCTCGCGGAAGTTGAACAGCGCGCCTTGAGAAAACGGGGCTTCATCGCTGCCGAGGCAGCCGAGCACCAGCTGCCATCGCGCGTCACAAGCCGCGAGCTCGACGGCATCCGAGTCTGATGCTTTCGAGTAGCTTTGAAGCAAAACGACCATGGCGAGCAACGCCGGCGGCACGGGGTCCTTCCCGGCACCCGTGTCTCGGTACATCTGCTCGAGCTCCGCCTGGAACTCCTCGTCGAACAGTTCGCACCGCTGATCGCAGAGGAAACCGAACATCTTGCGTTTCTTGCCTACGCGCTTGCGTATGCGGGCTTCGCGGGCGGACAGGGTGTCGGGCGGGTTCCAGCGGGAGAGTGTCATGGTGGGCCTCGAGTGAGGCCTACGTGATCATGAGCTCGGGGCTTTGTCGAACCGGGCGGCTAAGCGATCGGAATCTATTAAGAATTCAAACTGATCGCCGCTCTAG
>NZ_JMCC02000263.1 GCF_000737335.2 Enhygromyxa salina | reverse complement strand
CATGAGGTTATGTAGGAGTATTGCTAAATGGACTTCGAAAAAATTTAGCGAGAAATCATTCATTGAATATGTAATTAAAACGCATAATACAGAAATACAGAAAATAAGAGGAAGTAAAGGGGGAGTGAAAAGTTCTGGCGGTGGTAGAAAAAAATCGGAAGATAGTGAACGGAGTAGGATGCCGTGGCTATCACTAGGGATCAGCAGAGCAACGTATTATAGGAGGGTTATTAAGAAATGATAATTGGTGCATTTTTACGGTACGTTAAAAACTACCAAGCCACAACTTACATCCCATTATCTAATGGGAAAGCATTCTCAGGGATAGTTGGCCCTAATGGAGCAGGGAAAAGTACTATTCTCGAATCTATCAACATATTCTTCAACGGTGGTTTTCATGACGGATTTATAAACAACAACTCCGTATCAAATCGTGGAGTGCCAACTATATGCATACTATTTTTATTCAGCAAAGAACAGGCTGTTAAGGTTTTTGATGAAACTGATTGGGGTTCATTCTCAGAGAAAAATAAATCTATAATTGAAAATAGTGAAAAAATAAAGTCAAATTTAAATAGGGATTTATCTAGCATCAGCCCTTCTCAAAAAGGATACATTAAATCATTAAAGATGCATTTGATGTTCCTCAGTCGTGATGTTGATTTTGATGATACTGTTATCGTATCAGCAGGTATTTCTGTCGAGAAAAAAGGATCTCCATTAAAAAACATACACTTCTACTCTGATGGGTTCACTGAGTCATCTAGCGATGTCGACTCTTCGATTGACAAGCTGAAATCTTTCTTTAGGTATATATATGTCCCAAGAGAACTGAATATATCAGCCTTTGATAGTTTATCTAGCGATAGCATCTATAATCTTTTAGACTCCGATATAAACGAGTATATATCAAGGAGTTTAGGCGGAAGGAGGCTTGAAGAAATAAATGGCCAGTTAAGAAGGCTAATGGAAAAAATGAACCGAGTGCTTGATGGTTATGCCTTTAAAGGGCGCAATAGCGCCTCTAGAGAGGCATACATAAAGAAAGCCTCATTGAATAATCTACTGATCACAGAGTTCTTCTCAAGTAAACTTTTACATTTTTATAAAGATGGCAATTCTTGGCTTCCTATGGAGCTCATGAGCTCAGGAGAAAGACAGAAGGCAATGGTGGATATCATTTATAGCCTCCTGTATTTTAATGAGGAAGATATTAATGAAAAGCCCTCAAGGAGGAGCGGAAACAAGAAAGAATTAAACCTGAAAAAAGCTGATGCTAGTCATATAATACTTGCTATTGATGAGCCTGATTCATCATTACATATATCAGCTTGCTTTGAGCAGTTCTCAAGACTAAAAAAGATATCTGATGTTTCTAGCCAGGTTTTGTTCACATCACATTGGTATGGCTATATACCATATCTACAGGATGGAACTACGTCATTCATAGGCACTGTATCATTAGGGAATGAGGAACATAACTCTGCCATCATACTTAACAGTGTGTAAAAGATTACGAGAGAGATTACAAAGAAATTAGCATCCCTGTCCCCGTGGGCGTTAAAGGCGTATCTGATTTATCTCAGGCTATTATGCATGGTGCTGCTGAGCATAAAAATTGCACCTATGTTATTTGCGAGGGTTCTTCTGACAAGGTATATCTAGACTATTACTTTGAGAATGAGATTAAAGACTCTACCGTTAGAGTGGTTCCTGTTGGTGGTGTTGTTAATTTAAAAAGAGTATAT
>NZ_JMCC02000262.1 GCF_000737335.2 Enhygromyxa salina | reverse complement strand
CTTGGCTGGCTCGGCTGGCTCGGCTGACTCGGTTCGCTGGGTGCCTCGGTCACGCCCAGGCGCGCGCCAAGTCCCGCGCGGCTGGCCGCCTCGACGACGATCCACGCGCCGGCCTCCACGCCCGAGATGGCCCCCGCGAGCGCGCACAAGCCCGCGCTCGTCGACAGCGCCTGGATCCCGGTGTCGGCCAGCCGCGCCGCCGCGCGGGCGTCGACGTGCATGCCCCCCTCGCGCCACAGCGGCCAGTCAATGGCGATGCAGCGACCCTGGCGCTGGCCGTGGACCCGGGCGAGCTCCCGCCAGTGCGCGAAGCCGTCGAGGTAGCCGTTGGCGAACGCGTAGTTGGCTTGGCCAAGGTTGCCGATCACGGCGGCCAGCGAGGAGCACAGCAGCATGAACGCGAGCGGCTGGTCGGCGCACGCCTGCTCGAGCGCGTGGATGCCATGGATCTTGGCGCCGAGCACCGCGGCGGCGCGCTCGGGATCGCTGCGGACGATCAGCGCGTCGTCGATCACACCCGCCGCGTGGATCACTGCGTGGATCGGCCCAAACCGGGACACGGCCGCGGCGACGAGGGCCTCCGCGTCGGCCGGCTCGCGGACGTCGGCGCTGATGTAGATCGCCTGCGCACCCAGCTGCTCGAGCTCCTGCACGAGCGCGTCGAGGCTGGGATCTGCGGGTCGCCGCGAGCTGAGCACCAGCGAGGCCCCGCTTGCCGCGAGCGCGCGGGCAAACAGCCGGCCGAGTCCCCCGGCCGCGCCGGTCACGATCACGCAGCGCTGCCGCAGGTCCAATTGCTCGGCGCCGGGCGTGGCCTCGAGCGAGGCATCGACCCAGCCCAACACCGCGCGGGACCCTGCGTGCAGCCGCACGAGCTCGCCGGCGCTCGCCTGCGCGAGCTCGGCGTCGAGCTGGGCCCACGTTGGCCAGGTGTCGACCTCGAGCACCGCGAGCGGCAGGCGGGGGAGCTCGATGGCCAAGGTCGCCGCGAACGCCCGCACGGCGTGCGCCTCGGGGTGGCCACACGCGAGCTCGACGTGCAGCAGTCGCGTGTGTCGCTGGGCGTCCGTCTGCCACAGCCCCTGAACGAGGGCGAGCAGCCGCCGGTAGAGCGCCTGCGGATCGATCCCCGTGTTGACGTGAACGATCGCCTTGGGGACGACGCCCCGGCGCTCGAGCTGGCTGAACAGCTCGCGCAGATCCGTGGCCGAGTCGGCCGCGACGCTGAAGTGTTGATCGCCCAGGTCCGCGAACCCAGCGCCCGCCGTGACGACGATCGTGCCCGGCCGAACCTGCGACGCGACCTCTGGGGGCGGGTACAGGAGCAGCAAGGGGCCGTCCGTCGGCGCGCTCGCGGGGCTTGGTGGGGTCGGGCGCCACTGGGCCTGCATGTAGCGCGGCCCGGCGGCGACGGGCGCAGGCTCGGCAGTGGGCTCGGCAGTGGGCTTGGCTGGGGGCGCGCCGGTCGAGCCCGACAGCCCGCCATGGTTGTCGACCAGCCAACGTGAGAGCGCGTCGATCGACTGGTGCTCGAACAACAGGGTCGGATACAGCTGGGTCCCCAATAGGGTCTCGAGCCGCGCGACGAGGTCGAGCAGGTCGCTCGAGTCCAGACCCAGATCGTAAAATCCCAGCGTCGTCGACACCTGGCCGGGGTGGTCGAGCCGCTCGGCGATCATCTCGCGCAGGGCCGCGCGGGTGCGCGCGAGCGGGCCCTCGTCGGTTCGGTGCGTCGGCGCGGTCGCGGGCGCGGACGC
>NZ_JMCC02000261.1 GCF_000737335.2 Enhygromyxa salina | reverse complement strand
TTCTGGGAGTCGAACAAGTCGTATGAGGGCGGCAACAACGTGCCACGATTCATCGTGGTGACGGACGCCGACATCGCGCGAAACATCATCGAGGATAACTGCAAGACGGACACGAGCCCCTACGGGTACCGCTACTTCGACAAGGCGCGGGGTGGGGTGTGCCTGGCGGCGTCGGTGAACGCGTGGATCCACGAGAACACGATTCGCAACAACGGCAAGGTGACGAGGGGTCCGATCTGCGGGGTCGGGCTGGTGGCGGCGATGAATGCGGTGATCGAGGACAACCAGATCGTGGACAATTGCGTGCAGCTGCCGGAGGGCGCGGATCCGGTGATGCGGGGGCTGCGTGGGGGGATCGTGGTGTGGGAGGCGACGCGGCTGCGGACCAGGGCGAAGACTGGTGGGGGTGGGGAGGAGATGCCGGCGTTTCCAACGAGTACGCCTGAGGAGATCCCGCCGGAGCCGGTGAAGGACTGGGCGGGGGCGAGCTCGCAGGCGGCGGTGACGGTGCGGGGTAACGAGGTGAGTCACCTGCTGGGGAAGGCGCTGTGGATCCGGCGGGGGTTTGGGCCGACCATTGTGACGGGGAACTCGCTGGTGAGCTATGGGGCGCCGGTGATCGACGATGAGCTCAACAATGTAGAGTTTAGCTGGGCGCCGACGGACAGCGACGAATCTGTAAAGTTGAAGGCTTCGTGCGCGACAGTGGAGGTCATCAACCTCGCTCACGCTTTGGACGCGACCACAACCTCCGACACACCAACGCTGTCATGGACTGACGATACCACCCCCGCCGCGACGGTCGAGGGCGGGGCGTTGGTGTTTTCGAACAACAACATCGAAGGCAAATGGCCATGGCGAGGAGGGGTCGGGTGTGGGGTGCTGCTGTCCTCCCTCGATACTTGCCTCGTGACTGACAACGTCTCGCGGATGACTACGAGCAACACGTTTGGCACGTTATCGTCAGGGGCCGAAATTGCAATGCTGACCACACCGATAGACTCTTTGATGCAGCAGGTAATCGATGCGTCGAGTCAGATGGCCTGGATGATGGTCCATCTATATGTCGGCGCGGTATCCTCGGCTCAGGTGAGTGGGAATCGCATCGTAGATGGGAGCTATGATGTCCTCTTCTCTGCCTGGGTTGGTTCCGCGCTGAGCCCAGTTCCGCAGGCGGTGTCGGCCCTCTCCGACGCGTTGATCTATACAAGCAATGTCACAACCCATTGTCCCGTGATATCCGGGCTGGCACTTTCGAGCGTAAATGTGAATAACATCTCGATTTTGCAGGACGAGGACAACCTCGGGTGCGACTACGACTTGCTTGTTGCTGAGGCCGCGGATACCAAGACGGTAAGCGCCTCAGGTGCGGTGCTCCCGCCGCCATAAGTGAGGGTTACTGTGTGCAGCAGCAGCCGACCCAATCGCCGAACCCCCACATGATGGCACTGCCGCAAGCCAGGGTTGAGGCGGTGGCGACATCCTGTGAATTGCAGTAGCCCATGTCGTCGGTGAATACATGTGTTTTGCCGACGCACATGGCGTGAGCGCAGGCTTGACCAAAACTGTCACACACTTCGTCACAGTTGGCGAACCCGTCGGCTTGGCTGACACACGGATAGATCGTGGGCAGGCAGGCGCCGTCAACACAGGAACCCATATCTGGAGTCCCCTTGCTAATCCAGTTGCAGACGGTGCCGCAAGACCCACAGTTGTCGTTGTTCTCCATGACGTCGATGCACTGACCATCGCACATCATCTCGTTGGGATTGG
>NZ_JMCC02000260.1 GCF_000737335.2 Enhygromyxa salina | reverse complement strand
TTAGCGAGGCTCGCGCCTCAGACCGACGAGGCGAGTAGGTCGCGTCGGCCGCCGGCATCATCGTGGTGAGATGGAGAGCCTCCCGAGCCTGTCAAACGGACGCTACCGCCCGTTCATGGTCCCGCTTGGGGATGGTGGGTCAACTTGGGCCCTGTGACGGCCGGGAGGCACAAAAATGATACAGCGAAGCGTCGCCGACGTCCTCGAGGGGCACGTCGAGTTGGAGGTCGAGTGCATCGACCGCATGTACCTCAACCTCTACGTCCCCATCCTACAGAGCGAGCGGGGGGTCGCGCACTTTTGGCGGAAGCACCGCGGCTACTCGTTCGCATCGTCCGCCCTCATGGCGCCGATGACGGAGACGTTCATCAAGTCGATCGAGCGCTTTGCCGAGAACGAGGTGATCGACCTGGTGAAGCTCCACAAGAAGCAACGCAAGGAGGACATCGCCAAGGCCTACCTGAAGAACTTCAAGGCCAAGGAGGGGGTACTTTTCATCGGCAAAGCTCAGGAGAAGTCCAGGGTCATCCGAACTCAGCGACGCCACAACCCGAACACCGGGGCCAGCTACGCAAACCTCTACAAGTCGACCGCCATCGTCAACCAGTACTACTTCTACTGCGTCGACGACGACTTCGGTCCCTTCTTCATCAAGCTGTGCTCCTACTTTCCCTACAACGGGAAGCTGCTCATCAATGGCCACGAGTACGCCAAACGCCAACTCGCCAAGCGCGGGATCGCCTTCGAGGCGCTCGACAATGGCATTGCATGGTGCGAGGACCCAAAAACCTTGCAGCAGATCTGCAACGGGCTCGACGCTCGCAAGATCGACAAGCTCGCGCGCAAGTGGCTGCGCCGCCTCCCGCATCCCTTCACACCCGCGGACCGTCGCGCGAGGTACACCTACGATATTTCGATCCTCCAAGCGGAATTTTCGCTGACCCAAGTCCTGGACCGTCCCCTCACGGGCCGGCACTTCTTCGAGCAAGTCATTCGCGACAACCTCGACATCGGTCGCCCCGACCAAGTGCAGCTCATCTTCGATCGTCGTATCATCAAGACCACGCCGGGCCGCTTCCGTACCCGGGTGATCACCAACGGCGTAACCCCTTCGCTGCACATCGACTACAAGTCATCGAAGATCAAGCAATACCACAAGGAGGGTCGGGCCCTCCGGACCGAGACGATCGTCAACAATACATACGACTTCCGGATCGGACGTCGGCTTTGCAATCTCCCCGAACTTGCCAAAGTCGGTTTCGCGGCCAACCGGCGCTTGCTCGAAGTCCAACGTCTCAGCCACGACTGCTCGATCGGCGAGGATGCCTTCGCCCAAGTCAATCAGTCCGTGGTCGTCCAAAACCAGCGGGCGTCCGGGCTGCGCTTCGGCGACCCGCGCGTGCTCGCGCTGCTTTCGGCGATCTTGTTTTTCCGACTCTTGCCCCGTGGCTTCACCAACAAACATCTGCGCGACCTCATGGCGCAACTGCTGGGCCTCGCTCCCGGCCATTTCACCCAGGGCAAGATGACCTACGACCTACGTCGCCTCCGGCTGCACGGGCTCATCGAACGGATCCCGAACTCGCACCGCTACGAAGTCACGGACTTCGGCTTCCGAGCGGCGCTCTTGATCACCCGCACCTACAACTGCGTGCTCCGTCCGGGACACGCCGCCGTCCACGACGCTCAGCCACCGGCACCGATCCCCCTGCGGAAAGCCTTCGACAAGGTCGATGAAGTGGTGACCAAGCTGTGGGAGACTGGGAGGCTCGCCGCTTGAACCAAACTTGACTCAAAT
>NZ_JMCC02000026.1 GCF_000737335.2 Enhygromyxa salina | reverse complement strand
CTCGACTTTGGCGGTTGCAGAGCGGCCTCATGCGTAGCCCACTGCGTCCAGCAAGGGTGCCAGAGATTTATGATCTAAGCGGCCCTTACCCGCTCGATCACAAATCCAGCGCAGCCAGGACTGCCGCCGGAGCTCGGCGAGCATGTCCGCGAAGCTCGGGGTGGACTTGCCGCGGTACCAAGGAGCCGGGCGCAGGGGCAGCTTAGTGCGACGCGCGGACCACCCAAGGTACCACACGACGACGAGAGTGTAGGCCCACAGTGCCATGGGGGCGGTGCGCTGCACCGCTTTCTCGACACGGTTCTGTGGATCCTCGAAGCCCAGCGAGCTCTTGGCCCAGTGGAACGTCTCCTCGAGGGTCCATCGTTGGCAGTACTGCGTGATGACTTGGGCCGCGTCGAGGTCCAGGTCCGTGGTCGTCAGGACGTCGAGTTTGACGTGGCCAGGCCAGTCACGGATGACGACGAAGAGCATTTGCTTGTCGTAACTGACCTTGTACCAGACGGCCCTGAAGACCTTGACGCGGACGGTTGCGCGTCGGCCATAGATGTCGAGGGTGAGCGACTTCCATCGCTGGTTCCGGTCCTTCGGAGACGCGAGTTTACGCCCCTTGACGCGAGGACGTCCGCGACCACGATGCTTGGGCGCCGTCGCGTAGAGGGCCGCGTCGAGTCGGCCTCGACCAAGGATGTTGACGTTGCGAGGCGGCTTGCGGACGATCGTGCTGTTGACGTAGTTGTTGTCGCCAAGTGCGATGAACTCCCGCTGAGGGAATTTTTCGGCTACCAGCCAGAGCAACTCCGAGGCGAGTTCCGTGAGCTTTCGGTGCTCCAGCCCGAGTGCGTCGTTGGTCTTGCGCGTCCGATACAGGCGGACCAGCACGGGCAATGAGTAGGTCTTGTTCCAGCGCGGGACATGGATGACGACCGCGAGCACCACCCACTTGTGTCCGAAGTGCCAGAACGGGTGGCTGACGCTCGATAGAAGCGGGTCGTGGTGCATTCCCGCCGACGAGATATGCTTGCCGGTGTGGCGCGCAAGCGTGTCGTCGATCGTCAGCGTCACCCGTGAACCTCGCGGGACCATCGACAACGCGAGTCGCATCAATGCGAGACCGATCTGATCGGGCTCCCACACCCCGCAGCTGAAGAACCGATAGAAGCCGCTGTGCTCGCGCTCCCCGACGACGCCGGCGCCACGCAGGACACCAGTGATGGTGTGCTTGCCCGTACACAAGAGCCAGCCAGACAAGAGGGTGACGAAGCGCGCGAAGCTGGGAGCGGTAAAATACTCGCGCAGCACGGGCAGGCAAGCGATGAACGAGTCGGGTAGCATGATGGCGGGCCTCCTTTGAGGGTTTGCGTGGATATCGCAATCCAACTCTGACCTTCTCAGCGAGTGCCCGCGACCTCTTCTACAATCCACCGAGCCCCTCCAGTCCTGCCAACTGCGAAGCTGGCTGCTTCAGGGAAACAGACCAGTGACGAGTACCGAGCGCACTCAGGCGCTCGTTTTGCGCGCGAGACTCCTCGGTGGACGCGCAGGCGGATCCGCCTACCAGGCCATGGAGCTCCGGGGAGCCCACGTCTCTGCGGATGGCCCCGTCGTCTGCAGGCTCAAAACCGCCAAAGTCGAGTCTAGGGCAGCAGCGGCTGCGCGTCGGCGTGAGTCAGGGTCTCGACGATCTCGCCGGTCAGCACGACGAGCCTGGTCGTCTTGCCCCCGTTGACCTCCACCTTGAGCTGCGCCTTGTCGACGCCCGGCGCCAGCGTGATGTCGCGGTCGGGCAGATGCAGCAAGTTGATCGCCGGGGCCTCGGCCGAGAGGCTGACCCGCATGTTGCCCTCTGACACCGTCATCTCGCGGGGGGTGCCCGGCGTGATCGTGGCCTCGAGCTCGGGCAGGGGATGCAGCCGCTTTTGGCGAAGTTGCTCCTCTTGCTCGCGCAGCGCTTGGTTGTGGACGAGGAACACCGCGCCAGCGACGATCACCGCCAACCCAAGCGCGGCGCCAACGAACACACGCACTTGGCGAGCCGCCCGCCAGCCGGCGAAGCGACCCAGGTGATGATCGGTGTGTGGCGGATCATCGAGCAGCTCATCGTCGCGCGCGTGCGGGTCCGACTCGCGGGCCGGAGCCTCGGCGCCCGCACCCGCCTGATCTGCGTCGGGCTCGAGCTTGGCCTGGGCCGCGAGTTCGGCCATCGTGAGCTCGCGGTCTGGCGTCTTCACGGGAATCCAAGTGCTAGCAGGGGGTGGACGTTCGGCGCGCGTCGTCAGATGCGTCGCTGCGCGCCGAGGCCAAGGAGCGAAACCGAAGTCGTATCGGGCATACTTCGAGGTTTTGCGACGCAGGCATTCGGTGGGCAGAGGCGTATCTGGCGTCGTGGGACGAACTTCTACGCCCTGCTAGCGGTTGGCCTCGTCGATGAGCCGCGCGCCCTCCATGAGCAGGCTGGTCGTCGACGTCTTGACGAGGTCTTCCATCTCGATGTCCATGGCCGTGAAGTGAAACCGGCCCTTGTCCCACAACAGCATGTGATAGACGCAGTGCGCCCCATCGCGGCTGACGGTGTCTTTTTCGATGCGGGCCTGGATGACCTGACCCTTGCGGATGAAGATGCGGCCCACCTTCTTGTCCGTGGAGTTCTGCAGCTGAAGCACACCGTCTTTGCGCTCCATCTCCATCATGACCAGCAGGCTCGAGAGCCCCAGCTGCTCGAGACGACCCGATAGACCGGTCCGCTTGATCGCGCCCGAGAACGAGCCGGAGGCGCTGGGATCGACCTGGGGCGCGGCGGGCTCTGGCTCCGCCGCGGGCTGACTTCGCGGCGCCCCCACGTTGCCGTTTTGCTGGCCCTGCTGCGGGTAGCCGCCCTGCTGTGGGTAGCCGCCGGGGCCAGGCGCTTGGCCCTGCTGTTGTTGGGCCGGGGGGTGGCCCGGAGGGCCGTAGTGCCCGCCTTGTTGGGGATAGCCCTGCTGCTGGCCCTGCTGTGGGTAGCCCTGCTGTGGGTAGCCCTGCTGTGGGTAGCCCTGCTGCTGGCCCTGCTGGGGATAGCCTTGTTGTGGGAACCCACCTTGTTGCGGGAACCCACCTTGCTGCGGGAACCCGCCCTGCTGCGGGAAGCCCTGCTGGGCCGGCGGACCAAACCCGCCTGGCGAGGGGAAGCCGCCCGGTGGGCCGCTGGGTTGCGGTCCAAAGTTGCCCGGCGCGAACCCACCTTGCGCGGGTGGCTGGGACGGCGCTGGGCCGTAGCCGCGCTGGCCAAAACCAGGCTGCGGTTGCCCGTACCCGGGGTTGGGATCCTCTGCCTTGCCCCGCTTGGCGAGGGCCTTGAGCACGCGCCGCTCGAGATCGTCGAAGCGAAACGGCTTGGACACGTAGTCGTCGGGCTTGAGCCCGAGCGCGTGCAGCCGATCTTCGTCTTTGCCGAGCGCGGTCAAGAACAGCACCGGAACGTCGGCGAGCATTGGATCCGCGCGGAGCTGTTGGACCAGCGCCCAGCCATCCATGACCGGCATCATCACATCGCTGATGATCATGTCCGGCTTTTGGGCCTGGGCTTTTAACAACGCCTGTTGACCATCGCGCGCGGTGTCGACCGCGTACGTGCCCTTCTTCTCCAGGCTCGATGAGACCATGCGAAGAATCCAGGGGTCGTCGTCGACCACGAGAACCCGAATCTGGGTCACTTGCGCAGCCTAGGGGGGCCTGCCCGGCGTGTCAACGAACTGACCTAGAACGGTCGCAGTTGTGACCAGGCGACCTGGGCGACCACGCCTACTTTGGTGCCTGCGAGCCCCACCGCGCCCTGGACCTGCCGCAGGCGATCGCTCACAGGGAAATACAGGGCGTGCTGGGGTGCAAAGCTGGACGCGAGCACGTGGTGGGCGGTCTTGAGGTACTCGGTGAGAAAGATCCTGGGCCGGCGCTCTGCGCAGGCTAGCAGGGCGAGCGAGCGGACCCGCTGGCGCTCACCACTGCGCCAATACCGGAACAACGCCCGACGAATTCCGCGCGCTCCCTCACCCTCGCCGCGAAAAGCCTCGAAGATCGAGTCTGCGAGGGCCTGGCGGGTGGGCACGTAGCGGTCGTGCTCGAGCCGGTAGCGGCGCAGGCTGGCGTCGTCGAGCCACGGCTGGCCTGGGTCAACATCGGCCCGACGCCGGGCCTCTCGGGCCAGATACTTGGCGTCGAGCAGACCCATCGTCATGCCGCTCGCGGTGATTGGGTGTGAGCAACCCGCGGCGTCACCGACAAGGGCCAGACCCGGGGCGGTGGCGGGCGGGGCCGGCAGGTTGAAGGTTGGCGCCAGCTCGAGCGGCCCCTGGTGGCGCTGCAGCGCGTCGCCGACGGACTCGGCGAGCGGCCCGGGCAAGTAGGGCACGAACGCGTCGGTCAGGTAGCCGGAGAGATCTGCGCCCTTGGCGGGCAGCGCGTGGGGCAGATCGAAGGTCAGGCGGAAGCTCAGCTCACCGTCCTGGCGGGCGATCGGGTAGCAGAGGATCGGACCTGGCCCGCCAAGGATCACGTTGGCGTGCAAGGGGTGGCGCAGCTTGGCCCCCGACACCTCCAGGCCCGCCATGAAGCCGAGGCTCTGGCGGCGATCCGGCACGTCAGCGAGCTTTCGCACGGTGCTCGCCTTGCCGTCAGCCGCAACGACGAGGTCACAGCGGACGCGCAGCTCGCCCTCGCGGCCCGTCAACACGACGCCGCAGGTGCGGTCTTCGTCGCGCAGGAGATCCACGACCCGCCAGCCCTCGAGCAAGGTGACCTGTCGCGGGCCGGGACCGTCGCCCTCTCGGTCGCGCAGGGTCTGACGCATGACCCGAACCAGGGTCTTGTGGTGGACCGAGAGCCCGCGCGGGCGCTCGCCTGGGATCGCGGCGTAGTCCAGCACGACGGGGGCGTCTTGCTCGGTGCTCTGCGAGACCACGAAGCCGTCGACGTCGACGGCGCCCGCGGCGACCAGGCGGGTGTAGAAGCCAAGATCATCCAGGATCTGCGCCCCGCGTGGGTGGATGAACTCACCGGAGAAGCGGGGGGACACGCCGCGGTGCAGATCGACCACGAGGATCGAGCGATGCCGGCGTTGATCCGCCTCTGCGAGCGCCTGGGCCAGGGCGCAGCCGGCCAGCCCGGCACCGACGATCACCACGTCGTAGCGATCCGCGATCGGGGGTCGAAGCTGTGTGTTCAACATGCTCGTGCTCGGTTTGGATCAGATGTTCGTGAGCTCGCCGACCTCGCGGCGAAAGCTCGACAGCGCCGCGTGGATCGCCCGGGCGCCCGCGCTGGGGTCCCGCAGCCGCGGCGACAGGCCGTAGCCGGGTAGCGCGGCGTCGGGCAGGCTCGGCGCGTCATCGGGGATCTGGCCGACGCGACCCACGAGGTGACGCGCCGCTCGCTGGGCCTGTGCACAGGGCTCGCCCGCGGCGATCAGCGCCAGCAGCCCGCGCGCGGTCGCAAGCTCGTCGCCGAAGCTGCCATCTTCCAGCTGCTTGGTGCGCAGCCGCTGCTCGCAGGCCTTGCGCAGCGGGTTGTCCGGCACGCACTGGATCGCGGTCGCGCGCACGACCTCCGCGAGCGTCGCGACCGACCACGTGTGGCCGTGAGCTGCGTGCGTGCGATCGAGCCAAGCACACGCAGCGGCGATGCGGTCGTCCTCGCGCCGCCAGCCCAGCACCGCGAGCTCGCGCAAGACCGTGGCGGTCAACACCACGCGCGCTTCATCGTCGGTGCCGCCAAGGTTGAGTTGATCCGCGTCGCGCCAGGGCAGCTGCGAGAGCGGGACCGTGGCCTCGCCCCGCTCGAACCGGGCGAACGAGCCGTCGGGCTCTTGCATCGCGAGCATGATCTCCGCCGCGCGGCGCAGGCTGGCTCGGGTCGCGGGGGTTCGCGTGCCACGAAGCGCGTGCAGGACGGCGCAGGTGGTGCGCAGATCGAGGTGCGCGTCGGCCTGGGTCTCGGCTGACCAGCCGCCGGTTGGGGCGTTGGCGCGGCGCTGCCAGGGGCCGGAGCTGGTGAGCTCGGCGGCGAGCAGTCGGTCCTGGACGCCGTCGATCCCAGCCGCGGTGCCCAAGCCCGCGATCTTGGCGAGCGGGCGCCCGGTCAAGCCTTGCGCGAGCGCCTGCTTGGACGGCCCGATCTGAACGATCCCCCGAGCCTGTCGCAGGTACGCCAGCCCGGCGCGGATCCGTGGATCATCGCTGGTGACCCCCGCCACCCGCAGCGCCATGAGGCTGTAGATCGTGGGTCGCGTCGAGAACCACCCGCCGTGCGGCTGCTGGGCGTCCTCGATCCACCGACGCGCCCGCGCCAGCGAACGCCGACGCACGGCGCCGCACGGCAGCTTGCGCCCAAACCGAATCGAGCTGTCGAACGCCTGCAACAGATCTCCGGCCAACCCTGGCCGCGTGAGCCGAGGTGGGATCGCAGCGTCGTCGCGGTTGTAGAGCAGCAGCTCGGGGGCCTCGTACAGGTGGACCCGCGCTGGGCCGGACGCGAGCAGGTGCAGCGCGGTGACCATCTGCCGGGCCCACGGTGACAGCCGGGCCGGCGAGAGCGGAGCGAACTCGGGGAGCAGGTACAGCTCGGACGGGACCGACGGGACCCAATCCCACTCGACCGTGCCGGCCATCGCCAGCCACAGACGCACGCTCAGGTTGGCTTGCCGGGCGCCGCCGAGCTCGTGGATCACGCGCAGCGCGCGGACCAGATCCTCGGCGTCGGGATCCTCGCCAGCTTGAACGCGGGCCCAATATCCCAAGCAGGTGAGCGAGACGTCGGGCTCGCCCATTTCGTCGCGCCAGCTGCCATCTGCGTGCTGCTGGCTGCGGATCCACCCGAGCAGGCCCTGGCGCTCGTCGGCGCTCAGATCATGAAACAGCGCGTCGGCCAGCAGCACTTCGCAGCTTGGGCCAACATCGGGGATCTCTGCCAGCCACGGCTGCGGCTGGTGCAGGCGGGCCCACCAGGACCGGCACCAGGCTTGGCTGCGGGCGAGGGCGGCGTCGAGTGGGCCCCCAGCGGTCACTGGCTCGCACCGCCAGCGCAGGACCGGGCGCGCACGTGGTGTCGCCCGACGAATGGTGACGGGCACCGCGGAAGTGGAGGTCTGTTCAAGCATGGCTGCAACGGCGCAATGCGCGCTAATTGCATGAGAGCATACACGTGTGGACCTCCCGTCCCGGTGACGCCTGTCACAGCTCCGGTGTGTCAAAAGTGCCACAGGACCCCTCCCAGGGCCATCTAGATGCGTTTTTCAATTTGCAGTGCCAGCCCTTGCGCACCCATTTTAGAGGTTGGGGCTGGGCTTGCCCGATACGTGTGCCCTCTGCCACACTGCCGCAAATGCGTCGCACGAAGACCGCTCTTACTTTCGCCGCTGCCCTGCTGGGCGTGACCACGCTCGGGAGTTGCACGGAGGAAGAGCCCGAGAACTTCGCCACGATCCGAATTGAGATGTCGCCGACCAACGGTAACGCGGCGATGTTCGACGGGACCACCGAGGTCACCGCGACCGTGCAGTACGAGACCTGCCTGCAAGACTTCTATCTGGTCCGCCAACCGACCTATCAAAAGGACGGCACCAACGGCGCGCCCGTGTTCGCCGACTTCGAGGATCGCCTGTGCAGCGACTTCACCGACATCCCCGATTGCGAGGTCACGGAGATCAAGCAGAACCTGATCGACGCCAACCAGGTCTACAGCTTGGCGGTCACGTACAAGATCAACGACTCCTCGACCCTGCCGTATCGCGAGCTGCACGTGGGCCCGCTCCCGGTCGATGCCTTCGCGGGCTGCGACTCTGGCCAGGGTCCCAGCGTCGAGCTGCGTCAGTCCGGGCTGATCGGCAAGAACGCCCAGGGCACGCAGATCTGGCGGATCGGCGCGCTGCCGGGCACGAACATCGCTGTCGCCAACCAAGGTGCGCCGCTACGCGTCGACATCGTCGCCAACTGACGCTGCTCGCGGTGCTGTCAACCGGGTGCCTGTCGCGGCAGCCCGGTGAGCAGCAGGAGGTCGCGCCAGACACCACCCAGACCGAGGCCGCCCGCGGCCCTCGGTGTGAGGCGAGCCCGGCGCGAGCGATCGCGCTGCTGCGTCCGCCACCGGAAGCGGGGGCGTGCGGCCTGGCGCTCGAACGTGACGGCGAGGGCGAGCGCCAGCTGTTGGTTCGGCCGGTCCCGCGCGAAGGCGAGCCCGAGCCATCCCCGATCGCGCGCGGCGTCGCGCCCGAAGCCTGCGGGTCCGCGCTCGAGTTCTGCGAGCTGTGGGGGGTGAGCGACGCGCTCGGACCGATCGTGCTCGCCAGCGTGCGCGGCCACGAGAGCGAGATGCCGATCCAAGTCTACGTGGGCTGGGCAGCCGGCGATCGTCTGGTATTTGCCCAGAGTTGGTACGGCCTGAGCTCGGTCATGGACCACACCCGGATCGGACCGCCGTGGGTGCTCGCCCCGTTCGACTGCGGCGGCGAGCTGATGTTGCTGCCCACCGGCCGACTACCAGAGTCCAAGGTCGAGCTCGCCGACGCCGACTTGGTCGCCCTCGCCGGTCAGTGGGCGGTCGGCGAAGACGGCCTCTCCGCCCCGCCCGCGACCGCAGCCACCACCGATCCAAGCACCTGCCGAGCCATCCTCCCCGCGCTGCCCTGACCTCAGTATTTATTACTGAGGAACGTAGCAGGCGCCGACGTTCTCTAGACCGGGCTGCGGATCCAGCGGAATCTCGCCGCAGACCATTGGCGACTGGCAAGTGTCAGCGTCCGCCAGATCGCACAGCGCCGTGCAGCAGCTGGGCTCCGCGCAGTCCGGAATCACGCCGCCGGTCTCACACACGAAGCCCTCGGCGCAGCCCGAGTCATTCACGCTATTGCACGAATCCGCGGTCGAGCCGACGTCACCCGTGCGCGGGTACTGGCACACGAAGTTGGACTGGCGCACGCGCTGGCACACCTGCAGCTCCGGGCACAGCGGCGCGAGCGGATCGCAGATCGCGGCGCACACGGGGATCTGCAGGCCCGGCGGCGTGCCGCACAGCGCGAACTCGCAGTCGTCGTCGGCGCCACACAGCTGCAGGCACAGACCGCCCGGGCTGTCGGGCGTGTTGGGAATGCAGGTGTGGCCGGCGGGGCACTGATCCTGGCCGGTGCCCGGCGCTGGCGTGCACGGATCAAACGGGAGCAGCGCGCCGTCGTCGGGGACACAGTCGTAGATCGGCGTGCTGGTTGACGTGAGCACTGTGCATTTTTGGCCGTCGGGGCAGGGGACGGCCTCGCTGGGATCGCAGTTGAAGGTTGGATCACCGGTGGTGTTGGTGTCGCCGTCACCGCTGGGATCGCCGTCGCCGGGATCGCCGTCACCGTCGCCGCTGCTGGTCTCTGGTTGATCGTCGCCGACATCGTCGGCGGCGGTCTGGCAGCCAAGGGCGAGGAGCGAGAGCAGCAGGGGCGGGAGCAGGGTGGAGCGGTGCATGGGGCGGGGGGGCCAACGGGGTCGAGCGCTGACGCTTTCGCAGGCGAGGCTACTGTAGCCTAGGCTAGGAGCCCGTGGTGCAATGCATCGCGTCGCCTCGCGCCGGGATGCGTTGCACCACGGGCTCCTAGGAGCCCGTGGTGCAACGATCGCGTCGCCTCGCGCAGGAGCGAGGGGGCGCCAGTGCTGCTGCGACTGGTAGCACGCTCGGTCCTCGGCTGGCGTCGCAGTCCCAACTTGGGCCCGGGAAGTTCGGCTCGATGTCCAAGCTCCGCCCCTGGCACGCGACCCAGCGCGCGCGCGTCTCGAGACGGCGCCGCGAGAGGTGCCGGTCAATCCCAACGCTGCCTTCCACGCAGCCAGCCCAGGCCAGGGAGCGCGCTTCGATCCGCGCGGCCGGCCTTCGTCGGCTACAAAAATTTCCGTCTAGCCGAGATCTGGGGCAGGCGTGGGGCCGAGCGCGACGCTGGGGTCGGCGCTCAGGCCCTAGCGAGGGCCCCCGGCTCACGACGCGATCGGCGGACGCTCCCTCGCGCGGCAGGTGATTGACCGCCGCGATCCACCAAGCGGCCCTCGAAAGGTCCCAGGAGTTCGGCCGACCCGATCTCGAGCGCCTCAGCCGGGCGTCGATGCGCACTCTGTTGCAAATTCAGGGGCGCCAGCGCGACCCGAAGCCAAGCCGAGCCGCTTTCGCTGGCCCTCCAGAGCCGACGATCGCGGCGCGACTGGCAACTAAAGTAGCCAACCGAGGCCGTTCGGCGCGCGGAGGCGGTCAAAAAGGCCCTCCCGAGGTCATCTTTTGACTGTCGAGCACGAGGCGAGGCCCTTCGGCAGCAGGAATTGCGCGAGCTGGGTCACTCCGAGGTCCGCGCGAGGACCGCTATCTGCCCCGACCACCTCGCTCGGGTGCTGCCCACGAAGTTCAACGAGTCCCCCCACCATGCCTCGGCGTCAACTGCGTGGGCACTCCTCCGACCAGCAGGACCGCAACACCGAGCGGGCTGGCCGAATCCTCGAAGACCTGGGGTCGGACACGACCAAGATCGAGTACGACTGGCTCGACGATATCGATCCCCACTGCTCTGGAAGCGAGTCATTCGCGGGCTGCGTATCGGATGCCAACGACCGAGCAGAGACTTCCTCATGTCAACAGTTGTCTATTATGCGACGCAGTTCAACAGATTGTGTTTCGCTACGCGTCGTCGACGGGCAGCTGGGAGTTCGACCCCCTCGACCTCAGCTATGTCGAGCCTGGCTACGGGACTTGGACGCTGAGCTTCGACGGCCTGTCGTTGTTCTGATCAGCGGCTGAGCTTCGTCGGCGCTGATGCTGGCCGAACTGGAGTGCCGCCACGCGTGGGTTGGCGCTGGCGTGTGATTGGCCTCGGGCTTTTTCATTCGCCACATGGGTCCGCAGCGCTGGACGGCGTAAGCACTCCTCGCCGCGCAGGCCGAGCGAGGCGAACAGGAGCGCGATGGCAAGACCTCTGGCCCGAGATACCGTCGGCTACGGAAAGCCCTGGCGACGCTGCTCCCCGTCACTGCCGATCCCAAGCCAGCATCAGCCGCCGGGTGCCGCGGACCGTCGCGCTCACGACCGGCTCGATCAACGCCCCCTCGACGAGCCGCAACCCCGGCAACCGCTCGAGCAGGGCCTGCACGCTGACCCGCGCCTCGAGCTGGGCGAGCGCCGCCCCGACGCAGGCGTGGATCCCTTGCCCAAACGCGAGGTGGTTGGCCTTGTCAGCCCGGTGCAGATCAAACCGGTCGGGATCGGCGAAGCACGCGGCGTCGCGGTTGGCCGAAGCAAAGCTGAGCCGCAGGTGCTCACCCGCTGGCAGATCCACGCCACCAACGCGCACGTCCGCCGTGGTGGTCCGATACATGTTCGGGACCGGCGGATCAAAGCGCAGGGTCTCGGTGATCGCAGCTGGGATCAACTCCGCGTCGGCCCGGACCTGCGCGAGCGCTTCGGGATGCTGCAACAGCAGCTTGATCGTGTTGGTGATCAGGCTGGTGGTGGTCTCGTGGCCTGCGAACAACACGGTCATCAGCAGCCCGACGAGGGCGTTGTCGCTGGGCGGGTCCGGCATGTCCTGGACCGCCGCGACGACGTCGCTGACGAGGCCCTCGCTCGGCCGGGTGCGGCGGGCAGCGATCATCGCGGCGATGTAGTGTTGAAACTCGACGACCGCGGCGGCGGCCTTGCGCTGCCGATCGAGATCGCCGATCTGACCAATCATCACGAGCCACTCGTCGGACCAGCGCTTGAACGCGGGCAGGTCCTCGCTCGGGATCCCGAGCAGGTCGGCGATCACGCGGGCCGGCAACGGGTAGGCGAACTCGGCGACGAGGTCGGCCGTGCCGGCGTGGGCAAAGCCTTCGATCGCGGCGTGGGCGAGCGCGGTGATCGTTGGCTGCTTTGCGTGGATCCGACGCGGCGTGAAGGCTTGATTGATGAGCGCGCGAAACTTGGTGTGCCGCGGCGGATCGAGGTCGACGGAATTGGGCTCGTAGGGGATCCCCGCCGCGAGGACCTCGAGGATCTCTGGCGGCGGTGCGGCCGGAACATTGGTGATCGCGTTGGCCGAGGAGAACCGCGCCGGGTCGCGCAGCGCCGCGACGACATCGGCGTGACGCGTGATGACCCAGGTGCCAAGCGCGGGGCTGAAGAACACGGGGTGCTCGCGCCGGGCCTTCCGCAGCGGCGTGTGCGGGTCATCTCGGTGCGCATTGAACGGATCGAAGTTGAAGGTGTGGGCGCCCCGAAGCTCAGCAGTTGCCATCGTGGACATCGTATCCGGTCGGCGCTGACCGAACGCACGAATTCACGCCACCGCGAATTGCGACCGTTGGCCCCTGCGCTGCATATCTAATACCCTGCGCCGCCCCTGATGAATTTTGACGATCCGATGCTCAACCTCGCGACGATCTTGATCGCGGGGATTGTCGGCGGTGAGCTGGTCTCGCGCCTGAAGCTCCCAAAGGTCACTGGCTGGATCGGCACTGGCATGTTGCTGCGCGTGCTCGCGCTCCCCGGGCTCGAGCCGGGCGATCTGGGCAAGATGGCCCCGTTCACCGATTTCGTGCTCGGGTTCATCGCGTTCACCGTTGGCGCGACGCTCCACCTTCACAGCCTGCGCAACGCCGAGCGGCGGCTCTCGCTGCTGGTCCTGGGTGAGGCCCTGATCACGCCAACGGTGGTGTTCTGCGCGCTCTACTTCATCGGCGGTCTGCCGCTCGATGTCGCCGTGCTGCTGGCCGTCATCGCCATCGCCGGGGCGCCGGGCACGACGGTGATCGTGGTCCGCGAGGCGCGGGCACGGGGGCTGCTGTCCGGCACCCTGATCGCTGGAGTTGGACTCATCGACATGGTCGCGGTCGGCGCGTTCGCGTTTTGGGAGGCGATGCTGCGCGAGCGCGGCAGTGGCTGGGAGGACGCGGTGGTCGCCCTTGGCGTCGAGTTTGGAGGGGCGCTTGCGATCGGGCTGGGTTGCTCGCTGCTCGCGGTCGGCCTGACCCGGCGGCTGGTTCGGGCGAGCTCGGTCGGACCCACGATGGTCGCGGTGATCCTTGGCGCCTGGGGCCTGGCGCAGGTGTTCGACGTGTCGAGCATCCTCGCGTGCACCTTCGCCGGGATCACGCTGTCCAACATCAAGCACGACACCGCGCGCTCGGCCGAGGCCTACCTCCAGCCGTTCGGCGGCGTGCTGTTCGCGGGCTTCTACACGATCGTTGGCCTGCGCCTGAACTTCGCCGTGGTGATCCCGATGGCCGGGATCGTGTTCTTGTATTTCGCCTCGCGGCTCGGCGGGAAGTCGCTGAGCGCGTTCATCTCCATGAGCCTGGCCAAGGTCCCGCGCGGGGTTCGCAACCACCTCGGGCTCGCGCTCTTGCCTCACGGCGGCGTCGCGGTCGGGCTGATCTTCTTCGTTCAGAGCCAGCCGCAGCTGGCCGACATCGCCGACAGCGTGGCCGCGATCGGGCTGGCGGGTCTGGCCGTCAACCAGCTCATTGGGCCCAGCGCGACCCGGTTCTCGCTGCAGCGCGCGGGCGAGGTCGGCCAAGATCGGCCGCGCTTGCTCGACTTCCTCGAGGAGCAGCGGATCGTGCTTGGCATCAGCGGTGACAAGCGTGCGCTGATCGAGACGCTGGCCGACCGCCTGTACGCGACCACGCCCATGCTCGTGCCCAAGTCGGAGTTTGTCGAGTCCGTGCTCGCGCGCGAGGACGAAGCCTCGACCTGTCTGGGCCGCGGCTTGATGATCCCCCACACGATGGTGCCCGAGGGCGAGGAGGTCAGGGGCGTGCTCGGGCTCAGCGTCGAGGGGCTGGACCTTGGCGCCTACGACGGTCGCCCGGTCCACGCGGTCGTGCTGCTGGCCACACCCGAGCGCGATCGCCCGCGACACCTGCAGATCCTTGGCGCGTTCGCTTCGGCTCTGACCAAAGACGACGACCTTCGCGACCAGCTCTACCACGCTCGCAGCGCTGGCCATGCCTATGAGATCCTGCACGCCGATGCGTTTGGCGATCTCAACTACTTTGTCGACGACGCACTCGAGCGCGTTGGTCGCGAACGGGCGTAGGTGGGCGATAGGGTCTGTGATCTCGGTGTTGCTTGGCTGTGGCGCGGGGGAG
The DNA here is from genome assembly GCF_000737335.2 of Enhygromyxa salina. Taxonomy (GTDB): domain Bacteria; phylum Myxococcota_A; class Polyangia; order Nannocystales; family Nannocystaceae; genus Plesiocystis; species Plesiocystis salina_C. Next base: position 67,612 of record NZ_JMCC02000026.1, on the reverse strand, counting down.
CGTCCAAGCTCCGGCGCGCAGGCGACCGCGGCGATCCCGAGCGGCGCCGTGACGAGGGGCGAGCAGGCGTCCAGCGATTCGCCCAAAGTTGGCGAGCTGGTGGTGATCGCCGAGGAGGCCGACCTGTTCGCGGGCCCCGATGATCGCGGGCTCCGCTTCGCTGTGCCGCTCAACCGCGCGACCGATCCGACCCCGGGCCACGTCGTCGAGGTCGTTGGGATCGAGGGGGACTTCATCGCGGTCGAGACCCACGACCCCGGGCTCGCGCCAGCGTGCGCAGGCAGCTTTGGGATCGAGTCCGCGCTCGAGCTGCGGTTTTGGGTCACGCGTGGATCGCTGCGCACGGTCCTGAGCCACCCGGTGCGGATCGCGTCCAAGGACGGCAGCAGCGTGGCGCTGGTGCCCGGCGTGCCGATCAGTCGCTTCGAAGATCGAGTCAGCGCGCACGTTGGCGGGCTCAAGCTGCAGATCGACCTCGATGACGCACAGCTTCGCCACGCGGAGGCGCTTGGGTTCATGCCCGCCCCGCCGGACGACGGCCCGCCGATCACCTGGTCGCTTGGAACGATCCCGTGGCCCGAAGCGACCGAGCTTCGCTACGGGGAGCGCAGCGTTCGCAGTCGCGGCGGGGTGTTCACCCTGGCGGTCGCGCAGCGTCCCTCGGGCGAAGCGGGCGACGACGCGCTGCTGAGCTTCGTCAACCCCTGCGGTCGCTTCGAGCTGCTCGCCCAGCCAGGCCCGCGCGAGGTCGAGTCGGGCCCCAAGCCGCCGATCAACATGGACAAGGCGCGCCGCGCCGCCGGGATCAGCCCGCTGCAAGCGGACACGCCGGAAGCGGCTTGCGTGCGCTGGGACTTGGCCGCGAACACGCCGCTCGAGTGGGTGGACGGCAGCCCCGCTGGCCACGCGCGCGCGCGCTTCAGCATGTCGCGCGCGCCCGTGGCACCCGCGCCCGAGGATCGCGGGCGGGTCTGCTTTGACGCGGTCCCAGGTCTCGCCGTGTGTAGCGATGCGGTGGCGGTGACGCGCCACGTCGAGCCGAACTGCGAGTGACCGACGGAGGCAGCGATCAGCCGCCGATCAGCTACCGATGAGGGCGGCACACCCCCGCACGAGCGCCGTCGCGGTGTCCAGCGCTGCGCTGGCGGCCTCGTCTTTGCTCCGCGCGAGCCGAACCAGCCCGGCGGGTGGCATGACCGGGATCTGCAGCAGCTCGCGACAACGCTGGCATTGCTCGAGATCGAAGGGCTCGCGCCCGCGCTCGCTCGGATCGTCCAAGCTGGCCGACAGGGCGCGAAGATGATCGATGTAGCTGCGCCCCCACGCGGTCTCGCAGCGCTCGCGCGACCAACCGCGGGCAGCGAGGGTGACCAGCGTGGCATTGAGGGCCATGCCCGCGGCCCGGCGCGCGTGCGTGACCGCGGTCCTGCGCGAGGCCAGCTGCGCCCGACCCTGGACGAGCTCGGTGTGCGCGGCCGCGAGCCAGGCGTTCGCGTCGAGGCGCCAGAGCCAGTGCGTGCTGTCTCGCTCGTTCGTCGCCATCGCTGGCGTATCTATACAACGGCCCGGGCGCGTGCCGACACGGCTGTTGTTGCGGAGATCTACACCCGAATCGAGCGCGTGCGGACATCGCGGATCTGCGGGCTAGACCGGCGGCAGCGCATCGTTGCGGGGCGCTCGGGCACGGTGCCAGCAGGCTGCCAGCAGGCTGATCAACGCCTGCATTCGTGCGAGACTCCGCGACCGTGTCCCGCACCAGCAAGAGCTCGAAGGTCTCAGCGCAGATCGAGGTGTCCGTTCACAAGGACCACCTGCGAAAGCTGTCAAAAACCCGTCGCCCGTTGGCGGCGGTCGAGGAGCTGGTCTGGAACAGCCTCGACGCCGACGCTGACCGCGTCGAGGTCGTGATCGACAAGAACCTGTGGGGCGGGGTGTACCGGATCGCGGTCGTCGACGACGGTGACGGCATGTCGCCCGACAAGGCCCTCGAGGTGTTCGAGCGCTTGGGTGGCTCGTGGAAGCAGAACGTCGATGTCACCGCAAAAGGCCGCAGGCTGCACGGCAAAGAGGGCAAGGGTCGATTCGCTGCGTTCTCGCTTGGTGCCACGGTCGTGTGGGACTCGGTCGCGCTGCGCACCGCCGGCAAATACACTTCATGTCGAATCGAATCGACAGACATGAGAATTGACCAGTTCCTCGTCACGGGCGACCGGACGAGGAGCAGCCTGCAGTCACACAGCGGCACCAAGGTCACGATCAGCGACGTGCCAGAGAGCGTCCACGGCTTGGTCGGCGAAGACGCGATCACGGCGATGCACGACAAGTTCGCGCTGTATCTGCTCCAGTACCCAAGCGTGAGGCTCATCTACAACAATGAGCTGATCGAGCCCTCCGCCGCGATCGCGGCCATTCACACCTGCGCTGTCAGCATCGTCGTCGACGGTGAGACGCACGAGGCCGAGATCGACATTGTCGAGTGGAAGCGCAAGGGCCCGCGTGGGATCTATCTGTGTGACAGCGAGGGCTTCTCGATCCAAGACGTCGGGGTGGGCGTCAACACCCACAACCGCCGGATCACGGCCCACGTCAAGAGCAAGGCGTTCGAGGAGCTGCGTGCGACCGGTGGCCTGAGCGTTGGCGACCTGCACCCGGTCGTGCGCGGGTTCCTCAGCCAGACCCGCAAGGCGATCGTCGACTATCACGACACCACGGCCAAGGCGGTGGCGGCCGAGCGGGTCCAAGAGTGGCGCAAGGAGCAGGTCTATCCATTCACCGCGCCCCCGAAGACTGCCAAGCAGACCGCCCAGCAAGAGGCGTTTGTGGTCGTGGCCAACGAGGTCGAAGAGCACGTCCCCGAGGTCCGCCGACAGGGCCTCAAGGCCAAGCGCCTGTTGTTTCGCCTGCTGCGCGACGCGATTGAGCGCGGCCCAGACCACATTCGCGCGATGCTCTCGCAGGTCCTCGACCTGACCGAAGCCCAGCACGACGATCTGGCGGAGCGCCTGGACAAGACCTCGCTGGGGGAGGCCGTGCTCGACGCCAAAGACAAGCAGAGCAAGAAGAGCAAGAAGGCGAAGAAGACGACCGCCAGCGAGAAGCAGCCAGTCGCCCCCTGAGCGGCCTGAGCCGCCTGAGCGGGGGCTGTCGGCCGCGACCCGTCGGCGCGCAGCTCAGGTCTCCCAGATCACCTTCACCCCCAGCGAGTACCAGTGGTCCCGCTTGGCCTCGTACATCGCCTCGATCGTCGCCCGCTTGATCTTCATCGTTGGCGTGAGCTGTTCATCCTCGATCGTCCAGCGCTGCTTCGCGACCACCAAGAACCCAAGCCGCTCGTACTCTTCAACCCTCGCGTTGGTGCTGGCCAACAAGCGCTCGAGGTCCGCGGTGATCCGCTGCTTGACCCCCGGCTGGTCCAGGGTTGGCAGCAGGTCCTCGCTCAGCTGCAGCACCGCATGGGTCAGCGGCATGCCGGAGCCCGCGACCAGTGAGAGCTCGACGTTGGGATCATTGTTGAGGATGTTCTCGATCGGCGCGGGCGCGACGTACTTGCCCTTGCTGGTCTTGAACAGCTCCTTGAGCCGCCCGGTGATCCGCAGTCGCTGCTGCTCGTCGATCACGCCAAGATCACCGGTCTGCAAGTACCCATCTTCAGTGAACGCGGCTTTGCTCAGGTCTTGTTCTTTGTAGTAACCCAGCATGTTGCCGGGGCTCCTGACCAGGATCTCACCGGCGTCCGAGAGCTTGCAGTCGACGTCGGGGTACGCGTTGCCGATGTAGCCGGGGCGACCGTGGCCGGGCCGCGTGAGGTGCGAATAGTTGAAGTTCTCGCTCATGCCGTAGCCCTCGAGCAGCTCGAGGCCGAGGTCGCGGTACCACTGGATCAGCTCGGCGGGGATCGGCGCCGAGCCGCTGCCGGCGAAGCGCACGTGCTCGAGGCCCAGGTTGGCGAGGATCTTCTTCTTGATGATGCCGCGGATGATCGGGATAGCGAGCAAGCGATCGAGCTTGCGCTTGGGCAGCTTGGCATAGACGCCGAGCTGAAATTTGAGCCACAGGCGCGGGACCGACAAGAACACGGTTGGCCGCGCGCGCTTGAGATCCGCGACGAAGGTCTCGAGCGAGTCGGCAAAGAACACGCGCGAGCCGGCGTACAGCGACACACAGCCCGACAGCCAGCGGTCCATCGCGTGGGCCAGCGGTAGGTAGGAGATTTGTCGCTCGTGCTCGTTGATGCCCAGCTGCGAGACGAGGCCCTTGGTTGGCACCGAGATCGTGCGGAAGCTGTGCATGACGCCCTTGGGCGTGCCGGTGCTGCCCGAGGTGTAGATGATCAGCGACTCGTCGTCGGCCGCGCGGGTCCGCTTGTCTGCGACCGGCTCGGTGGCTGCGATGATGTCGTCCCACCCGCGGTGCTTGGTGGCTGGCGCGAGCGGGAGCGTGATGCAGGGCATGCCTTCGGGGACCCCTTGCTCGAGCTCGGTCCAAGTGTCGAGCTTGCCAACGAACAACAGCTTCGCGTCGCTGTGCTCGAGGATGTAGTTCGCGGTGGAGTGGCTGAGCGTGGGGTACAGCGCGACCGTGACGTGCCCGGCCATCCAGATCGCCAGCTCCGCCATGATGAAGTGGGCGCAGTTCTTCGAGACGATTGCGATCTTCGACTGGCGCTCGAAGCCCAGCGAGTCGAGGTGCGCGGCCATCCGCGCGGCCTGGTCGTAGACCTGCGCGAAGCTGTAGTCGATGACCCGGCCGTCGGGGGTGGGCTGGGTCAGGTAGATGTCGCCGCCGCGCGCCTCGACGTGACGGTAGAAGCGTTGGAGCAGCAGGTCGGCGTCGATCGAGCTGGGCATCTCGGGGGCATCGTACCTGGCGCGCGTCTGGGCTGGTGAACGCTTCGCTTGGGTCGCGGACATCGCTCGTGGGCGGTCCGCTCAGAACCGGCTGTCTTCACGAAGAACTGCGTTATCTGGGGATCGAGCGCGTTGCGTGTTGCACGCTGGGCCGACCAGATTTGGGCTATCGGATCCGCGGCCCAACCCCGACAATGGTGGCATGCACTTGAATCTCGCGCACCTTGGTCTCGCCGCGTTGCTGTGTCTGCCGGCGATCAGCGGCTGCACCCCAGCCCCGGAGAGCGAGGGCGGCTTCACGACCTTCACGACCCAGCCGGGCGACGGCGACGGCGACGGCGACTCGACCGAGACCGGCAGCGCCGAGGGCGACGGCGACGGCGACGGCGACACCGGGAACCCCAACTGTGGTGACGGCGTCGTCGATCCGGGCGAGGAGTGCGACCTTGGCCCGGAGAACGCCGAGTCTGGCCAGTGCACCCCCAACTGCCACATCGCCGCGTGCGGTGACGGCTACGTGTACGAGGGCTTCGAGGAGTGCGACGACGGCAACCCGATCAACACCGACGACTGCGTGATGGGCTGCAAGCTGGCGACCTGCGGCGACGGCTTCACCCACGAGGGCGTCGAGGAGTGTGACGACGGCAACGACGACGAGGCCGACGGGTGCAGCTCGGCGTGCCTGCCCGGCGTCTGCGGTGACGGGGTGCTGCAGGAGGGCGAGCAGTGCGACGACGGCAACGACGACACCAGCGACGACTGCCCGGCCTGCCAGCTCGCGTTTTGTGGCGACGGCTTCGTTCAGGCCGGGGTCGAGCTGTGTGACGACGGCAACCTCGAGCTCACCGACGGGTGCATCTCGCCGCAGTGTGTCCCCGCGACCTGCGGCGACGGCCACCTGTGGGCCGGCATGGAAGAGTGCGACGACGGCAACCTCGAAGATGGCGACGCGTGCCCGACCAGCTGCGCGCCCTCGTTTTGCGGCGACGGCTTCAAGTGGGACGGCATGGAAGAGTGCGACGACGGCAACGACGTTGACGCCGACGGCTGCACCAACGACTGCATCTCGAACGGCGCGAGCTGTGACGACATCGTGACCAACATGAACGTGTGGGGCGTGGCCAGCAACGGCGTCGACCTGCGCAGCTACACGGACAGCACGCTGCACTACATCGGCTGCCCCGGCGACGGCTGCCCGCCCGACAGCTTCTACTGCAACTACGATCCAAACGCCGGGACCCTGCAATTCGGGACCAACTCGGGCGGGGCGCTGCGCTCGATGCCCGACGCCGGCGACGCCAACGGCGACATGATGCCCAACAGCTACGGCGGCTGCTGCAACGCGCAGCTGGGCCTGTGCAACGCCCCCGACAGCAACAACAACGGGGTTGGTGTCGACATGGTCGCGGCGCTGTGCAACTCGCTGGGCTACTCGAGCGGCATGATCGTGCGCGAGGTCGCCAGCAACGGCTGCCCCGAGACCCACGCGCTCACCCAGGACGGGTTGTCGTGGACCTCGGACTTCATGAGCAGTCAGGGGTTTGGCGCCGAGTACCTGTGCTCCAATTAAAAACCCTCGGCGTGACTCGAGCGTGAGTCCGCCAAGGGGACCCCGGCCTACTGCGGGATCAGCTCGAGGTTCAGCCCGCCCGGGTACCAGTAGCTGGTGTACTGCCCGTACCCGTACACGCTGATCCCAAACGGTGAGCCGCCCGTTGCTGTGTGGTTGCCGTCGCCGTTGTTACTCAAGGTCACGCGCGCGACCGAGTAGCCGGTGTTGCCGATCATCTGGAAGCCGGCGACGGGCATGCCGTCAACGGTGATCGCGGCCCCGTTGGCGGCGACGATGTTGGCGTAGCTGTACTCGTAGTTGGTTGGGGCGTGGACCAGGTAGCTGGCCCGGAATTGCTCGGTTGGGACCGCCATGGTCATCGCTGGATCACCGCTGTTGCCGCCCGCGCTCTGGCCAAGCATGTACTGCGAGACCAGGATCTTCTTGGACGAGCTGACCTCGTAGCTGGCCGCGCTCTGGGCCAGCTCGACCCAACCACCGGCGCTTGCGATGTTGGTGGGCGCGCCGTTTTGGGGTGGGTCGTAGATGAGATCCGTGTCGTCTTCGGTCGCGGTGATGCGGACGATCTGCGCCTTGGGCACGTTGCCGCCGGTTGGGATCAGCGGGGCGGTCACCAGGTAGACCTTGGCGACTGTATCGAGCGGCGGGATCGACTCTTCGAGGCGATCGCAGAAGGTCACGTTTTGCGGCACGTTGGTGCACTTGTGGCCGCCGATCACCTGGATCGGCGCGCTCGCTTCGATCAGGGTGCCGGTCAGGTCCGAGTTGAACGCGTTTGGCTGGCCGGCCGCGGTGAACACCTCGAGCACGTCGCCCTCGTCGAGCATCACCTGGCCGGTGCCGTCGGCCGCGACGCCGCCACCGGGGATCACCCACGCGCCCGTGGCCGAGGGCGTGATCGTGACCATGGTGCCGTCTTGCATGGCCGTGACCGCGTAGAACCCGGGCAGGTGGAACTGATTGTTGGCGTACCAGTGGTTGCGCGAGACCACGCGCACGTCCTGCCGCCAGGTGTTGACCGGGAACAGCAGCCCGGCGTCGTTGATGAACGAGAACTGGTTGCCGATCTGGTACTCGAGCGGGTTGAACTGATAGACGGTGACCGGCTGGGTCGAGCGCAGGCGGTAGGCGCCATCTTGGACCAGCACCGAGGGCCCCGCCTGGTTGAGGTTCGGGTTGGTCAGCGCGTCGACGTAGGGCAGCGTGATCGCCTGGGCGGTGTTGGGGCCGATCTGCTGCTGCGTGACCATGTTGGGCCCGCGGGTGACCGTGATCTCGGCGACGTCGTTGGTGGTGTTGGCGACGACCACGGCGTAGTTGAACACCCAAGGGTTGTTCTCGCGCAGACCGGGGGTGACCGTTGGGTAGTAGTCGCAGCCGATGTAGCTCAGCCCCAGCTCCTCGGGCGCACACGCGCCCTCGCACATGCCGGAGTTGGGGTTGCACATCACCCCCTGCAGCGCGTCGCATGGATCGGCTTCCCACGCGCTGCCGTCGGGCAGGCAGGTGAACGAGATGTCGCCCTGGCACTCGTGCGAATTGGGGATGCACAGCACGCAGCCCAGGCCGTCGGCGCACTCGTCTGCGCAGGGGTTGGGGTCGGACCACCCGCCCATGTCGTCGCAGGTCAGCGCCTGGCCGTCCTCGCAGATGACCTCGCCCTCGGTGCAGGGGTCGTCGCCGTCGCCGTCGCCGTCGCCGGTTGGATCACCGTCGCCGTCACCGGTTGGATCGCCGTCGCCGTCACCCGGGTCGCCGTCGCCGTCGCCGGTTGGATCGCCGTCGCCGTCGCCGGCCATGGTCTCGCCGCTCTCGTTGGAGTCACCGTCGCCGTCGCCGTCGCCTGCTGACTCGCTGGTGAGCAACGCGTTGTCCGTGGTGCCCGGCGTGTCGTCGGCACATCCGATGAACGACCACAACCCCAGGAGCACTCCAGACAAGTGAGCCGCGCGCTTTTGCATGGGCCACACTACCACCGTCTGCGAGCGGCCCGAACCATCAACTGCGTGCGGCCGGCCACCGTCTGGTACCGTCGGCGAACACCATGACGGACCGGCGCAGAACTCTTCAATGGTTCGTTGGCTCAGCTGTGCTGATCCTGGCGGCCGCGCTCACTTGGTGGCTGGCCACCAACGGCAGCACGGATGCCGTGGCGGGGGATGACGGTAGCGACTCGGCGAGCGCAACGTCGGCGTTGTCGGCCAAGCACACTGGCTCACCCAAGACCCCGCCTCGTGTTGGGCCCGCCGCCAACGCGGGGATCAGCGGCACGATCCGCGACGCGCAGCGCAACGCGATCCCCAACGCGCAGGTCTGCGCGGTCTCTGACCAGGTCGGGCGACGGGGCGTCCTGGATCCAGAGCCCCACTGCGTCCGCTCGGGCCCCAACGGCCGCTACGCCATCGATGGCTTGTTTGCGATCGACACCGAAGTTCACGCGAGCGCGGCGAGCTTTCAGCCGGCTCGATGGGAGCGACGCGAGCAGGGTGTGACCCGCGGCGTCCTGCGGCTGCGCGCCGGGCAGGTCACGTCCGAGATCGACATCACGCTTCACGGCGGCGGCGTGCGGGTCACGGGGGTGGTCCGCGACATCGCTGGCGGCGAGATCGAGGGCGCGCAGCTGGCGATCAAGGGCGCGTGGGGCAGCCGCAATCGCGCCGCCGCGCATGCGATCACCGACGCCGAAGGCCGGTTCGAGCAGTGGGTCGCGCCGGGCATCGTCTTCGTTGCGGGCCAGGCCCCAGGCTACGCGCGCGCGTGGGTCACCAGCGTGGCGCCTGGGCAGTTCGTCGAGGTGTACCTGACCCCGGAGTCGGTGCTCGTTGGCACGGTCGTGCTCGCGACCACGGGCGAGCCGGTCGCCGATCTCGAGGTGTCGTCGGGGGGGCCCGATGGGGGGCTGGTGACGCGCTCCGACGCGAACGGACGGTTCCGCATCGACGGCTTGCAGCCCGGCAGCTACAAGCCCACGGCCTCGGGCGAGGCGCTGTACGGCGAGGCGGCCGAGCAGGTCCACGTTGGGTTTGGTGAGACCTCCACGGAGGTCGTGATCCGCATGCATCCGGCCGCCCACATCGAGGGTCGCGTGGTGATCGCGGGGAGCCAGCGGCCGTGCCCAGAGGGTCGCGTTCGGCTCGAGAACCCAGACACCGGACGCACGCCAGCCAACATCGACGACGAGGGCTACGTCGAATTTCGTGGGTTGCTGCCCGGGACCTACTCGGTTCGCGTTTGGTGCACGAATTACCTGGCCGAAGAGACCTACCCCGAGCTCGTGGTCGAGCAGCGCGTTGACGGCTTGGTCTGGGAGGTCCGCGAGGGCTTGGCGATCCGCGGTGAGGTCGTTGACGAGGCCGGCGATCCGCTCGCGCAGGTCGGCGTCGTGGTGCAGCCCGTCGTCAACCCAGACGCAGCCCGATCGCAGACCACGTCGGGCAACACCAGCAGCTCGAGCGATGGGAGCTTTGCGCTGGGGGGCTTGCTGCCCGGTCGCTACGAGGTGTCGACCACAGCCTGGCGGGGTCGGCCGGGACCCGAGCGGCCGATCACCGTGGAGCTCGAGCTTGGCGCCGACGTCAACGATGTGCGCCTCGTGATGCCGGCGGTCGGCACGGTCCGCGGGCGGATCATCGATCAAACGGGCGCCCCAGTCGCAAAGGCCGAGATCCAGGCCGCCTACATTGGTGGCCGTGCGCATGGGTTTGGGTCTGTGTACAGCAATGACGCCGGGGAGTTCGTGATCGAGGAGCTGCTGCCTGGCCAAACCCGGGTGACGGCGAAGTTGCCCACGCTCGGTCGCGGGGTCTCGCTGCGCAAGCCCGGGACCACCGACGACGATCTTCAAGGTGAGGTCGTCGAGGTCGTCGCCAACGAGGTCGTCGCGGTCACGCTGACCGTCGAATCGCTGACTGGCAAGCTCAGCGGTGTCGTCGTTGACGAGGGCGGTGGCCCGGTCGCGGACGCGTTCATCGACGTCGAGCGCATGTCCGAGAGCGCCGAGTCCAACGCCTCGATCGCCCGCCACAGCGTCCGCTGGGGCTGGGGCCACCGACCGGTCTTGACCGACGTCGAAGGCCGCTTCGAGATCAGCGACCTGCCCGAGGGCAAGTTTGTCGTCCGTGCCAATCGCAAGGGCGGGGGCGAGGCGCTGGCCGAGGGCGTCGCGCTTGGCAGCCACGTCGAGCTGATGATCGCGAGCACCGGCGAGCTGGCCGGCACGGTCGCGCTGGACGACGGCAGCGCGCCCGAGCGCTTCGCCGTCACGGTCGTCGACAAGGGCCAGGCGATTCGGGTGCGCGACCAGTTCTTTCGGACCGAGGGGGCCTGGCGATTCACCGAGCTCCCGGCCGGCAGCTATGAGATCAGCGTGAGCGCGAGCATGGGCAACGCGGCGCTCGAGTCCGCGGTCACGCTGGGTGCAGGTGAGACCCGCGACGGCATCGAGCTGATCCTGACCAACAAGGTCACGGTGCGCGGACGGATCATTGACCTCGATACCCGCGAGCCGGTCGCGGGTATCGAGGTCCGCGTGTCCGGCGGTTCGGCGTTTGGGGGGCACGACCCGGGCGCGGAGCGCCTCAACGTCAGCGGGGCTGACGGGCGCTTCGAGGTCGCCAATGTCCCCGCCGGTCGCAGCGAGCTGGCCGCTTGGTCGCGAGCTGGCGGACGCGAGCGCCAGTACGACTTCTTTCGCAAGCCGCTGCTCCTCCCGGCCGGCCCGGCCGTGCAGGAGCTCGGCGACATCGAGCTGATCTCCAAGCGCCTCGACCCCGAACAGACCGTTGGTGACCTTGGCTATACCGTCGCGCGCTGGGACCCGGCGAAGGATCTGTCCGACTGGGAGCCAGTGGTAGCGACGGTGCGCCCGGGCGGCCCAGCTGACACCGCCGGACTCGCGGTCGGCGACGTCATCGAGGCGGTCGACGGGCACGCGGTCCTGGGCGACAACTTTTCACGCTACCGCACGCTGACGTCCGTCCCAGAGGGAGCCACGCTCGCGCTGACGCTCGAGCGCGGAGAGATCGTGAAGGTGGTGGCCGGTCCACCCCATCGCTAGCGCTGCCCTCAGCTCGGGCGGTGTTTTGCGGTCTCGATCGCTTCGGCGATGATCGCATCGTGCTGCGCCGGGTCGGCCCAGCGCGCGCGCCCGGCCTCGGGCAGCAGATCAATCGGGTCGAAGTAGCAGTAGTAGCGATTGGGATCCACGTTGGGGCTGCGGTACACGGACACCCCCGTCACGCGGTCGTACCAATCATAGGAGTGCACGTCCCGCTTGCCGCCGCCGCCCGGCGCGTCGGTCACGAAGGTTGGGGTGTTGAACCCAGCCGTCATGCCGCGGATGTTTTTCTCGATGTCCAGCGCGGTCTGCAGCCGGGTGCGGAGGTTGTCCACGCCTTTGACCAGATCGTGCATGTACACGTAATAGGGGTGCACGTTCAGGTGGCTCAGGCGCTTGACCAGCAGCCCCATCGCCGCGGTGGTGTCGTTGACGCCACGCTGCAGCACGCTTTGGTTGCGGACCGTGATCCCGCGCTCGAACAGCTTGTTCATTGCCCGCTCGGTGATCTGCGTGAGCTCGTTGGGGTGGTTGAAGTGGGTGTGCAGGCAGACTTCTTTGTGGAGCTTGCGGCCTTGCTCGACGATGTCGGTGAGGCTGTCGATCCACGCGTGATCCGTGAGGATCTTTTGCGGCATCACGGCCGGGCCCTTGGTCGCAAACCGCAGCCGGCGAATGTTGGGCATGGCCAGCAGCCGCTCCCCGATCGCGCGGATGTGATCGCTGCGCAGGTTGTACGCGTCGCCGCCCGAGATCACGATGTCCTCGAGCTCGGGGCGCGAGGCGATGTACTCGTACACGCGATCCCAGCGGGTGTTGTTGGGCTTGAGGCTGACCTTCTCGACCTCGTCGGTGTCGAGCCCAACCGCGTAGCTGCGGGTGCAGAACCGGCAGTAGACCGGGCAGGTGTCCAGCGCCAAGAACAGCGCCTTGTCGGGGTAGCGGTGGGTCAGGCCGGGAACCGGCGCGTCGGCGAGCTCGTGGAGCGAGTCGAGGTCGAGCTTGGGGTGATCAGGCAGCAGCTCGGAGTTGGTGGGGATGAACTGCCGGCGGATCGGATCTTTGTAGGGGTCGGACCAGTCGATCAACGAGAGCAGGTAGGGCGAGACCCGCACGGCCATGGGCGCGTGGTGAAAGCCCTCGCGGATGTCGGCGATGAAGTCGTCGTGGGCGAGGTCCTGCAAGACCTCGAGCAGCTTGGCGACCTTGGTCACCGAGTGCTTCATCTGCCAGCGGTAGTCGAGGAAGGTGGCCTCGTCGATCTCGCGATACGCCGGGATGCTGCGCCAGAATTCGTCGCCAACGAGCTCGCGGTGGATCAACGTCGCGGGGTCGACGGGAGGCTTGTCCCGGTGCTCGCGCTCGGTCGGGCGCGAGCGGCCTCCGTCAGCGACGACGGGCAGGCTGGTCGAGGACTTCGGCGCATCGGCGGTCATGGGATACTCATTATGCCGGGGTGCGCCCTCGTTCCAGGCGTGGTCCGGGATTCGCAGCAATGAGCGTCAATCGGCGGGCGATCGTGGGTGAATTCATCGCCGCGTGGGGTCGCGACGTGACACCGCACGCGCCGGCGCCCGGCTCGGCGGTTGCCAGCGCGGGGGGCCGGGCGTGAGCGGGGCGCGACGCGCGTCGAGTGTCCAGGCCTCGACCTCGTCGTGATCGGCGATCGTCGAGCACGTCGAGCACGTCGAGCACGTCGAGCACGTCGAGCACGTCGCGCGCGTGCGTGGGTCGACGACGCGAGTGACGTGGAGGTCAGCCCTCGCGTGTCCGGCGCTAACCTGGACGACCGGTCTGCGGGCCGGTGTTTGTGGGACGACACGGGGCCGCTGTCCGGCGGCCTGCATCCGCCCCGACGCGCGGCCTACCATTGGACCAAGCGCGAGCCCTTTGCTCGCGCCGCGCTGCCCCCCATGGACAAGTCCGAACTGCTCCGTCAATCCCTCGCACGCATTCAGACGCTCAAGGCCCGCGTCGCCGAGCTCGAGGCCGCGCACGCCGAGCCGATCGCGATCGTCGGAATCGGTCTGCGCTTCCCCGGCGGGCTCGAGGATCCACGCCAGTTTTGGGCGGGGCTGTGCGAGGGCGTTGACGTGATCCGGGAGATCCCCGCGCAGCGCTGGCCCGAGGGCGCGGCCGAGACCGGCTTTGCCGGCATGCTCGAGCGAGTCTACGAGTTCGAGCCCAGCTTCTTCGGGCTGTCGGAGCGCGAGGCCCGGGCGATGGATCCACAGCAGCGCTTGCTGCTCGAGGTCGCCTACGATGGGATCACCGACGCGGGTCTGAGCCTGCATGCGCTGCGCGGCAGCTCGACCGGGGTGTTCGTGGGGGCGTCGGGCTTCGACTGGAGCCTGCTCGCGTTCGCAGAGGCCGACATCAACGGCTACATGGCGACGGGCTCGAGCCACGCGATCCTCGCGAACCGCTTGTCGTACACCTGGGATCTGCGGGGGCCGAGCGTGAGCCTCGACGCCGCCTGTGCGTCGTCGCTGGTCGCGGTCCACCTTGGCGTCGCGTCCCTGCGCCGCCGCGAGTGTGATCGCGTCATCGCGGGCGGGGTGCAGGCCCACCTGGTCCCGCACACGAGCTTGTCACTCTCGCGCTTTGGCATGATGGCGGCCGATGGTCGCTGCAAGGCGTTTGACTCGCGCGCCGACGGCTTCGTCCGGTCCGAGGGCGCCGCGGTGGTGGTGCTCGCCCGGCTGTCCGATGTCGATCTCACCCGCGACCGGGTCTATGCGCTGATCCACGGATCGGCGGTCAATCAAGACGGGCGCAGCAACGGCCTGACCGCGCCCAATAGCCTCGCGCAGGCGGAGGTCCTGCGCGCCGCGCTGGCCAACGCCCGCGTCGAGCCCGAACAGGTTGGCTTGATCGAGACCCACGGGACCGGCACCGCCCTTGGCGATCCGATCGAGTTTCAGGCGATCGAGAAGATCTACGGCGCCGCGCAGCGCCGCTGCTACCTCGGCGCGGTCAAGACCAACCTGGGCCACACCGAGGCGGCCGCCGGCGTCGCTGGCTTGGCCAAGGTCGCGCTCGCGATCCACCACGGACAGCTGCCGCCCAACCTGCACCTGCAGCAGGTCAACCCCGACATCGAGCTCGAGGGAACTCGCTTTCGTCTGGCCCGCGCGCTGCAGTCGTGGGGGCCCGCCCATGCGGCGGTGAGCAGCTTCGGGTTTGGGGGGACCAACGCCCACGCGATCCTGGGACCGGTAGCGAGCGCGCAGCCCGAGCCCGCCGCTGCGCCAGCGCGCTTGCTCGTGCCGATCTCGGCGGCGAGCCGCGAGTCATTTTTTGCCCACGTCGAGCAGCTGCGCGAGCTCGTCTTGGCTGGCGCGGTCGAGCCCGCCGACCTCGCCTACACCCTGGCCGCGCGCACGACCCATCACGCGTGGCGCGGACACGTGCTCACCGCGGCGTCCCCCGAGCCCAGCCCCGCGGGCCTCGCCGCCGCGCTCACGGATGTCTACCCAACCCGCGCGCCAAGCTCGGCGCCGCGGGTGGTGTTCCTGTGCGCAGGGCAGGGCGGTCAGTGGCTGGGCATGGGGCAGGCCCTCGCCGCCTGGTCGCCGGTGTTTCGCGCGACGCTCGAGCGCTGCGAGGCGGCGATCTTCGCCTGCGCTGGTTGGCGCCTGAGCGAGGCCCTGGCGTCGAAGGCCGCGCTCGAGCGTGTCGACCGGGTCCAGCCGGCGATCTTCGCGATGCAGGTCGCCCTCGCGCAGCTGTGGCGCAGCGTTGGCGTCGAGCCCGACGTCGTGCTTGGCACCTCCATGGGCGAGGTCGCGGCGGCGGCGATCTCCGGGCTCCTCAGCCTCGAGGACGCCGCCCGCGTGATCACGACGCGCAGCCGGATCGTCGCCGAGCACCTCGACACGCCCGGGGCCATGGCCACCGTCGCGCTGTCCGAGGCCGACATGCGCGAGCGGCTTGCTGCGCGCCGCTCCGACCTCGAGATCGCCGTCGTCAACAGTCCAACCAACGTGGTCATCGCGGGCTCGCCCGCGCCCCTCGTCGAGCTGCTCGCGGAGCTCGACGGCGAGGGGGTGTTCGCGCGCCGGATCCAAGTTGACTACGCCTCGCACTGCAGCCACGTCGACCCGCTCGCCGCGCTGCTCGAGGCCCAGCTGCAAGGGCTCGAGCAACCGAGTGAAGCCCCGCGGGCGCGGATGCTCTCGACCGTGACCCTGGACTGGCTCGAGGCCGCGAGCGCGCCCAGCTACTGGCAGGACAACCTGCGCAAGCCCGTGTTGTTGTGGCGCGCGCTGAGTGAGGTCTTGCGCCCGGCCGGCGACGTGATCCTCGAGCTCTCTCCCCACCCGGTGCTCACGGTGCCGCTCGAGGATCCGCTGGCCGCCCTCGAGCCCGCGGCCCGACTCAGCTGCGGGATGGCCCGCGACGCCGGACCCGAGGCGTTCCTCGACGCGCTCGGTCGGGTCTGGGCGCTGGGCGTTCAGCCGCGCTGGGAAGCTGTGTGGGAAGGGCACCGTGGGCGCGTCACCGGCCTGCCCAGCTATCCGTGGATGCGGCGTCACTATGGACCGCGGGTCGATCTTGGGGATCCCCGAGCGGGCCACGCGGTCGCCCCGATCGCCCGCGCGGACGTCGAGGCCCCCGCGCCAGCGCTCACCCACACGCTGACCGCGATCGACGTCGAGGCGCTCGTCGTCGCAACCTTGACCCACGAGCTCGGCGCCAGCGAGGCGCTGCCCATGGACGTGCCGCTGCGTGATCTTGGGCTCGACTCGCTGATGGCCTCGCGCCTGCGCGCGCGCCTGGTCGACCGCGGCTTCGAGCTGCCGCTGCTCGAGGTCATGCAGGCGCCCGGGATCGCGGCGCTCGTCGCCAAGCTGCGCGCGCTCGCGGGTCCAAGCCTCGATCACGACTCGGCGCCCGCGCGCTCGAGCGCCGTCGGCATCACCCGAGGCGCGTGCTTCGTGCGTCCGCGCCCGCGGCCCCAGGCAGATCAGCTGCTGTACTGCTTTCCCTACGGCGGCGGAGCGGCGAGCACCTATCGGCACTGGGGCGAGGCGATGCCGGCGTGGATCGAGGTCCGCAACGTCGAGCCCCCCGGTCGCGGGACCCGGTTTGGCGAGCCGCTGCCACGCCAGATGGACACGCTCGTGGCCGAGCTCGGCGAGGCGTTGCTCGACGACCTCGATGATCGACCCTTCTCGTTCTACGGTCAGTGCTCGGGTGCGCTGGTCGCCTACGAGCTCATTCACCAGCTCAGGGCCTCCGGGCGAGCGCCCCGCCACTTCTTCACCGCGGCCTCGAACTCACCGTCCCGCTACAAGGCCGATCTTATGCGGGGGTTCTTCGACGACTCGAAGCGCGACGAGCTAGGCGACACGCCGATCCTCGCGTTCCTCCGCCTCGTCGAATTTCAGGGCCTCGCCGATCTCGAGGGCGACGCCGAGCTGCGCGACCTGGCGTTCGAGACCATCCGCGCCGACAGCCGCATGCTGTTGGACTACAAGGCGCGCGCACGCACGCCGCTCGAGGTGCCGATCACCGCGATCGGTGGCGGGCGGGATCCCACGACCAACGCCTACGAGCAGTGGCTGTGGGCACGCGAGACCTCGGCTCGGTTCGACTGGCGGTGGCTGGCCAGCGGCAATCACTTCTTTCACATCGATCATGAGGCGCAGCTCGCCGCGTTGTTCGAGCAGGTGTTGCGGGTCGAGACTTTGCCCGAGCCGCACCCAACCACCAGCGCGGCGCTCGATCCCGTCAACGTCGTCCGATCGTTCTACGCCGCGTTCAGCGACGACCCCGCGGCCTGCGCCCGGTTTGCGGCTGCAGACGCGCGCTGGTGGATCCACGGGCCCGAGGCCAGGGAACTCGAGGGCGAGCGGCCGTGGCTTGGCGATCCTCGGGTGGGCTTGCGGTCGATCGGCGAGGGGGATCTGGCGATCCACGCGAGCGAGGAGGTCGGTGACACGACGCAGGTCCACGCGAGCGCGAGCCTGCAGCTCGAGGATCAACGCCGCGCCAGGCACACGGCTCGCTATCGCGTTCGCGACGGGGCGATCCTCGCGGCCGAGGTGAGCATCACGCTGTCAGCGTCGGGCTGACGTTCGCGTCACGCAGTCGCAGCTGATCGCCCAGTCACGTACTGCCGGGTTGGACAGTCGGCGACAATCACGACACTCTGCGTCAATCGACGCGCAACATCGTGGGCTGCGCAGGCTCGCGCGCCCTCGCGCAGATCGCTGGCGAACGACCACGCAGCTTTGATCTGAGCGCCTCAGGTGGCAGCTACATCGCCCTTGGGGGTGGTCTGGACGTTGCATTGTCCCGAGCATGGCAATGACCATCCTGCGCGACAGCACGCCCACGCTCTCGAGCCCCGAACCCTGCGCGGTCTGATGGACGCCGCGCTCAACCCGGTTCGTCCCCCCAGCTGGCTCGCGCGGAGCTGGGCTGTGCTCTACCACTGCGCCCGCGTGCTGTTTCTACGCTGGCCCAATTACACCTTCGACGACCTCGCCGGGATTCAAGACAACCTCGACGGCGCTGCTTTTTCTCGCGCAGCCGCGCAGATGTGGACCAGCCAAGAGGGCCGGCGACTGATGCAGGATCGCGCGCTGCTGACGGTCCGAGACGCCGATTGGGTCTACTTCAGCCAGCTGCCAATCGACAGCTTTGGCTACAATGTTTGGCATCACTTCTATGTCAATGATCTGCTCGAGGACGTTGACCTCGGGCCTTCGCGGCTGCGCTGGGACGAACACACCGAGTACGCAAAGGCCCGCTACCGGTCCAGCCACGACATGCGCCACGTGTTTCTTGGGCTCGGCGTCGAGTTGCACGAAGAGGTGAGCCTGCAGGTGTTTCAGTTCGCTCAGCTGCCGCAGAAGCTGTCTGCGCTGGTGATCTTCTTTGGCGCGCTCAAGCTGCTGTTTACGAGCCGCAATTGGGCGACATTCTGCACCCGCGCCGCGCGGGCGTGGCGATCCGGCAAGCGCGGCCGCCCGCTCCACTGCGTCTACTTTGAAGATCTGTGGGATCGCCCGCTCGACGAATTGCGCGAGCGCTATGGCATTACATCCGTTGGTGCCCGCTACCCCGTCGCCCAGCGCCACCCCGACGCCTACCAATTTCGCTACTCACCCCCGACCCCAGCCACGAGCACGCCATGAGCTGTTATCAGCTCGGGCGAGGGCTTCTCGCCCGCTTGCGGACACCTTCGAGGACTGTTTCACCGATGGCATCGAACGCTTCCAGTATTCCCGCGCAAGTCGACCCGCTGTTTCAGCGCCTGTCTCCGATCCGCTATCGCTCGCCGCTTCGCTACCCGCGGCTCGTGGGCCAGGTCCTGCGGCGCAAGCGTCGAGATCGCGCCGTGCTCAGCGCAAAGATCCGCGCGATGATGGCCGCAGAGGGCCTCGCGCTCGCGCCCGAGGTGCTGCACACCTATCTCGAGAGCATGCTGCTGCTCCACTACTTGCAGCTGTGCGACATCAAGGTCTACTCGATGCTCAAGCCCGAGCTCATGCACAGCCTCGCGGACGAGTGCGCCCGGGTCCTGCGTGCCGGGGTGCCCGGTGACTTCGTCGACGTGGGGGTGTGGAAGGGGGGCAGCAGCATGATCATGAAGTTCATCAATGATTTGCTTGGCGGTGGTCGGCGGCTGCTGTGCCTGGACATCTACGACACCATGGATCTGCGCGTGCTCGACGAGGCGGATCCGATCGACGACCGGGTCATCGTCTCGGCCCTCGAGCTGGCCCGCGTTCACTTCGACACCGAGGGGGTGCGCACCTCGATCTCCGAGATCCGCCAGAACTTTGGCGAGCTCGGCGTCAGCCTCGACGATGTGGAATTCCTGCGCGGCAACCTGATCTCGCCGGAGTTTCCGTTTGATCGCGTGCAGTCGATCGCGCTGATGCGGATCGACTGCGACTTCTACACTGCGACGAAGAACACCCTCGAGCGGCTGTACCCCAAGATCTCGCCGGGGGGCACGATCATCTTCGACGACTACTACCTCGAGGGCTTCGGGGAGCGGCGCGCGGCCGATGAGTTTCGCGCGCAGGTGGGTGACGACAGCCCGCTCGAGCGCGTGGGGCAGAGCGCCGTGTGGCGGCTTGCGAGCGGGTAAACGGGACCGCTTGGTCGCTCAGCCGTCGGTGATCACCAGGAACATGCGCACGTCGGCCACCGCGTTCTCCGGCTGATCGGCGAGCCAAAACGCCAGCGCTTCACCGACCACGAGCTCGTAGTCACGGCCGTCTAGCGTGACCGTCCGGGACGAGCGATCGAGGCTCAGCCCTGGGCCTGCGTCATCGCTGGCGCGCAGGCCAAACCGCCGCCACGTGTCGGCGACGAAGCCGTCAAAGGGCTCGAACGGGCAGGCGTCGTCGACGAGCTCAACGCGAGAGAGCGGGGCGAGCCAGTCCTCGGCGGCCGCCGGGTCGGTGTCGGGCGCCGCGATCCGATCCCAGGCCCAGCGCGGCCCGTCAGCGTCCAAGCTGGTCGGGGAGAAGCGCTGGCTCCCACCGGCGAACAACAGGACGCCGTCGAGATCCCGCATGGTGAACACGCTCTGGGCGCTGTGCGTGGAGACCCAAGCGTCGTGCTCGAAGCGAATGTCGACCTCGGTCCCGACCGCGAACTCGAGCATGCTCCCGTGCTCCTCCGACCACACCTGGAGCACGAAGTCGTCGTACACGGCCTGGTCGAGATCGTTGACGCAGGTCATCCAGAAGTTGACGAGCGGCATGCCGTTGTTTGGGAGGTGTTCGGAGCTGTCGATCGTGCAGCGGGCGCTCTCGATCCGAAGGAAGTCGTTGGGGCCGAGGGACATGGCCCAGGCGTCGGAGTTCATAGCGAAGAACACGGGCGCGAGTGCATCGTCCTGCGGGGTGCAGTCTGGAAACGCGTCTCCGGTGCCGGTTTCGGTACCGGTCTCGGTCTCGGTGTCCGTGTCGGTCGTCGACTCGGTGCTCGACATGGTCGTCGAAGCGTCGGTGGTCTCGGTGTCAGCGCCCGGTCCGTCATCGCTGCATCCCGCGACGGCGGCCAGGGCCAAGAGCGCGGTCATCGAGAGGGTGGTCGTGCGCATGTCGTGCTCGCGGTCTCGCATTTGGCGCGGGGCCGACATTCTAACTCATGGATCCGGCACACTCGGCTCAGGCGCGCGGTAGCTGCTACCTTCCACCCATGCCACGTCGCGCCGAACCGAACTCCAATCGGACTTTGCAATTCGGTACCGTCTCGATTGTGGCGCTGAGCTTGGCGCTTGGCTGTGATTGGAACACCGGGCCCGCACGGCAGCCAACGGCTCCGGCTCCGGCGACGGGCCCCCAGCAACCGGCCCAGCCGCGGCCCTCGAGCGCCAACGAGTTCGTTGAAGTCACCGCGGGCAACCAACACAGCTGCGCCCGCCAGAAGTCCGGCGCCGTGATGTGCTGGGGACGCAACACGTACGGACAGCTGGGCAACGGATCTCGAGACGACAGCACGGCGATGGTTGCGGTGACGGGGCTGGCGGACGCCGTGGAGCTCGTGGCCGGCGGAGACTTCAGCTGTGCGCGGCGCAGGTCCGGTGCGGTCGTGTGTTGGGGCAACAACCAAGACGGGCAGCTAGGCGACGGCCGCGGGGCCAAGGTCGGGGCCTGGAGCACGCGGCCGACAGCCGTCGCGGGCCTGTCCGACGCGATCGCGTTCGGGGCTGGTGAGGCGTTCGCGTGCGCCTTGCGACGTGGCGGGAAGGTGGTGTGTTGGGGAGCGGGCGCGAGCGGGCAGGTGGGCGCGGGTGGTGAGCGGGCCTTCGCGCTTCCGCAGCCGGTCACCGGGGTGGCCAAGGTCGTCTCGCTGGGCGTGGGCGGTCAGCATGTCTGCGCGGTCGAGCAAAGCGGCCGCGTGATGTGCTGGGGGCGCAACACCGAGGGCCAGCTCGGCGACGGGGGGATCGCCTCGCGGGTCAACGCGCGCGCGGTTCAGGGGCTCGCTGACGCCAAGTCGATCATCGCGGGCGGCCGTCACACCTGCGCGCTGCGGCGGCAGGGCGAGCTGGCTTGCTGGGGCGAGGGCCGACAGGGACAGCTGGGCGTCGCGGGGGAGGTCGAGCGTGAGCGGACCCCGATCGTGACGGGGGTGACCGGCATGAAGGACATCGTGGCCGGCGGCGAGCACACCTGCGCGCTGTTCTCCGCCTCCGACATGCGCTGTTGGGGCGACAACTCGGACGGGCAGATCGACGCCGGCCGCCGGCCGAAGCCCACCCCCGCCAAGGTCGACGGCGTGCGCGGCGTGGTCGACATCGCCGCAGGTGAACGACACACCTGCGTCGTGTCCGGCGGCAAGGTGTACTGCTGGGGCCTGGCGGACCGCGGGGCGTTGGGGCCCAACCCACGCAGCTGAGCCGTCGGCCTGGTGGCGCGCCGCGCTTCCACACCCTGCTAGACTCCGCCATCGCTTCTCCGCGCCAGCCAGCCGCCGAGCCGCGGCCCACGTGGCCGACCCCGAAGATCGTACAGGTAGCCGCGCTCGAGCGCGCCCGCGCTGCGATCACCCGCATCAGCGAGCGCCACCCCAAAGCGCTCGGCGTCGCCTTGGACGTGCGCGGTCGCGATGGCGCCCGGCTGCGCAGCGGCGACGATGCGCGCGGCGGCCAACTCGAGGGCATGGCGATCGCGCTGGGTCTCGACGGCGCGAGCGAGGTCCCGGTGTTGGTGCTCGAGCGCGCGCTGTTCCTCGACCCGCAGCTCGACCTCGCCGAGCTCCTCGCGCCGCTGTGGCAGGCGCAGCCGCCCCCGTACTTGGTGTTCGCCGACGCTCACCGGGCGCTTGGCGTGCTGGCGGAGCGCGGCGTTTCTGCGCCGGCTCGATTCGGCTGCGCGACCGTGGCGGGGACCTTGCTGGGCGAGGGCGCGGATCGTCGCCGCGATCATCGGCCGCTCGATCGATCCGTGCGCGAGTTCCTCGAGCGGGAGCTCCCCGATGGCTTGTTGACCCTGAGCTCGACGGGCACCCGTCTGGCCAGCGAGGCCGAGGCGCTGCTCGAGCTGCTTCGCACGATGACGCCGATGCTCCGCGATCGCAGCTTGGCCAAGGTCTACTCGTTCGAGTGCAGCCTGATCCCGGCCGTGGTCGCAATGGAGGCCGCCGGGATCGGTGTTGACGCGCCCGGGTTCGAGCGCATCGCCGGAAGCTGGGTCCGCGAGCGAGCCGAGCTCGACGTTGACGCCGAGACCGAAGGCGTGGTCGAGCGGGCCGCCCGACTCGACAAGTTGATCTCGACCTACCGCTATTGGGCGCGCGACTACGTTGGCCCGGATCAGCGCATGCGCTGTCGCCTGCACCCGCTGGCGGCCGACTCGGGCCGGTTCTCGTGCACCGAGCCCAACCTTCAACAGGTCCCCGCCGAGCACACCGCCCCGGGCCTGCGCGCGTGCTTCGTGGCGGCCAAGGGGCACAAGCTGATCATCGCCGACTACGCGCAGATCGAGCTGCGTGTGGCCGCCCACCTCGCCCCCTGCGAGGCCATGCGCGCCGTGTTTCGTGCCGGCCGTGATCCCCACCGCGCGACCGCGGCCAACCTCGCGGGCAAGCCCGAGCACGAGGTTGACAGTCACGAGCGCAAGCTGGCGAAGGCCGTCAACTTTGGGTTCTTGTTTGGGATGGGGGCGCGTCGGTTTGCGCAATATGCTCGGGATTCCTACGGGCTCGAGCTCGACGAGCGCCAGGCAGCGGCGGCCCGCGAGGCGTTCTTTCGCACCTTTCCCGGGATCGCGGCGTGGCATCGGCGGATCGGCGCGCTGTCGCGGGCAGGGGAGCGGGAGGACATCACGGTTGTCACCGCGATGGGGCGGCGGCGGACGTTCTTGGCTGGGAAGTTTTCGTTTAATGCGGCGCTGAACATCCCCGTGCAGGGGACCGCGGCTGAGGGGTTCAAGATTGCGATGTTGCGGCTTCAGCCGGCGCTGGCGGAGATCGGGGGGCGCGGGGTGTTGGTTGTGCATGATGAGTATATTGCGGAGGTGCCCGAGGAGCACGCGGAGCGGGGGCGGGGGATTGTCGAGCAGGTGATGGTTGCGGCGATGGGTGAGTTGGTGGACTCGGTGCCGATCTTGGTTGAGGCTGCGATCGCGGATCACTGGGGCTAGAGGGCTGAGCAGTTTGGAGTCGCGGCGACAAGATCGTCACGTCTCCCAACACCCGATGGTACGCCTAGACCGGAAACGGTGGCATCTACACGACCCGCGGGAACCCGGCAGCTTGGCGTGCATGGGAGGTTCGAGACGGAGTGCGGATTCGTGTAGCCTAGGAGCCAGCCACGGGCCGCGTACGTACGGCGTTCCCGGATCCGTCCGGCGCTCTCTTGGGCCCGCCAGGTCCCGCAGAGGAAATACATGGACATCGCAAGCGATATTCGAACCCTAGGATCCCGTTTCGTGGGACGCCTCGACGCAACGATCCTCGCAGACGCGCTGGAGTATCTGGACCACAACGAGTCGGGGCTCGCACTCGAGGTGCTTGCGGAAAAGCTCTGCGACGAGGGGGTAACGGTAGCGAGCGCCGAGTGCGACAGGTTCGAGGAGATCGCTGTCGGTATGGGCTTGCCGAAAGAGCGGTTCCAGTTCCTCCGCAAGCAGGTCGCCGAAGGCGGGTCAGGGTAGCTGCACAGGCGACGAGGGCTGGCGACCTTCAGGTGATCCTACAAACGATCTCAACGCCGATTGAAAGCGACGACCTCCAACTCCCAGGGAGCAGCGGAAACACGGAAGCGTCGAGGTCGGTGAATAGCGCGAAGTACACAGGCGCGTCGAATGGCGCGAGGACTTCGAGGATGCGGGACAGGGCGTAGTCACTGGCGGGCATGAGCATCCTGGGGGCTTGGGGGCCGGCCGGACTGAGGCGCCCCGGGAGTTGTCGTCATGCGGGATGAGGGTGACCCGCTCGAGCGTCGTCGCGGGCGGAGATCACCCGCGGTGACGTCGGACGGCGCGCTCAATCGCCAGCAGCACGCCAACCCCCGCGGCGAACACCAACCCGGTCAGCAGCGGAGACCCTGCGACACCACCCAACACGATCAGCACCGCCCCCGCGACACCGATCCCCAGCGCACGGATCACGTTCCAATGCCGCGAGATCGCCCCACGGAGCACGGCCAGCCGCCCCGGCGGATCACTCGCCGTAATCTGTGAGTTGGTCATCGCCATACAGCCCCACGGCCGCCAGCCCGCCAGCGCACGGAATGCACGCGGGTCCACCAGCCACACAACATGCGGCCATACCGGCCCCCACCACCCCTGCCCAAATATAGCGACTCGCGTTGAGGACCTTCTTGCCCCATTCACTGCATTTGAACGCTTCAGAGTCGGTAGTGAACGCGTCAAACAGCTCGTCACCTGCCTCGCCAGGTAAGCTGGTGAGCGCCGCGAGAGCCTGTGCGCTGGCCCCTGGGGCGCTTGATGTCCAGGTATGAACGCCGCCTGTCTCGTTCCAGCTCGAATGCACGACGGCCTCGCCTTCGACGTACACGTAGCCGTCACCGCGGTTGGCGTCGTCGGCGATCATGACAACCTCGGCGATCTGTCCATCTGGCAGCGTGTACGTCACCGAAGCCCAGCGGGTGCGGTGACCCTCGGGGCTGATGTACTCGTCCGCGACCGCGACAGGTGGCGGCTGGAACGCAGGATCGGAGGAGAGAGCCAGGAACAATATCGTGTGTGTCAGCATGCCGGAAAGACTATGCAGGCGGCATATTGGGGCAAACGCAATATTTTACGCTGATCGGCATGGCGTGCCGAGACACAGGGTTCGGCGAGCCATGTCGATCAGATCAGACATCGGGCGCGCGGGAGGCCACTCCTGCTCGGGGCGCTACGCCAACGTCGCCTGCCACGCCCTACTCACGCGCCTGCGAGTCTTCGCCCGAGGGCACCCACGCCCCCACAGACACCTGACTCGCCTGCGGGGGTCGTCAGCTCGACGCAGCTCAGCGGACCCAGATGGTCCAGCGAGACCGCGCGTTGTTCTGCTGGGAGCTGCAGCAAGTCGTGGACTGGTTGAGCGTCCCCGCCAAGCCACCGCCGCAACTCCGGCACCACGCGCTTGGCGAGTTGTTCACGTCCCCGTACATCGCGTAGCTCGAGTAGACCGACGGGAAGTGCAACTCGGTCTCTTGGTTCTGTGACCAGCTACCGTTGCTCGACGTGTTCTGCCAGTGCGTTCCGTAGTGGCAGACGCTGCCGGCACAGTTGCCCCAACCCAGGCTGGCAGCGCACTGGTAGGCGAGATCGCCGTTGGGCTGGGGGCCGACGAGCTTGGTGTAGGTCACCGACACCGACAATTGGTTGCAGGTCTTGTCCCACGCCATGGCGTTGGGCTTGGCCACCTTGATCGCCGAGTCGTAGTTGCTAATTGCGCAATCCTGGCAGTCGGCGTTCTCTTTATCGGCGAACACGACCTCGGTCGCGGCGGACCAGAACAGATCGATGTTGAATTGCCAGTTGGTCGCGCGCGGGGCATCGGGCACGCCAAGCGTCGCGTCCAGATCTGGCTGGCCGATATTGTCGGAGTCCACGCGCCGGTTGAGGATCAACGTCCAGCCACCGCCGTCGGTCGTCATGTCACAGTAGACCTGAAATGGATCGACGCCGCCGTCGCCGTCGGGATCGATCATGTACATGCCGTTGGTCGCGTTCTGATTCTGGGCCAGGATGTCCTTGCAGTTCGCGGTGATCTCGGAGGTGCAGTCGGACGCGCAGCCGTCATTGTTGTCGTTGTTGCCGTCGTCGCACTCCTCGTTGCCGGCCCACACGAAGCCGTCGCCGCAGACCGGGGTCAGGCACATGCCAACGCAGTCGTCGGTGTCGTCCATGTTGCCGTCGTCGCACTCTTCGTTGTTCTCCCACACGAAGGTGTCGCCGCAGGTCGCAGCCTCGCAGGTGTCGAGGCAGTCGTCGGTGTTCTCGGCGTTGCCGTCGTCGCAGGCCTCGTTGTCGAGCCACACGAAGCCGTCGCCGCAGCTGGCCGGCTGGCAGGTCGACGGGCAGTCGTCGGTGTCGTCCATGTTGCCGTCGTCGCAGCCCTCGCCCATCTGCACCACTCCGTCGCCGCAGCCCGCGAGCATGCAAGCGTTGGAGCACGCGTCGTCGTCAACGGCGTTGGCGTCGTCGCAGCCCTCGCCCGGGCCCACGTAGCCATCGCCGCAGGTCGCCGCGAGGCAGCCTTCGACGCACGCGTCCTCGTTCGAGGCGTTGCCGTCGTCACATTCCTCGTCGGCCTGCATGATGCCGTCACCGCAGACCGGCAGCGTGCAGGCGTTGGAACACTCGTCGGTGTCGACGGGGTTGCCGTCGTCGCACTCTTCGCCAGGGTCGACGGCGCCGTCACCACAGCCTCCGGACGGATCTCCGTCGCCGTCGCCGGACGGGTCGCCGTCGCCGTCGCCGGACGGGTCGCCGTCGCCGTCGCCGGTTGGGTCGCCGTCGCCGTCGCCGTCGCCAGACTCCGTGGACGTGGTGCCCGTGTCCGTCACGACCGCGTCATCGCTCGGGCATCCGACAAGGCCGGTGAGCACTGCGATGGAGAGAGTTAGTGAGGAGCCTTGCCATTTTTTCATCAGGCGACAGTACTCGAAACCGTTCTCGGATCCCTGGAATGTTCACTGTGCTAGCGAGAGCGTAAATGACGCGATTTACTATGGGTGGATCGCGCGAATCACCGAATCAGCTGACTAGGATCTCATCCACGTCCCATTTCCCACGTCAAAGCCGGGGGTCGACCCCGACCGGCCCGCCCGCGGCTACCGCGGGGTGCGCTCGAGGTTCAGCCAGCCCAGCGCGGCGACAAGTTTGAATTCGCGCAGGCAGGCGCATCCGACCCGTTAAAGAACAGAACAACACGACTACCGCGTCACCTCGTTCGAAGTCGATGTGGCGGTCATCGTTGGACGGGCCGCGCTGGCGGCGGAGCGTTCGGGTGAATGAGGCTCTCGATCGGCGGCTCGTTCGAGCAGTCGAACAAGATGACCTCGCGGCCATCGTGGCGGTTGACGACGGCCCGACCGTCGACGCTCCAATCCCAGACCTCGACCATGGCCAAGCCCAAGACCTCGGGGAGAATCCGCTCGACAGTCAGGGTGCGCTTGTAGCCGTCGACGACCTCGAATCGCTTGCGCTCGATGGGTAGCTCCCCCGCGAACTTGGTGACTGTCTCGACCCCGTTGGCGGTCGAGTACTCCCAGTGCTCGTTTGGTGAACTGAACAGCGGGACGTAGTCGCTGGGTCCCTTGCGTTGATAGATGTCGTCGGCGGTTCCGAGCGAGGCCGTGTCACGGTAGTCGGCTGAGATGCTGTCGACCCGGAGCAAGTCGTCGACCCAGGTATAGACCCAAGTCGAGTCCCAAGAACCATCCGCGTTGAACCTGTCGGTTCGAGTGATGCGGTCGCCATCCCACTGGTACTCGACGATGCTATCGAGTACGAGGACAGTGAGCGCGTGGGGGTCTCGGGAGTTGTCGAGATGTTCGTCCGTCTCATACCGAATCTGCGACACGACGTGGACACCATCATCAATCAACTGGTAGAAGTAGGTAACGGCCTCGCTCGATTCGATCGTGGTGGAAGGGTGCCCCCTCTCCTGCACAGTCTCCTCGGACAGCACGAGTGCGCCGCGTTGGTCATAGGATTCCTGATAGATTGAAACGCGCCAGTAAGACCCGGAACTGTGAGTTTGGAACTCTTGCAGAATGACCCTTTTGGCCGAATCGCGCAGGCAGCGCATTGTGTTCCGGACGCTCCCATCGGGTTCGATGTAGGCGAGGGCGGACATGTGACCACCGATATACTCAGCGCGATAGCCTCGGATCAGGTGACCTGCTGGGCTCTCCTTGGTGTACGCGCATGCCAAGGGAACGTGTGGACCAGCGGCGCAATACCTCTCCCTCATAGGCCCACTATTTCGATCCAGGCCGTCCACTTGCATGCGCACACCGTCGGCCTCCTCGGGGAACTTGGAAGGGGGCGGGGGAAGCTTCGACAAGTCCTTCGCTGCCGGCGGGGCAAAGTCGATGTTCCAGTCGGCTAGGTCACGCCACGCCGGGCTGGAGGCCGTCTCCGCAGGTGGTGTGTCCGGCGTCTGTTCTTGCTTTGCCTGTGGTGCCGGATTGGCGCCAGACCGGCTGGCACACGCACTGGATGCGAGCAAAATCAGAAGCGAGCCCATCGCTCGGGTGGAGTTCATACGGACTCCTCGTAGGCCAAACGAACGCGACGAACCATCGCGGCGGTAGCTTTGTCCACCTGGCCGTAGGCGGGCTTCGTTGTGATTTTGGGCCGGGGGTCCTGCATGTACCGAGTCCTGAATGCCTTGATGGCCATCTCTAGCATCTTCGAAAAGACATGACCGCTTCCATTTGCCTGGGTCGGGTCGGTCGGAATGGTGTATCCGATGAAGCGGAGGTCCTCGTGCAGTTCCAAGATCGGGCTGCCCAAGATGTCCGGCTGAGGTTTTCCGTTCCACACCTGTGCTAAGTCATTATCTCCAATGCGCAGAGAAATCGCTTCGCTATGGCCAAAGATGCCAGAGTAGGCAGACTGATGCCAATCGTCGGGCAACTCAACGAGTGTCGGATCCGGCACGACCCCTCGGGCCGCCAAGTAAGCCCACCCAAAGTACGGACCCGGGCATGTCACCAACCGCGCGCTCGGGTGTAGCGCCAACCCCCACGAGAAATCATACTCATAGCTGAGCTTGGCGGACCTTAGATGTGCCGCCACCTTCTGGGCAATCTGAGCATCCGTGAGTATCTTGCTGGTCTGACCCTTTTCTCGGTAGTGGTCATTCCTGGCAACCAGCGCGTCGCGCTTCTTATCCTCGATCCTCTTGACCAACTCCTTTTGCTCCTGGGTTCGGTTCGCCGGCGCGGTGTAGAGCGCCGTGCTCAGGGACGCCTCACTTTCGCCGATGCAGCGAACTTCTCCGTGGCCCGCGATGTTGCGGCCATCGATTCCAAATGCAGCCTTGAGCGCCTGCAAGAGGTTTCGAACCGCGCGCATCTGCTGCTTGGGGTTGGCATCCGGCGGCGAGCTCCATCCGTGCTCAATGCCAATCGCATGCGAGTTTATTGACTTCGTACCTCGCCAAAATGCGGTGTCGGCATGGTGGAGCGCGCGACTCTCGGGGCACATCTTGACGACGTGGCCATCGGCATCGACGATGTAGTGAACGCCTCCATTGCCCGTCTTCTCAAAGAACTCGATGAACGCGGCCCCGATATTGGAGACGTTGTCGAGCTGTGGGATGCCGATCGAGTGAAGCACGATATGAGTGGGCCTGCCGTCTTTCATCTCGTTGCTGCCGGCAGGCCGAATGTGAATATCGTTGTCTTTTCGCCCGCGGCGAAGCCAGTCTGGTCGCCAGTCAACCTCGACATTGGTGACGCCCGTGCCGGTCGGTAAGAGTTGGTGGCGAGCGGGGGGCGGGCGTGTCTGCTCGTACTCCTCGTCGTGCATGGCGCTGATCCGCTTTGCAGTAGGACTCGCTTCGGGCGCGTCCTCGACCTCGAACCAGAATCGGGCGGGGCGGACTTGATAGTCGAAGTTGTCGCTGGGGTGGATCCTGGGCGGAAGCGTGTTGACCTCGGCGCGCCCGGTGTCGGGCCCGGCGGGTCCGGCGGAGCGATACATGCTGTCGGCGGGTACATCGAGCTCCAAGAGGTAGAGGCGGCCTGGCTTCAGCCGGTCGAGGCCGGGCTGGATGTTCGCCGTCGACCCGTCGATCTCGTCCTGCCGCCAGTGTTCGATCATTTTGTCGCTGTTCGGTGCGTTGGGCGGCTCCATGATGCGACACGTGACCTGGCGAATGGGCGCGTTCTGGTGCGTCGACCAACGCCCCTTGAACGCGCCCGGAAGCCAAAAGCGCATGAACCACTCGACTTCGGTGCCTGCGTTCTTCGCGGTGCTCGTCGGGTTCTTTTTCACGATGGGATCATTCTCCGTGGTGGTCGTGGCCGTGGTCGTGGTCGTGGTCGTGGTCGTCCGGCTCTTGTTCGGGCCAGTCGTAGTCCTCGGGGTTCGGCTCTGGGCGCCGGCCGGCGACGTACCAGTCGTTCACGAGCTCAGCTACATCCTCGAACTTGCCCGTGGGCGGGATGCCCAAGAAGCGTTGGAACTTGATGACCGCGTGCTCGGGGTCGCCAAATCCGTCAAACCCGAGGTTCGCTAGCCGGCGGAGCACGCCTTCGTCGGTCTCGCCGTCCGTCGCCAGGTCGTGGTTGCTCCAATAGCGCTGTTGCTCGTCGTCGGGCGCGGCCCAGAGCAGCTTGATGCTCGTGTCGACGAGCGCCCGGGGGATGGAGGCCACGCCGTCGGCATCGGCGACCCCGGTCCACGGGCCGGCACGTGTGTTCACTTCGTACTTGGCGCTCGGCATGGGGTCGGCGTGTTCGTCGAGTAGCGTGATCCGCAGCAGGGCCTCGTCGGAGCTGACAGTGCCAAGGCGCACTTGCTGATAGCGGCCGCTGGCATAGATTTCATCACCCGGCGGGTCTTCGCCGCCGTGTTGGGCGGGCAGCTCGCCCGGCTGGAAGAACATGACCTCGACTCGCCGGTTGAGCCGCTCGGTGACGCCGTCTTGATCCGGCATGACCACGGGCCAGTGCTCTCCGCAGCTGATGATCGCTGGCTCGGCGAAGCTGATCGCGGCTCGCAGGGCCGGGAGGTGTCGAGGTTCGCACTCGAGGTAGCGGGAAACCGCGACATCATACAGGTCGAAGATCGCCAGCCAGTCGTTGACGTTCTGTTTGACGCCTTGGGCGAGCTCGGTGCCGAGCAGCTCGTTGCAGCGGCGTCGGAATTCAGCGCGTGCACGCCTGGCGGCGTCGTTCCACTCGTTGCCGAGCGAGCCGGGGTCGGTCGCCCAGGCGAAGCGCTCGGCCGCCCAGCGGTGGACTCGCTTGAAGTCCGCTCGCTGGTGATGCTCCTGAGCGTGCGCGGCCCAGGCCTCCCGATCGCCAGCGAGGTAGAGCGCGACGGTGCGGGCCCGTTCCTCAGATAGGTTGTCGTTGTGACCGGCGGCTCCGGCTGTGTCTGTGTGACCGTAGACGACAATTTCGCGCTCGGGGTGGTCGGCGGCGAATTCGAGCGCGGCGGCGATGACATGCAGCGGGGCGGCTCGAGGTGTGTCCGGCTGATGTTCGGGCGGATCGGCCAGCGGCAGCAGGAGCTCGCGGTTCGTCGCGAAGTGAAGATCTGCGAACTCTACGATGTAGTCGGGCTCCGCGATCACGAAGCCCGCCTCGTCGCGGTAGACCGAGTTGTGCTCGAGCTCGAGGAGGCAGGGGCCGTACTCCGCCGCGAGCCGACGGGGGGCTTGCTCGCCTGGGTGGGTGACGCGGCCATCCCAGGTGTCGTTGTGGGCTCCGTCAGCCGTCTCACTTGGAGAGAGCGCGCGCTGGTAGACGACGCGACCCGGGAAGCTGTCGGAGATGACCCTGAGCGTCACAGGCCGGCCTGCGAGCTCGCGCAGGAGGTACGTGAACCGCAGCGGTTCGCTGGCGAGGGCGGGATCACAGCGCGTGATGATGAGCGAGCGGTCGAGCGGTTCGAGTGGCTCGGGTGGAGCCGGTGGGGGTGACGAATCGGGTTCGACGATCTGCTCGTCGGTGTAGCGGCTCAGCTCGCGAGACCGCTCGACCACGCAGATGGCCCCCACGCGAAGGGACCGCTCGATCCGGCGCCATTGGTCGGTCGCTGTCCCCGGCAAGTTGCTGCCGAGGCCGGCGTCGGCCATGAACTGGGTGATGCTGCGCAGACGAAACGACAGACCGGTGGTCGCCGAACGCAGCACACGCAGCGCCTGGCCGGACTCCAGGACGACGCCTGGGACGGGGGGACCCGCGCACAGCCATTGCGCTGCCGGTCCGTGGTTCGGAAGCCTGAGCGCGCGGGGAGGTCTGTGCCAGGACACGTGCAGACTCTAGCACTCCGCGCCTGTCCGATACACAAGCCTCGACTTCACCCCGTTCGCCGCTGTTGGCGGCTCAGTTGTCCGCCGCCCCACCAGCGATCCAGTCGCGGACCGTAGCGACCAGCCCCGGGCTCAGCAAGAACGGAGCATTGAGCGGCATGTGGCTGACAACCGCCATATTCGCGTCGAGCGGCTCGCAGCGCGAGAGCTTCCGGTACAGCCAGCTCCCTTCCGGGTTGCCAGGATCGATCAACGGCAACGACGTGTTCGCAACCACGGGGTGCCCAAGCAACGTCGCGTGCAGGTCCCCCTCGAGGTTGAGCCCGCCCGCGCTCCCGCCGGAACCATGACAAGAAGAAAACCCACACGCGGGCACGAACACGTTGGCGGCCACATTGCTCAGCGTTGGCGAGAGGCTGGCGACCGCGTTGTCGGGGGTGTCCTCGCAGGGGGGAAACGGCGGCAGCCCTTGGTCCGCAGGGTCGATCGGCGGCAGGTACAGCTCCGCTTCGAGCTCGGCCGGGCTCGGCGGCCCGTGGCCTTCGGGCTTGGGCACGATCAGCGAGAAGCAGTCGCCCTGGAAGTGCGGGATCCCGTCGACCAAGCCGACCGCGCTGCCGCTGGAGGCGGTCGCCTGGCTGATGTTCGGGGTGTCGGCGAACCCAAACGCAATGCACATCTCTTGATCCCCAACGCCCCAGCCGATCAGCGAGTCGGTCCAATTGTCGTAGCCGCAAGTCAGGCGAATCCCGTCGGCGTCCGAGATGTCGAGCGGCGGATCAAACCGCTTGCCGGCCGGCGAGGCGTTGAAGCCTTCGACCTGGTGGAGCACCGCGCCATCCTGCGCGCCGCCAATGACCTCGACGCTGAAGTAGTTGCCCAAATAGTGGTAGTGCGGCAGCAGCCAGTGCAGGGCATAGGGCGCGGCGCCGGGGCTCGCGAGCTGCATGAACTCGTCACATTCGGCGACGAACCGGGACTCGGCCAGCGGCTGGATCTGCAAGTCCGTGTATTGATAGGCGAACGGCGTCAACACCACGTCGACGTCTTTGGGGTGGAGCAGGTCCAGGCTCAGGCGCAGCGAGGCGTCGAGGTTTGAGGGCGAGAGGTTGAGCAGGTGCAGCTCCGCGACGACGCGGTGCTTGGGCGGGATCTTGACGACCGCGCCGGGGTTGAAGCGCTGATCTTCAACCCACGACTGCGTGGACTGGGCGAACAACACCGTGCCCTTGACCGAAGCCTCGAGCGTGTCGAACCCACGGGACTTGCAATCCCACACGCCGTCGGGCCCGTCGTAGAGCGTGTCGGGCACGACAAAGCCGTTGCTGTGGTGAAACCCGCCCGTGTTGGCCAAGGTCACCGCCTGCACGTAGAGCGCCTGCTCGTTGTCGATTGTCCACGAGATGCAGGGCAGGCGCTCTTCGAAGGGATCGAGGCCGATCGGGTCGAACTGGTGGGCGATCGTCACGACCTCGGGCGGCGGGTCATCGCCGTCCCCGTCGCCGGGATCGCCGGGATCGCCGTCGCCGGGATCGCCGTCGCCGGGATCGCCATCGCCGGGCTCGCCGGGATCGCCGTCGCCATCCCCCGTGCTGCCAGTGTCCGCCCCGCTGGTGCCAGCGCTGCCCTCACTGGACGGCGGAGCGCTGCACGACAGCACGCACGCAAGACCAGCAGCGAGAGCCAACCAAACCCGCGAACGCATGCCCAAGCGTAGCAGCCTCTTGCCCTGCGCGGACCAGCAAGTACCCTGGCACCCATGGCCGCCAGCATCGACGAACTGCCCCCCCGTGTCCTGTCCGGGATTCAGCCGTCTGGCACGCTGCACCTTGGCAACTACTTTGGCGCCATGCAGCAGCACATCGCGCTGCAAGACGAGTTTCCAGGCCAGAGCTACTACTTCATCGCCGACTACCACGCGCTCACGACACTGCGTGACCCTGCGGCTCTGCGCCAAAATGTATTCGACGTCGCGCTGACCTACCTCGCGTGCGGCCTGGATCCCGACAAGGCCCTGCTGTTTCGCCAGAGCGACATCCCCGAGGTCACCGAGCTGACCTGGCTGCTGTCAACGGTCACTGGCATGGGCCTGCTCGAGCGCGCACACAGCTACAAGGACAAGGTCGCGCAGGGCATCAAGCCGGTCGCGGGGCTGTTCTTCTATCCGGTGTTGATGGCCTCGGACATCTTGATCTATCGCAGCTCGCTGGTGCCGGTTGGCAAGGATCAGGTCCAGCACATCGAGATGACCCAGGACATGGCCACGCACTTCAACGAGACCTACGCCAGTGAGGCGCCCGTGCTGCGCAGGCCAGAGTGGCGGCTGTCGAAGACCCCCTACGTGCCGGGTATCGACGGGCGCAAGATGTCAAAGAGCTACGGCAACACGCTGCCGCTGTTCTTGTCGGGCAAGAAGCTCAAGAAGGCGGTCGGGCAGGTCGTGACCGACTCGACGCCGCTCGGCAGCCCGCTGCCGCTCACGCGTACCAACGACGAGGGGGAGACCACCAAGGAGAACGTGTACGCGCTGCTCGAGCTGTTTTGCGACGACGCCGAGCTCGCGCAGATCCGCGGCTGGTACCAGGCCGGCAAGCGCGACGGTCAGGACTTTGGCTGGGGTCACGCCAAGCAATTTCTAGCTGGCAAGATCGAAGCCCACTTCGCGCAAGCGCGAGCGCGGCGCGAGCACTATCTGGCCCACCCCGAAGAGGTCGAGGCCGTGCTCGAGCGCTCGGCCAAGCAAGCGCGGGCGCTGGCGCGGGCAACGATCGACGACTGCAAGCGCGCGTGCGGGTTGCGGTGACGAAGATCGTTGGCGGCGAGCAGCTTGGGGAACTGAGCCAGCTGCAGGCGGTCGCCGAGTCGATCTTTGGTCGCGGGCAACGACAGCCCGGTTGGTTTCGGCGCAAGCTGACCCGCGCGGGTGTCGAGCCAGGGTTGTCGGCGGTCGCCATGCAGGGCGACGAGGTCCAGGGCTACGCGCTGCTTGGGCGGGTGGCTTCGCTCGGGTCGATCGCGCGTGGGGCCGGCGTGGGCGTGGTGGAGGCGGCACGCGGGCGCGGGCTTGGGCGCGCGTTGATCGACTTTGCTAGCGAGCGGGCGCGGGCGGCCGGGTTCGCGTCGATCCAATTCTTGGCCGAGCCGGAGCGACTCGACTGGTACCTGGGTCAGGGCTTCATCAGCGTTGACGCGCAGCTGTCGTTGCTCGGGTTTGGGCTTGGGCGCGAGCAGGGTGAGCCCCCAGTGACCGCAGCCGCGGGCGCGCGCTTGGGCCCGGCGCCGCTGTGGTCATGGTTTCCCGAGGCGTGGGAGCGAACCCCCGCCAACGAGCGCGCCCAGGTCGAGGTCGAGCACGGTCGGGCGTGGCTGACCCGCGAGGGTCGGGCGTGGCTGGTGCATCGCGCGGAGCTGAGCGCCGCGGGCAGCTCCGTCTCCGAGTTGATGCTCGCCCTGCGTCGGCGCATCGACGTCACCACGCCGGTGGTGGTGTATCCGTGCAGCGCGGACGCGGCGTGGCTCGAGGCGTTGTTGGCCAGCGGGTTCGAGGTCGTGCAGCGGTCCCACGTCGTGCGAAGGTCGCTACCTTTTTGACCCACCCCGACGCCGCGCCCGTGTGACACGTCTTGGTTGTCCCGCCTGCCCCGCCGGGCGACCGGCTGGTTAGGCGCGCCCGGCGGCCCGCGACGGCGCTGCGTGCTTGGTCGGATTCACGCCGAACCCGCGAGCTCGCGGACGCTCGCTCCGCTCGATTGAGTCGCTGAGGTGTCCCGTGCGGCGTTCCACACCCGCTTTGTTGGGCGTGCTGGCGAAGCCTTCGCGAGTGACCTCGGTGACGGGCGCATGCACGTCGCCGCCCGCAGTCTCCGCACTGGGCGAGTCTGACCGAAGCGGCCAGCGAGGTCGGGTACGCTAGCGAGGCCGCGTTCAGCCGATGGTTCAAGCGCGCGCCCGGGGCCAGCCCGCGGGAGCGACGGCGTGCACGAGCGGCGTGACCGAGCGCAGGAACAGCATGTCGAACAACGAGAGCGCGAACCACAAGTCCGTCGTCGTCCACCATCAGCTGCGCGAGGTCCAGAGTCGTCCGGGGTTTCGCACCGTGGTCGCGCGCTGCTCGGCGGAATTGGATCTCGATCCGATCCTCAACATCGAGCTGTTCCACATGTCGCAGCCGACCTTCGCCCCCCACCCGCACGCGGGCTTCTCGGCGGTGACGTACATGTTGCCGGAGTCCGACGGGGCGCTGCGCAACCGGGACAGCCTTGGAGACCGCAGCCTCATTGGCCCTGGCGCGCTGCACTGGACCCAGGCTGGCGCGGGGGTGGTGCACGAGGAGCTGCCCGACACGCTGGGGCAGGACTGCTGGGGGTTTCAGATCTTCGTGGACCTGGCCGCGGCCGACAAACAATTGGCGCCAACGATCCTTCGCGCGCAGGCCCACGAGATCCCCGAGATCGTCGCCGCCGGCAGCAAGCTTCGGGTGGTCGCGGGGGCGTTCGAGCAAGCGCGCTCGCCCGTGACCGAGCTCGCCGGACTGGCGACCGCGGTCGATCTGTTCGATGTCACGCTCGAGCCCGGCGCGACGCTGTCGCTGCCGCTCGCTGCCGGGCGGCGGGCCTTCGTGTTTGCGATCGACGGATCCGGCGAGGTCGGCGAGCAGCCGATCGATGGGCACGAGATCGTGGTGTTGTCGGAGCAGGGCGAAGGGGCGCTGCTGCGTGGACACGGGCAGACCTTGCGGGCGTTGGTCTGCGCCGCCACGCCGCTGCGCCAGCCGGTGGTCTGGGGTGGGCCCTTCGCGATGTCGAACGAGGCCGAGCTGCAGGCCGCGCGGGCGCGCTTCGAGGCTGGCGAGATGGGCCAGCTTTCGTAGCCGCTGCTACGAGCTCTGGGAGCGCAAGCAGGCCGCGTAGCGCTGGGCGTGGTGGGTCGCGTCGCCGCAGATCGTGCTGAGCGCCTGCAAGCGCTTGAAGTACAGCCCGATGTCGTGCTCGTCGGTCACGCCGATCCCACCGTGGAGCTGCACGCTCTGGCGGCTGACAAATTGCCCGCCGATCCCCAGCTGGTGCTTGGCCGCGCTGACGGCCGCGGCGCGCTCGGGCCCGTCTTCGTCGGCGCGGACCATGGCCTCGAGGCTCATCGATCGCAGCAGCGCGACCTCGATGAACATGTCGACGGCGCGGTGTTGCAGGGCCTGGAAGCTGCCGATCTTCAGCCCAAATTGCTCGCGGGTGCCCAGGTACCCGGTCGTCATGTCGAGCATCGCCGTGGCCACGCCCAGTCCCTCGGCGACCGCACCCGCGGCGCCATAGTCGAGCACGCGCGTGAGCACGTTGGCCGCTGGCGCGGCGCCCAGCAGTTGGTTGGGCTCGAGCGCGACGTTTTCGAAGCGCAGGTGGGCGCCGCGGTGACCATCTATCAGGCCAAGCGTGGTGCGGGTCAGGCCTGGCGCGTCAGCGTTGACGACGAACAGCGCGAGACCTTCGGGCGTGGTGGCCGACACGATCAGTTGATCGGCCGCGTGCCCGTTGAGCACGAAGCGCTTGGCCCCCGTCAGCGAGAACCCACCCGCGGCAGGCGTAGCTGTACAGCTGACCCTGGTTGGATCGAAGCGCGCCCCGGCCTCGGCCCACGCCAGCGCCAGGCTGGTCTCGCCCTCGAGCATCGGCGCGAGCCAGCGCTGCTGCTGGTCCTCGTCACCGGCGAGCGCGAGCGCGTAGCCGCCGAGCACGACGCTGGCCAAGTACGGCTCGGGGACCAAGTTCTTGCCAAGCTGCTCGAGGATTACGGCGGCCTCGATGAAGCTGCCGTCGAGCCCCCCGGCGGCCTCGGGGAACGGCACGCCCAGCCAGCCGAGCTCGCCCATTTGCTGCCAGCTGGCGGGATCCCAGCCGATGCCTTCGGCGTCGCGCAGCTCACGAAAGCGCGAGACAGGTGAGCGGGTCTTGCAAAAGTCGGCCACGGTCTTGGCCAACAGCTGTTGATCTTCGTTGAGGTCGAAGTCCACGGGAGTTCTCAGGCGCTGGGGAGTTGCAGGATGTGCTTGGCGATGATGTTGCGCTGGATCTCGTTGGACCCGGCGTAGATCGTGGCGGCGCGGTCGTAGCAAAAGCTGGGTCCGACCCAAGCTTCGTTGTCCGGGACCACGCCTGGGTCTGGCAGCCACGCGAGCGCGTCGTGGCCCATGACCTCCATGCACAGCTCGCCGGCTCGCTGGATCAGATCCGTGCCGACGATCTTCAAGATCGAGGTTTCCGGGCCAGGGTGGCGACCTTTTTGTTGCTCGGACAGCGCCCGGTAGATCGTCATTTGGTGGGCGCGCAGGCGCATCTCGAGCGCGGCGAAGCGCCGGGCCCAGGCCGGGTCTTCGAGCAGCGGGCGACCGTCGTCACCGATCTGCTCGGTCGCGATCTCGCGGGCGAGCCGGAGCCAGCGACGGACCAAGCCGGGTGACCCGACCAGCGTGCGCTCGTGGCCGAGCAGCGCCTTGGCCAGCGTCCAGCCGCCATCGAGCGGCCCGAGCAGGTTGGCCTTCGGGACCTCGACGTTGTCAAAGAAGGTGTCGCAGAAGGCCGGGCTGTGGCTGATCGTGAGCATGGGCCGGGCCTCGAGGCCCTTCGAGCGCATGTCGATCAGCAAGAACGAGATGCCCGACTGCTTCTTGCCCGCGGCGTTGGTGCGGACCAGGCAGAAGATCCAGTCCGCGTACTGGGCGTAGGTGGTCCAAGTCTTCTGCCCGTTGACGACGAAGTAATCGCCGCGGTCTTCGGCGCTCATCCGCAAGCTGGCCAGATCGCTGCCGGCGTTGGGCTCGGAGTAGCCCTGACACCACACCTCTTCGCCGCTGAGGATCTTGGGCAAGAAGCGCTCGCGCTGGGCGTTTGTGCCGAACCGCTGGATCAGCGGCCCGACCATGACCAGGCCAAACGGACTCAGCGGCGGCGTGCCGGCGAGCTCGAGCTCTTCGTTGAAGATGAAGCGCTCGGCGGCGGAGAAGCCCGGCCCGCCGAACGACTTGGGCCAGGCGGGCGCGGCCCAGCCCTTGGCCGCCAGGACCTTGTGCCAGCGCATCAGCTCGTCGTGGGTGAACTGGGCGGACGCGCGGGCCTTGACGGCCAGGTCTTCGGGGAGCGCCTCGGAGATCCACGCGCGGACGCGGGCGCGGAAGGCTTGTTCTTCGGGGGTGAAGTTGAGGTCCATCGGTGCGGGCGGGAGCTTAGCAGGCCTTGCCAGAGATCGTTGCCGCGCCGGGTGGGCCGCGACATACTCGTATCCGCGTGTCCTTGCTACCTGTGCTCGTTGGCGTGATTGAGCGGCGAATTCTCGTCAACTACCGGGTCCAGCCCGCGGCTCTGACCAAGCTGCTGCCCCCTGGAATGCGTCCGGTCGTGGTCAAGGGCTACGCCATGGCTGGGATCTGTCTGATCCGCCTGGTCCGGGTCCGGCCACAGTGCTTCTTCCTGGACATCGGGCTGCGGTCCGAGAACGCCGCCCACCGGATAGCGGTCGAGTGGGACGAGCACGGCCAGCGGCGCGAGGGCGTCTACATTCCGCGGCGCGACACCAACCTCTGCCTCAACGCGCTGGCAGGCGGGCGCATCTTTCCCGGCGAACATCACCCGGCCGTGTTCGAGGTTGGCGAGGACCCCGCCGCCGGGCGCTGGTCGGTGCACATGCGCAGCAAGGATCAGCAGACCGTCGTCGAAGTCGACGCGCGCTCGACCGCGAGCTTTCCCGCGGGGTCGGTGTTTGGATCGCTCGCCGAGGCGTCGGGGTTCTTCGAGCGAGGCGCGGCCGGGTACTCGGCGACCTCGGACCCGGGGCGCTTCGATGGGATCGAGCTGCGCTGTCCAAACTGGGTGTGCGAGCCGCTCGCGGTCGAGCATGTGTACTCGAGCTTCTTTGCGGATGAGGCGGTGTTTGGGGACGGGGTGGTCGAGTTTGATCATGCGTTGCTGATGCGGGACGTTGATCACAGCTGGCATGCGCTGGAGGACTTCGAGGCTGGTTGAGAACCGCCCCGCGAGCGGGGATTCGAGGTCTGGGCTGGGAAGTGAGCCGTTTCGGCTCGAGTTTCACACTGGGCCGGGCGAGCGTTCGTGCCGCTGCGGGGAACTGCGTGGGCAGCATGGAAGCTCTCGGGTACCATCTCGCGGACCCCGCGGGTCGCCAATGGCCTCGCGGTTGGACACGCTCACGCTACCGACCATGCAGACACCGTTCGAGCCCCTTGCCCTCATTGGTATTGCTTGCCGATTCCCAGGTGACGCCAATGATCCACGCCAATTTTGGGAACGACTGCGAATGGGTCATGACGCGGTCGCCATGCCTGGCCCGCAACGGCGGCCGAGCTTGGGTGGTGGCGCAATCGAGCCGGCGGGATATCTGCGGGACATCGCGGGCTTCGATCCGCAGAGCTTCAACATCTCGCCGGCCGAGGCACGCGAACTCGACCCCCAACAGCGACTGCTGCTCGAGCTTGGCTGGGAGTTGTTCGAGGATGCCGGCATTCGTCCGCAGGCGATGGCAGGGACACGCACGGGTGTGTTCGTGGGCGCGATGTGGAGCGAGTACGCCGAGCTGGTGGCGAGATCCGAGATTGGACCGCACACCGGGCTCGGGAGCGATCCCAGCATCTTGTCGGCTCGACTGGCGCATCATTGGGATCTGCGGGGACCGGCGCTGACCGTTCAGACGGCGAGCTCCTCGTCGCTGATGGCGGTCCACCTGGCTTGTCAGAGCGTTTGGCGGGGGGAGAGCGACGTAGCGATCGCTGGCGGCGTCAGCTTGATCGTCTCGTCGCGCTCAACCACGATCATGCAGGCCGCTGGGACCCAGTCGCCCCACGGTCGCAGTCGGGCGTTCGATGTACGCGCGGACGGCTACGTTCGGGGGGAGGGCGCTGCCCTGATCCTGTTGGTCCCGCTGCGTGAGGCGGTCGATCGTCGGCTGCCAACTTATTGTGTGCTTCACTCGACCGCCGCGAATCAGGACGGACGGAGCGAGAGCCTCACGCGGCCCTCGCTTGCTGCCCAGTTCAAGGTATTGCGCGCAGCCCAGATCGGGGCGGGGCTCGGCCCCAACGACATCACCTACATCGAGGCTCACGGGACCGGAACGGCGCTCGGCGACGCCACGGAGCTCGCGGCGTTGGCCGCTGTGTTTGGCGATCCAGGTCGCGAACAACGACCGCTGCGCGTCGGCTCGCTCAAGCCGAGCATCGGACATCTCGAGGCGGCCAGCGGCATCGCCGGACTCGTCAAGGCAGCGCTGAGCCTCGAGCGTGGAGTGTTGCCGCCAACCCTGCACTGCGAGCAGCCCTCGTCGGCGATCGTGGGCGAGCTCGAGATCCAGCGTGGGCTCGAGCCGTGGCCGCAGGGGCATCCACGCTACGCGGGCGTCAGCGCTTTTGGCTGGGGCGGGACCAATGTCCACGTGATCCTTGGGGCGGCCCCTGAAGGTCCCGCACCTGCCTGTGGGGCGGGCGATGAGCCAGAACGGCCGCATATGTTCGTGCTCTCGGCCCGCGACCCTCGAGCGCTGGAAGCCCGCGCTCGAGCCGTGCTCGAGCACCTCACGGTCGAAGGACAGGCGCCCGCGCTCACTGATCTCTGTCACACCGCTGGCTCGCTGCGAACCCACCACGAGTATCGGCTCGCGCACGTCGCAAGCACGCCCGACCAGCTCCGCGCTCAGCTCGAGGTCGAGCTTGGCGAGCTCAACCAGCGAAGCTCTGCCGCGGCGCGCGAGACCGGCCCCGTGTTCGTGTTCGCCGGCAGCGGCGGGGACTGGGCGGGCATGGGACGTGAGCTCTTGTCCAAGCAGCCCACGTTCGGGGTGGCGTGGCGTCGCTGCGACGAGGTCCTGCGTCCGCTGCTCGGAGCTTCGCTCGTTGACCGCCTGACTGAAGCCTCGGGTGCCCCGATGCCGCCCTCACTCGCGCAGCCGGCTGTGTTCTGTCTGCAGGTCGCGCTCGCCGAGTTGTGGCGCAGCTGGGGCATCGAGGCGGGCGTGGCGGTTGGGCATAGCTTTGGTGAGATCGCGGCGGCCCACGTCGCTGGTGCGTTGAGCCTCGAGGACGCGGCGAAGGTTGTCGTCGCGCGCGGTCAACTGATCGACGAGGTCATGGGTGCGGGGGCGACGGCGCTGATTGGGTTGCCGCCTGATCAACTCGGGGGCGAGCTCGAGGCGCGGCCCGAGCTGTCGATCGCGGGTCACAATGATCCCCGGACAACGTTGATCTCCGGCCGCAGCGCCAGCGTCGACGAACTCGTCCACGCCTTGGCTAGCCAAGGGGTGTTCTGTCGTAGGATCGAGATGCCGTTCGCGGGGCACAGCTCGATGATGGATCCCCTGCGTGATCGCCTTCGTGCGGCGCTCGCCGGCATCCGTCCTCAGCCAACCCATACGCCGCTGGTCTCGACAGTCACCGGCGAAGCGATCGCGGGCGAGACCCTCGACGCCGAGTATTGGGTCCGCAACCTGCGTGATCAGGTACGCTTTGCTGCGGCCATCTCCGGGCTCTCGAGCGCGGGCCACCAAATATTTGTCGAGCTGTCGGCGCGGCCGCTGTTGTCTTCATCGATTCGCGCGTGCGCGCGCGCGGTGGACCGGCGCTGCGTTGTCGTCGCGTCGCTCCGCGGTGACGGATCGTCGGAGTCCACGGTGATGCTCGAGGGGCTCGGGCAGCTGTACCGCGCCGGATACGAGCCCACGTTCTCGGCGATCGAGCCGAGCGGCCGCGCCGTCCGACTGCCAAGCTATCCGTGGACGCGCGCGCCCTACTGGCGAGAGGGCGGGGATCGGTCACGCGGCGCAGCGGGCCCCGAGCAAGCCAAACCAGCGATCGAACCCACGCGTGGCGGCCCGCGATCACGCGCTGGACAGCCAGAGCTGAGCGCCCGGATCCGGTCTCTGATCGGCGAGCTGCTTGGGCTTGGCGCGAGTGAGCTCTCGGACTCGCGGCCGCTGCGTGACTACGGGCTCGATTCGCTGTTGCGCATGGAGCTGCGCGCCCGCCTCGGGCGAGACTTGGGGATCGAGCTGCCGGTCTCGTTCGCGGTCGATCACCCGACGGTCGCGGCGATGGTCGAGGCGCTGCGTGCAACGACGCCGGTTGCGGTCGAGGTCAACACACCGATCTCCGCGCTCGACCCCGTGTCGGTTGCCAGCGACGACGCCATTGCGATCGTCGGGGTCAGCTGTCGGCTGCCTGGGGCCGACGATATCGACGAGTTCTG
This sequence comes from Enhygromyxa salina, assembly GCF_000737335.2. Taxonomy (GTDB): domain Bacteria; phylum Myxococcota_A; class Polyangia; order Nannocystales; family Nannocystaceae; genus Plesiocystis; species Plesiocystis salina_C. The sequence goes on along the minus strand of NZ_JMCC02000026.1, from coordinate 23,968 downwards.
GCAGCTGCTCATGGCCGGTCGTGACGCGATGGTCGAGGTCCCGCCAGCGCGGTGGTCCCTCGCGGACTGGTACGACGAAGATCCGCGCGCCGAGGGCAAGATGTACATGCGCGAGGGCGGGTTCTTGCGCCAAGATCCCCGCGAATTCGACGCTGGATTCTTCGACATCTCGTCTCGTGAGGCCCGCAGCCTCGATCCGCAGCAACGCTTGTTGCTCGAGGTCGGGTGGGAGGCGCTCGAGGACGCCGGGGTCCCACCGACCTGCCTGCGTGGATCCGAGACCGGGGTGTTCGTCGGCGTGTCGACTCACGAGTACGGTCAGCGTCACATCGACTCTGGCAGCGCCGAGCAGCTCGACGCGTACAGCCTCACCGGGAACTCGCCGAGCGTGGCCTCAGGTCGCCTGGCGTTCGCGCTTGGCCTCGAGGGCCCGGTCATGAGCGTCGACACGGCTTGCTCTTCGGCGCTCACGGCCTTGCATCTGGCCTGCAAGAGCTTGCGCGATCGCGAGTGCGAGCTCGCGCTCGCAGGCGCGGTCGACCTGCTGCTCAGCCCGGTCTACGCGATGTACTGGTGTCGCGTGAAGATGTTGTCCCCGAGCAATCGCAGCCGCAGCTTCGACGCGGCGGCCGACGGGTTTGCGAAGGGGGAGGGCTGCGTGGTCGTGGCGCTCAAGCGGCTGTCCGATGCGCGGCGCGACGGCGACACAATTCGGGCAGTGATCCGCGGCTCGGCGGTCGTGCATGACGGCCGGGCTGGCGGCTTGACGGTCCCCAGTGGCCGCGCACAGGTCCGGGCGCTGCGCCGAGCCCTCCGCGACGCGGGGGTCGAAGCCGGGGCGCTCTCCTACATCGAGGGCCATGGGACCGGCGGCGCGGTCGCCGATGCGATCGAGGTCGAGGCCCTAGGTCAGGTGTTGGCCGAGACCCGCGGCACCGACGATCCACCGATCCACCTCGGCTCGGTCAAGGCCAACATCGGTCATCTCGGCGCGTCGGGAGGGCTCGCGGGTGTGGTCAAGCTGGTGTGCGCGCTCGAGCACGCCATGCTTCCGCCGCAGCCCAATTTTGGCGAGCCCAGCCCACATGTCCCGTGGCAGCGGCTTCCGTTTGTCGTGCCGCGCGAGCCAACCACGTGGCGGCCAGTCGCCGGTACGCGACTTGCCAGCGTCAGCTCGATCGGTCTTGGCGGAACCACGGCGACGCTGATCCTCGAGCAGGCGCCAACATACACTGCTGTGCCGCCCGCGGGTGCAGGTGGCGCGCACCTGTTCATGCTCTCGGGCCGCACGGAGTCAGCGCTGCGTGCCCTGGCAGGGCGCTGCGCGGACGCGGCAGCGCTGCGCGACCCAGGCGTCACGCTCGACGATCTCGTCCACTCGAGCGCGCGCGGTCGCGATCATCTTGGCGAGCGCGCCGTCGTGGTCACGCGCTCGCGCGAGCATCTGCGCGAGGCGCTGCGCGACCTCGCCGAGCAGCGCTCGCGACCCGAGGTCTTGCGCGGCCGAGCAGACATCGCGCCCAAGATCGTCTTTGTGTTCACCGGTGTCGGCTCGCAGTGGCCAGGGATGGGCCTCGACCTCCTCGGGCGCGAGGGCGAGTTCCGTCGCGCATTCGAGCAGTGCGAACAGGTCTTTCGCGCCCACGGTATCGCCTCGCTCAGCGACGAATTGCGGGCAGCTGGGGGGCGAAAACGGTTCGACAGTATCGAGATCGCACAACCAACGATCTTCTCGATCGAGGTCGCGCTCGTGGCCCTGTGGCGGTCTTGGGGGGTCGAGCCAGAGGTCGTCGTGGGCCACAGCATGGGCGAGTTCGCGGCCGCCCACACCGCCGGGATCTTGACCCTCGAGCAGGCGGCAGAGGTGCTCGTACATCGCGGTGAGCTACTGGCCACCGCTGCTGGTGGGGGGACCATGGCGGTCGTGGGTCTGAGCGGCGACGAAGTTCGTGACTTGCTGGGTGACACGGCACCCGCGCGCTGCTGTGTGGCGACGACCAACGGACCCAAGACCACTGTCGTCGCGGGGGTGCACGAGGCGATCGAGGGGCTCATGTCCGCGCTCGAGGAACGCGGGGTGTTCTGCCGCAAGCTCGAGGTCGAGGCCGCCTACCACAGCCCGCAGATGAACGGGCTCTATGACGAGCTCGTGGGTCGCATGCCCGACCTGCGACCGGCGCCCGGGCGGCTCGCAATGTACTCGACCCTCGACGCTGATTGGGCCGAGGGATCCCGCCTGGACATTCACTACTGGGCCCGCAACATGCGGGACGAAGTTCGATTTGCCGACGCCATGCAGTCGCTGATGGGCGAGGGGCCAGCGGTCATGCTCGAGATCGGCCCAAACCCAGATCTGCGCTGGGCGATGAACGAGTGCCTGCAGCGCGCGGGGACCGAGCAGGTCACGATCTTGCCGTCGATGCGGCGCGACCAGCCGGCGCAAGGCGTGCTGGCGACGAGCCTCGCGGCGCTGCATGTCTGCGGCGCCAGCTTCGACTTCGACGCAGTGATCCCTCGTGGGCGTCGCGTCGCGCTGCCTCACTATCCGTGGCAGCGACGTCGATATTGGCTGGAAGCGCCGCGGCCGGCTGCCGCGAGCGGCTTGGTTCCGACCCAGCCCGACCACGCGCCAGGTGACGAGATCGTGCCCACGATTCGCCACGCGAACCTGCGCGAAGCTTGGCGCGCCTGGCCGAACGGCGAAAAGCATCAACGCCTGCGCGACGCCCTGCGGGATCACGTGGTGTTGCAGCTCGCGCTTGGTTCAGACGACGAGCTGGGTCCGCACACCAGCTTCGCCGCGCTCGGCATGGACTCGTTCATGGCGATGAGCCTGGCCGACCAACTTGGCCGTGAGCTCGAGCTCGAGCTGTCGAGCACGTTGGTCTACGACTGCCCGGATCTCGAGCGATTGTTCGACTTCCTTCGCGGTCGTCTCGAGAGCGAGACCGCCACCTCGCCCATTGCTCCTCGCCCCGCGCTCGCCAGCGTCCCTCAGCGTCCGCGCGTGAGCAGCTCCCGGAGCGACGAAACGATCGCGGTCATCGGAGCGGGATGCCGGCTCCCCGGTGGCGTGGTCGACCTCGACAGCTTGTGGCAACTGCTCGACGAGGGGAGGGACGCGATCACGCAGATCCCGACCTCGCGCTTTGATCTCGAGCGTTGGTACGATCCCGAGCTCGCCCGCCCCGGCTCGATGTACACCCGAGAAGCCGGCCTGCTCGACGACGTCCGCGGCTTTGATGCGGCGTTCTTCGGCATCTCTCCGCGCGAGGCGGTGGCCATGGATCCGCAGCATCGGCTGACCCTCGAGGTCAGCTGGGAAGCGCTGGAGCACGCGGGGATCCGACCCAGCGAGCTCGACGGGAGCTTGGCTGGGGTGTTCCTTGGGATCTGCTCGAACGACTACAGCCGCCGGCACATCGACGCGGGGGTGCCCGAGCGGGTTGACGCGTTCAGCCGCATGGGCATCGCCTACAGCGTCGCCGCTGGTCGCGTCGCCTATGCGCTGGGCCTGCGCGGACCGGCGGTAGCGATCGATACGGCGTGCTCGTCATCGCTGGTTGCGATCCACAACGCTTGCGCGAGCTTGCGCAGCGCGGAGTGTGAGCTGGCCTTGGCCGGTGGCGTCAACGTGCTGCTCAAGCCAGAGGTGTTCGCCTCGCTGTGTAAACTCGACGTGCTCAGCCGCTCCGGCCGGGTGCGGGCGTTCAGCGCTGCGGCCGACGGCTACGTCCGCGCCGAGGGCTGCGCGATGGTCGTGCTCAAGCCCTTGTCTGCGGCCGAGCGCGACGGTGATCGTGTGCTCGGGCTGATCCGTGGCTCGGCTGTGGGGCACAATGGACGCAGCAATGGTCTGAGCGCGCCAAGTCGTGATGCCCAGGCTCAGGTGATCCGGGCGGCGCTGGATCGCGCTGGCATCGAGCCGGACCAGCTCGACTACGTCGAGGCTCATGGAACGGGTACCCGGCTTGGCGACGCGATCGAGCTGCAGGCGTTGCATACGGTGTTCGGCGAGCGAGACACCGAGCTGCCGGTCGGGTCGCTCAAGACCAACATGGGTCACCTCGAAGCCAGCGCGGGTGTGGCTGGTGTGCTCAAGGTGATCAGCGCCATGCAGCACGACTCGATCCCCAAGCAGCTGCACTTCGATCAGCCCAGTCCGAACATCGACTGGCGCACACCCTTGCGCGTGGTCGCCACGCCCCACCGCTGGGCCCGGACCGAAGGTCGGCTCGCGGGGGTCAGCTCGTTTGGTGCCAACGGGACCAACGCGCACCTGGTGCTCGAGCAGGGGCGGGCCATCGCTGACGCGGAAGTTGCGGCGCCGGGGCCGTACCTCCTGGTGCTCTCGGCCCGATCCGCGCTTGCGCTCGAGCAGCTCGCCGCCGCCTACAAGGCGCGCTTGGCCAGCGATCAGCACGCGCGCCTGGCCGACGTCTGCTTCACCGCGGCGTGCCGTCGCGACCACCACCAACATCGGCTGGCCTGCATCGCCAACGACGCCGCTGGCATGTATGCGGCGCTGGCTGGTGACCCGGGCTCGCAAGTCCCGCGGAGCCAAGACGAGGCATGGGCGGCGCTCGAGCAGCTCGCCGCGCGCTACCGTGGTGGCGAGCAGATCGACTTTGGCCCGCTCTACGGACAGAGGGGACACGTCGTCGATCTTCCGCGGTACCCGTGGCAACACCTCGATCATTGGCTCGAGCAGCCGGACTCGGGCTCGCTTCAGGCACGGACGACGGACGCGAACCATCCGCTCTTGCGCGAGCGCAGCGATCTCGGACTCGCGCCGCGAACCTGGGTCTGGTCGGTCGAGATCGACGCGGCGCGACAACCCTACCTGCATGGGCATCGCTTCCGTGGTCTGCCCGTGGCGACCGGCGCGATCCACATCGAGCTCGCGCTCGCGGCCGCGTCACGAGTGCTGGGCGGATCCGCTTCCTGGGTGGGTGATGTCGAATTGCCGCAGGCGCTGCTCGTGCCCGAGCGAGGTCCCCGACTCCTGCGCTTCGTGCTCAGCGAACTCGTGGGCGAAGACTCAACCACGCGTTGCGCGTTTCAGACCCTCGAGCTCGATCGCCACGGCGCGGGCACGCTGCTTGCGAAGGGCGAAATACGGGGTCCCGAGAACCAGCGCACACCGGCGACGACTCTCGATCTCGAGGCGCTGCGCCAAGCGTGCAATGAGTCGTGGCAACCTGAGCGCGTGTACGCCGAGCTGGCGATCCGTGGATTCGATTTCGGTCCGGCCTTTCGTCGGATCGAGCGGCTTTGGCTTGGGGAGGGCCAGGCGATCGCCGAGCTCTCGCTACCGATCGAGCTGGGCACCAACGCCAGCGCGCATGTGCTGCACCCGGCGTTCTTGGACGCCTGCACTCACGTGATGCTTCCTTTGCTTCCAAACAACGCCCACTATCTCGGGCTCGGGTTCAAGGCGCTCGTGATCCGTACACTCCCGCGACCAGGCACGTCCACATGGGCGATCACGCGATTGCGCGAGAGCGCCGATGCGAGCTCGCATCGCGCCGACCTCACGCTCGTGGACGCCGCTGGTCAGGAGCTACTTCAAGTCCGAGGCTTGTGCTTCAAGGCGCTCGCTCAGGTGACGCGTGGCCCCGAAGGTCCGGCGTCCGTCCCCTCGCACGAGATCGTGACGGCGGCTCAGCTCGAAGCAAGGATCCGCGATGCAGTCCGGCGCGTCGGCAATTTCCCCGCGGACCACCCGCTCTCGCGTGACCAACCGTTGGCCGAGCTCGGCTTCGACTCACTCATGATCGTCGAGCTGCTCGCGGAGCTCGAGTCCGAATTTGGTCGGCGCCCGCGCGACCTCGTGCCGAGCGTTGCCTCGCTGTGTGCGGCGCTGCAGCCAACCTGACGCCAGCTTCACAGCCGATGGATGCCGCCGATGCGCCGCCACACCGCGACGACGAGGAAGCGGTCGTCGCCGATCGTGACTGGCGGCGAGCGGAGGGTCAGGCGATCGTCGACGATCTCGAATTCGCGGCTCTGCTGGGTGCCGATCCAGTTCGGGAACAAGCTGCCCTCGAGCGTGTGGACGACCACACCTCGCTCGTCGTCGAGGGTGTAGCTGCCAAAATAGCCCATGTACCCGACGAAGGCCGCGCGGATCTCTTCTGGGGTCCCGGCGCCGGGGCTGTCGGTGGCAAAGCGGGGCCGGTCGCTTCGCATGCCTTGCCCGCAGACGTGGCCGGCTGCGTCGTACACGAGCATCGCCACCGGGTTGGGGCCAAGGGGGAGCTGGCGTTCACCGCTGCGACCGATGCCCTCGAAGGTCTCGAGCCTCCAGGTGCCGATGATCGGATGCATGCCGTTGATGTCGTCGTTCATGAGATCCTCATGTGATCGCTGCGTCGGTTGAAAATTTGAAGCAGCTGCGCAGCTGCGCTCGGATGTCCCGCCACGCGAGCGGCCGGTCGGCTGCGTCGAGCGGCGCGGTCTCGGGTGTGAACAAGGGGCCGCCAGCGGCCCAGTCGCTCGGATCGGCGCTGATCGACCACGCGTCGAGCCACCCGGCCTCGACCAGGGCTGGCAGCGCCTCGGGGTGAAGATCCTCGACCATGAGCAAGAACAGCGCCTGCGCGACCTCTTCGACGATCGCCCCATGGCGGCGCCAGAGCCCGACGAGGTCGTCACAGCGAGCGTGACTCGCGAGCAGAATCTCGCCCAAGAAGGGGAGCTCGAGGTAGTCGATCCACGCGTAGGTCTGGGTCGCGTCGCGGGTGCTCGCGGCCGCCCAAGCATCGAATAGCTCGAGCATGGTCTCATACAGCGCTCGGTATCGCGGTAGACCGGCTTCAACCGGAGCGTCGCGCAGTGTCGCGTCTGTCAGGAAGCCGGGGCGAAACACACGATTGAGCAGGTTTGGCGAGCCGAGCGCGGCGACATAGCTAAAGTCCCACAGCACCTTGCAAGTCGTGATCAGCGTGTTGCCGAAATAGGCGTAGGTCCGCTGGAACGCAGGCACGACCCACTTGGCCCACCCGCAAAACTCGGCGTTCACGTGATCGCAGTGAGCCTGCTCGAGCGCACCCGCGGCGTCGAGCTCGACGAGCTCGACGATCATCGAGTTGATTGTAGCGATGCCGTTGATCGCGCCCGAATACAGGGGATCGACCACGCAGGCGGCTTCGCCCGTGCACGCCCAGCGGTCGAGGGACACCACCTGGGTCGGCACGAAGCCGGTGTACCTGCGCATGACGCCGAACCCGAAGGCTTGCTCGTGTTCGAGCGCTTCGAACACCCTGGGCTCGTGTTCGCGCAGCCACGCCTTCGCCAGCGCGAGTGTATTGAAGCTGGAGAACGCGTGATCGGACTCGCGCGTGACGATTCCAATGCTGGTTGCTGGTCCGGGCAGCGGAATGATCCACACCCAGTATCCGGGACCGACGATGTGTTGCGTCGAGTTGACCCGGTAGCCCCCAGGCACCCGAGCATGCCAGTCACGCTGGGTGGCCGGGACCCAGTCGCTCACGTCGACGCGGGTCGGGACCCGAAACCAACTCGAGCTGCAGTCGCTGTCCAAGGGCTCATGGACGCCCAACTTGCGCTGCACAAAGCGCCGACGACCGGTCGCATCGACGACCCACTGGGCCTCGAGCTCGCGCACGGTCTCGCCATCATCGACCCGCAGATGATGGGGCGCTCGACCGGAGGCGAGCTCGATGTCCAGCAGCTTGTGACCCTCACGCAGAGAAATTCCCGCGGCGCGGACTCTGTCGCGTAGTTCGTCCTCGAGCGCGCCGCGATCGAACTGCCACTCGTTGATCTCTGGACGGAAGATCGAGCGACCGAGCTCCGGGCGGGTCGAGAAGTCGGCGCGGGGATCGCCCATGAAGAAGCGCAGCCCGAGCTTGTGAACCTGCTCATGGGCGAGATAGTCGTGCATGCCCAGCACGTGATGGAGGTAGTCAGCGCCGCCGACGACCGTCGACTCCCCGACCTTGTGGGCGTGCCTGGGCAGCGGAGATAGCTGGCGGTCGAGCACGACGATGTCGTGACGGGGGAGGCGGCGGTGTAGCTGGAGCGCCAGGGTCAAGCCGGCGAGTCCGCCACCAAGGATCACGAGGTCGTGGGGCATCGCATGACTCTAGGAGATCGATGCACTACGCGCACTGTGCGCCGGCCGCGCGATGTTGTGCCGATTGTGGGGCTTCGGCAAATCAGCACCAACCCGTGATCGACCCACCCACGCCGTGCAACAGACATCGCATGGCCCGCTTGAACCTGCGCCCCTTCTTGCCCCTCTTCCTCGCCGCCGCCGGCTGCGGCCAGGAGTTCATCGGTGACGAGCTCGACGAGCTCGGTGACGGCGAGACGGCCGCCGACACCGACCCCGGCACGGACCCCGGCACCAACCCGGACCCGGAGCCCGACCCCGAGCCGGCCCCGGACTACGAGGATCTCACCGAGCTCGAGTACGCGACCTTGCGGGCCCAGCTGTACTGCGAGGCCGTCCGGGCCTGCGAGCCAGACGCTGCCTGCAACATCGTCCCCGGCACGTTCATGGCCGGTGACTGTGAGGGCTACTCGCGCGTGCAGGCGTCGACCTGCCTGACCGACGCCGACAACATGCTCGCGGCGATGAACGCCTCGCCCTCGGAGTCCGAGTGCGTCGCGGCGATGAACCCGGTGTCGTGTGGCGCCGTGCTCTTCACCGACGAGTCGAAAGAGACCTGCATTCCACCTGGCAACGAAGAGGGCCGGCCGATCCGCGAGCAGGGCCACGCGCTGCTGCCCACGCTGGTCAGCGGCAACGGCTGGGCCCAGGGCGACTGCGATCTGCACAACGATCGCGCCGCCCGAGCCTGGACCCGCGCGGCCCAGAGCGAGCACGGCTCGATCCCCGCGTTCGCGCGGCTGTCCCAGGAGCTCATGGCTCACGCGGCGCCGCCCCAGCTGATCGCCCGCTGCCACGCGGCGGCGCTCGACGAGATCGCCCATGCGCAGCTGTGCCTCGACATGGCGCGCAGCTTCGGCGCCGGCGAGATCGACTTTGGCGCGCTGCCGATGCCCAAGCCGCGGGTCGCCACGCTCGAGGAGCTCGCGCTCGAGGCCCTCGAAGAGGGGTGCTTGGGTGAGGGCGTCGCGGCGATGCGGGCCCGGATCTCGGCCGAGCGCAGCAGCGGCAAGGTGTCCGCGGTGCTGACCCAGATCGCCGAAGACGAGACCCGCCACGCGGAGCTGGCTTGGGCTACCCTCGACTGGATGCTTGGCCAGGACGCCAGCTTGGCGCCGATCTTGACGGCCCGTCTCGCGCAGCTCGAGGCCCAGCGCGAGGTCGTTGATCCTTCCACCGATGGTCCGATGCTCGAGCGCTTCGGCCTGCTGCAAGGGTCAACCCGCGCGGCGGTGTCCAACGCGGTGCTCGACCAGATCATCGCGCCCACGCTGCGCTGCTTGATCGCCAAGCACACCCGGGCGCAGGCGAGCGCGGCCGCGGTCGCCTGAGCGTGACATCGGTGGGACGCACCCCATGATCGCTCGCGTCACCCGCCTGTGCCGAGCCCTGCTTGCGGGGCTGGCCCTGGCGGTGACGGGGTGCGAGCCGCCGGGTGCCGAGCCCGAGCCCGAGCCCGAGCCCGAGGTCTGCGAAGTGCAGCTCGAAGGCGCCGGGCTCGATGTCGATTGTTCGCGGATCGCCGCGGTCGTCGCGACGGGCACCAAGCTCTACGACGATCACGGGCTGCGTCGGCACGTTCGGCTCGAAGGGGACGCTGGCGAGCTGCTTGGGGCCGAGTACGGCGCGTGCTTGGTCGTGACCAACGCCGACTGCGAGGTGCTGCCAACCACGATCGAGGCGGCGACGAGCAGCTCGATCACGGCGTTGTTGCTGCTGCCCGCGGCTGACCCCGAACAGGCCGTCGAGCTGCAACAGGCGGTCATGGCGTTCGCCCACGCGCGGCCAGCCAATGAACGGATCGCGCTGTTTCGCTGGGGCCAGCGGGTCACGCAGATCTCCACGCCAACCACCGAACGCGCCAGGCTCGAGCAGCTGCTTGGGAGCGGGCTTGGCTCGCGCGACGCGGACCCGCTCGCGCTCGCGGCTGCCGTTGACGCGATCGACGACACCCTCGCGCGGGTCCAGCCCGATCACGCGAGCGTTCGTCAGCTGCTGGTCGCGGCTCCAGCGGAGCTGCTTGATGGCGCAGAGCTGGCAACGAGCGCACCGCTGCGGGTCGACCTGGTGTCGCTTGGCGCGTCCCCGAGCGGCTTCGAGGCGGCGCTGCTGGAGGGGGCGACCCGGCTCGACGCAGACCTTGCCGCTGGTGAGCACGTCGTCAGCTACTGCGCGCTGGATGTGGTCGAGGGGGCGACCTTGCACGTCGCGGGCGGCGGCCCTGCGCTGCCGCTCGATCACGTCGCGGTACCGGGCGCGGAGCCGGGCATGAGCTGCGCGCCCGGGGCTGGCGAGCCGGTCTACCCCGAGGTGATCGAGATCCTGTTGTCGCCGTCGCAGCGGATCGAGTACGACGCCCGCGTCGCGGAGCTCAGCAAGGAGCCGTTCATTGGCAAGATCCGCACAGATCTGAACGCGCCCGATCTGACCGCCCCGGCCAAGCTCAAGCTCCGCGGCAACAATTCGCTCGCGTGCGAGCGCAAGTCCTACTCGCTCAATTTCGAGGATGACCAACCCCGGCGCTGGTTCGAGGGCTCGGCCACCGACGAGTTCTTCTTGCTCTCGATGTGCCTGGATGATCGCTACATCACGCAATTCACCGCCAACCAGCTGATGGCCGCGCTGGGCCTGTTCGCGCCCAAATTTCGCATGGTCGAGCTGGTGCTCAGCGGCGTCAGCCAGGGCGTGTATCTGCTGGTTGAAAAGCCCCAAGAGGAGCTGCGGCAAGACAACACCGGGGTCCGGTTGATCGTCCGGCGCGCGGCCGACGTGGAGGGCGAGCTGCCCGAGGCCAAGCACAGCGCCGGCTCCGAAGCGCAGGCGCTGGCGGACTACGAGGCGTTCACGAGCACGGCCGAGACGACAACCGGCGACGCGCTGCTGACCTGGCTAGAGGCCAGCATGGATCTCGAGCAATACCTGCGCTGGATCGCGTTGATGAGCTTGCTCGAGTCGGGCGACTACGTTGACGAGGTCTACTTCATGTCAACGGACGTCACCGGCGAGCCCGGGATGACGCGAGACTACTTCAGCATCTCGACCTGGGATCAGGACGACATCTTCTCGCCTTGCCACAACAACGGCGACTTCGCGATTCAAGATCCCCACGAGCTGCTGTATTGCTCGGAGGGGCGCCTGGACTATGCGATCTTCGCAGAGCCGGCGGTCTATGATCGGTTTGTGGACACGCTCGAGCAGACGCTCGAGTGGCTGGATCAGGCGCGCTTCAACGCGGCGACCGAGCTCAGCGTGGACGCGCTGCTCGCCCGGCTTGGCGGCGAGCCAGCGCGGGCGGCGATGATCGAGCTGCTGAGCGAGAACCCCGACGCGATCGGGTTTGGGGTGGTGGAGGACGAGGTGCAGGCCAAGGCTGGGGCGCTGCAGGCCGCGTACGCGGCACGGCGGGCGCTGGTGGCCGAGCGGATCGCTGCGTACCGGGTGGGGAACTGACGCCCGAGGTCGCCAGCGTCCGAATCCGCTATCGTGAGCGCCCGTGCGCTCCGCCACCGCAACCTCGCTCGTCGCGCTCGCGCTCGCCGCTTGCACGCCACCCGCCGCGAGCGACGAAGCCGACACCAGCGAAGCGACGGACGCCGGCACGGAGTCCGACACCGGCGGCGAGCCGCACCCTTGCGATCCCGCGATCGAGCTCCCCACAAGCTCGCCCGCTGCGATCGCGTGGCAGCCGATCGGGGAGCTCACGATCGACGACGCCGGCCACAGCGGGTGGATCGAGATCCCGATCGCCGCCGGCCAGCGCTACCTCGCGGTCCGCAGCGTCAACCTGAACGGCGAGCCCACGACCCACGAGCTGCTCTGCCACGATCTACTCGAGGCCCGGCTCAGCGACGGAACGGAGCTGATCCCCGCCGCCAACGCCGAGCTCCTGCCCACCCACCAGCGCAGCTACCAAGGCCCTGGCGCGGGCGTGTTCGTGTTCTCGAGCGCTCTCGAGCCGCTCGCGGGGCCGGATGTCGTCGAGCTGCGCGTCCAATTTCGGGACTGCGCGCTGCGGGTTGGCGCGACGCGGCTGCGGTTTCCTGACATGCCCACGCAGATCCGCGTGGACGCGGCGTCCGAGCCGATCCCAAGCCCCGAGGCGTCCGCGCGCGTGGCCGTGCGCATGTTGATCAGCGAGGACAGCGGCTGGGCGCCAACGACCGAAGACCCCGCGCTCGCGCAGGCGTGGGCGGTCGCGGTTCAGCGCTTCGCGGCGATCGGCGTGCAGCTCGAGCTCGAGGCCGAGGGTCGAGTCGGGCCGGTCGGTCAGCTGGACTACGAGGGCGAGATGTTGCCGATGCGGTCGCTGCACGACGAGGTCCTGGCTTGCCTGCGTCGGGACGCCGACGACGCGCGCTTCGTGCCGGTGGTGCTGGTCCCGTGCATCCACCTCACGGATCAGATCCAGATGACAGCCAGCTTTCCGCTGGGGCAGGCCACGCGGATCCCCGGCGCGCTCGATGACGCGACCTCGCCCTCGGTCGTGGTCGTGGCCGCGGGCGCGTGCGACGAGGACGGCGAGCCGGCCCCCAGTCAGTCACCCGAGCGGCACGGCGTCGTGCTTGCCCACGAGATCGGCCACTACCTCGGGCTGCATCACAGCGATGCGCCGCTTGGCGAGCACGCGGCCGGCGAGGCGAGCGAGCAACTGATGAGCTCGGGCATCGCGACCTCCGTGGAGGTGGACCAGGCGTGGTTCTCTGCGGGGCAGGCACAGATCCTGCGTCGTCACCCGGACCTCGTGTTCGAGTGACCCCCGATCACCACCACGAGCGCGACACGAGATGAGCAACGAACAACGAGTCGCAATTATCACTGGCGCCGCCAACGGGATCGGCCTGGCCACCGCGCAGGCGTGGGGCTGTACGGAAACTTTGGCCAGACCAACTACGTCGCGGCCAAGGCGGGGGTGATCGACATGACCAAGGTCTGGGCGCGAGAGCTCGGTCGCTATGGGATCACGGTCAACGCGATCGCGCCCGGCTTCGTGGCCACGGACATGGTCCGGCAGTTGCCCGCGCACGCGCTCGAAGGCATGGTCGCGCGCACGCCTGTCGGGCGGATCGGCGAGCCCCAGGACATCGCGCGGGCGTACCTGTTCTTGGCGGATCCAGGCTCGGGCTTCATCAGCGGGGCGGTGCTCAGCGTCGACGGCGGCATGATCGTCGGGACCTGAGCGGCCAGGGCGAAGCCGGCGGCGACATCAGGGTAGACAAGCGCCCCCGGTTTGCGGGACGCTCCCCGGCATAGACCCACCCGGAGACCTGCCATGCGCTTTGTGAACTCACCCTCGATGTCGACCCGCCTGCTTCCTTTCTTGTGCCTGTCCGTGTCGTTGATCGTGGGGTGTGGCCCCGACGCGCCGGCCGACGAAGACGCGGGCGAGACCACGGCCGCCTCCGGTACCGCCAGCGAGACTGCAGCCGATACGTCGACCGACGACGGCCCCGATCCCAGCACGACCACGACATCAACCACCACCGACGGCAGCTTCGTGTCCGACGAGGGGCCCGACTCCGGAATGGACACCGCCGCGCCGGGCAACCTGGGCGACATGTGCATGTCCGACTCGGAGTGCGCCGAAGATCTGTTCTGCAATGGGGTGCCCGGGTTTGGCGGGGTCTGCTCGGAGTGCGGCAGCGATTCGGACTGCCCCGACGGCAGCAACTGCACGTTCTCGGGCGCCTGGTTCGCGTGCGGCGACGGGGGCCAGGGCCAGATGTGTGAGAGCGACAACGCCTGCGCCGACGGCCTGTACTGCGCCGAGGTCATCGATCTGGGCGGGCTGTTCAACGGGAACTTCTGCTCGGAGTGCGCCGAGGATGGGCACTGCCCGCCCGGCCAGCTGTGCGCCCCGCAGGTCGACTTCATGGATCTCATGAACATTGGGGGCCAGCGCGCGTGCATTGATCCCGGGACCGCCCCCAACGACTCGCTGTGTGACGCCAACGGCAGCGGCAACGAGCAGTGCGAGGGCTTCTGCACCACCGCGGATCTGATGGGCTTCATCCAGCTCGGGGTCTGTGGCGAGTGTGAGTCCGATGCCGACTGCCCGATGGGCAGCTGCGTGCCGGCGATGATCGGCTTCGACGGGTTCTCGGGCTCGGTCTGCGGCTGAGGGTTTGTCGGGGTCTGTGGCGAGTGTGAGTCCGATGCCGACTGCCCGATGGGCAGCTGCGTGCCGGCGATGATCGGCTTCGACGGGTTCTCGGGCTCGGTCTGCGGCTGAGGGTTTGATGGGCCGTGACTTGGTCCGCCCCCCTCGTTCTCTGTATACTCGCGGCATGAACCCCGTTGGATCACGTTCAGCGCAAGCCCAGGGGCTGGGCTTGCTCGCCGCGTTGCTGCTGTGCACGACCGCCTGCACCAACGAGATCACCGCGACGCTGAAGATCGATGACAAGAGCTTCGTGCCGACCTCATGTCGCGCGGGGCAGCTCAACGGCTTCGCGGGGGTTGATCTGATCGACGACGCCGGGCAAACGCTGCGGCTGGTTCAGAGCCCCACGAACGAGCCAAATGCGATCCTGCTTGGCGACAAGGCCGTCGAGTTTGGCGCGTGCGGGAGCTTCAGCGTCGAGCGGCAGACCTCTTCGGTCAATGACATCACCAACGTGATGGGTGAAGCCAAGCTCGAGTGCGAGGCCGAGGGGCGCAAGGTCTCGGGCACGGTGACCTTCAAGAATTGCCACTGAGGTGTTGCTGGGCTCAGCCCAGGTGGATCTGCCCAGCCTCGACCTTGGCGATCTGCCCGCCATTGATCAGCACCTGATCCGCAGCAACATGCGCCGCATCGCTGGCGCGGTAGTCGATCACCCCAGCCTGCACCTGGTCGAGCTCGGCCACCGTGCGCAGGCTGGTCTTGCTCGACTGCACCACCCGATCCGCGACGGTCTCGATCACCTTGCCCACAAACGTGGAGTTGGTCACGTGGGAGAACATCGATCGCAGCACGGCGGTGCCCTCGTCGAACACCATCCGCGCGAGCTTGGCTTGCACGCGGACCTCCGCCCCCGTGATGCCAACCTGCGCGTCGCTGCGCAGCTCGACCCCCGCGCTCGCGTGAACATCTAGCTGACCGTTGACCCGCAGCGCAGCGTCGCCATTGACGCTCAGGGTCGCGACCCCGGCCGCCTCGGCGCGCTCGAGCACAGCGAGCACGAAGCTGCGCTCACCTTGCGCGACGAACCACACCTCGTCGCCGATCTCGGGCTCGAGCAGGCAGCTGGCGGCCCGCTTGGCCTCGAATTGCCGCCCGTCTGCTTCCAGCGTCCAGCTGCCGCCAGAGCCAGATCGCCCAACCGTGATCGCGGTCCCCTGGCGACCGGGGGCAGGCGTGGTGTTGGTGACGAGCTCGAGTTCGCGCAGGTGGATGTTCATGGTCAGAACTTTGGCTTCCAGTTTTGCGCCGCCGCGAGCTCGGGATCGGTGCCCAGCGTGACGGCGCGGTTGGGGATCACGGCGCCGTCCTCGACGACGTTGTGCAGCTTGGCGCGAAACATCTTTGCGCCGGTGAAATCGGCCTGGCTGATGTCCGCTTCGGAGAAGTCAGCGTAGATCAAGTTGGCGCTGGCAAACGACACGCCCTTGCACGTGGCCTTGTGCAAGATGCACTGGTACATGCCCGCGCCCGCACAGCTGGCGCCCTCGAGGTTGGCGTTGACGAAGATCGACTGGCTGAGCTTGGTCTGGCGCAGATCAGCGCCGCGCAGATCAGCCTCTACGAACAGCGCGTTGTTGGCGTTGGCCTTGGCGAACAGCGCCCCGGCCAGCTTGGCGCCCTTGAAGTTGGAGTTGTGAAGGTCTGCGTCGCTGAAGTTGCAGCCCTCGAGCTCGGCGTCGGTGAACTGGGTGTAGGCCAGGCTCGCGCCCGCGAAGCTCATGCCGCTGAGCTTGGACTCGAGCATCATGACGCGGTGGAAGCTCGCGCCCTCGAACAGGGTCGAGCGCAGATCCGTCTGGACCAGCGTGACCGCGTCCAGCTTGCACCCGCGAAAGTCCACGCCGTCGAGCGCGTCCTCGAGGTAGATCGTGCGCTCGAGCTTGGCGTCGTTGAACAGCGCGTTGCTGAGGGTGCACTTGGCAAACACGGTCAGGCGGGCGTCGGTGTTGCGAAAGTCCGCCCCGGTCGCGTCGACCTCGTTGAACTTGGCGGTGGTCATTGCGGCGCCGCTGAGGTTCGCGCCAGCGAGCTTTGATCCGACGATGTTGGCTTGGTGGAGGTTGGCGCCAACCAACGAGGCACCGTCGAGCGCACACTTGATGAAGCTGACCTCGCGCAGGTCCGCGCCGTCGAGCTGGGCGTTGGACAGCTTGGCCTCGCTGAACACGCCGCCGCACAGGTTGACGCCGCGCAGGTCCAGGCCGCTCAGATCGTAGCCAACGATCTCGCGCCCGCCGTGCACGAAGGCGGCGAGCTCGTCGGCGGTCTTGGGCACCTTCCACTGGGTGGGGTCGTCCATCTTCCGCGTCATGCTGGCTCACTTGCTTCGACGTGGCGGGGATGGATCCGAACCTTGGTCAGCAGCGCCTCGCCGAGCTGCACGGTGGCGTCGGATCGGACCCGGGCCATGTCGGCCCCGTGCAGGTTTGCGCCGCGAAAATCGGCGCCGTAGAGGGTGGCGCGGGCAAAGCTCGCGTTCATGAAATTGCCGGACATCAGCTCGGCGTTGCGCAGATCCGCGACCTCGAACTTGGCCTCGCGGGCGACGACTTGATAGAGCTTGGCGTCTGCCAGATCGCACTCGGTCAGGTCCGCGCGATCCATGCTGGCCTGGCGCAGATCTGCGCCACGCAGCGACATCCCGCGCAAGTTGGTGCCCAGCAGCGAGGCTTGCGTGAACACGGCGCCGTCGAGCTTGGTGCCCTCGACGAAGCGGGCGTTGTCGAGGCGCGCCCCCCGAAATCCGACCTCGCGCAGATCCGAATTGAGGAAGGTTGCCCCGACCAGCGAGGCGCCGTCGAAGCTGGACCCGCGCAGATCGTTCTCGAGCAGGATGCACTTGTCGAGCATCGCCCCGGCGAAGTCGGTTGCGCTGAACCGGGTCCTGGCTAGCACCGCGGTCTCGGTCTTCATGCCGCGGGCGTTGACGCGCTCGAACTGGGCCCCGAAGAAGGTCACGCCGACCAGCGTGGCCCGCTCGAAGCTGGCGTCCGCGACCTCGGCCTCGAACAGGGTCGCCTTGCTGAGATCCGCGCCCGTGAACACGGCGCCGCTTATCTTGGCCCGCCCGATGTTTGCGTTGACCAGCGAGGCGCCATCGAAGCGGGTACCCGTGAGCTTGGCGTGGGCGAGCACGGCGTTGTCTAGGTTGGCGCCGCTGAGGTTGGTGCCTTCGAGAATGGCGCTCTCGAGCAGCGCACCCGACAAGTTCGCGCCCGCCAGATCCATCCCGCTCAGATCCGCGCCGGTCATGTTGAGCGTTGCAAAGTCTTCGCCGTTGGCGATCGCCATGCGGACCCGCTCGCGCGTGGGCGCGGTCAGCTCGGCGGGCATCGGCGGGGCCGGAGACTGGAGGTGGGCCTGGATCCGGTAGGCCTCGAACTGCTTGCGCTCGGACTCTGCCCACTCGGCGTAGAGCTTGTCGTTGACGATCATCCCCTCGATCTCGTCGTTGATCACGCCAGCCGAGCGGGAGTCCATTGCCAGCTTTTGCAGCATCCCGAGCATGAAGTCGGCGGTCCAGATCGGCGGACCGACGTGGCCTGGGCCGGCCTGCTCTTCGCGCACGGTCTCGCTGGTGAAGCCCTCGATGTTGGCGTCGTCGACGATCTTGTCGATGTCGGCTTGGGCCTTGGCGGCCTTGGCCTCGAGCTCGGCCTTGGTCACGGCGGCCTCGGCCTTGGCCTTCTCGAGGGTCGCGGCGGCCTCTTGAATGCTGGGCGCGGGCGGCAGCGGCGGGACCTCGAGGGGACCGTGAATGTCGGGATCGAGGCCATGGCCGGCGACGATCGCCCGCGCGTCGTTGGCGACCTGAACCTGACGACGGTGGAGGTTTTGCGCCGCGAAGTTGCCAAACTTGGCGAGCTCGACGTCCTCGTCGAGCGGGGAGGGGGCCGGGCCGAGATCCTGGGGCAGCAGCTCTTCATCGCGCAGCGAGGCGATCGGTCCATTGTCGGGATCGAGCCGCGCAGCCATGGCCTGGCGATAGTGCTCGAGCTCGCGGGGCCGACCTTGGTGCTCGGCGGCGGCCATCAGGTGCAAGATGTCCTCGCCCTGCTCCTCGGCGATGATCGTGGAGCCCGACCAGATCAGCACGGCGAACTCCGCGTCGGGAAAGAACCACAAGGTCTGCAGCGCCAGCGGAATCTCGTCGATGACCTCGGGCGCGACCTTGACCTTGGCCTTGGTCTCGGGGATTGGCGGCCGGGGTTGACCGACTTGGTGGGAGCGGCTCACGAACACCCGGGCGCGAAACCGGGGCAGCTCACCCTCAACGACCTTGCTGGGGTGCAGGTTGTCGAAGCGGTAGCGCTCGCCGCCCTCCCAGAACCCATCGCGCCGCTGATCCGGGCAGGCGATGTTGTGGATCTCCCAGTCGACGTCGCGGGCAAACCCAGGGAACAGGTTCTCGAGCCAGTGTTGGTCGTAGGTGCCGGCCAGGGCGTTGCGCTGGGGCCAGCTGATGTCCAGCGGCCCAAACCCGGCGGGGTCGGGTCGGTCGCCGGGCGCCGAGATGGGCTCGCGCGGGGCTTCGATGTTGGGCAGCGGGACGATCTGCACGCCCTCGATCTCGACCTCGCTGACGCCCTTGCCGTGGGGATTCTTGGCGTAGTCCTGGCCGCCAAACGCGTGGGCCCAGTCGAGCGGCATCTGGGTGAATGGCCGCGGCTGGGTGGCGCTGCGACCGGTCCAGTAGCGGTCACCGTAGACCGCGAGGTCCTTTTGCAGCGAGCCAACCGCTGCCCGCACGGCGATCGCCGGGACCGGCTGGCCGCCGGGTGCGAACGCGCTGCCGTTGACGAGGAACTCGCCGCGCGACTTGGGGATCGCGGCATCGAGGGCGCCCTCGGCCCCGAGCCGCTCGGCCACGAACTTCCACATCGCGACCTCGTGCAGCATCGAGTCGGTGCGCCCGAGCTGGATGAAGCTGAGGGCCGAGACGCCCATGTAGAAGCGCCGCCCGTGCTCGAAGCAGCGGGTCAGGATTCCGAGCTGGCCTGGCTTGAAGACTTTCACAGCAGTGACGAGAGGCCGAAGCTCCAGATCCCGATGGCGCCCAGCGCGACGGCTTGGCCGCGCGACTCGATCACCATTGGTTCGTTGGCCATCGCCGCCATGGCGGTGGAGATCGAGATGTTGCAGGCCTCGAGCTTGGTGCCCGTGGTTGCGATCGCGAGGCCGACGACGTCGAGCTTGATCCCGGCCATGCCGATCTGCCACGAGAACGCGTCACCCTGGCCGCCGCCGACCTTCCAGAAGTCCACGTCGACGGTCTTGGTGCCGCCCGGAGCGAGGACCGTGAAGCCGCCGGTTGCGGTCACCAGCATGGAGCCGGCGGTGGTCATGTTGATGCCGCCCGCCGCGGTGATGTTGAGGTTGGCCGGCGTCGTGGTCGTGATCCCGCCGGTGATGGTCTCGGTGAGCGAGCCGGTGATCGTGTCGTTCACGCCGCCGCTGACGGTGCGCGTGACGCTGCCGCCGATCGTCTCGGTTTGATCGGCCGCGATGTCGCGGGTCTCGGTCGCCGCGAAGGTCTCGGACACGGCGCCGGTCACCGTGCGGGTCTCGGTGGCGTCAATGGTCTCTTCGAAGTCGCCGACGACGTGGACCGTGCGGTTGCCCGAGACGGTCATGTCTTGGTTGCCGTCGATCGTCTCGCTTTGGTTGCCGTGGACGGTCTGGGTCTGATCGACGTCGACGTTGTTGGTTTGGTTGTTGCCAACCGTGGTGTTGTGGTCGTTGAGCACGACCTCGTTGAAGTCCTTTTGGGCGTGGATGTAGATCTCTTCCGCGCCCGCCGCGTCCTCGAAGCGCAGCTCGTTGAAGCCGCCGCTGCCCGGCGAGCTGTCGGACTTGATCGTGCTCTTGGTCTTGTCGCCCGGGAGCGGGTAGGGCGTCGCGTTGGCGCCGTTGTAGAGGCAGCCGGTCACGACCGGTCGATCGGGGTCGCCCTCGACGAAGGTCACCGCGACCTCCATGCCGATCCGGGGCAAGAACACGAAGCCCCAGCCGTTGCCGGCCCAGGGCTGGACCACGCGGATGAAGCACGAGGAGCTCTCGTCCGAGGCGCCGTCCCGGTCCCAGTGGAACTGGACCTTGATGCGGCCGTGCTCGTCGGTGTGGATCTCTTCGCCGGCCGGGCCCACGACGGTCGCGGTCTGCATCGCGTGGATCCGCGGGCGCGGGGTCTTGCGAGTGGGCCGCCACTCCACGTCGATCGGCACGCACTCGAACCGGTTGGTGTACGAGTCCTCGGCCGGCGCATCGCTGGCTTCGCCGCCGTCGGCCTTGCTGGACCCGCCGCTGGCTCCGCCGGTCATGTAGTTGCCGGCGCTGTGGTCGACGCTGACGACCAGGTACTGCCCGTCGAGATCGGGCTGGGGGTGATCGAGCAGCTCGAACTTCATGCCCGGGCTGAGCCCGGTCGCCGAGGAGACGCCGACGCTGCGGGTCGCGTCGCGTTGGTGAACGACCCGGCGCAGGCGGACCTGGTTCTCGACGGCCGCGAAGTCCAGGCCGGCGCTGCGATACCCGTAGAGCGTGGTTGGCTCTTCGTGCTCGTAGTCTTCGCGCTCGGGCCCAAACTCTGCGCCGTTGACGAAGCCGAGGTCGGTGACGGTGTCGTCTTCGCTCAGCTGCGCGGGGCCAGGCGCCATCCAGTCGAACACGGCGGTGCGGGCCACGGTCTGGCGCAGCTTGGACTCGCGGCGAAACCCCTGGATGTTCTCGCGCATGCCCGCGCCGTCGCCCCGCAGGACCACGGGCAGCACGCCGTCGTCGTTGCCGTGGGAGATCAGATCTTCGTAGGCCGAGGGGTCGTCGATCAGGGTCAGGGTCTCGACGTCGGTGTGCCGGAAGCAGTACACGATGCCGTACTCCTCCATGAGCCGATCGACGAACTCGAGGTCGGTCTCGCGGTACTGGACCGTGTACTCCTGCGGCTCGTAGCTGCCGGTCAGGAAGTCGGTGTTGACGCTGCGCTCGAACGGGGCGAGGCCCTCGTCAAACACCTGCGCGAGGATGTCCGGGATCGTCATGTCCTGGAAGATCCGGCTGGTCTTGCGATGCGCGAGGGCGATCAGCGCTGGGACCACCGTCAAGTTGGCGACCACGTGATCGGCCTGGCTCAACCCATCTTCGACGGACTCGATGATGCCGAAGAACTCGCGCTGCATCGTGCCGCGCTCGACGGTGACGTTGCACGAGGCCCCGAGCATGGCGATTGGCTCGGCGCCCGGGTCTTGGGTGCGCAGCTCCACGCGGAGCTGGTAGGGCTCGTTGAAGCGCTCCGACAATGAAAAGCCCGAGACCTCCCATTGGATGTCGGAGCTGGCGTCGCAAAAGAAGCGCAGGCGCACGATCTGTTGTTCGGTAGGTTCACTCATGGCGACAAGATCAGGACCTTGACCTGGCTGGGCACGGCACGAACACCCGGACAGTTGGTCGAGTTTTGCAAAGAGGCACTGGTCACGCGGGTCGCAGGCAGGCCACCCACCAAGGTCGTGAAGGCGCCGGTCAGGTGGCGCGACGGGCCCATCACAATGCCCGAGGCGACGCCGGTGGCGACGCCCGCGTTGTCGCCATTGGTCATGGGGATCGACGTGCCCATGTTGTGGGCCGGGGCGCACATGAACAGCACGTTGTAGGCCGCGGGCACGCCCATCGGACCGGCGGTGATGTTGGGGTAGGGGATCGGCACGGGCCCGGCTGGGCTCGGGGTCAGGCAGACATCTGGAAAGCCAGTGTCCATGCCCATCATCTGCGTGTTCGCGAACATTGGCGGGTCTCCGGTGGCGGCAGATTCTATCATCAACACGCGGGCGCCATCGCGAATTTGGAGCGGCCTCGCCAAGATCGGCGGCATCGCGGCTTTGAGCGGTCTAATGGCCGCTAATGGAGCGTCAGCGAGAGATCATCACGGACGCGATGCACATCTCTTTGTCGTCACCCCACCACTGATCTCGGGGGGCTTCGCCGTCCGGTTGGTTGGCCTGGTTGTTGTCGAAGTGGCATTCGACGTACAGGCGATCTCCGAACTGCACGGTCACCGGCTCGGTCAAGAAGTACTCGCCCTGCCAGGCGAAGTCCCAGTCTTCGATACGACCTGATACGACCCGATGCGACCTGCCACCGGTTGGCCGCCGACCAACGTTCTGCGTCAGTCGTTGCGGACGATCGGCGGCGCGACGCGATCGAGCGCGCGCTCGAGCTCCGAGCAGCGCACGCGGATCGTTGCCAGCATGTCGCGGATCTCGGTCAGGTCCTCTTCGCTCATGCTGGCCGCCGCGTCGAGATCACCAAACAGCTCGTCGGGGGCCTCGGCGGTCTTGCGCAGGCGATTGACCGATTTCACGAAGCGCGGGAGCCTGG
The DNA here is from genome assembly GCF_000737335.2 of Enhygromyxa salina. Classification (GTDB taxonomy): domain Bacteria; phylum Myxococcota_A; class Polyangia; order Nannocystales; family Nannocystaceae; genus Plesiocystis; species Plesiocystis salina_C. The sequence continues at coordinate 1,295 of NZ_JMCC02000026.1, read as the reverse complement.
GCCGGCCGCCACGACTGGCGCGCGCGGGGCTGCGCTTGCGGGCGGCGACGGCTTCGCGCTCGAGATCGGCGACCGTCCAGGTCTCATGGATCGCGGCGTCGAGCAGGCGACGTTGGTCGAGCTCGGGCAAGCCCAGGACCAGGCGCAGGTGGCTGATGCCGAGGCCCGCCTCGGCCCAGCGCTGCAGCCCACCAAGCCGCGAGCTCAGCTCGTACAGGGCGATCGAGCGATACAGCGCGGAGCTGCTCACGGGCAGGTCGCTGCGGCGCGAGAGCGAGCGCAGCGAGTGGGTCTTGGGTCCGCGGCCGCGCCAGCTCGAGAGATCACCCTTGTACAGGCGCTCGACCACGAGCCGACCGATCTCCACGGCCTGCTCGACGCTGAGCTCCTTGCCAAGCTCCGACAGCTGCGCGGCGAGATCGTCGATCCGCGGGGGCGGTTCACCTGCCGACAGGCGGGGACGGGTAGGGGACGGGGCCGGGGCTTCGACAATGGAAAGGTGGCTCATGGGGCTCGGTGGAGCGCGGGGCTCTTACCGGTAGTCACGGCGCGTCGATGATTGATTGCTTTTTGTTGGTGGCTGCTTGGATTCGCCACTAGAGACGGGGAAACACGAGTCCGCTCAATCGCAGCGCGATCGTGAACCCGTCGACCCAACGTCGATCCAGGTCGCTCGCGACCCAATCGCCCGGCGCTGGCTGGCAACCAGCGTCCACGCAGTGTTGCCAATGGAAATTGAGCTGTGTCGCGAACTCGAGACCGATCGAAAAGTCGGCGAGGATCCAGCCGTCCAGGATCAGGGCGGGCCGAACCAGCGCGCCGCTGGAGCTGAGTTGGAGGGGGGCGACGTCGCGCGTCAGCACCCGCTGCGACCAGCCCAGGCCAAGCTCGAAGCCCAGGTCCACGCGGCTGTCCGCCCCGGTCGGCGTTGCGAGAGGAAGGATCCCGCGGACCGCGAGCATGCCGGCGTCAGACGTGCCCGTAGCGAACGAGCCACCCGGGCGATGCGCCTGGCGAACCCACGCGCCCGAGAGGTACCAGTTGGGGTTGAAGCGCCAGCCAGCCCCCAGCCGCAGCGCGACCCCCGGCGCGGGGCCACGGCCCCCGGCTTGGCGCCGACACACACCCGCGTAGAGCAGCGCGGGCTGACACAGGGCGAGCCCGATCGCGACGTCGAGCCCGATCCCGTGTCTCACCGGCGGGCCGTATAGCGGCGACGTTCGTGGGTGTTCGGCGGGCTCGTGACGTGGGGGCTGGGGCTGGGGCTCGTGGACCGGGCTCGCGGGCGCGGACGC
>NZ_JMCC02000259.1 GCF_000737335.2 Enhygromyxa salina | reverse complement strand
ACTGGAAGTTTCGGCGACGAAGAGCTCGGCGGAAAGACCAAGCGAGGCGGCGTGATGCGTTGCACCACGGGCTCCTAGGAAGGATGGCGCCTCGGCCGTCGCTAATTATAGCATGCGCGCCCCTTCTGGCCCATTGTCGGCTTGACGCCAAGCGCCTAGCTGCGGACAATGAAGCGTGAGCAACCGTCTCGTCGTCACTCTCCTTGTGGGCTTTTGTGTAGGTGCGGCCGTTCCATCGCTGCAAGGTTGCGTTGTGGCGAACAAGGACCACTGCGTCAATAATGGTGGCGATGACTACTGTGCGCAGCAGCACCCGGACTGGGCAGATGCGTACTGCTCTGACAACACATGTCTCGCGGCGGACGAAAAGACCGAGGATGGGTGTACCGAAGTTATTCCTCAAGGCTGTTGGTACTGCAACGGACGGGACGAAGCAGAATGCAGCGGGATGGCCGAAGGGGACGGTGATGGGGATGGAGACGGCGATGGGGACGGCGATCCCACTGGGGATGGTGATGGGGACGGTGACGGGGATGGTGATGGGGACACCGGGCCGATGTGCATGGGGAGCGACGAGTGTTCGGTGGAGACGCCGCTGTGCGACGGTGGGGTGTGCGTGCCGTGTGGGGATGCGATGGGGGTGAGTTGTGGGGACGAGTATCCTGCGACGCCGGTGTGCGATGAGGGCGGCGCGTGCGTGGAGTGTACGGACGACGATGTATCAGCTTGCCCGACGGAGATGCCGGCGTGCCAGGCGAATGTTTGCGTGCCGTGTACTGAGCACTCGCAGTGCCCGGGGAGTGCGTGTGAGATTGACCTTGGGTCATGCATGCCGCTCGACCGGGTCTGGTATGTGGATGCTGACGACAATGCATGCAGCAATGCGGGGCCGGGGTCGAGTGAGATGCCGCTTTGCGACTTGCTCACCGGGCTTGGGAAAATCGGTGCAAGCGAAAAGGGGACGATTATTCTCCGGGACACTCCAGGGAATACGTATGAGGAAACGTTGTTGGTTTCGAGCGGAAGGACTGTTGCGATCGTTGGGAAGGGGGCTATGGAGCGGCCAGTTTGGTCTGATGGAAGCGAAGACTACGCGCTGGCGGTACAAAATAACGCTATTGTATATTTGAGTGGTGTTCGAATCGAGGCCGCGGTGTCTCGGGGAGTCGAGGTGGCTCAAGCGCAAGTGTGGATTCAGCGGTCTGAGATTGTCAATAATGCCGGCGGCGGTATACTCGTCAACGGAGGCGCGCTCACGGTCGAGAACTCCTTCGTTGGAGGATCATCGAGCCAACCTGCGCTCAACGTGCAGAGTGGCACAAGTCAGGTCAACTATTCGACTCTCGCGTTGGGGCCCGTAGTTCCGAGCGCCGCTTTGTTCTGCGTAGATGGTACTGATACGAGTGTTCGTAATAGTATTATTGTTAGCACGCACGCTACGCCGGAGGTCAATTGCCCCAACGTAACGATTTCCTCCAGTGCTCTGGAGATGACGATGGGGGATAACGTCGCTCTCGGCGACGTGGAGATCAATTGGTTCTCAGACTACCTGCAAGGTGAATTTCTGCTAGTGGCGGGAGTCTATCCTCCTGCGATTGAGACCGCAGCCTCGTGGGCTACAGGAGACCCCACGACAGATATCGAAGGTGACACTCGTCCTGCGTTGGACGGGACGCCCGACTTTGCTGGCGCTGATCGCATACCATGAAAGCTGCGATGTCGGTCATCAGCACGGCTCAGTCGAGCACTCGCGCCGCGGCTGGTGGGGCGGATGATGGCGCCGCCGGAGCCCGAGCGAGCGG
>NZ_JMCC02000258.1 GCF_000737335.2 Enhygromyxa salina | reverse complement strand
TTGGGTCTAATACGCCGTGAATTTTCGCTCCGAGGGACCCTCGGAGCCCTGGTTGCCGGGCCGTCGTGTTGCAACCGGTGGCTTCGCCGCGAAAACGGAGCGAGTGATCCCGTGAAGGCGGTGTTCTTGGGCGAACTCGTGGGCGCGTCGCGTGGCGACGAAAAAATCGTCACGCTGACGAGTTTTTCGTCAGGGCCGCGAGAACCCACCGTGAGACCACCGGGGTGCAACACGGTCGAATTTCGGTCACGTGGGCATCGATGTTGCTGACGATTTTCTCGTCAGTTGCAGCAGCTCGATGACTCGCGGCTCTCGAAGAAACCCATTAGTTCGTGCTTCGAGGCACGATACGCGGGAACAAGTAAATGGCGGAACGGTGGCATGCGCCGTGCACTGAGCCCCGCCATGTTCCGATATCACCAATCCATCATGGCGGCACAGGTCCTCTCCGTCCTCGCGCTGCTCGGCGGCTGCGCCAAGGAGGAAGAACTGAACCCCATCTGTGAGTTCCTCGTCGACGCCGATGAATGCAAGGATTCGCTCGGGGACACGGGCGAAGACGGAGACGAACAGCTCCCGCCCCCTCCCTGCACGCTGAGCGGCGACGGCTACCCGCGGACCGTCTACCAGTGTGCTGGCGAATTCTCGGCATCAATCTCGTTCAACACCCTGCTGGGTGACTGCGGACAGACCATCGGTGATCCGTCGTGGTGCGACGAGGTCCATGAATTCGGCCCGTTCGCCGAGCCCTACGAGCTGTCGGCGGTCGTCGCCTGCTGCGACGCCGAACAACCAGTCGACCAGGACACGGTCGTGACCCACTGTGGCTCCGACTTGATTGAGCAGATCTGTCGGTCGATCCCTACCCGGATTCAAAACCTGATCGATGCAGGTGCGTTCCCGGTGGGCGAAAACCAGGCCCAGAAGCTGCAAAACTGGCTCGCCGAAAACCAGCAGGAGTGCTACCTGGCGCTGAACAATCCGACTGACGTGCCCGGCATACTCGACCCCGCCTCCTGGCTCGTCAACGACGGCAAGAATGGGAACTGGCCGGGGCTGAACAACTTCAGGATCACCGTCGACCACGCAGAGGTCGGCTCGGCCTCGCTCCCGGACGATCCGGACACCTACCTCAGCTGCTACGACAACGACGTCAACAACACGGAGATCTTTGAGAGCATCGTGCCAACGTCCCCTGGCATCAACCAGATCTTGCACCTGGGCGAGTCGTCGAGCGGCTCGATCATGGGACCCGAGGTGCTTGGGGGGCGGGTCTCCGGGACAGGTAGTTTCCAGTCCCAGGCGAGCGCGTGCGTCGACCCCTGGTGCTCGCGGCTGGAGATCACGACGGACGGACCCACGGGCTACTGGACCCTCGAGGAGCTCGAGCTGTTTGCTGACGGCCCTGTCGAGCTGACCAACGGGACGTCCGTCGTCCCGATCGAGCGGTCGGCGATCCGGCTGTACCAGGTTGGCCTCGGCACGATCCGGACCGACCGCGCCGGCAGTCAAGTCTTCGCAGTCGAGGCTGGCGACGCGCACTTCGTCATCAGCGGGGTCGGCGGAGGGATTGTTGCCGACTTGCGCTGGGGCCGAAACGCGTCCCCGATCACGGCTCACCAACACGGCGACAGCTGGATGCTCGATAGCTTCGTCATCGAGCATGTTGACGCCGACGCAAACAGCTGGACCATCACCGTCCCGCGAACGACCTGGAACTAGACGGGAACGAACAAGTGCACGGCTGCCCCCGACCGCTCGTTCCTCGGACGAGCGGTCGGCGGTCTGGTAGGATGAGCTTCAATGAGAACCAAGCCCATGCTGATGCTCAGCGTCGTGCTGGC
>NZ_JMCC02000257.1 GCF_000737335.2 Enhygromyxa salina | reverse complement strand
AGCCAGCCGAGCCAGCCGAGCCAGCCGAGCCAGCCGAGCCAACCGAGCCAACCGAGCCAGCCGAGCCAGCCGGGCCAGCCGGGCCAGCCGAGCCAGCCCCACCGCGCTCGCGCCAGCGCCGACGCGACAGCGGAGCCCATCGCGATCATCGGCGTCGCGGGGCGCTACCCCCAAGCGGAAGACCTCGAGCAGTTCTGGTCCAACCTCGTCAACGGGCACGACGCGATCACCGAGATCCCCCCCGCGCGCTGGGATCACGCCGCCTGGTACGACCCGAGCGGGCAACGCAAGGATCGAGCCCACACCCGCTGGGGCGGCTTCATCGACGACGTCGATCGCTTCGACGCCCGGTTGTTCAACATCGCCCCGCGCGAGGCCCAGATCATGGACCCGCAAGAGCGGCTGTTTCTCGAGACCACCTGGCACACCCTCGAGGACGCTGGCTACCCCCGGGCGGCGCTGGCAGGCGAGCGCGTTGGGGTGTTCGTCGGCGCGATGTACAGCCACTACCAGCTGCTCGGCCTCGAGAACGCGCTGCGCGGCCGCGGCCCGGCGCCCGCGAATTTCTTCGCCTCGATCGCCAACCGCGTGTCGTTCTATTTCGACTTCCGCGGACCCAGCCTCGCGCTCGACACGATGTGCTCGTCGTCGCTGACGGCCCTGCACCTGGCCTGCGCCAGCCTGTCTCGGGGCGAGGTCCGCTACGCGCTCGTCGGCGGCGTCAACTTGATGCTGCACCCGAGCAAGTTCGTGTTCTTGAGCCAGGCGCGGATGAGCTCGAGCGACGGACGGTGCCGGGCGTTCGCGGCCGGAGCGGATGGCTACGTGCCCGGCGAAGGCGTGGGCGCGGTGCTGCTCAAGCCCCTCGCCGACGCGCTGCGCGACGACGATCGGGTGCTCGGGCTCATTCGTGGCACGGCCCTGAACCACGGCGGCCGGACCAGCGGCTACGCGGTCCCGAGTCCGCGGGCCCAGGCCGAGCTGATGCGCGAGGCCCTGCGCGCGGCCCAGGTCGATCCTGGAACGATCAGCTATGTCGAGGCCCACGGGACCGGGACCTCGCTCGGCGATCCAATCGAGGTCGCCGCGCTCACCCAGGTGTTCGCCGCCCAAGCCCATGAGCGCGGCGCCTGTGCGCTCGGAACGGTCAAGTCGAACATCGGCCACCTCGAACCGGCGGCCGGGATCGCGGGCTTGACCAAGGTCCTGCTGCAGCTGCGCCACCGGAGCCTGGCGCCAACCCTGCACGCGGCGGAACCCAACCCGGCGATCGACTTCGAGACCTCGCCCTTCGTGCTGCAGACCCGCGCGGGCGCGTGGGTGCCTGGGCACGACGCCGAGGGTCGACGGCTGCCGCTGCGCGCCGCGATCAGCTCGTTTGGCGCGGGTGGGGCCAACGCCCACGTGATCATCGAAGAGGCGCCGCCGCAGCCAACGCCCGCCCAGCCAGCGCAGACCGGCGCGCTGCTGTTTCCGTTCTCGGCCACCCACGAGGTCCAGCTGCGCGCGCAGCTCGTGCGCCAGCTCGAGTTCCTGCGGCGCAACCCGACGCTCGACGCGGGGGCGGTCGCCTGGACCTTGCAGACCGGCCGCGAGGCCCTCGACGAGCGCGCGTGTGTACTCGCTGAAGATCTGCCGGGGCTGATCGCGGGGCTCGAGCGCGCGCTGGAAGCTGGAACCGGGACGCCGTCGAGCGTGTGGCGGGGCCGCGCCTCGAACGGCTCACTGTTCGACGCCGACGACGCTGACGTGGCCCAGCTGTTTCGCGCCTGGGCCGAGCGGGGCCGGCTCGCTCCATTTTGGTAGGGTCGTGTTGGCTTGCCAGGCGCCAGCGTGGCACCCATCAT
>NZ_JMCC02000256.1 GCF_000737335.2 Enhygromyxa salina | reverse complement strand
GGTGGGCGCCGTCGAGGATGTCGTCACGGGTGACCGTGAGGGTTGGGATCCGCTCCACGATGTCTGACGCAATTACATCCACAGGCATAATTACTTCGCCGATTTCGAAGATGACGACATCCGCAGGGGCAATGTTCGGGTACAACCCATCAAGGTAGATCTTTGCCCCGTCTTCCTCTCCATCGTACGAATATGCCGCGTCTGCCTGGAGACGGCCCCTGCCGGCCACAGAATACATAACCTGTATTTCAAGCGGCTCCACGCCCGCACCTTCCGCCAGCACAACGACGGCCTGGCCGACGCCATACCCTGTACCGTTGTCGTCGACCTCCTCGAACCCAATGGCATTCGCCCCCTGTAGATTTTGCACATACGCTCGGTAGCCAGGAATTATGCTCGAACTCGCCAATACGATACCGAAGTCATTGCCGACAATCTCCGCAGCGTTCCACGCTGCCCCGCGAGATGGCACTAGCTGACCTTCAAAGACACTGCTTTGAGTACCCAGCTGAGCACTCAAGCTGTCCGGGTGGCCGGAGGGATGAGCCGCCAGGACCTCGATGCTCGCAGCAACACCCACCCCACACTCGCTCAGAGGATGCGCTGAGTCACGCCTCCCACCGTCGTCCAAGGAACCCCTGACTGTATTGAATATCACCGGAAAATCTAGCATGGGAAGACTCGTGGTTGTGCCCTAAAGGGCCTCGTGGTAGCGTCCGTTGATGCACTGCAAGACATCCGCTCGGCTCCTGGTTGCGGCATTACTTGGGTTCTTGGTCTCAAGCTGCAATTCGGACGGGGCCTCGGGTACCGACGCTGGCTGTGTTGCGGGGGAGCTCGATTGTGAGTGCAACTCGAGTCTGTGCCTGGGGGCGCTCGTCTGCGAGGACAACATCTGCGTGGAACCTGGGCAGATGACGTCGTCGGGTGACGGCGACGGGGATCCCGGCGATGGCGACCCCGGCGACGGGGATCCCGGCGACGGGGATCCCGGCGACGGCGACCCCGGCGACGGGGACCCCGGCGACGGGGACCCCGGCGATGGCGACCCCGGCGATGGCGACGGGGACAGCTGCCCCGCAGGCCAGATGCTTTGCGGTGGAATTTGCGTCGACACGGCCACCGATGCTGCAAATTGCGGAATGTGCGGTCACGTCTGCGACATCAAAGACAATGTCGGCGGTTGTATCGAGGGAGAGTGCGCTCCGACACTGAGCGAATGCGTGACCTCCGAAGATCCGCCGGCAAGCTGCGACGAGGTATGTATGGGCGAAGGGAAAATCTGTGTGAGCGACGGGTGCTACGGTCAGACAACGTTCGTGTGGTACGCCTTTGGCAGCGACTGTGCGAACTTCCAAGGCTCCCATGTAGGGGGTCCATGCACATTTCCGAACATTGCCGAGACCAATCACTACCGCTGCTGCTGCGGCGAGCCCTAGCATCAAACCACCTCCCGCACACGAACCACCACGGTCCCCCGCTCCGGCCGACCGCGTCTTCACCGTTTCGTCCCATTCCCATCGTGCCTTCGCCTTGACCACGCCGCCGTAGTGGGTCGCCTCGACCTCGAAGTCGGCGAGCGAGACGAGGCGGCCGAGCACGCGCAGGCTCTGAATTGCCTGCTCGCGGGCTTGCTCTTCGGTGGGCGGGTCTTCGCCGCCGCTGGCTGCGATGGGGTTGGAGACCTTGGTCACGCCGGCGATCGGGCGGACCAGCTTGGTGATCGTGTTGGCCTCGACGTTGCCGCCGGTGCCGAAACGGTAGGTGGCGACGATGTTGTTGGAGCCGCTCGGGAGCCGCTTGCCGAGCTCGCCGTCGCCGAACTGTATGTGGGTTTGGTGGTCGGCGTCGTGGCGGATGACGTAGATCTCGTCAGCTGGGGTGG
>NZ_JMCC02000255.1 GCF_000737335.2 Enhygromyxa salina | reverse complement strand
GCTGCAAGGTGAACTCGCCAACCGCCTCGGCGAGTCCGAAATTGACCAATACTCGACGCGAAGCTGGCCGCGTGGACCGAGCGTGGCGAGGCCGACGGGCTGCTGCGCGCCTGGGTCAGCGGTGCGCGCGTGAGCTGGGAGCTCGCCCAGCAGGGCGAGCGGCGGCGCGTGAGCCTTCCGGGCTACCCCTTCGCCCGCGAGCGCTGCTGGATCGAGCTCGACGTCGGCGAGGGCCGGCCGGCGCCAACCCGGCCGGCGTCGGCATCTGCGCCCGCGCGCGCGTCGGTGGACGGCGCCGAGCTGATGCTGCTGCGTCCGCAGTGGGTCGCGCGCGCCCTCGCGGGGGGCCCCAGCCAGTCCTTCGCGGCCCATCACGTGGTCGCCCTCGGGGAGCGCTCGGCGTGCGCGCGCGCCGAGCTGCGCGCGGTCTTGCCGGCGACCGTGAGCTGCGAGTTCGTCGAGATCGGGGCTGGCTCGCTCGACGAGCAGTGCACGGCCGCGATCGAGGCGGTGTTCGAGCGTGTCCGTGGGTTGCTCGCGCGCGGGGGCTTCCGCCAGCCCGAACTACTGCAGGTCGTGCTGCTCGGGGATCCCAAGACGGCGGTCGAGCGCGAGCGCCTCGCCTGTTTCGGCGCGGTCACGGGCGTGCTCGACAGCGCCCGGCGCGAGAATGGGCTGCTGCGCACGCAGCTGCTCGACTGCCTCGATGGGGCCGTCGGCCAGGCCCTCGCGGATCGGCTGATCGCCGAGGCCGAGGCGCCCGAGCTCGAGGCCCGCGTGCGCTACATCGAGGGTCGGCGGGAGGTCTCGCGGCTGACCGAGCTCGGCACGGACACCCAGCCCGTGGCGGCGTGGCGCGACGGTGGTGTCTATCTCGTGACCGGCGGGGCCGGGGCGCTCGGGCTGGTCGTGGCCAACGAGATCGCCGCGACGGTCCACGACGCGAGCGTGATCCTCAGTGGGCGCTCGGCGCTCGGTGAGCGCCAGCGCCGGGCCCTCGACGAGCTCCGCGCGGCCGGGCTGCGCGTGGACTACCAGCGCTGCGACGTCGCGCGCCGCGAGCAGGTCGCTCGCTTGCTCGACCATGTTCGCGCCAACTACGGCTCGCTGACGGGCATCGTCCACAGCGCTGGGGTCCTCGACGATGGCTTCGTGATCCGCAAGAGCCCCGCCCAGGTGCGGGCCGTGCTCGCGCCCAAGATCGCGGGCCTCGTCGCGCTCGACGAGCTCAGCCGCGCGGACGAGCTCGATCTGTTCGTGTGCTTTTCGTCGATCGCCTCGGTGTTCGGCAACGCAGGTCAGAGCGACTACGCAGCAGCCAACGCGTTCATGGACGCCTACGCGCGCTATCGACGTCGGCTGGTCGCGGTCGACGAGCGCGCAGGCTCGAGCGTGTCGATCAATTGGCCGCTGTGGGCCGCGGGGGGCATGGGCCAGACCCCGGCCGTGCGCGAGCAGCTGGGCGAGGCTGGCCTCGCGCCTCTGGCCACGGACGAGGGGGTCCGGGCGTTGCGCCATGCCCTCGACCCCCGTGGTACCGACACCCAGGCCCGCTTGGTCGTGCTCGCCGGGCAGCGCCGTGTGCTCGCCGAGCTGACCGAGGACGCGGCCCCGGTGTTCGAGCCGGTCACGGTCCCAGTCGCGGACGTCGGCGCGGGCGAGCGTGGCGTCCAGGCGCCCTCGTCGGTGCTCGTCGAGCGGGCCGTGGGCTTCTTTCGCCGGATGGTCGCCCGCGCGCTCAAGCTCGATCCCGAGCGCATCGATCCCGACATGCCGCTCGAGCGCTACGGTCTCGACTCGGTCCTCGCGGTCAAGCTGACCTCGAGCCTCGAGCGTGATTTTGGCGAGCTTCCGCGGACGTTGTTGTTCGAGGTCGAGACCCTGCGCGAGCTCGTGCGCGACCTCGATCGGCGCCGGCCTGGGGCCCTGGCCAAGCTCGTCGGTGAGGCCGTCGTCGCGTCGGCTGGCGAGGCCGTCACCGCGCCGTTCGACGAGGCTCCCGCGTCGCGCCGCGCTGTCGCGGCGCGGGC
>NZ_JMCC02000254.1 GCF_000737335.2 Enhygromyxa salina | reverse complement strand
TCGACGCCAGCGCCCTCGCTCGGCTCGAGCGCGGCTGTGACGTTCGAATGTCCAGGTACCTCACAGTCATTGACTACTTTCTCGCGCGTGCCCCAGCGGCGTGGATGCTCGCGGACCGAATCGTTGCACTTGGCGCTGAGCACCAGCTCGAGCGCCGTGGCGAGAGCGGACGGGTCGTGGCGTCGGTCGGGCTGCTCGGTCAGGGCGCATGCGCCACGCACAACGAGAACTGATCAGGCCGCTCGCCGTCGGGCGGGCGACAGTCGCTCGGGATGACCGGATGACCGGATCGACGCCTCCCGCCAGATGATGTGCTGCGCGCTGACCGTGGGGCGTTTGGCCGCGCCAGCCTGACATAGCGCTTCGCGACGCCGGCACACGCGTTCCCGCAGTTGACAGACACCTCTGTGAGCCGCGCAGGTGCGTGTGTGAAACTGACAATGCCGTCTGCACGGCGTACGAGCGGGTTTGCGGCTGACAATGGCGTTTGTAGCTGTCGCAGGTGGTCTTGCGAGCGCGCACGATCGCTTTGCGAGCGCGATCGATCGCTCTGCGAACTCAGCGAACGCCTCTGCGACGCCGCGAACGTGTTTGATGGCCGGCAGCACTGCTCTGGCGGCCCTACAGAGCAGTCTGTCAGCCGCAGAAGCTCGCTCGCCGAGCCAGCGAAGACCCGCGTGGGGCCGGGCAACCGACTTGACGCCAAGAAACGTGTTTCGTAGATCGAGAACAAGTCGAAGTTGTCCAAAGCAGTGACCGATCGCCTGAAGATTAGCCGCTCGGTCACACACGCAATCGAGGCCCGCGGTGATGATGTCGCAGAGAAAGTGGCCACCCTCCTGTTTCCCGACGGCGCGCCCAATGACGTGAGCGCGGCGCAGTTCATCACGGCGCTCGGCGACGCGCTTGGCCGCGCCGGCGCAGCGCTCGAGCAGGCCGATCTCGCCCACGCGGCGGAGCTCGCCGACGACAAGGGGTTTCGAGATGCACGCGACACGAGCACGCGTGATCTGTGGGAGTTCATTCACCGGATCCGCGACGCGATCGTCGGGACCTACGGCACCGGCGTGGTGGCGCGGCTCAGCCTCGACACGAACCTGCCCCGCGACGCTCAAGAGCTGATCCAGCACGCCCGCCACATGAGCACGCAGCTGCACCCAGAGACCCTTGGCGAGCCCGCGGACGACCTGATCCCCGTCGACCTCGAGCGCCTTCGTGAGCGCCTGATCGAGGCCGCCAACAAGCTCGAGAAGGGCCTCGACGCGGTCGAGCGCGAGCGTCGCGAAGCGCAGGAAACCCTCGAGCAGCGCAACGCGGCCAGCGGCGAGTGGGCCCGGGTCTACGCCGGGGTCGCCGACGCCTTCGTGGCGCTCGCTTCGCTGGCTGGCTTTGACGAGGTCGCCCAGCGGATCAAGCCCACCGCCCGCCGCCGCGCCGGCCGGCTCGAGGCCGAGGATGAAGCGCCGCTGGCCGAAGACGCGCCCCCCGAAGCTGGCGCGGAGTCCGAGGCAGAGGCGTCTGCGGTCGAGCAGCCCTGAGCCTGGCGGGTCGCGTTGACGGGCTGGACCCGCGGATCAGCTAGCCGACGCTTCGCGGGGCGTGGCTGCTCTCGCGGGTGTTCGCGGTCGACATCATGACCTGCCCGCGCTGCCGCGGTGCGATGCGCTTGGTGAAGCTGGCCACGACATCGCACCGGCGCACGCCGAGCTGGGCCTCGGTACCCGTCCGCGGTCAGGGGCCTCGACTCGAGTCGATTCGACCTCGAGCGCGCGCCCGTTGGCCGTGGACTGCTCGACATCTACTCCTGCTCGCAGCAACACCTGACCGCGGAGTTGAACTGCCACTCGATCGGCTCGTCGCATTCATGCGCGAACTCGAAACCACTTCGGGCGGGATCTTCACACCATTCGAAGCTCGCGTAGATCCGGTAAGTGTATCCGCCGCACCCGTTGGCGACACATGAAGTCCCCTGCACCTCGCATGCCTCGGCGCAGGTCGAAATGTCACTCTGATCCGAGCACTCCGCGTAGGTCGGCGTACATACGCCCTCTTGGCATTCGCCGACGCCGG
>NZ_JMCC02000253.1 GCF_000737335.2 Enhygromyxa salina | reverse complement strand
GCCGACGCCCGCGCCGAGCTCGAGCTCGCCCTCGACTACGCCCCGCCCGCCCGCGAGGCCGCGTTCGAGGCCTGGCTGCGCGTCCTCCACGAGCCCGACTACCCGCGCCTCGACGCCGCGCGGACCGACGACGATCCCGAGCTCGTCGCGAGGGTGTGGACGGTGCTGTGCGCCAACATCGGCGGCGCGCACCCGGCCCCGCGCGAGTGGATCGTGGGTCTGAGCGCCTACCTGCGCGAGAGCTCGGCGCGCGAGGCCGCGTGGGCCAGCCTCATCGAGCAGCAGCTGCGCGCGCAGATCACCAGCAAGTTCGTGGTCGGGGCCCAGTCGGCCTCGTTCGCCGTGCTCGCCGAGCTGCTGCCGAAGCACTTCGCAGCTCTGGTCGAGCGCAGCCTCGGCGGCACGCCCGAGCGCGTGAGCGTGGACTTGCTCGAGTGGCTCGGCGAGCATCGCGAGGACGAGGCCCGCGCGTGGGCGCAGCGGCTGGTGAGCTCGCCGCACTGGGGCGTCCGGCAGTGCGCGCGGCGCCTGCTTCGCTGAGCGAAGGATGGCTGGTCAGGGCAGCTCGACGACAGCCCCGGTGACCATGTTCCAGCCGCCCTCGAACAGCAGCTCGATCGGCGTCGCGCCGTCGGCCGGGGCGAGCGCGTAGCTGTCGTCCGGGGAGTTCGGTGGCGCGGTCACGAGGGCGACCAGCGTGTCTTCGGCGCGCAGGTGGGCCCCGAGCGGCACCTCGTAGCCATCGAGCAGATCGCCCGAGAGCTCGATCGGCGTCGGGTCGGGATCACCGAGCTCGATGGAGAACGCCCGCCGCTCGCCGTCGACCCAGGCCGTGTAGGCCATGCGTGTACCCACCGTCGGCAGCGAGACCGGGGCGATGCCCTGCTCGAGCCCGTCGTGGACATGCTCCGCCGGTCCGGGGACGTCGCCGTCGAGCTCGACGGCGGCCAGCCACCCGTCGCCGCCGTCGTCGGCCCCGTACACCACCAGGCCGTCGGTGATGTGCCAGTTGCGGATCTCCCCGATCGCGAGCGCGTCGGAGATCTGGACTGGCGCTTGCGGCTGCCCGTCGACGATGTCGACGCTCATCAGCGCCCGCTTGCCGTCGTTGGCGTTGCCGCTCAGGTAGACCACGCGATCGGGCGCCACGAAGCCCCAACTCGAGAAGCCGCCGTGAACGTCGCCCTGCCCCGTCGACAGCATCGCGGGGGCGCCCGGTGTGCCACCTTCGACGTCGACGAAGTACAGCTCGCCCCAGGAACTGTCGACGCCGGTCCAGTAGATCATCTGCGGACCGTAGGGCGAGACCTTCGGGCGCACGGGGCCATCGCCCGCGAGCTCGGGGCTCGCGAGGCTCGGGCCCGCCGGGGGATCGGACATGTCGATGGTGTGGAGCTCCATCACGCCGTCGTCGTCAGCGTCGTGGTTGAAGACCGCGAAGCTGTCCGTCAGCTCGAGCGTAAAGTAGGGAACGAAGGGCAGCGCGAGCTCGACCAGGACCTCGGGCGTGCTCGGGTTCGGGCCCAGCTCGACGAAGATCAGCTCGCGGACGCCCTCGACCGTGCGCCGATAGAGGGCCTGATCGCTGGCGTTGAACTGATAGTCGGCGCCCCCCTCGACGTCGAGCTCGATCGCATCGAGCAGCGTGCCGTCGGGCTCGAAGCGGAGCTGGTAGAGATCGGCATCGCCCGCGTCGTCGAGCAGCGTCAGCGCGAGCGTGCCATCGTCGGACAAGACCGGCTGGACGACGCGCTGCGGGACATCGATGGGTAGCAGCGAATCGAGCACGGGCTCGCCCATGGCGCCGAAGCTCAGCTCCTCGGTGTAGAAGTCTGGCGCGACCCCGAAATTGACCCATACTGTGCCAAAGGGGGTCACCTGGGTGATCGAGAGCGCCTCGCCCGACGGGGCCTCGAGCAGGAGCTGCTCGTCGCCGATCGCGTGAGGGTTGGTCACATCGTAGGCAGTCAGCTCGCGGTGCTCGTCGACGGCGCTGCGTCGGCTGACGAGGAACAGCATCTCGCCGTCGCCGTCGCCGTCGCCGTCGCCGTCGCCGTCGCCGTCGCCGTCGCCGTCGCCGTCGCCGTCGCCGTCGCCGTCG
>NZ_JMCC02000252.1 GCF_000737335.2 Enhygromyxa salina | reverse complement strand
CATCGCCATCGCCATCGCCATCGCCATCGCCATCGCCATCGCCATCGCCATCGCCATCGCCATCGCCATCGCCATCGCCGTCGCCGGTCTCGGTGCTCTCATCCGAACCCGGAGCCGCTGCATCGTCCTGGCAACCCGCGGCGAGGGACATGGTCAAGCCGAGGGCCAGGTAAGGGGTACTGCGTCGCATTACCAAGTGTGTGCCACGAGCGGGCGAACCGATCACCGACCACCGCTCGGCGGCGCCCAGCTCCGCAGCTGCTCGAGCGCGTGGGCGTTCCCCCGCGTGAGCGTGCCGGCGTTCCATCGCTGGCGGGCCCCCCGACCCGCCGCTCGCCGTCCGACGCTATCCGCGAGGGCGACCCGAGCTCGGGCCCGGGTCCGCGTCGCTGCGTTCGGATCGAGTCTCGAGCGCCACGCTGGGGTCCCGCGCTATCTCCCGACCGACCCCGGCCGGGCCCCACGATAGTGGCGCTGCGGCCGATCCCATGTCCGGGCGCCGTCCGGGATAGCGACGCAGCGATCGAAACCGCTCGGAGCTCGGCGCGAGAGCTCGCTGCTATCGCGCGCGGCGACCCGACTCTCCTCGCGCGATCAATTACACCCCTCGCGACGAGCTCCGCGGCGTGGCGCGAGCATCCGCGGCAGCGTTCACACAGCTCCCGAGTCGCCCGCGGGCACCCCACGCTATCCGCGACGGGCAGCCGAGGTCGAGCTCGGGCATGGCGCGCAGCGATCGGGCCGAGTCCGAGCCCCCTGTTTGAGTCCCACGCTATCCCCGGGCAAGCTCGGAGCCGCGCGGAGAGGACTTCCGAATGGGGTTCCAGGATGCGTGATGCGCGGGATTCAGGCGTGCCATGCAGGTCTTCGGTGGCGAGGGTCCGTCGAGAGCTGAGGGAGAGGTCGAGCGAGGGCGGAGGACGGCACGTCACGTGCTCGCTCGCTACCGGCGAGGTGCGACTTCGCTCGGATCGGCGGGCTCGAGGCATGGCGACGCCCATCGCCGTCTCTCTCGGACGCGACGTTCAGGAGTTCAAGCAGCGAACTTCAGCTCGAGTTGGCCAGGCAAGGGCGGCCTCGGGCGTGGCGTTGGCCTCGGCCCGAGCCCGGCGTTGGCCAGCACTCGAGCGATCGCCTCGCGCTCGTTGGCGATCTCGACGAGCTTCATCGCACCTCGGCAGCGCGGGCAGGTCATCACGTCGACCGCAAACACTCGCTGGAGCAGCCATGCCCACGGGTGCCGGTTCGAGGGCTTCGTGCTGCGGGGCGGAGCACAGCCGGGCTCGAGCTCGGTCGCCTCGCCGACGAACAACCCCATCTGCGTCGGCTCGGCAGGCGCGGGCACGCGGGCAGGCACAACTTCGCTGCGCGCGTTGGCATGGGCAGCGAGCACGCCGTGGTAGCGCAACATGTGAAATCGCGGCGGCGGGATCAGTGCGACGAGCCGCGCGATGAGATCATGAGGGTCCAGCACCACCGCGTGCGTGCCATCGCGCCAGGCGTGTTTGAACCGATACACCAGACGCTGGCGCTCGGGAGTGAGCTCGAGCCGCTCCTGAGCGACTGGCGGTCGCGCGACGTACCGGCATAGTCGCTCGAGTCGTCGTCGATCTCGACCGTCGATCGCCGGCCCGGCGTGTACATTGACGCCACCGACTTCGGCGAGCGACTCGCCGGGTGCAGGGACCTCGCAGACCGGATGCACGAGCTTGCGCGTGCGCTGCCCGGGCGCGTCGCCGAGTAGCTGGCGGTCACTGACGGACGCGCCGTAGCACGCGGCGAGTGCCGGCTGGTCGTGGGCGAGCTCATTGGTGTCGGCATCGTCGAGCTCGTCGAGCGAGCGACCATGACGCTTGCACATGCGGGCGAGTCCCTCGTATGTCCAGCGGGCGACGTCGGCGACTT
>NZ_JMCC02000251.1 GCF_000737335.2 Enhygromyxa salina | reverse complement strand
AGCTGCAACTCGGCCGGCCGACTGTCACGCAGGGTCATGCCGAGGCTGTGCAGCCCCGTGGTGATCGTGGGACAACATCTCGCAAATAACGCGGGACGGTACAGCAGCTGTCGTCATGCCGGTGTTGCAAGGTGACCGGCGTAGTCCCAACTCGCTGCGGCGAGCAGCGAGATCGTGACTAACCGCCACCTGCGACTCGCTACTTCGTAATCGCTGGCGGCTCGCGAAACGCCTGCGAGCTCGCGTCACCCGAGCGTTGCGCGAGTTCGAACTTGTGCTCGGCGGCATCCAGGGTCTCGGACGCTTGCTGGTGTTAACGAGCGAGTCAGAGGCGGGCGTTGGCGTGGTTTTCGACCCCGCCAGATGATGGCGCTGCCACCCATGAGCAAGCCACCCCCCCTCATCGAGCGAGTTCTTTGGCGTTCCGCGCCCACCATCGTAGAGCGGGCTCAGGACCGAGGACCAACCAAAAAGATGACGGAGAGGTGTTACCAGCACCAACCCCGTCGAGCCTCGGCGAGCACGATGTGCGAAGCGCCAACCGAGAACACCTCCCGTTTCGTCTACTTCAACGTCGACGTCAAGTTTTGGGCCAGGCAGCCGCCCGACGTGGCCACGGCCCGCCCTGCACGGTGTCCCGTCTGCGACGCGCCAGGCGTCGACGGCGATCGCGTTCTGCTCCATGGCCACGGCCTACGCGAGCGCCGAGTCGGGGTCCCTGTCGACGCTGGCGGCAACGTCGAGCAGATTGAGCTACTGCTGCGCCGCTACGCATGCCAGTGCTGCAAGGCGATCATCGTCGTCGGCCCGCGTGGTCTGCTTCGTGGTCGGCACTACACAGCAATGGCGATCGCCCTGGCGCTGTGGCTGTGGGCTGTCCGCCACTACAGTGACGCCGCGGTGCGAGCCAACAGCTGCACCGTGTTGGTGACCACGAGAAAGCGCGGAATTCTGATCAGCGAGGCGTCCGCCCCTTGCCCCTCGGTTTCGCGGCCTTCCCCGTCACCTGCTCCTCGGCGTCAAGCTGCGCCTCGCGCAGCCGATAGCTCTTCCCCTTGATCGTGATGACGCTCGCGTGGTGGATGACCCGATCGATCAGCGCAGTCGTGCAGGCCGAGTTCGGAAAAATCGACGGCCAGTCCCGAAAGGCCAAGTTCGTGGTCAGCACCAGGCTCCGGCGTTCGTATCGACGGCCGCGTCACGTGATCGATGCGCTCGACCCGCTCGACCACCTGCACCGGAAACGGCAGCTTCGTCGCCCATGGTTTCCCGGCTCGCCCGAGGAGATCCGCCGCTTGTGACGCCGAAGGACACGCACCGCTCGGTGCGTGACCGCTGGAAGTGGCCCGGTTCTCGGCCACCTTGTGGGCTCACGCATGAGCGCTGCAACGCGAGACCGCGACGGCCGAGTAGCTCGTCGTGGGATCCGTACCCGCGGCATGCTCGGCGCGACGCCGAGACGGCTACGAGCGCCGTCAGCCTGAGCAGACGCTGCTCCACCAGGTCGTCGCGCAGCACTGGCCGAGCTTTCGCGAGCGCGCCGAGCAAGCCGGTGGTTTGCCCGAGTTCGTCGTCGACGAGTTCGAGGCGTACCTGCGCTGCGGCATCCTCGAGCACGGCCTCGCGCACTTCGCTTGCCGTCGCTGCGGCTCCTCGATGGTCGTGGGCTTTTCCTGCAAACGCCGCGGATTTTGTCCATCATGTCTCGGCCGACGCATGTCCGACATCGCGGCTCATCTCGTCGACGAGGTGTTGCCCGAGGTCCCGGTCAGGCAGTGGGTCTGCTCGTTGCCGTGGCGGCTGCGCTACGCGATGGGCTACGACCGTCGGCTCTGCGCCGATGTGCTCGCGGTGTTCATCGGCGCGCTGCGACGCTCGCTGCGTCGCCGAGCCAAGCTCGAGCTGGGCTTGGGCTCGGTCGACGACGCGCAGATCGGCGCGATCACTTTCGTCCAGCGCGCCGACTCCTCGCTCCGTCTCAACGTCCATTTTCATACGCTCGCGCTCGACGGCGTGTACGTCCGCGATGACGCAGGCGTGCTGCGCTTTCACGCCCTCTCCAATCCCAGCCCCGAGCAAGTCGCCGAGGTGGCCCGCTGGACACACCAGCGACTCGTCGGCGTGTGCGAGCGCCATGGTCGTTC
>NZ_JMCC02000250.1 GCF_000737335.2 Enhygromyxa salina | reverse complement strand
CCTCGTTTGACCTGCGACTGCAAGGCTCGTGTCTGGCTTTCTGCCTGGCTCTGTTGGGCTGTGGCGGCGGGCCCTGGTTCCGGTCGCGTGGCCCGAGGGCGCCAACCACCCCGCGCCCTCGCCCTACCGCGACGGCGGGGTCTACCTGATCGTCGGCGGCGCGGGGACCATGGGTGTCGCGCTCAGCTCGAGCCTGGCCCGCGATCACGCGGCGACCTTGGTGTGGATGGGTCGGCGTCCGCTCGACGCTCAGATCCGTGCCAAGGCCGAGGCGATCGCCGCGCTGGGCGGACGCGTCGTGTATGTGCAGGCCGACGTCGGGGATCGCGGCGCGGTCGAGACGGCGATGTCCGAGATCCTCGCGGCCTGCGGCGAGCTGCACGGGGTCGTCCACGCCGCGCTCGCGCATCACGGCGCGCCGCTGGATCGCGTCAGCCCCGAAGCGTTCGCCGCGGCCTCGATCTACAAGTCCGAGGGCGCACGCAATTTGCTGCTGGCCCTGCGCGAGGTCCCGCTCGACTTCTTCGTGTGCTTCTCGTCGATCCAGTCGCTCGTCGGGGATCTCGCTCAGGGCGCCTACGCAGCCGCGAGCGCGTATCAAGACGCCCTGGCGGATCAGCTCGATGGGGTCTGGCCGTGGCCGGTGCGCACGATCGACTGGGGCTACTGGGGCGAGGGCGCGACCGGAGCCGCCGACAACCGCGAGCGCCTGGCCGCGATCGGCTACGGCGTCGTTGAAGCGCGCGCCGGACTCGAGGCGCTCGCGGCCGCGCTGCGCTCGAGCTTGGCGCGGGTCGTCGTCGTCGCGGCCGCGGCCGACGTGCTCGCGGACATGGGCGTGCTCGCGGAGCGTCGGCTCGAGCTCCCGCCGGCTCCCGTGACCCCGTGCGGCGCGTCGATCTCGACGGCCCTCGCTGACGCGCAGCGGATCCACGTTGGCTCCGCGGACGCGTCCAGCGAGGCCAGCCAGCAGTGGGAGCGGCACCTTGGCGCGTCGCTCGTCGAGTTGTTCGCGGGCCTCGGCCTCGCGCCCGGGGTCGCCTTCGAGCCCGATCCAAGCGCGCTCGCACATCACCTTGCCGTCGGCCCCGAGTACGTGGGCCTGCTCGCGTCGTTGCTCGAGCTGCTCGATCGGCATGGCCAGCTGCGCGCGCGGGCGGACGGACGGCTCGAGCTGATCCCCGCGGCCGCGCTTCCGCAGTCCGACCTCGCGCCCAGCCTCGCCCCCCACCAGCGCTTGCTCGCGGCGTGCGTCGCCGCGGCCCCGGCGGTGGTTCGCGGCGAGCTGCCCGCGACCCAAGTCCTGTTCCCCGCCGGGAGCTCGGCGCTGGTCGAGGGCATCTACCGCGACAACCCGATCGCCGACGGGTTCAACTCGCTGTGCGCCGCGCTGATCCAGACCCACGCGCGCGCGCGCCTGGCCGAGCGCGAGCCCACCCGGCCGCTGCGGATCCTCGAGATCGGGGCCGGCACCGGAGGCACCACCGCCGCCGTGCTCGCGGCGCTCTCGAGCTTCGGGACCCGCGTGCACTACACCTACACCGACGTGTCCGAGGCCTTCCTCGACCACGGACGGGCCCGCTTCGGCGACGCCGCGGCGGTGCTCGAGTTCGGGTTGTTCGATGTCAGCCGCGAACCCGCGGGGCAGGGCTACGCGCTTGGAAGCTACGACCTCGTGCTCGCGGCCAACGTGCTGCACGCGACCGCACGGATCCGCGAGTCGATCCGCCACGCCCGCGCGCTGCTTGGTGCCGGCGGCTGGCTGGTGCTCAACGAGGTCACGCGCGTCGAGGCCTTCACCACGATGACCTTCGGACTGCTGCGCGGCTGGTGGGCGTTCGAAGACGCCGAGCTGCGCCTGCCGGGCGGTCCCCTGCTCGACGTGGATCGCTGGCGTCGGGCGCTGGTCGCCGAGGGCTTCGCCGGCTGCGTCGCGCTTGGGCGCAACGGGCTCACCGACGACCGCTCCACCGCGGGCAGCCTCGAGCTCTCCGCTCGGGCGAGCGCTTCTCGCCCGCTCGCGGGCGTCTCCGCCGACCGCTCCACCGCGGCCAGCCTCGAGCTCTCCGCTCGGGCGAGCGCGTCTCACCCGCCTGCGGGCGACTCCGCCGACCGCTCCACCGCGGGCAGCCAACATATTTTGATCGCCGAGAGCGACGGCAGCCGCTGCACCCTTGTGGCCCCGCCGGTCGCCCGAGCGGCCGCGCCGAGCCGAGC
>NZ_JMCC02000025.1 GCF_000737335.2 Enhygromyxa salina | reverse complement strand
AGCAGCGCCCGGAGCTCGGCCAGCGAGCTCGCCGCGAACGCGAGGCGCTCACGCAGGGCCATGCGCCCGACCTGGAGGGTCCAAGCGACGTCGTGCAGCTGCTCGGGCTCGAAGGCCGCGAGCCGAGCCTCGAGGCGCCCAGCGAGCTCGACGAGCTGGGCCTCGCGCTCGGCCGAGAGCACGAACAGCGCCGGACGACCCAGGCCAGCCGGCGCGGTCGCGCGAAGCTCGGGCACGTGCTCGCGGATCACGACGTGCGCGTTGGAGCCTCCGCCGCCAAAGCTCGACACGCCGGCGATCCGCGGCACGGAGCGCGCGACGCCGTCGACGGGCAGCGTCGGTCGCTCCCACGGCTCGAGGCGCTGAACCACGCGCAGCGGGGTGCGCTCGAAGTCGATGTGGGGGTTGAGCTGGCCCGAGTGGAGGCTCGGGACGATCTCGCGGTGCTGGAGCTGGAGCAGGACCTTGGTCACCGCCGCGATCCCGGCCGCGCTCTCGCAGTGGCCGATGTTCGACTTGACCGATCCGATCGCGCAGTTGTCCGGGGCCCCACCCGCGTCGCGAAATGCCTTGCTGAGACCGGCGATCTCGATCGGATCGCCGAGCGAGGTCCCCGTGCCGTGGGCCTCGAGGTAGCTCAGCGCCCGCGGATCGACGCCCGCGCGCGCCAGCGCCTCGACGATCACCTCGCCCTGTGCGATCGGGGTCGGGACCGAGTAGCCCGAGGTTCGTCCGCCGTGGTTGAGCGCCGTCCCAGCGATGACCCCGTAGACATGGTCGCCGTCGGCGAGCGCCTTGGCGAGGGGCTTGAGCAGGACCGCGCCCACGCCCTCCCCGGGCACATAGCCGTCGCCGCCGGCGCCGAAGCTGCGACAGCGCCCGTCGTGGGCCAGGAACTGGCGCTGACTGAGCACCATGTACTTGTTGGGGTGCAAGCTGAGGTTCACGCCGCCGGCCAGCGCGGCCTCACACTGCCCGCTGGCGATGGCCTCGCAGGCGAGGTGGATCGCCGTCAGCGACGACGAGCACATCGTGTCCACGGCCATGCTCGGCCCGTGGAAGTCGTAGAAGTAGGACACGCGGTTGGCGATGGTCGACGCGCTGCCCCACAGCGCGACTTGCTGTCCCCGCCCTTGGGCCTCGGCCCCGAGCAGCGGGTACTCCTGGTACATGACAGCGACGAACACCCCGACGGCGCTGCCGAGCGCGTCGCCGGTGTAGCCCGCGTCCTCGAGCGTGTGGTGGGCACACTCGAGAAAAATCCGCTCTTGGGGGTCGAGGTACTCGGCCTCGAGCTTGGAGATCTGGAAGAACAGCGGATCAAAGCGATCGATCTCGTCGAGGAACCCGCCCCACTTGCAGGTCGTGTAGCCCTCGCCCTCGGCGTAGCGCTCGTGGTCCCAGCGATCGGCAGGGATCTCGCCGACGCAGTCGCGACCTCCGCGGAGGTTGGCCCAGAACGCATCGAGGTCGGGAGCCTCGGGGTAGCGGCCGCCAAGCCCGACGATCGCGATCTCGGGCCGTGAAGCCGCCGCGCGCGGACCGACGACGGCCTCGATGCGTTCTGGGCCTGGGGCCGGCGCCTCGCTCCGCCGCGACACGGCTCGCGTGCTCAGGCCGACGAGCTGCGCACACACGCGCCCACGCTCGTCGCAGATGCTGAGCTCGAGGCGGGCCGACTTGGTGTCCGTGGCCCGGCCAGCGCGATGGCGGATCCACGCGTAGGCGCGCGCGGGGATCGGCGCGAGGAGCTCGAGACGCTCGAGCACGAAGGGCAGCGCCAGGCTGCCGCTGCCCTCCTCCGTGAGCCACAGCCCGATCGTCGCTTGCAGCGCGCCGTCGAGGGTCGCGGGATTGAGCGCCCACGCGCCGAGCCCAGCCGAGGCCGGGGGCAGCTCGAGGCGCGCGAGGACCTCGGGGCGCCCGGCCTCGTCATGCCCAATCTCGAGCCCGGCGAGGGCCCGGTGGTCATGACCATAGTCGAGGCCGAGCTCGGCGTAGCGGGCGTAGATCTGCTCGGCGTCGAAGCGCGCCTCGCTGCAGCGGGCGCGCAGGCCCGCGAGCTCGACGGACTCGAGCGCGCCCGCGACCGCGGGCGTGATCCGCCCCTCGCTACACAGCGTCCGCTCGCCCTGGTCGTCGAGGCTATAGATCTCGAAGCTGTGGACGCCCGTCGTGTGCTCCTCGAGCTCGAGCTCGAGCTCGACGCCGCCCGCCCCCGCCACGACCGGGCGCAACCACACGACATCGCGCAGCTCGACCGCACCGAGCTCGGCCCCTTGCTCGGGCCCTTGCCCGAGCTCGGCGAAGGCCGCCCGCGCCAGCTCGAGGTGGGCGACGCCCGGGAGCACACGCTTGCCTTCGACGCGGTGGCCAGCGAGGAAGGGCTCGTCGCCCGACAGGTGACCACGCAGCAGCAGCCCCCCCTTCGCGGTCCGGCCCGACGGACGCAACCACCCGCCCGCTGGCGGTTCGGCGGCGGCCACGGACGAGGTCGGGCTCTGGACCTGGCCCAGATGGGTCGCAACGAGGTGGGCGGCCACGGCATCGATCGTCCGCAGCTCCGCGAACAATGCCTGAGGCAAGCGCACGTCGTAGCGCGCGTCGAGTCGCGCGGCGAGCTCGACGAGGTTGCTCCAGTCGAGCCCCAGCTCCTGAAACTCGACCCCTGCCCCGATGTGCCCAGCCGGGACCGCGAGCAGCTCGGCGACGTCCTCGGTCACCCTTGCAACCACGCGAGCCCGCCGCTGCGCCGTGCTCCCGACGACCGCTGGAGCCGGAGCGGGCACCGGAGCCGGAGCCGGAGCCGGCACCGGTGCGGGCACCGGAGCCGGCCGATCGGGCGGAGCGATCCGGGCGCTCGGGCTCGCGAGCCCCTCTGCCTCGGCCGGCTCCGCCGCCGACACGAGGGGCGCACTGGCCCCCGTGAGCGCGGGGTGATCGGCCGGCAGCTGCGCCTCCAGCATCTCGGCGAGCTCGGAGATCGTCCGGTGCTCGAACATGATCGTTGGCGACAGCGAGAGCGACAGCTCGGTCTCCAGCGCCGCGACGACGTGGAGCAGGTCGGCCGAGGCCAGCCCCAGCTCGTAGTACCCAATGTCGAGCTCGACCTGGTCTGGCTCGAGCCCCACAGCCGAGGCGACGAGGCCGCGCAAGATACCCACGACCCCCGCTGGCGAACCAGCCTCGGGTCGGGCCTGGGCCGCCGCGGGGCGCAGGGCCGAGCTCTGCCTCGCCTCACCGCCCCCTTCGCGGACATCGAGGGAGGACGCCACACGCACCCGCTTGCCCACGAACTGGCCGATCTCGGCGACCTGGACCCCCGCTTCGTCGTAAAACTCGACGCGCAAGCGGACGAGCTCCTCGTCGCGATGAACCGAGTCCGTTGGCACGCGGACGTAACAGCGCTTGCCGAGCCCACCCGCCGCACGGAACGACTCGAACATCAGCGGAAGGTAGAGCCCGGGCCCGTCATCGCCGGGATAGAGCATGCCGATCGCGACGCCGCCCCCGAGCAGGCCGGCTTCGAACAGCGCCGGGTGAAACAAGAATGAGCTGGTCGTGCCGTGGTAGGCGGAGCCGAGCTCGACCTCGGCGATCCAGTCGTCGGCGCGATGATGGACCCCGCCCTCGATCTTCATGATGCCCGAGTGGCGAAGATCCTGGTTTTTGCACCACCCGTAGATCTCTGTGAGCGGCGTGAACTCTCGGGGCCGCGCCAAGGGCAGGGCGAGGCGGCCCGTGAAGCGCTTGGGCTCGCGCGCGACAGCATCGACGACGGCGTGGAGCACCTCCGTCGTGTCCCCTTCCCGTCGACTCCGAACCTCGACGCGCCAGCCCCCCGTGCCCACGGGCTGGCCGGCGACCGTCGTCTGCACCGGGGCTCCCTGATCCGCCACCAGAGGGGCAAAGATCGTCAGCTTGCGAAGCTCGAGCTCGTGCATCGGGAACCCCTGACGGGCGAGCACCTGCAAGACGAGGTCGACATAGCCCACGCCTGGCAACAGACTGCGGCCATACACGACATGGCCACTGAGCAGCGGGTTCTCGGCTGTGATCAAAAACGTCTCCGAGAATTGCGAATATTCTGTCATGGGTCGCATGGGCCAATGAGGACATCTTGTGTCTACATTGCAGACACATTGGCGAAACAACCAAGTCGTCAACTTGGCCATCCCGCAGCGCTTTCCTCGCAAATATGTGTTTCTGGGTGTTCTCGGCCTCGCTCATTGCGCATACATGCAGCTGAAGGTTCAGCTACACATCGAGCAGAGCGTTCGCTCGTTCGCTCCCCCAGCCCTCACGAAGCTGGAGGGTGAATCAGTCCACCTTCCCCGGCCCCCTTTAGTGACTGGCAGGTCCCAAGCGCCTTTGTGCCAGACACAATGCGAAGGGTCAAGCCTTGATCTCGCGCCCCCTCGAGTCTGCCCGCGGCCCAACTCTCCGTCCTGAAGTCCTCTCAACCGACGATGGTGGGTACGAGAGCGAGAAAGTTCGTCGCTCAACCACACGAGAAGCTGGTCTGCTCCCCTCCCCGCGATTGGACCCGGGCCCGCGTTGTTCGTGACCATTCCCTCAACTTGGATTCGAGGGTGTAGCCACTTGTGAATCAACGAGCCCGCAGAGATCGCTACGACACGAGAGCGCGACCTCGCCTTGCCCCTGATGTTGCATTGGATCAGGCCGCGAGCGCAGCGTCGATGGCCTCGACCTCCTGCCGTGCAACACCGCGTGTGCAGCTGAGCATCTGAGCCTGTGAGCACGGGCGTCGATGCGAAAATTCGAAGACCGCCTCCCTCCCACCAACTGTTCGTTTTTTCACTGGTCGGGTCTCTCCACGCCACGGTGCTGCGCCACACCCAGTGGCGTTGGACTTGCCCCCCGGCGCGCTCGCGCAGCGACCGGAGCACTCACGGATGAGCTCCCCGTGCGTCGCGAACAAGAACGATCCAAACGTCAACCGCAAGACGCGCTCCCCGGCTTGGTCACGGCTCGATCGTGGTCTCGATGATGTACGCGCACCTGGCCCGAGCTCTGGGCGACGAGCTGATCCGCCGTCTCGCTCCGCAGCCAGGGGTCCACACATCGTCGTCATCATGGCAGTCTTCGCGAACCGTCCGCGAATGCTGCCGGCTCCGTGTCGACCCACGATCGAAACCGCAGACTTCCCTGGACCGAGCTGACCGTCGCGGTGGACGCCGCGTCGCCCACCCACATCGCCGTCGACTCACCGGCCGCCGACGCCCCGAGCATCTGTGAACCCCCGCGCGCGCGGCCGCTTCGAGGTCCGCGCCGCGACGACCAAGGCCAGGCTCCGGGTTGACATGCGGCCCCCGTTCGAGTCGCCGATCCCAGCCACGACCCGGTCGATCTCGGTCGCGCTCACGCTGCCGACGCCCGCGCCCGAGCTGACCGCCAGCTCAGCTCAGAACATGTGTTCGAGCGCAGCCAACCCCCTCTCGACGCCCAGACCAGACCCGCGATGACGCGCGCCGCCACCGGTGGTACACGGTCCGACCACCCCCCGAGCGCGCGCATGACCGACGACCTCCCCCGCCCTTTCGGCCGCTACGTGCTCACCCGTGTGATCGGGGAGGGCGGCATGGCCGAGGTCTACCAGGCCAGCGTCCGCGTGGCCGAGGGCCTGACCAAGTGGGTCGTCATCAAGCGCATCCGGGCAGACTTCGCCGACGATCGCGACTTCACGCGGATGTTCGTCGACGAGGCCAAGATCGCGTTGAGCCTCAACCACGCCAACATCGTGCAGGTGTTCGACTTCGGTCAGATCCGCGGCACCTTCTACCTGGCGATGGAGCTGATCGAGGGCGTGGATCTGATGCGCCTGTTTCACGCCGTGCGCGGGCGCGAGGACGGCTTCCCCGCGGTGATCGGCGCGTACGTGGGTCACCAGGTCGCCTCGGGGCTCGCCTATGCGCACCGCAAGTGTGACGACTACGGGACCCCGCTCGGGATCGTCCACCGCGACGTCAGCCCGCACAATTTGATGCTGAGCTGGGAGGGCCAGGTCAAGATCCTCGACTTTGGCATCGCCCGCACCCGCAAGGCCTGGGACAAGGGCCACGCGCCGCCCGAGATCGAGACGATCAAGGGCAAGGTCGCGTACATGTCCCCCGAGCAGTCGATGGGCCGGCCGGTCGATCAGCGCTCGGACATCTACTCGCTGGGCGTGGTGCTCCACGAGCTGCTGACCGGCGAGCTGTTGTTCCGCACGCGGGATCGGCTCGAGGCCCTCAACATGGTCCGCAACCAGGCGATCCCGCCGATCCTCGAGCGGGCCCCCGACCTGTCCGACGAGCTCGCGCAGATCGTCGACAAGGCGCTCGCCCGCGACCCGGATCATCGCTGGGAGTCCGCCCGCGAGATGCAGTCGGCGCTCGCCCAGTTCCTGCACCGCGCCGATCCGGTCGTCGACGACGAGGTCCTCTCGCAGTACCTCGGCAGCTACCGCGGTGACGAGCCGCAAAAGCACGCGGTCCGGCCCGCGTCGCGGGCCCCCTCGTCGCTGTCGGTGGTCGAGACCCGCGAGGTCGGCGACTCCGAGCTCGCGCTGGTCCCGGTCCGCAGCTCGGCCCGCTGCGTGCTGTTGTACGCCAGCTTCGAGCCCGGCTCGGCGCCGCGCGACACCCCGCTGAACGTCCGCCCGCTGCTGGATCTGGTCCGCGACGTCGCGTTCAAGCGCGAGGCCCACGTGCAGCGGCTCGACGACCGCGGCGCGCTGTTGGTGTTTGGGACCATGCTCAGCGCCAGCGACGACGCCGAGCGTGCGCTGCGGGTGGCCCGAACCATGCGCGAGAGCGTCGCCGAGTTCGCGCCCGGCGTGGATCTGGGCCTGGTGTTGCTGACCACCCACGTCACGCTGGTCCGCGGCGAAGACGGCAAGCTCGGCAAGCTGGTCATCGAGCTGCCGCCGGGCCTCGCCGAGCAGCTCGATCGCGTCGGTCGTCACGTCGTCGAAGAGCCGATCATGGTCGCCGGCGAGCTCGCCGAGCGCCTGCGTCGATCATGGCGGATCGGCGAGGCCGGCTGGCTCGATCCGCAGATCCCCGAGGCGTCCGCCGGCTCGCCGTGGGCCGCCGACTTCCAGCGCGTGGCCCCGGTGCTCGGGCCGCTGTCCGAGGCCGAGCGCCGCAGCCAGCAGACCTGGGTTGGCCGCAAGTCGCTGTTTGGACGCGAGCTCGAGCTCAAGGCCCTGCGCGACAGCTTCGCCGAGGCGATCCGCGGGCCGATCAGCCGCAGCCTGCTGATCCACGGCGGCCCCGGCATGGGCAAGCAGGCGATCATCGATCGCTTCGTCGCGTCGTTGCCGTCATCGGCGTGCGCGGTGTTGCGTGGCGTGGGCCAGTGGTCCACGCGCAACCAGCCGCTTGGCGTGTTCTTGACCTTGCTGCGTCGGTTCTTGCGGATCGAGTCCGACACCCGGCTCGAGACGATCATCCGCAAGCTCGAGGACTACGGCGTCCGCGAGGCCGAGCAGCTCGCGACCGCGCTGGTGTCCGCGCTCGGGCTGTACTTCACGGGGGCCAGCGGCGGGGTCGAGCGGGAGCTCGATCCGCGCCAGCGTCGCGAGCGGATCCACCGGTTGATCCGCAGGCTGATCCGCTCGCTCGCCCAGCGACGGCCGGTCCTGATCGTCATTGAAAACCTCCACTTCATCGACGAGCCCAGCTTGCGCGTGCTCGAGGAGTGGGCCGACGCCAGCCACCCGTTGCCGATCCTCGGGATCACGACCGCGCGGCCGGGCCCACGCGCCTCGGACTTCGCCGCGCGCAAAGGTGTCAGCGTGGTCGAGCTGCCCGAGCTCGACCCGGCCGCGGCCCGCGAGATGATCCTGCGCCGGTTCGAAGATCCTCGTGAAGCCGCCGAGCTGTGCGACGCGATCCTCGCCCGCACTGGCGGCCACCCGCTGTTCATCGAAGAGATCCTCGCGTCACTGCTGCACCACGGCACGATCGCCTGGAACGCCCAAGCTCGCTACCTGGTCGTCCGTGAGCGCGGGGCGCAGATCGAGCTGCCGCCCAGCATCGAAGCCGCGCTGCAGGCCCGGGTCGACGATCTCGCGCCCTCCGACCGCGACACGCTGCTGGGCGCGGCGGTGCTCGGTCGCAGCTTCCGCGCGGCCGAGCTCGCCGATCTGCTCGATCGCGACGTGACCCGCGAGCTCGAGACCCTGCTCGACGCCAGCTTCATCGAGCACGACCTGCCCGGCACCCAGGACATGTCGGGGGGCTCGGACGCGGGGCGTGGCCGCCAGCGCGACCGTCAGCCTCGTCATGATCACGGCCTGCGCTTCGTGACCGTCAGCCTCCACGAAGTCTGCAAGGCTCAGATCCCGCTCGCCTCGCTCGAGCACCTGCACGGGCGCGCGGCCGAGATCAAGCAGGCCCGCCACGACTACGCCGGGGGCCGCGACGATGGACCGATCGCGGATCACCTGATGCACGCGGGCCGGTTCCAGCAAGCGTTCGGCCCGGCCATGCGAGCCGCCCACCACGCCGAGAACGTGGCCGGCAACGTCGAGGCCTACTACTTTCTGAGCCAGGCCCTGCGCGCGCTCGAACCCGACGATCCCCGCCGCTTCGAAGTGCTGCTCGAGCGCGAGCCGATCCTCCGGGCGTGGGGCCGAAGGCGGGCCCAGGGCGCCGATATTCGCCAGCTGCTCGCGGTCGCGGACGCGCTCGACGGGCCCGACAAGCCGGTCAAGCAGGTGGTCGCGTCGCTCCGTTTGCTGCGCTTTTACCTCGAGTGCGGGCGCAGCCATCGAGCCACGCGCCTGGTCCCGCGGCTGCAGGCCCAGGTCCACGCGCTCGCCGAGCCCGAGCCCTACTTGGCGATCCTCGGCGAGCTCGAGAGCGAGCTGATGTTCGCGCGCGGCCACTTCGAAGAGGCCGAGTCCGTCGCCCGCGACTCCCTCGTGTTTTGTGCCCACGATCATCGGGGCGTCCGCCTGCGCGTGCGGCTGCTGCGTGCGATCGGGCGGGTTCAGCTTGGGACCGGCCGGCTCGAGCCCGCCAGCGAGACCTTCCGCGAGGCCCTGCACCTCGCCCGCAGCATCGGCCATCGGCGGCTCGAGGCCGAGGCCCTCAACAATCTCGGCGAGGTCGCCGGACGCAGCACCTACTACCAAGAGGCGATCGACTGCTTCAAGGCCGCGCTGGGGATCGATCGGGATCTTGGCGACCGCTTCGCCACTGGGGTCAAGCTCGCCAACCTCGGCCTCGCCTACACCGCGATCGGCCTGTACCAACGGGCCGAGCGCTACCTGCGAAAGGCGCTCGAGCTCCACGAGGCGATCGGCCACCCAGGCTTGCTCAACGATGTCATGGTCAGCCTTGGGATCGTCGTCGCCCACCTTGGCGACCCAGAGGCCGCGCACGTGCTGCTGACCGACGCAGCCAAGGTCGCCGCCCGACGGGGCGACATCCGCACCCAGCTGCGGGCAGAGGTCCGGCTCGCCCGGGTGCTGGTCACGACCCCCGTCAACGAGCACGGCGACGCACAGCCCAGCGAGCAGGCGATCGCCGAGGCCGATCTCATCGCGACCAGCGTGTACGACCGTGGCCGCGCGTCCGGGCTGCGCTCGAGCACCGCCCGCGCTGCCCACGTGCTGGCGCTCATTGCGGCTCGCCAGGGCGACAGCGAACGCGCGATCGCCCACGAGCGCGACGCCGAGCGCCTCGTCCGCCTCGGCGCCGCCCCGGTCGACGGCGTCCGCTCGCTCCACCACCTCGGCCGCCTGCTGCGGGACAAGGGCCACGAGTCCGAGGCGCGCGCGCTCCTGTCCGAGGCCGCGCGGGCGGTCCAGAGTCGCCTCGACGATCTGCGGGACTACGAGCTGCGCGAAGGCTACCAATCCCTCCCCGACGTCCGCCAGATCCTTGCTGATGGTGGGCGGTACTGATTAGGACCCCGCGGGGCGGCTTCGCACTTCGCGGTTCACTCGCTTGCTCCCCTCCATCCCCTCGTAGCTCGTGGGGTTTTGAGGCGACCCCGCGACCGAGTAGCCTCAGGGTACCGCGCTCGCTGCGGTGCCTCCCCAGGATGAACACGCAGGACTCAGCCGGCTCGCTGTTCGATCGCTTCGAGGTGCTTGGTCCGCTGGGCGAGGGCGGGATGGGTACGGTCTCGCTCGCCTACGATCGTCGGCTTCGGGTTCGCGTCGCGCTCAAGACGGTTGGGCAAGTGGCCGGCAAGGCACTGCTGCGCTTCAAGCACGAGTTCCGCTCGGTCAAGGGCCTCGCGCATCCCAACCTGGTCAGCCTTGGTGAGCTGTTCGAGTCGGAGGGGCAGTGGTACCTGTCGATGGAGTACATCGACGGGACCAGCTTTTTGGATCACGTCCGACCGATCCCCGAGAACCATCAGAGCTTCGCGTCCACGGCTCGGCCCACCCAGCTGCGGGGCGCGACCACGGGGACCGGGACCCACACGGGCTCGAGCGCCGATCCGCGACAGCTCAGCGGCGGCAGCATCACGGCGGTCGGTGGGTTCGACGGTGGCGATCCAGACAAGACGGGCGGCAACGGGGCTGATCTGTTCGAGGAAGGCCGGCTGCGTCACTGCTTGCTGCAGCTGGTCGACGCCACCCGCGCGCTCCACGAGTCCGGTCGGGTTCACCGGGATCTCAAGCCTTCCAACGTGCTGGTGACGCCCGCGGGGCGGGTGGTGATCCTCGACTTTGGACTGATCAGCGAATTCGAGGACGAGCGCGCGAAGCAAGAGACCAAGGTGGTCGGGACCCCGGCCTACATGGCGCCCGAGCAAGCGTCGGGCCTGCCGACCGGGCCGCCCGCCGACTGGTACGCCGTCGGCGTGATGTTGTACGAGGCCCTGTGCGGCTGCTGGCCCGTGACCGGGTCCTCGCTGACCATGATGTCGGACAAGCAGCTCGGGGTCACCAAGCACCCGAGCGCGCTGACGGACCAAGCGGTCCCGGAGGATCTCGAGCAGCTGTGCATGGAGCTGCTCGCCGTCGATCCCAGCGCGCGGCCGAGCGGCGACACGATCTTGCAGTGGCTGGGCGCGGGGCCAAAGGCCTGGGGGGGCGTGCGCGACGAGGGGCCGGATGTCTCGGGCATCCGCGAGCTGCCCTGCGTCGGTCGCGAGTTCGAGCTCGCCGAGCTGTCGCGGGCGGTCGCCGCCACGCGCACCAAGCAGGCTCGCCAGATCCTGATCGTGGGCGAGTCGGGGATCGGCAAGTCGGCGCTGGTCCGCGAGGCGGTCAGCCGCTCGGCGGCGCAGGTCAACATGCGCCCGTGGATCCTGCGCGGCCGCTGTCACGAGCACGAGCAGGTCCGGTTCAAGGCCTTCGACACCCTCGTCGATCAGCTCAGCATCGAGCTGCCCGAGCGGTTCGGCCTGGTCGAGATCCGCGAGCTGCTGCCGCGCCAGGCTTGGCTGCTGTGCCGCGCGTTTCCAGTGCTGCAGCGGGTCCGGGCGTTCGCCGAGATGGGCGTGCGGCATGGCTCGTGGCAGCACCGCGGGGCCCTGCAGCGGCAGATGTTCGCGGCGTTCCGCGAGCTGTTTGCCCGGCTGGCCGAGCGCAGCCACCTGGTCCTGGTGATCGAGGATCTCCAGTGGGCCGATCCGGGCAGCTGGTCGCTGCTCTCGGCGCTGACCTCGGGCACCGACGCGCCGCCGCTCGCGGTCCTGGCGACCAGTCGGACCGAGCTGCTCGAGGCTCCGCCCGAGGCCGCGCTGCCGTTCTTGCGCTCCGCCTCGCTCGAGCAGCTCACGCTCGGGCCCCTGACCAGCGCCGACATCACGGTGCTCGCCGAGCTGCACGGGCGACCGGTCGACGGTCAGTCGGCGCTGGCCCACTCGCTCGTCGAGGCCGCCGCCGGCCACCCGTTCTTCCTCGACGTCCTGCTCCGCTCGACCACCGACTTCGCGTCCGCGGATCCGCCATCGCTGGCGGAGTGCCTGTGGACCGAGATCGCCCCGCTGGGCGCGCGTGAGCGGGCGGTGCTCGACGTGCTGGCGATCGCCGAGCGCCCGCTCGAGCCGGCCGACCTCGCCAGCCTGGCCGGGCTCGACGGCGCCGAGCTCAACCGCGCGCTCGATGTCCTGCGGGCCCGCCTGTGGATCCGCTCGACCAGCGGTGCCCACGCCGGCCGCGTCGAGGTCTATCACGATCAGATCCGCCAGACCCTGCTGGCCCACATCGACGCGGATCAAGCCCGCGCGACGCACCTCGCGATCGCGCGGATGCTCGAGGTCCAGGGCGAGGACGTCGAGCGCCTGGTCAGCCACCTGCTCCACGCGGGCGAAGAGGTCGAGGCCGCGGGCTGGGCCGTCGAGGCCGCCGACGTCGCGATGAACGCGATGGCGTTCCAGAACGCCGTGCAGCTGTACAACCTGGCCCTGCGCCACCCGCCCGAGGACAGCGCCGACCGCCAAGAGCTGCTCGTCGCCCGTGCCCACGCGCTGGCGTGGACCGGTCGCGGGATCGAGGCCGCGCACGCCTACCTCGACGCCGTGACCAGCACCGTCTCGATCACCTCGGCGCTCGAGCTGCGGACCAAGGCCGCGATCCACCTGTTGTCGGCGGGTCAGTTCGACACTGGCGTGGATCTGCTGGCCGACCTCGGCCGCGAGCTCAGCCTGCCGATCCCCCGCGGCGAGACCACGACCATGCTTCACCTGCTGCGCGAGCGCACCTTGCTGCGCCTGCGTGGGTTTCGGCCCCGCGCGGGCGGGGTCGAGCTCGAGCTCGGGTTCGAGGAGCGCCTGCGGCTCGAGATCTGCTCGGCCGCGTCGCGGGTGTTCCTGCCCCACGACATGTTCTTGGCCGGCTACTTCACCGCCACCTACGTCCGGCTGGCGCTGCGCAGCCAAGACCCGGACAGGGTCGCGATCGCCCTGAGCCTCGAGGGGGTCACGCGCAGCTACCTCGGTCAAAACAGCAAGGGCGAGCAGCTCATGAACGACGCCGACGCGCTGCTCGACGCGCTCGACGCCCCCGATCCCTTCGCTGTCGCGTGCGTGGCCCTGCAGCGGGGCGTCCACATCGGGCTGGTCGCCGAAGACTGCGAGCAGTACCGGCAGAGCGTGACCGTGGCGCTGCGAAAGCTGCGGCGATCTGGGCGCGCCGATCGAGGCGATGATCTCGGCGTCGCGGTTCGGGCGATCATGACCAGCCTCGCGCTGCTGATGCGCACGATCGCCAGCGCCCGAGCCGGAGACTACCGATCACTCGAGGCCCAGCTGCGCGAGTACCTCGACGACGCCCGCGGCCGGGACGATCGCTCGGCGTTGATCCACGCCTACGTCAGCCCCGACTTCGGCATGGCCCACCTGATCCAGGGCAACCCAGATGCCCTGCTCGCGACCGTCAACGAGGGCCTGGCCCTGCTCGATCCCGAGAGCTTCACGATCGGCCACCTGTCGGCGCTGCTCAGCAAGATCCGCTGCGCGATCTATGAGGGCCAGGGCGAGGAGGCCATGCGGGTGTTCGACGCTGGCCGCGGACGCATGCGCGCGTCGATGACCGTGCGCGCGCCCGATGCCAAGGCCGAGGCTTGCGGCGCCGAGATCTCGGCGCTGCTCGCGGTCCGCGCGGGACGCCCCAACATGTCGCACCGTCCGTTGCTGCGACCGATCAAGTTTCTGCTCTCCTACACCGGCACGTATCACCGCGCCCGCGGCGAGGCCTACCAAGGCGTCATGTTTGCCCAAGATGGCGATCGCGTGCGGGCCCAGGCGGCCCTCGAGACCGCGCTGGCCAG
Source organism: Enhygromyxa salina (assembly GCF_000737335.2). Lineage (GTDB taxonomy): Bacteria > Myxococcota_A > Polyangia > Nannocystales > Nannocystaceae > Plesiocystis > Plesiocystis salina_C. Next base: position 72,021 of record NZ_JMCC02000025.1, on the reverse strand, counting down.
CTTCGTCCGCTGCCGCGCCCTCCCCTACGCCGCCGCCGCGCGCTTGGCCTTGGCCTCACTCACCGACGACCGCGACCGCGCCCAGGATCACCGCACGCAAGGCCTGCGGTTCTTCCTCGACGCCGGGGTCGCCGAGCCCGAGCGCTTCGCCCAGATGTTGATCCCCGGCCTCGGGCTGCCCTGAGTGATAGACTGGTGGCCGTGCTCGACCGGCTAGCATCGCTTCGGGGGCTCCTTGGCCTCGCACTCGCGGGCCTGTGCGCCCTGCCATTGGGCTGCGCGTCTCGAGTTCGGCTCGTCGCCGCCGACGGATCACATCGCTTGCTCGCGCGCGACCCAGGCTCGGGGATCACGGTCGTGCTCACGACAGAGAGCTGGACCGGCGACTCCGCCTACGGCGAAGACCTGACGATCGCCCACATGCTGATCGCCAACATGGGATCCGAGCCGCTGCTGCTGGCCCCCGGCGACTTCGAGCTGCGTGACGATCGAGGCTTCCACTACGTGCTCTACGACGCCGGGGGTGCGTTCCAAGCGATCCCCGACGGCGGCGATCCCAACGCGTACGCGCAGCAACAGCTCGGCTATGATCCGGGTCGCAGCCTGAACTACGAGACCGTGCGCACCGACGACGCCGAGCTGGGTCGAATGGGCCTGCCGTGGGGGGTGTTGATGCCGGGCACGCAGATGCGTGGCTACGTGTATTTCGAAGACGTCCGCGACACCGCGAACCAAGCTGTCTTGGTGTGGCGTCCGCAGACGCCCGACCACCGCCCGCTCGCCGAGTTTGGCTTCGATCTACACGTATCGCGCCAGTGATCCGGCGTCTCTAAGCGCTGCGCGCTCGACTCGGGGCTAGTACCCCGTGGTACTAGGCGCCGGGAAGGATGCACAGGCCAAGGTCTTCGTAGGTGGGCGGCGCAAGGCCCTCCTCGAAGAACGGTGAGCACTCCGTGCCCTCGACCGGGCACTCGGGTGACGCGAGGTCGCAGTAGGCCGTGCAGCAGTTTGACCCCGCGCAGGCCGGCAGCACGTCCCCAGCGGTGCACAGCAGCCCCGGCGCGCAGTCGTTGACGAACCCACAGGGCTCCGACTCCGCGATGTCCCCCGCCGTGAAGATGCAGTTGAAGTCGTTGTTGGCCCAAAAGCAGCCCAGACCCTCGTCGCAAGCTTGCAGCAGCGGATCACAGGTCTCGATGCACAAGGTGATCGAGCCCTCGTTGGCGACCAGGCACGACGTCCCGGGTCCGCAGATCGGGTCGTCCGGGCTTCCGTCGCAAAACGGCGTGCACACGCCCACCGCTTGTCCGTCGACATCCATCACATCCCAGCAGTGCGAGTCGGCGCCGCAGCTGTCGCTCGCGCTCGCGGTCCCCGTATAGGTGCACGAGTCGCCCGGTTGGCCGTCGCCGTCGACCACCACACACTTGTTCGCGTCCCAGTTTCCGCCGGTGCTCCCGTACGGCACGCACTTCTCACCTTCGGGGCAGTCTTGCGCCCATGGGTCGCACTGGGTGTCGTCGATGATGTCGAGCGGCACGAAGTTCGCCCCGGTCTCCTCCTCGCTGGTGCCGTCCGCGTCTCCGATCGAGTCAGCGTCTGCATCGCCGTCGCCGTCGCCGTCACTGGTGTCATCCTCCGCGCCGTCTGCGAGCGGGAGCTGGTTGCGCTCGCCGCCACACGCGAGCAGGCCGATGGTTGCGGTCACAGTGAGCCAGACGTGGATTGATCGAGTCATGAAACTTTAATAGCTAACTTAACTAACTAAGCAAATATAATTACCTAAACTTTCACAGTGCGCTGATATCATTGATCTTTCTAGGATGAGCATTCTAATACGTGTGTAGTTTTGCCGATCTAGACCTCATGAACATCAGGCATCAATCGAGCCGTGCGAGCTCGAGCGGCTCCAATGAAAAAGACCACCCCGCATGCGGGGTGGTCTCATTGGAATCAACCTTCGCGGTGATTCAGCTCAGGCGATCACGCGCCCGGGATGATGCAGACGCCGACGTCCTCGTAGCCGGGAGGGGCCATGCCCGCCTCGAAGAAGTCCGCACACTCGGTGCCCTCCTGCGGACAGGTTGGGTCGCTGAGGCTGCAGAAGCTGCCGCAGCAGGCCGAGCCGTTGCAGTCCGGAAGGACTTCCGCGGTCAAGCAACCGGTGCCGGCGACACAGTCGTTGATGAAGCCGCAGGGCTCACCGAGCGGGATGTCCTGCGTGGTGAAGATGCAGTTGAAGCCGTTGTTGGCCCAGAAGCAGGCGAGACCCGCACCACAATCTTGCAGCAGCGGATCACAGGTCTGGATGCACAGGGTGATCGAGCCCTCGTTGGCGATCAGGCACGACGTACCGGGCGCACAGACCGGATCATCTGGGGTGCCGGTACAGAACTCGGTGCACACGCCGACCGGCTGGCCATCGACGTCCATGACGTCCCAGCAGTGGCTGGTCGCGTCACAGTCATCGGTACCCTCGACGACGCCACCCGAGACGCACGGATCGCCAGGCGAGCCTGAACCCGTGACCGGCACGCACTTGTTGGCGTCCCAGTTCGAGCCGGTGCTGCCGTAGGGCACGCACTTCTCGCCCTCGGGGCAGTCTTGCGCGAAGGGATCGCACTCCGAGATCGACGGCATGTCGGTGTCGACGGGGACGAAGGTCAGGTTGGGGTTGGTCTCCATCCCGTCGTCGCTGCCGGTCTCGGCGTCGCCATCACCATCGCCGGGGTCACCGTCGCCGTCGCCGTTGTTTTCGGCGCTGGCGTTGGTCGCCGTGCTGGCATTGGTGGTGCCGGGTTCATCGTCCTTTGCACAGCCGGCGAGCACCAAGCTCACTGAACCGCACAGCATCATGGAAAGCACAAGTGTTTTCTTCATGTCGTCCCTCGTCTGAAACTTTCTGGGTGTGAAATCTGGGGGGCTGAACTGTCGCAGCGTCGATCTACCCCATGACGCGAATCGGTGCATGGCACGGTATGTCACTGGACTGAACATGCGCACTTTACGCAACCGCTCTGCGTGTCGGGTCCCTGATACCATTACATGCCGAAACCCAAGAACGCAACACAAACTTTTTCTGACAATCCTGTCTTTCTAGACAAAAAATCGTCTTTTCTGCCTACTCAGCGCGAAATTCAGGCTTTGCACCTAACATTATCAACGGAAAGGTATGTGAGGAACGTACCTGAATGACGATGTGGGCAACGCCGAGATCCCGGCTCGGGGAGTCAGTGAAACCCCAAGACTGGGGGGTGTGTCAATTGCCAATTTTTCGGCACCGTCCGTCAGCCACGCCCCGGCAGCGAGTCGTGCTCGTCCGCTCCGTCCGCTGCGCTGTTGCCGGAACTTCGTGTCCCAAGACAGATCGACTGGCCGAGATCCGCGCTTCTTGGGTTTTTCCCCGCATAATCGGCGATTTCCACCACTTTCTTGCGTTGACACTCGAACGGCCTTGTCTCTATCCTGCGCCTCGTCGTACGGGCTCAAAACGAGCCCGTCACCAGCATCGTCAGAGGGAGCCGGTCTTGAGCGCACCGAAGAAAGGTAAGGACCTCAGCGCACTGAAGGCGCGTCTAGCCAAGAAGGCTGCGGCCGCGGGGGAACCCGAGAGCCCAGCCGCCAGCACGCCAGATGTGCCGTCGCCAGGTGAGGTCAGGGCCGAAGTACCGGCACCTGGTGAGGTCAAACGGCCAGCCGCCGATATTCCGGCGCCAGGCCAGGTCAGCAAACCGGCCGACATTCCGGCCCCCGGCGAGGTCAAGAAGCCCGCCGACATCCCAGCCCCCGGTGAAGTGCTGCAGGCGCAGCAGCCCGAGCCGCAACCGGCCCAGGTCGCCCAAGCGCCCGCCCCACCCCGGGGTGACATCGCCAGCGATCCCATGTCCGGCGGCGTCGCCTTCGATCCCAACGCTGGGATCATCGACGACGTCGGCGAGATCAAGTCTCGCGGTGGCGCAGGCCTGGCGATCTTCGCTGGTGCAGTCGGCATCGTCGTTGGGCTCGGCCTCGGCTGGATGGGTCACCGCGCCGTCGACTCGCGCTCGCGCGTGGCATCGGCCAAGAAGAAGGCCGAGGCCATCCAAAAGAAGGTCACCGAGATCGAAGAGACGCGGTCTCGTATCGCGCTCAAGATCGGCGAGGCGCAAGACGCCCTCGAGGCCAAGGAAGGCGAGAAGGCCGTGGCCGCGCTGACCGAGCTCGAGCCGACCTACGCCGAGCTGGCCGATCTGTTCGGCTGGCAGATGGGCTCGATGCACCCCGACGTGATCAAGTCGATCTTCTCGTTGGCAGAAGCCAACAACAACCTGCAGCTCGACGTCGGCATCCTCAAGGGTTGGATCGGCGCAAACGAGGCGATCCTCTCGGGGCGCGCCGCGGGCCCGTCGGCCTTCGTGGTCATCGCCAGTCCGCAAGGCGGATCGGTCCTCGCAGAGTACGTCTCGGCGATCTGTGACGAGATCCCCGAGGAGCTGCCCGAGGGCTTCGACCCCAGCACGCTCAAGAAGTGTGAGGGCGACGCGATCCTCTCCGCCCGGGCCTTCATGGTCCGCATGGAGATCGGTGGCGACGTTCAGTTCGTCCCGCAAGGCATGTTCCTCGCGCCCGCCGGGCAGATGTACAGCTACGCGATCGGTGCCAACCCCGACGCGAACGCGAAGGCCTACTTCGACATCCGCATGGGCAAGCTCAAAGACACCATGGACGCCATGGTCAAGCTCAAGGATGACGCCTTGGCCGGCATCGGGAACTACACCGAGAACCCTGTCGTCAGTGGCGACTAGCACTCCGGTTTCCCCTCGGGTTTGGGTCACCAACCCCGCGAGAGCTGGCCTGTTTGGCTGGCTCTTTCGCTATGTGGCGGTGCTGATCCTGCTGACGCTGCCCGCGCTGGCGCTGGTCGGACGCGGGGCCTACCGCTACTTCGCTGAGGACTTGCCGCAGCTGGACTCGGTCTCCGCGTATCGCGAGCAGGCGCCTGGGGTCACCCGGATCTACGCGGCCGACGGCACCTTGCTCGCCGAGCTCGCCCGCGAGCACCGCTCGTACGCGCCGCTCGAGGACATCCCTTCACCGTTGATCGCGGCGTTCCTGTCAGCCGAGGATCGCCGGTTCTACGAGCACGGCGGCCTCGACTTTCGCGGGCTCGCGCGCGCGACCAAGGCCAACATCGTCTCGGGCACGATCGTCCAGGGCGGCTCCACGATCACCCAGCAGGTCGCCAAGAGCTTCTTGGCGGACCAAGAGCGCACGCTCGAGCGCAAGGTTCGAGAGGCGATCTTGTCGGTGCGGATGGAGTCGCGCGTCGGCAAGGCGCCGATCCTCGAGATCTACCTCAACAAGATCTTCTTGGGTCATGGGGCCTATGGCGTGCGCGCTGCGGCGAGTCGCTATTTCGACAAGCAGCTCGATGAGCTGACCCTCGCCGAGTCGGCCCTGATCGCCGGGCTCGCCCAGGCGCCCAGCCGCTGGTCCCCCGTCAGCAACCCCGATCTGGCCTTGCGTCGGCGCAACGAGGTGCTGTTCGACATGGTCGAGGCCGGCTACCTCGACGCGGACCAGGCCAAGCAAGCCAGCGAAGAGCCGATCGTGCTGGCGACGCTGCGCGATCCATTTCGCTGGCGCGCGCCCTTCTACGCCGAGCACGTCCGCCAGCTCGTCGGCGAGCAGCTCGGCGAAGAGGCGGTGCTCAGCGATGGCCTGGTGATCGAGACCGGCGTCAACCTGACGCTGCAGGCCGCCGCCGATCAAACCGTCGACGCCGCCGCGCGCAAGCTCGATCGCCGACACGGGTGGCGCGGACCGGCGGCGCACCTGAGCAGGGACAACGCCCGCGCCCGCCTTCACGAGCGCATGCTCAGCGAGTACGGCCAGCAACCATTCTCGCGGCCCGATCGGTGGCTGCTCGCGCTGGTCACCAACGTCGATCGTCACCTCGCGGTCGTGGATCTGGGCGCGATCGAGGCCGAGCTGCCGCTACGGCTGGCCCACTGGGCTGCCCCCTACGATCGCGCGAGCGGTGAGAACGACCGCACGATCACCGGCCTCGGCCAAGCGCTCGAGATCGGCGACGTGATCTGGGTGCGGCCGCACCTCGACGGCGAAGGCATCCCCCAGCAAGGCGAAGAGTCGGGCCGGGCCGTCGTCGAGCTTGGCCAGGTCCCCGCCGTCGAAGGCACGCTGTTCACCTACGATCACCAGCGCGGCTACGTCGAGGCCATGGCCGCGGGCGTCGACTACGATCGCTCGCAGTACAATCGCGCGACCCAGGCCTGCCGTTCGCCAGGTTCGGTGTTCAAGGCGTTCTACTACGCGCTCGCGCTCGACGAGGGCTGGCAGGCCGACGACGTGCTCGAGGCCAAGCCATGGGAGCCCGAGCCGGGCGAAGAGTGGAGCCCCCGCAACATCGACAAGACCCTCGACGGCAAGGTCTTGCTGCGCACCGCGCTGATCAAGTCGCTCAACACGCCCTCGATCCGACTGTTCTTGGCGGTGGGGATCCAAGACGTGATCAACTTCGCCCGCAAGCTCGGGTTCACGACCGAGCTGATCGCGGACAAGGGCCTCTCGCTCGGGACCTCGTGCGTGCGGATCGACGAGCTGACCGCCGGCTTCGGCGTGTTCGCGCGTGGCGGCAGCGCCCGCGCGCCCGTGTACCTGCGCCGCGTGATCGACAAGCACGGCCAGCTGCGCATCGATCAGCGCCATCCGATCGACGGCGCGATCGGGATCGGCGATCGCATCGATCGGATGGCCGCGCTCGCCAGCGATCCACCCAAGCAGCTGCTGGACCCGCGCACGAATTTCTTGATCAGCCGGCTGCTGCGCGAGGTCGTGACCTCCGGGACCTCGACCCGGGCGACCACGATCGGCGCGCCCTCGGCCGGCAAGAGCGGCACCGCCTCGGGTCGCTACAAGCGCGACGGACGCTGGGACGATCTGACCACGGACACATGGTTCGTTGGCTACACCTCGCAGCACGCCACCGCCGCGTGGATGGGCTTTGACGACCGCAACGAGCGCTCACTCGGTGACGAAGACGCGAGCTACACCACGGCGATCCCAATGTGGACCGAGTTCATGAAGATCGTCGTCGACGGGCGTACCCTCGACAGGGTCCCCGCTTCGGTCCCCGAGGGGATCGGCCAAGTCATCGTCGACGCGACCCACGGCGGCCCCCCAGTCGCCGGCATGCCTCAGGCAACGATCTACTATCGCCGAGACCTTCGCCACGCGGACACGCCCGCGGCTCCCCTGCCCTGACCCCCCGATCCTCCCATGCTTGGAATTCTGGCTGACAATACGAGCGCCCTCATCGTCTTGGCGCTGGTGTTCGTCCTGTTGATCGGCAGCGCCCTCGCGTTCGACACCGAGTTCGCCCAAGCCCAGCTGCGCCGCCACCTCTGGTACCGACGCTTCGAATTGCTGCCCCCCGCCGAGCTGAGGTTCCGGGGCATGGTCGCGCTTGGCGTGGGCCTGTGCACCTTCGCCGCGCTCTTGACCCTCGAGCTCCTGGCGCCGGGCGCAGGCCCCTGGCCAGCCCTGGCCCTCGGCATCCTGGCCGTCGTCACCGTCACCCTTGGCGCCGCGCTACTCGAGCGCGCCGCCCACCGAGACGGCTGGCGCTAGCCGACTCGAGAGGAAGCGCCCCCACTGTGTGGCGCAGCCAAGTCGCCACGCAGACGAAAGCGCCCACCCGTCAGCGCAGCCAAGTCGCCACGCAGACGAAAGCGCCCACCGGTCAGCGCAGCCAACCCTCCACGCGGACGGAAGCGCCCACCGGTCAGCGCAGCCAACCCATCCATCCAGAGCCAACCGCCACGCAGTCGGGGACCGGAAACTCCCGAGCACCAACGCCCAGAAGGAGCCCCCTCCTAGGGGGCCACACATGCCCCCGCATACAGCTAGCCCGTTGGGAGCGAGCGAAGCGAGTGACCGCGAAGTGCGAAAGCGGATGTGGGGGTCTAACCTAAATGTCGAGGTCGCCGCGGATCTTTTTGCACTTCTCCGGGTCCTCGATCATGTTGCCCTCGGCGTCGTAGCAGATGTCGCTGCCACCAAGCACGTCGGAGACGTCATCGGTGAAGTCGCTGCTCTCGAGGCCGGTTGGCAATCGCGCGCCGTATTCGTCCTCGGACTCGCCCTGAACAATCGAGACCACGAACGCGCCGTGCACGGCGGTCATGTCGAACGCGCGGACGCGATCGCCGTCAGTCGTGTTCCACTGCACGTAGTCGATCAGCTTGATCTGGGTTTCCTCGTCGAACTCCGCCTTGGCTTCTGGGCTGGAGCCGAACCAAGTCTTGAACTTCTCGTCCAGGATCTGCTGGTAGGTCAGGCCTGGCCACGCCTGGGTGCCGTAGGCGTAGACGATCTTGTAGAGGTCACCGCCCTTGAAGAAGTAGAACTTCTTCAGGGTTGGCGACTTGATCCAGATCATCTCTTCGTTGTCGTTGTCCTTGAACTCGTGACCGATCAGCGAGACGCCCCAGCGATGGTGGGCGGCGGTCTCGAAGCGCACGTGGTTCTTGGTGATCTCACCGATCGCCTCGCGCTTCCACTCGCGGTTCTTGTCCTGCTGCATCGGGTCCTTGGTCTTGGCCTGCAGCTCGGCGTACTCGTCCTCGATGTCCTTCTCGAGCTGCGCCATGACCGTCTTGATGTCCATGCCCCAGCGGAACCGACCGATGATCGCGCGCGCGCCCCGGGCCGCGGTGACCTCGGGCTGGGGGTCGACCATGCTGCACTCGCGGGCCTTGCCCTTGCCGGTGCACTTTTCGACGGGCTTTTGGACCGGCGGAAGCTCGGGACGGGCGCCGTAGCTCTCGTTGAGGGCCGACTCCTCGTCCTCGGTGTCATACGACTCGCGGGCACCCACGAGCGTTTCTTCGTTGCCGACATCAGGGGCCTGCGTGTTACCGCCGCGTTCGCAGCCGGTTTGAACGCTGACACCTACCAAGAGGACGAGAGTTGCACAGATCGAACGCTTCATGCCTGGCTCCGGGGCCGGAACGTACCACACTCAGCGGACCCGGGTGTTTGCCTGGCCCAGTTGCAAGACCCGAGCGAAGTGAGCTTTGTCGACGGGCTGAATTGACAGCCGCTGGCCCCGGCGGACCACCAACATGCCCGCCAGCGGCCCATTGGCCTCGGCTTTGAGCGTATCGAGGCTGACCAGCTCGGGCAGCTTCTCGACGAAGGCCACGTCAACCATCCACCAACGCGGATCGTCGGGATCGCTCTTCGGGTCGTAGTAGTTGGAGTCGGGGTCGAAGGCGTGATGATCGGGGTACGCCTCCGCAGCGATCCTGGCGACGCCCGCGACACCCGGCGGCTTCGCGTTGGAGTGATAAAACAAGACCAGATCGCCGACGGCCATGTCGTCGCGCATGAAGTTGCGAGCCTGGTAGCTGCGGACGCCCTCCCACTCACCTTGCCCCGCGCGCTCGAGATCGTCGATCGAGTACACGTCCGGCTCGGTCTTCATCAACCAGTAGCGTCGTTTACGGCGAGGCATCGGCGGTCCAGGGCCACGGAACCGCCAGCGTCCAAGGCCCGCGGTACATTCGCTCGATCGACAAGATCACGCCCTGCCCGTCCATCACGTAGTCCGTCGGCATCGCGTCGCCGGGCATCGTGGGGATGAAGAAGGGCATGTAGATGTCCTCGTCGTCGATGAAGTCGTTGGCGTCGCCGAGCTCGGGCGCGGCCACGCCCCACAGGCCGAAGCTCGCGCCGTCGAGCGCCCAGCGGTTGGCGAAGCCGTCTTGCTTGGGATCGAAGGAACCCAGCATGATCGGCTCGCCACGGCCAAGGTCCCAGCCTTCGCGGCCGAGCCACGCCAGGTCCTCGAGCTGCGGCCACATCAGCGCGCAGTCGGGCCAAAACCAGATGGTCTGGCTGCCCTCTGGAGTTGGCATCGTGTAGATCTCGTGGTCGACGTTGGCCAGGGTCAGGGTCGGAAACACGTCGCCGGTCGCGGGCGGCATCGGATCGTCGACCTCGCGCTGCGCGATGACCAGCACGGTGCTGGACACGGGCTCCCCCACGCTCGGCACCTTGGGATCGTAGACGCGCACGATCAGGCGGGTGTTGGGCTCGTCGTCCGCGAGGACCCGCGCGCGCAGCTCGACGGGGATGTCGACGTCGATGACTTCCCAAGCCTCGAGCTCGCCGCTCCACACGGGCCGCCGATCGAACCAGAGCTCGGCCCGCAGCGCGATCGGACCGGGGTTGCGCATCCGCCAGCGGACCGGGCCCTCGGGCTGCACGTAGACGCCACGCGGCACGTCGAGCTCGAGCACGTCGCCGGCCGGATCGAGCGCCCACCGCTCCACCCACAGCCAATCCGAGGTCAGCACCTCGCCCTCGTGGAGGACGCCGTGGAGCATGTTGCCAGCCCGCTCGTGACCCAACATGGCCGCGGGCCCAAACCCGAACAGTCGCGGCTCGCCGTCGGACGAGGCCGCCGCGAAGTCCCACGCGAACACCCCGCTGAGCGTCACGGCGATCGCCAGGTCGCCCGCGAGCAAGCCGGTGGTGACGACCGCGGGTGGCTCGAGCGTGTGCTCGAGCGTGAGCGCGTGATCCTCTACGCTGACCAGCGCCATCCCGCCCGAGCCCAGACCCACGGCGACCCGAGCTCCGCCTTCGGCGTCAGCGCTGAGGCCCAGCGCGGGTCCGGTGAGCGCAAGCCGATCGAGCTCGGTCCACGTGGTGGGATCGAGCAGACGCAGCTGCGCACCGTGCCCGTCTGGATCCGCAAACAAGGTGACAACTTCGCCGCCGACACCCACGCTGACCCGCGCGTTGCCAACGATCCCCGTGTCGCTCAACTGCGAGAGCAGGCCTTCAGAGCCGATCTGGGCGGTCCAGATGCCATCGTCGAATTGCTGGATCAACAGCTGATCACCCACGACCGCCAGATCGCGAATCGCGACCTTCTCGAGGTCAAAGGCGCCGCGCCAGGTCACCACCCCGGGGGTCGAGATGTCGTAGACCTCGACCACTGGACCGTCCGTGCCCATGGGTGAGTCGGATCCGCAGTAGAGCGTGTCCGACTTGGCGTGCACCGCCACCGACGTGCAACGCCGCAGGGTCGACGGCAACGAGCCCGCGTCGGTCAGCGTCACGCCGCCGTCGTCTTCGAGCCGCATCGCGGCGACGCCAAGGCTGCTGTTGGCGACGTAGACGTGCCCCTCGTGGACGATCAGCTCGACCAAGTGATCGTCGAAGTCTGCATAGTCGCCACCGCGCAGCACGATCCCCGGCCTGAGCTCGGTGACGGGGATCGGCTCGGGCTCGGGCTCGGGCTCGGGCGCCGGCCCACACCCCGCGAGGGCGCTCAGCAAGAGCGCGGCGGCGGAGCAAGTGCGGGTGCGGGTCATGCCAGCACGATTCTAATACGACGGGCCGAAAGGCCCAACACGAGACAGCGCCGGCCCCTCCTGAGTTGGGGTCGGCGCTGCTGGACGCGGTGCGTCACGCTCCGTCAGTTGACCCGAAGGTCTTCGCTGAGACGCCCGCGAGCGGAGCGTCCTAGCTCACTGGGTAGCTCACTGGGTAGCTCACTCGAACGTGCACAGGCCGCGCATTTGGCCTTCGCCGTCGGGGCTACCCTGCGGCTGGCAGGTCGCGCCGCACTGGCACTGGTGACCGCCAAGGAACTCCGAGTTCACGTAGCAGCGAGCGACGCAGAAGTTGTCGTCCTGGCCGACGAGGTAGCAGGTGCCCTGGGCCGAAGTCTGCTTGTGACCGGGGCAGTAGTCCGCGAGCCCAGAACAAGCCGGCGCACAGAACCCACCCGGGATACCCAGCGGGCTGCTGAATGGCGTCTGGGCGATCGGATCACCCTGCGGGCCGATGTAGTCCGAACAGCTTCCGTCCACGATCGGTCCGTAGGGCTCGTCGGGGTTGAGATCCTCGATCGGGCAGACATTCTCGTGACACTGGCTCTCCGTGGGATTGGAGGCCAGGGCCTTCTCCACTTCCGCGCCGCAGGTGTCGTAGCACTTCTGGGCCGCTTCACTGGTGCCGCACCAGCACGAACCCTCCGCGCCGTATTGCGCCTCGACGGTCTCTGCTTGGCCGGGGACCAACGCACCGATGCAGCGGACGAACTGCTCGCAGATCGCCGGCTGCGGGAAGCACTCGCCCCCCGTCGGGTCGCCGTCGCCATCACCACTGGTATCGCCATCGCCAGTGTCGCCGTCGCCGTCGCCGTCACCAGTGGTCGCGTCCGCCTGCGTGTCGCTTCCATCATCGCCGCCGTCACAAGCAGCGAAGCTCAGGGTCAGCGCGAGTCCAACGAACGTGGTCGTAATTAAGGGGAACTTTCGCATTTGTCTCTCCGGGTCGCGGCGGCAATCTAACACGCCTAACGGATGGTCCAGATATGTTTTTTTCAATTGCCGCGGGCGGTTGCGCCAAACCACGGGTGCCGCGCGGCGGAGCTCGGCACCCAGGCGACCTCGTCACTCGGGGCCGCGCATGCGATCGCACAGTCGATAGAGCAGCGCGTGGGCGTCACGGGGTGTGAGCCGATCGGGATCGCAGTCCTCGATCTCCGCGAGCACGTCAGCGGCCGCGAGCGAGCGCGGGTCACCTGCTGGGCCTCGATCTTCGTCTGGCTCACTCGTCTGCGCCGCACGTGGAGCGAAGAGATCTAGTTGGGCGCTGGGGGCAGCACGCTCTTGCGCTTCGAGGCGGTCCAGGATCCGCTGGGCCCGGCGCAGCAACCGAGCCGGCAGCCCCGCCAGACGACCGACCTGGATGCCATAGCTGCGACCCGCGGGACCCGACTCCACCCGGTGCAAGAACACGATCTCACCGCGGTGCTCATGGACGGCGACGTGGACGTTGCGGACCCCGGCGAGCCGGGACTCGAGGCCGCACAGCTCATGGTAGTGGGTCGCAAACATCGCGCGGCACCCAACCTGATCGTGGAGGTGCTCGGTGATCGCCCACGCGAGCGCGAGCCCGTCAAAGGTCGCCGTGCCCCGGCCGATCTCGTCGAGCAGGACCAACGAGCGGGGGCTCGCCTGGGCCACGATCTGCGCCGTCTCCCGCATCTCGACCATGAACGTGCTGTCGCCCCGGCCGAGGTCGTCGGCGGCGCCGACCCGGGTGAACACGCGATCGACCAGCCCGATCCGGGCGGACTTGGCGGGCACGTAGCTGCCGACGTGCGCGAGGATCGTGATCAGGGCGACCTGGCGCATCACCGTGCTCTTGCCACCCATGTTGGGCCCGGTGATCACCCACAGGCGCGCGCTGGGGCCCGCGCCATCCGGTGTGCCCTCGGCGGCCGCTCCGGCGACCAGCTGGGTGTCATTCGGCACGAAGCGCCCGGCCCCGAGCATCCGCTCGACCACCGGGTGCCGGCCCTCACAGATCTCGAGCTCGGCCGCCGCGACCAGCTCGGGCCGAACATAGTCGTGGGCCTCGGCGACCTCGGCGAAGCCTGCGAGCACGTCCAAGCTCGCCAGCGCGTCGCCGAGCGTCACCAGCCGCTCGCCGGCCTCGCTGACGGATCGGCGCAGCGCCGTGAACAGCTCGAGCTCGCGCTCGAGCGCGATGCTCTGCGCCCCCAACACCTTGGCCTCGAGCCCGGCGAGCTCCTCGGTGACGTAGCGCTCGGCGTTGACCAGGGTCTGCTTGCGCACCCAGCCGCTGGGGACCTTCTTGATGTGGGCCCGCGGCACCTCGAGGAAGTAGCCGAACACGTTGTTGTGCTTGACCTTGAGGCTGGTGATGCCGGTCGACTCGCGCTCGCGCGCCTCGATCGCCGCGAGCGCATCCCGGCCGCCCGCGGCCAGCTCGCGCTGCTCGGCCAACACAGGATCCGCGCTCGACCGGATCATCCCGCCGTCCCGCACGACCGAGGGCGGATCGTCGACGAGGGTGGTCTCGAGCTGGGCGCACACGTCCGCCAAGCGATCTTCGCCGAGCTCGAGGATCGCCGGCAGCAGCTTGTCCGTCCGGCGCGAGCCCAGCTCCGCGAGCAGCGTCGCCAAGCTCGGGACCGCCTGCAGGCTCGCGCGCAGGGCCCCCAGCTCGCGCGGGCTGATCGTCCCCAAGCGCGCGCGCGCAGCCAGCCGGACCACGTCGCGCACGTCTTTGAGGCGCGACTGCAGCTCGGCGCGCAGCCGCGACTCGCCGAGCAGCGCGGCGATCCCTTGCTGCCGCGCCACGATCGCCCCGATGTCCAGCAGCGGCGCGCCGATCCACGCCCGCAGCAGTCGCGCGCCCATGGAGGTCTGGGTTCGATCGCAGGCCCACACCAGCGAGCCGCGACGCTGGCCATCGCGCGCGGTCCTGTAGATCTCGAGGTTGCGCAGCGAGGTCTCGTCGAGGATCAGGTGACGGCTGGGCTCGTGCCGGCGCAGCCGGTGCAGCAACAGGGTCTGGCCGGGCTGGGTGGCCTCGGCGTAGGACAGCGCCGTCGCGGCCGCGTCGGCCTCGATCTCGGTCAGCGCGAGCCCGGTCCCCCCTTCTTCATACAGATGCCGCACCCGCGCGATCAACCTGCGTGGCTCGACGGCGCCGTCGAGCGATTCGCGGGTCGCGAGCGGTGGACAGTCGGGTCCAAGCTCGGCCCGCAACCACGCGTGGGTGGCCGGCGGCGCCAAGATCTCGCGGGGGCTCAGGCGCGCGAGCTCGGCCCGCAGATCGTCGAGGCGTTTGCAGCCCATCACCACGAACTCGCTCGACGAGATGTCGAGGGCCGCCAGCGCGACCGCGAGCGGCTCCGCAGCGGCCTTGGTCTTGGTCTTGGTCTTCGCCGCAGCTGGCGGGGCGCTGTCATCATCGAGCAGACTGGCGCCGCGCGGGCCCGGGATCAGCGACACCAAGTAGTTCGGCTCGCCGCCGCGCAGGTGCTCTTCGTCGAGCAGCGCCCCTGGCGTGACCACCCGAACCACCTCGCGCCGGACGATGTTTGGCCCCTTGCGCTTGCGCGCCTCCTCGGGCGACTCCATCTGCTCGACGATCGCAACCTTGAAGCCACGCTCGACCAAGGTCCGCAGGTACCCACCGATCGCGTGGTAGGGCACGCCCGCCATCGGCACCGGATCTTCGGCGTTCTTGTCGCGGCTGGTGACGACGATGTCGAGCACCGGACCCACCGTCACCGCGTCCTCGAAGAACATCTCGTAGAAGTCCCCCATTCGGAACATCACGATGGCGTCGGGATAGCGGCCCTTGATCGCGAGGAACTGCCGCATCACCGGGCTATCTGCGCTGTTGTGTGGGGCCGGCACGGCGCCCGCGTTGTAGCTTAAAAGCCAACGGGCCCCGTAGGGCCCGTCTCACCAGTTGTTTTTTCCGCGCCTACAGGCTGACGACGTAGGCGATGACCTTCTCGGCCTTCTCGAACGCCTGCTTGGCCTCGAGCGCCTCATCCCACGTGTCGAAGGCCCCAAGCCGGACGCGGTGCCAGCTGCGACCCCGCACGTCGTGGCTCTCGATCCGCACTTCGTGTCCGTTGTGGCGCAGCGTCGCGGCGAGCTTGTCGGCGTCTTCTTGCCGGGAGAACGCCTTCATCTGCAGGGTAAAGCGGCGCGGCCCCTCGGGCTCTGCGCTGGTGCTCGCGCTGGCGCTGGCGTCCTTGGGCTGAGCCGCCTCGGGGGTCGCGTGTGCCAAGGCCTGCTGTTGCTCGGCGATCTTGGCGTCGACCTCGTCGCTCTCGGCCCTGCGCTGCTCGGCGCGGGCCGTGGCAGCAGCGGTGGCGCTGGCTTGGTCTGCGGCCTCGGCTCGCTCGGCCCGGACCTCGGTCTCGTCACGCGGGGGCACCGCAGGATCGCGCGTCGGAGGGATCGCCTCCGCGTCGGACTCGGAGAGCCCGCGCTGGAACGCGAAGCGCTCGTCCTCGGGCGTCTCTTCTTCCTCGAGCAGCGCGAGCGAGTCCTGCCCGCCGATCGCGGCGACCTCTTGGCCCGGCTCCCACTGGATCCGACGGCCGGTCATGACCCCGAGGGCGAACACGAAGCACCCGATCACGGACAGGCCAAAGAACAGGAAGAAGATCTGGCGGTTGTCGAGCGACAGCTCGACCTTGTCCTTCCATTTGTGCATTTCACGCATGTCGTCGCTCCTCATCGTTTCATGGGGCCCTCTACGAGCCCCGAGAGATCTCCTATCGGCCTATGACATTTCGGGACCAAGCACGAAAAACCGGCGAAAGCGGTCGGATGGATCTTGGGGCCGGCCCCGCGAGCGCACAGAAGGACGCGCCCTTGGCAGCGTGCCGAGATCAGTTCGCTGCCCTCGGTGAACCGATCTAGGAAGGTGTCCGCAAGCGGGCGAGAAGCCCTCGCCCGAGCTGAAAACAGCTCGAAGCGCCGCGACTCACTGCATGATTCGCATGGAGGCCGCGGGGTCCCGCAACGGCGGCAGGCTCGACTGCTCGGGCACCTCGCCGTTTGGATCGGTCCCGACCCGAATGATCTCGCGGGTCGCCGGATACTCGAGCTCCCAGCTCTCCTCAGTCTCGACCGCGCCGCCGCGATAGAGCTTGCGGACCCGCTCGATCTTGAAGCCACGCATGCCTCGCTGGGCCACCACTTCGGCGCCCGTGCGCAGGCGCGGGTCGCTGCGGTACACGGTCTCGTACGGCTTGGCCTCGACCAGCGAGCGCTCGAACGCGACCTGGTGGGGCCGCTGCGGACCCAGGATCTCGCCGTGGACCTGGCCTTGGCTGACCGTCATGTGGATCACGACCGGGAACTCGAAGGGGTTGCGCAAGACCAGGTCGATGGTGTCCCACACGACCGTCGCGTCGAGGCCCATGTCGACGTAGCCGCTCGGCCGACTGTGCGGCCGCGCGTGCACGACCTCGAGTCCGGCGAAGAAGCCAGCGCCAAACACCGTGCTCGCGATCTGACAGATCCCGCCACCGACCGAGTCGACGATCTGCCCGCCCGAGATGCCCGGCGCCCACCGGTAGCCGTTCTCGGCGCTGCGCTCACCCACGACTTCGTTGAACGAGAACCGCTCGCCGGGCATCAGCACGTGGCCATCGAGCGCCGCCGCGCCAACCTTCAGGTTGAAGGTGCGATCGGCCGAGCTCGCCTCCATCGAGTAGGGCGTGGAGAAGGTGCCGAGCACGACGCCGACGTCGAGACCGTCGAGGCCCACGTCGGCGAGCTTGGCCGCGAGCGGATCGGCGACCGGAGGTTTGTGGGCGACCGCGAGCTCGATGTGATCGAGCCCGGAGGCCAAGCCGATCGCCACGCTCGACAGTGAGTCGTAGGGCAACAGCGCGGTGCCGCGCGCGGCTGGCAGGACCTTGCGTGCCTCGAGGTCCAAGCGCGTGGGCACCGACATCGTGTCGACGGCTGGTGCGAGCTCGAGCAGCTCGGCGAGCGCGTCGCGGGCGTCGAAGCGCATGCCGATCCGCAGATCGGCCGCGCCCGCCCGCGCGCGGGCCCGCGCGCGGAGGTCGGCGATCAGATCGCCGCTGTGTCCATAGTCCAGCGCCTGATCCACGACCGCCGCAGGATCGGGGACCGCCCCGAGCGCCCGCGCCGTCGTCGTGGTCGTGACCGATCCAGCCGCCAAGGTCATGCTGCGATCGAGCGACCGCTCGCCTGCCGCGGCTGCGATCGCTTCGATCTCCTCGCGGCCGAGCCCGCCGATCTCGTCGCCCGCGAGCAACAGCCCCGGCACGGTTCGATCGCTGGTCTGGCTGCTCTCCCAGGCACCCGCGAGCACCGCCGCCGTCGCCACGCCCGCGGCGAGCATCGTGATCGACTCGGCGCCCGCCAACACGGCCCACCAGCCCCGACGCCGCCGCTGTTGCGGCGTCAGCTCGGGCTCGGGTTCAGGCTCGGGCTCGCGGCTGGGACCTGGATCAGCCTCGGTCCGGCGTTGGCTCCGACGCGCACCGGTCCGCCCGCGGGTCTGCGAGGCGCGAGGCGATCCCGCGACCTTGGCCGGGGCGCCGGTGATGCGGAGGGCGGCTTGTGCGGTCACCGCTTCGCAACCTAGGCAACCCCGGCCCGCACAGCAAAAAATCCAAGATCTCCGCGGGTCGGAGCGTCGCGCCGCCCGCTGGCGCGACGCAGCCGCCGCCAGCCGCTGTTTTGCGCGACCTGGAACCGATGCCGCCGCTCGTGGTCAGGTCGCGGTATGAATCACGCCATGGCCGCGAAGGCACCCGGAGCATATGGCCGAAACGACCCCCGACGCACAGGCGTGATGCTGTGGCTGGCGGTCGTCTCGACAAACCTCATCGGTCTGTTCGCAGCCTTCTACGTGTCCTCGACCCTGCGCGCTGGCGGGGGCAACCCCGACCTGCTGTTCCTCTTCTATTACGGGAGCATGTTGCTCGCGGGCGTGGCCGACGCGATGTGGCTCGACGAGATGCTGTTCAAGGGCTCGTTCCGGCGCAGCTTGCAGGGCAAGACCGGCCGCTTCGCGGGCAAGAACGAAGATGTTGACGAGATGGCGGCCTCGTTGAAGCGCGGCTCGGTCAGCTTCCCGGTCGTGGTCATCGTGTGCGCGGGTCTGACCTACGGCCTGTTCAACCTGGTCAACCGCGGCTTCGACAACTGGTGGAAGGACATCGGCGAGCACGCCCACGTGCTGCGCAGCAACGCCTCCACGACCGCCGAACAGCAACAAGCGATACTCGAACTTTCGCAGCGTATCCGCCCGGAAGTACTACCAATTCTCGAAGAGGCGCTGCTCGACGGTGACCCCGAGGTCGAGGCGTGGGCGGCGTGGGCGATCGGGCGCCACAAGCAAAACGAAGTCATGAACATCAACCGCGTGCCCGCCCTGATCGAGCGGGTTCGCAACGGCGCCCCCCCGGTTCGCCACGAAGCTCTGATCGCGCTCGCCCGACTGCAGCACCAAGCGATCGCCGACGAGGTCCAAGCCGAGCTCGCGGCCGAGCTCGACAGCGGTGAGGCGATCGACCCGCGCCTGATCTGGGGCCTCGGATACCTGCAGGTCGCCGAGTCGCTGCCGGTCCTCGACCGCGCGCTCTACCACCCGGACGAGACCATCCAACGGCTGGCGGCCTGGGCCCTGTCCCAGCATCGCGACAGCGGCAAGGGACGCGAGGCCGCCGATCTCCTCGAGCAGCGACTGCCCGCGGCCCCGATCGCGACCAAGTGCGCGATCGTGCACTCGCTGGGCGTGCTCGCCGACGAGCGGTCCAACCTCGCGCTCATGCACGCCTACGATGGTCTCAGCCCCGAGCAGCGCGAGGTCGTTTGCGAGCGCGTGACTGTGCATGCCTGCCCCGACGGCGAAAATGACCGGGAGGACCTGCTGCTCCCAACCGAGCGCTTCGGCATGAAGACGATGCAGGCCCTGGGGGCCATGCGCGCGACGACCCCGCATATCCGCGAACGAGTCGAGCCGTGGCTCGAAGCCGTGATCGCTGCCCCCGAGACGGCCCCGATCACGCGTGAGTCAGCGCAGTCGCTGCTCAGCGGAATCCGCACGCAACGCGACGACCGGTCGTAGTCGCCCAGGGGTCAGGCCTGCGACCGTCCGCGACGTCGGAGGTTCAGCCCGAGAGACCCAATCGAAAATCGCGTGAGCTGCCGAAGTGGCATATGATGGCGCCGCGTGCTCGCCCCGGGCGCCATCATCGATCCTGAAGACCTGCGGATCCCCGGTGAACAGCCAGGGACACCGATCGTCGTGCTCGAGGATCTAGGTGAGGTCCCCCATGGCCAGCGCTTTCGTGCGCGCCAGGGCAAGAGCCTGTTGTTGCTCACCACCTTGGTGCCCGACGTCGCCATGCAGCGAGAGCTGCACGACCTGCTCAGCTATCGGGTCGTCCAAGCTGGCGAGGTCAGCCACCCGAACCTGCTGCCCACCTATGGGTGCGTGCGGCTGCCGCTTGGCGAAGAGGGCTTCGAGACCCTGTTCATCGTGCGCCCAGATCCTGGCTGCCCAACCTTGCGGCAGTGGCTGCACGAAGTCTGGCAAGCCGGCCACGCCCTCGATCCCCTCAACGCCGTGGCGATCACCGTGCAGATCTGCGAGGCGCTCGCGGTGCTCCACGAGAAGTTCCCGCACGGCTACGTCACCGCTGACAACGTGTTCATGTACCCAACGGGGGGCATGCCGCAGGCGCTGCTGTCGGGCACTGGCGAGGGCTCGCTGCTGCCCTTCGCGCCCGGCTTCGATCGATTCGCCGAGGCGGGATACCTGCCGCAGGCCGGCCCCGAGATGTCGGCGCCGCCCGACGAGCCCCGGGTCGAGACCGACGTGCTCGGGTGCGCAGCGCTGGTGCTGGAGATCCTGACCGGCCAACCGCTCGAGTCGGACATGCTGCTCGATCGCTTTGGGCTGCCGGTTCGACTGCAGCGGATCCTCGAGGTCGCGAGCCGGCCGGATCCCGAGGAGCGGCCGCAAGACATCCTCATGTTCTCGCGTCGGCTGCAGGCGGCGGTTGGGCTCGGCGAAGATCCAACCGAACCCGCGGCGGTGCTCGAGCCCGTCCATCACGGTGACCACGCCGATCCGCGCTATCCCGCGGTCCGTGCCCACGCGTGGCGTCCACCGCCGCCCGCCCCTCCACCTTGGGCCGCGCAGGACGCTGGCCCCAATCAGGGATCGGGCGCGTGGAACGTTGGCGCGCCAACGCCGGGCTCGGGCGCGTGGCACCACCAATCGATCCAAGGCGCGCCTGGCTCGGCGCCGGGTTCCGGGGCGTGGAACCGACCAGTCCCACCCAGCGCGCCACCACCAATCGCCGTCTCGCCGCCGCGCCAGAGCTCATCGTCGTGGCAGGCGACGGGGCAGCCGGGCTCGGATCCGCAGCCCACGGGGCCGGCATTTGGTCGCAATTTTCCCATGCCCGCGCCAGCTGGGCCAGCGCCGCCCGTTGGGCCAGCGCCGCCCGTTGGGCCCGGCCCGAGCACGGCCGAGGCCATGTCGCTGCCGGGCTACAACGCCGACAATTCGGCCCGCGGGGGCGGCCGCGCCCAGTCGCTTGGCGCCAGCGCGCCGCCTCCGGCCCCGCCAACACCGCCCGTCAGCGCTCCGCCAACGCCGGTGATCGTGGCCCCCGGGCCGCATCAGTCGTCGATCTTCAAGAAGTCGCACTCGGTCTCGATCATGATGCCTGCCCCCGACGGCAGCATGATGGCGCCGCTCAGTCGCGGCCCGGCGGACTTCGTGATCCTGCGGCACGGCAAACGCCACGGCCCCTATGACCTCGCGCAGCTCGAGCGACTGATCCCAATGGGGAAGCTGCGCAGCGTCGACTCGATCGAAGTTCAGAGCAACGGTGGCCAGACCCTCGCCGTCGACCTGCCTGGCCTTCGGCCGCTGTTCGAAGCCCGCGCCCTGGCCGAAGAGGCCAATAACCCCCGGGTACCTGCGATCTCGCCGGTCATGGTGGCGGAACCAGAGCGCAGCCGCGGCGCGCTGTGGACGGTGATCGGGCTGCTCGCGGTTGGCTTGGTCGCCGCCGCCGTCATGCTCGCGCTTCGGTGAACGGCCGCGGGCCATTCACCCCTGATCACATCAGATAGTTCACAGGTGATAGTAGTCGTGAGGCCCGTAGCCGCTCACGGGGATCAGCACGGCGCCCGTGTCGATCACGGCCGGGACAGCCCCAGAGAGCGGCACGATCGCCCAGCCCCGGCCGGTCCCGAACAAGGGCACGTCGACCTCGAGCTTGCCGAAGCTGAAGCGCTCCCAGTGATCGGCGCCCGCCAAGCCAAGCGCGCTGCTGGGCCGCGCGCGCACCAGCACGAAGCGCGCGTCTGGATCGCGCGACTGCAGGCTCAGCGCGGCGCTGGTTCGAGCGCGCATCTCCGAGTCGCGATCCGCCTGCAGAGAGAGCCGTGCCCGGACCGGCGCCGCTGGACGGCGGATGATCCGCAGCGCCAGCGCGGTCGAAGCTCGGACCCGCGGGGATGGATCAGCGAACAGCGCTTCGAACAGGGGATCTTCGCCAAATCGCGCGAGCGCCAACGCAGCGCAAGCGCGGACGTCGGCGAGGTGCGCAGCCGCGAGCTGGCGCAGCTCCGCGCGAACCTGATCGGCGTGGCGGGTCCCCGCTGCGCGACCGAGCGCCAGCGTCGACATGCAGCGCGACTCACCGCTGTTGCCGGGATCGTGGGCCCAGCTGGCGACGCGACCCCAGATCACGGTGCTGGCGGCGTCGTCGAGGATCGGCTCGGGGGCCAGCGCCAACGCCGTGAGCCAGGGCCGGACTTGATCGGCGGCCGCCGCCCGATCCAGGTGCCACGCCAGCGCGCCAGCCATCCACGCTGGCGCGGCCTCGGCCAGCGCCGCGCCGAACAGCACGGCCTCGGGATCGCCGAGCCGCTCGAACCATGCCTCGCGATCGTCGATCGCCGGCAGCTCGAGCGGGGCGGACTCGACGTCGAGGCTGTCACCGCCGTCGGCCAAGCGCGGGGTTGGCTCGAGACGGCGAGCCGCGAGCAGGCGCTGGACCTCCAGCGCGATGTCAGGCTCGAGCCCGCGCTCGGTCGCCGCGGCGAGCTGCGCGACGGCACGATCACCCAGCCACAGCAACGCCTGGCTCGCAGGCTCGCGCAGCTCGGGGTCCCGCATGCGATCGACGAGGCCCGCGATCAGCTCGGGGTCGGGATCAGGTCGGCCACCGATCGCCTTGGCGACGTCCGGGCGCCGAACGTTTCGCGGGGGCGCGTCGAGCAGATCGAGCAGCTGAAGATCGATCTCGCGACCGGGCAAGCGGGCGAGCGCGGTCACGGCCGCTGACCCAAACACCGGGTTGGCGGGGTTGTCGAGCGCGCGCCGCAGCGATGGGGCCGTCCTCGCGTCGGCCATCTGGCCAAGGCTGACGGCCGCGGCGGTCGCGACGTCCGCGTCGATGTCGTCGAGCAGCCGGACCAGGGCCAGCGCCCCCTCCCCTGGCCCCATGCGCCCAAGGCTGCGCGCCGCGGTTCGACGCACGCGGGCCGAGATGTCGCCGAGCTGGGCGACCAGCTCTCGCCGGGCCTCGACGGCGCGCTCGGGCCCCAGCGGCGCGTCGACCAACAACATGATCGCCTGTTCGCGGATCAGATCGTTTGGATCCCGCATCGCGTCGTAGACGAGATCGAGGTGGGCGGGCGTGGGATCTCGACTGAGCAGCTGCAGCGCCAGCAGCCGCACGCTGCCCTCGCCCTCCTCCCACATCTGCTCGGCTTCATCGACACACGCGAGCAAGTGTCGTGTCGCGCACAGCTGCAGCGCGAGCTTGCGAATTTCCGGCGAGGGATCGGTGAGCGCCAGCTCGAGGTCGGGCAAGATGACCTCCGTCGCGTAGTCCTCGAGCTCCGCCAGCGCCGCGATCCTGGCGCTCTCGCTCGTGATCGTCGGATCCCGCAGGGGCTGGGCGATGCGATCGATCTCCGTCGGCCACACCGGGTAGCGCCCGTCAGGTGGCTCGGTGGCCGCAGCTTCCGAGGCCAGGGGCAACGACGCGATGATCAGCGCGGGTAGTCGGGCTTTCATGGCAAGGCTTGGCCCTCGAAGGGCTCGAAAACTACCATGGTCTGACGGGTTTCAGGCCGGGTGCCAGCTCCTCGCCTGCTCACCCGGTGGCACAGCTGTCTGAATTTTTGGTGACCACGCTTGGCAGCGAGGCATCGCCAGCGCCACGCTCGAAAACCGTACATGCTTGCGACTTTATGTAGCGATGGTCGGTGCGGGTTCCCAAAGATCTCGTAAATACATTGAAATTATTATGTTTTATCGAGTGGCTGGCGACATGCATTTCAGCCCTGCATGACCGCCGCTACCGCCAACGAGTTCGTCGCCCTGACCAATCCCCACCTCCCCCGCCTGTTTCGGATCGGCATGCGGCTGACCCACCAGCCCGCCGAGTCTCAGGATCTGGTCCAAGAAGCGCTGAGCAAGGCATGGGCGAACTGGCATCGATTCGAGCAGTCCGGCAGCGTTGGCGCTTGGCTCTCGCGGATCCTGGTCAACACCTTCATCTCCCGCCACCGCCACCAGCGGGTCGTGGACACCACCGCCGTTCGCCCCGACATCCTGACCCACCTCTACGACGCCAACCGCCTCGACGAGGCCGCGGCGCCCGAGGGCAGCTGGCACAGCAACCACTTCTCGGACGAGGTGCTCGAGGCCCTGTCCGAGCTCCCGGCCCAGTACCGCCAGGTCGTCGACCTCGTCGATGTCCAAGGTCTCGCCTACAAAGAGGCAGCCGACGAGATCGGCTGCCCGCTCGGCACCGTGATGAGCCGTCTGCACCGGGCCCGCAAGCTGCTGCGCGAGCAGCTGAGCGACTATGCGACCAACTACGGCTTGGGCCTGGCCGCCGCCGCCTGAGCCCGGGCGTGGACCCGTCCCGCACGCGGCGGTGTGCGGTGGACGGTGAACCACGCGCGAGGTAGATCGAAGCGCGCGGTGACCAGCGAACAATCCAGCGAGTCCTCGAGCATGTCGCTCGGCCAACGACGATGGCGCTCCCGGTTGGGAGTGGTCGTGTTGACCTCGAGCTTGATGGCGGGGAGCGGCTGCAAGTCCCAACCCAGCCAGGATGAAGCCGCCAAGCTCGAGCCTGCACCCACGTTCGAGACCAAGAACCTCGCGGGCGACGACGTCAGCCTCGCAGATCTAAAGGGCCACGTCGTGCTGCTCAACGTGTGGGCGACCTGGTGCGACCCTTGCGTCCGCGAGCTGCCCGAGCTCGCGCGCATGCACGAGAGCCTGCAGCACAGGCAGTTCACGGTCATCGGGCTCAACACCGACGTACGCAGCAAGCTCGCCGCGGTCCGGACCATGGTCGCCCGCCACGATCTGCCGTTTCCGATCTGGCTCGACTTCGAGAGCAAGTCCCAAGTCGCCCTCGAGCTGCGCGGCTACCCAACCTCGTTCCTGATCGATCGCCAGGGCAACATTCGCTGGAAGCGCGAGGGCGAGATCACGAAGAACGACCCGGAGCTCGGCGCCGTGCTCGAGACCGTTCTGGCCGAGTGAACTGTTATCAGCTCGGGCGAACTGTTTTCAGCTCGGGCGAGGGCTTCTCGCCCGCTTGCGGACGCCCTCGTCGACTGGTTCACCGCGGGCAGCGAACTGTTTCAGCTCGGGCGAACTGTTTTCAGCTCGGGCGAGGGCTTCTCGCCTGCTTGCGGACGCCCTCGTCGACTGGTTCACCGCGGGCAGCGAACTGTTTTCAGCTCGGGCGAGGGCTTCTACGAAGCGGGCTCAGCCAGGATCGGGGACCGGAAACCCAGTCGGGCGCGCGGGCTCGGCCCGTGGCTCACCGGTGGCCTCGCGACCTTCGTCGACGCGCGAGGTCAACGGCCGACGCTTCTCGAACGGACCGAGCGGCCGATCGGCGATCAGCTCGGCGACCTCGTTGGCGTCGAGGACTTCGCGCTCGATCAGCGCGTTGGCGATCCGGGCGAGCGCCGCGTAGTTGTCCTCGAGCAGCTTGCGGGCGCGCTTGTACTGATCCGTGACGATCCGGTGCACTTCGTCGTCGATCGCGCGCGCGGTCGCCTCGGAGTAGTTCTGCGGTCGCTGGATGTCGCGGCCCAGGAACGGCTCGGAGTCTTCGCGGCCGAAGGTGATCGGGCCAAGCCGATCGCTCATGCCCCACTCACAGACCATCTTGCGGGCGATCTCGGACGACTTGGACAGGTCGTTCCCGGCCCCGGTGCTCTTGAGCCCGTTGAACTCGATCTCTTCAGCGATCCGGCCGCCAAGGCTGACGGCGATGATCCCCGTCGCGTTGTTCTGATCGTAGGAGAGCTTGTCCTGCTCGGGCAGGAAGTGGGTCACGCCGAGCGCCCGACCCCGCGGGATGATCGTGACCTTGTGGATCGGATCGACGGTGCCGGCGGGCAACAGCGCCGCGACCAAGGTGTGTCCGGCCTCGTGCCAGGCGGTGATCTTCCGCTCCGCGTGCGAGACGTAGGCGCTCTTGCGCTCCGCCCCCATCATGACCTTGTCGCGGGCGTGGTCGAAGTCGCCGTGCAGGACCCGATCGCGGTTGCAGCGGGCCGCGAACAAGGCCGCCTCGTTGACCAGGTTCTCGAGATCCGCGCCTGAGAAGCCCGGGGTGCCGCGGGCGATCGAGTTGAGCTCGACGTCATCGCCAAGCGGGACCTTGCGGGTGTGGACCGAGAGGATCGCCTCGCGGCCGCGGACATCGGGCAACCCCACGACGATCCGACGATCGAAGCGGCCCGGTCGCAGCAGGGCCGGGTCCAGCACATCTGGCCGGTTGGTCGCCGCCACCAGGATCACGCCGTCGTTGCCCTCGAAGCCGTCCATTTCCACGAGCAGCTGGTTGAGGGTCTGCTCGCGCTCGTCGTGACCGCCGCCGAGCCCGGCGCCGCGGTGGCGACCGACCGCGTCGATCTCGTCGATGAAGATGATGCAAGGCGCGTTTTTCTTGCCCTGCTCGAACAGGTCACGCACCCGGCTGGCCCCGACGCCGACGAACATCTCGACGAAGTCCGAGCCCGAGATCGAGAAGAACGCGACCCCAGCCTCGCCGGCGATCGCCCGCGCGAGCAGGGTCTTGCCGGTGCCGGGCGGGCCCATCAGCAGCACGCCCTTGGGGATCCGACCGCCGACCCGCATGTATTTTCGGGTGTCGCGCAGGAAGTCGATGATCTCTTCGACCTCCTCGCGGGCTTCTTCGATGCCGGCGACGTCCTTGAAGGTGACCTTTTGTTGGTGCTCGTTGAGCAGCCGGGCCTTGGACTTGCCAAAGCTCATCGCCTTGCCGCCGCCGGCCTGCATCTGGCGCATGAACATGATCATCACGGCGACGATCAGCAGCACCGGCAGCCACATCATGGCGATCTGGAAGAACACGCCGTCATCTTCGGGCTCGACCTTGTACTGGACCCCGTGGGTCTCGAGCAGCGTGTAGAGCTCGTCGGTGGCGGGCGCCACGACCTTGACCTCGGCGTCATCGCGCTCGTAGGTGATGTTGACGTGGCTGGGGTGGACCTCGAGCTCGACCGAGGTCGAGGTCTTGGCGGCGTTGAGCTCGTCGGCTTCGACCTGGGCCCGAAATTCCGTGTAGGTGATCGGGTTTGCCTTGTTGCTGTTGTTGAACAAGTTGGCCAACAACAGCACGGCCACGATCAGGCCGAGCCAAACGAGGAGAGTCTTGGTCTGCTGCTTCACGTCGGTTGCTTCCGAGTGTCCGTCGCGGGTGCTCGCGGTCCGCAGGTGCGTCATAGCGCACTAGTGCCCAGACCTGCCGGAGGCCTCCGAAGCTGCGGAAATGACAGTCTGCCGCGGCCTGAACCGTCCGACTGACCGTTCAGGCCAGGATAGCCCTCGGCCCGGGAGGGGTCAATGGTTCGCGGTACCCCGTTCTGTCCCGCGCTGCGAGGCATGAACGCCTTTTTTCCCGATCTCGATCCGACAGCCCGGCCGCAAGTCCCAGCCCCTGGGAGCCGGACTTGGGGTCCCAGGCCCCCCAGCGAGGGAACGAGACACGGCCACCGACGCGATATCCATGGCCTCGATGACGCGCCGCCGGAGCCCCGTGAGATCGACCCCGCTGAGCTCACACACACGTCGCAGGGCACGCGTCCTCACCGCCCGCGGCAGCGTGTGGAACTGCCCGAGATCCCACCCGCCGTCCACGGACCGTCGCTCGACCTCGGCGCTGGCCCACTCGACCAGGGCAAGCTCGGCGTCCTCGGCCTGGCGCGCGAGCCCCAGCAGCGCGAACTCGACCTGAGGATTTTGCTCGCGCAGACGCGGGAGCACCAGCTCTCGCAGCCACACCCGCAGGGCTCGCGTGTCGGCGTTGGTCGGATCGTCGACGAAGCCCAGGCCAAGCTGCGCGCACAGCTGCTTGGTCTGGGCGCGGCTCAACCCCAACAGCGGACGCAGCCACGGGCCTTCGTGAGCGGCCATCGCCGCCAGCCCCTCGAGCCCCGCCCCCCGCGTCAGGTGCATCAACATGGTCTCCGCCTGATCGGTCGCGGTGTGGCCCAACACGATCGCCTGTGCCCCACAGCGCGCCGCTTGCTGCTCCAGCGCCAAGCGGCGGGCGACGCGAGCGCGCTCAGGCACCCCTACCCCAGGCTCGAGCTCGACGCGCGTACGCAAGCACACGAGCCCCAGCTGCGCGGCGAGCCCGGCGACGAAGTCCCCCTCGGCCGCGGACTCGGGCCGCAGCCCGTGGTCGACGTGCCCAACCGTCAGCTCCAGCCCTTCGCTGCGTCGCAGCAGCATCAGTAGCCCAAGCGCAGCCACCGAGTCCCGCCCCCCCGAGCACCCGACCAACAGCCGACGCCCCCCACCACCCGATCCAAACGCCTCGCGGAGAGCGCCGCGCACGACGCCAAGCGCCCCGGCGATCTCAGGACTGTGCGGCGGCGCATCAACGTCCAACACAGGGGCTATTCTAGCACCCCGGTCTTCCTCAAGACCCCCACACATCAGACCCCCACATCCACCTTGACCCTTCGCCGGCTGCAGTCGGCGAGGTCCAAGGTGGGTGTGGGGGTCAAAAGGAACCCTTATCCTCTCGCGCGTGAGCACCCCCGAGATCCGCGAGACCGAGCGCCCAGGCTTCGCGCACGAGCAGGCGCAGCTCGTCGTCGACGAGCCGATGAGCCTCGAAGGCCGCGACGACGCCGAGCAAGTGGTCCGAGCCTTGCCCGTGCAGAGCTTCGTGACGGTCGCCCGCAAGCTGCGTGACGAACATCGCCTCGATCTGTTGTTGCCCCACGCGAGCGCGGAGCAGATCACGGGGCTGTTCGATCTCGACGCGTGGGAGCGCGATCGTCTGGCGATCGCCCGCGCCCGCGAGTGGCTCGACCGGATCGTGAACGCCTACCGCGACGCCGCGGTCGAGCGCGGCCGGCTGTCGGATCTGATCTACGACACGGATCCAGAGATGTGGATCTTGGCCAACGCGCCCGCGACCGCGATCGCGGATCTCGACGAGCCAGACAACGACGAGCATCGCCAGCAAGTGCTCGAGGACATGGCCTCGCTGCGCACCTGGGAGACACCCGACGGGCACTACGTCGTGGGCGTGCCCGACAACGAGCTGGGCAACATGACCTTGCGGGTGTTGTTCGCGGTCTACGACGACAGCCTCACGGAGGGCCGCAAGCTGATCAGCGCGATCAAGTGGAGCGTCCACTCCGAGGTCGAAGAAGAGCTGCTGCGCTGGCGCAAGGGCCGGCTCGCCGACCTCGGATTCCCGGAGTGGGACGAGGCCATGCGGCTGTTCACGCCGCTCGCTCGCGACGCGGTGAGCGGGCGCCGGGACGACGAGCAGGCCGCCGCCGCGCACATCCCCGAGCAACCGCAGCGGCTCGGCAAGCCCCGCGACTCCCTGCCCCCCGCGAGCTTGGGCGTCGCGCGGGACCTGCTGCGTCGGGTCATGCAGCGGCTCGACGATGACGAGTACGACCTGCGCCTGCGCGAGTTCTTGTTGCTCGCCAACGAGCTGATGGCCGCGCAGCGGTTCGAGCCCGGCGACGAGTCCCTGCAAGAGCGGGCCGTCGCGCAAGCCCAGGCGACCCTCAACCTCGCCTGTGAGCTGCTGCTGGCTGCCGAGCCCCAGTCCGATCCCGAGGGCTTCATCGCCGCACGCATCGCCACCGTCGGGCTCCGCAAGCTGTTTCGGTTTGGCTACTCACCGCTCGCCAAGCTGCGCAAGGCCGCGCTCGCGCTGCATCGCGACGGCCGGGTGTCGCTGGCGACCGTGGGCTCGCTGCTCGATCGACCGTGGGGACCCGCGCTGGCCACTCTGTCGCCCTGGTACCCAGAGCTCCCCGTCGACGGCAAGGCCAAGAGTCGGCCGCTGCGCAACTTGGCCGACCTCGCCCAAGCGACCGCGCTGGTCGGTGAGGCGGGCGCGCTGGCCCAGCTGGCGTTCGCGGATCAGGGCCTGGCGATCGACCCCGTGTGGATCACCCGCGTCGATGAGCCCGATCGCCTCCACCTTGGCGACCTCGTGCGCACCGCGATCGTGTGCGCGCAGCTGCCAGGCTCGAGCACCGCGGGGGGCCTGCGACCGCTCGGTCCGGCGGATCTGCGCTGGGCCGCCGACAACCTGGTCGACGACAACGGGCGCTTGGTCGCCAGCGTTGGCGAGACTGTGCGATCCAAGCTCGCGGCGGTCGGGGCAGCGGATCGCGCCGAGGCCCTGGCCGGGGTGTTGTTGCCGCGCCTGATCATGGAGCTCGCTGGCCTCGAGCTGCGCGAGGATGGCGAGCCTGATCTGACCAAGGTCGGCGGGCTGCTCACGATCCAGCAGGTCGGCGTGTGGCTGCAGACCACGATCGGGCCCTGAGCTGCGCGAGCTCGGCCCTACTCGCGCGCCCGCAGAGCATTGAGCGCGGCGTTGCGCTCCGCGATCCGCAAGCTTCGCCCCTCGCCTTCGCCGAGCACCTCGACCTCTCCGCCCGCTTCATCGCGCAGCTCCACGCGCGCGCGCCAGTGCGGAGTCTCGGGCGGCGGTGGGTCGCCAACCGGGACGTAGACCGGCGTCTGCTTGCGCTCGGCCTGGATCAGCTGTTGGAGGCGCGACTTGGGGTCGACCCCGTCCTCGGGCGCGAGGTTGCGCAGCCGTTCGCCGAACAGCTGCTCGAACACCGCCGCCGCGGCGAGCGTGGGATCGGCTCCGGCTTCGCGCGCGTCCAGAAACACCGCGCCCAGCACCGCCTCGAGCGCGTCGGCCAGGGTTCCAGAGCGCGTCCGGGCGCCGCGCTGCTCGTCGCCGCGACCCAAGAACAGCCACCGGCCCAGATCGATGTCGGCCGCCGCCCGAGCCAGCGATCGCTCGGACACCACCGATGCACGAAGTCGCGTCAGCGGCCCCTCATCGAGCTGTGGGAATCGCCGCCAGAGCGTGTCGGCGGCGACGAGATCGAGCACCGCGTCGCCGAAGAATTCCAGGCACGAGTTGCTCGGCCAGCCCGCGTCGCGGTTCTCGTTCGCCCACGAACCCACGGTCAGCGCCACGCGCAACAGCGCCGGCCGGGTGAACGCGTGGCCAAGCGCCGCGCCCAGCGGCGCGAGGGCAGCCATTTCTGCAGCGACCACGCCGTCGTCCGAGCGCGGCAGCCCACGCAGCACCTCCGGCAAGGCCGAACTCACCATGCGAGGTTATCACGGGCACCCCACGGGCGAACACCAGCGAAGACAAGCCGCCGGGGACCGCGCTATAAGTGGCGCTCCGGTTCCGACGCGCCATGAAAGACAACATCCTCACCATCACCGATCTTCTGCTCGGAGCCGCCTACGCCGACAAGCGGCTGGAGGGCAACGAGACCGCGAAGATCCGCAGCTTGCTCGCCAAGCTGATCGGCACCACGACCTTCCCCGCCGCCGTCGAGGCCCGCTTCAAAGACTTCTCGCCAGCCGCGTTCAACATCGAGAAAGCCGCGGGCAACCTGGCGGGCTTGGGCAGCGAGCGCCGCAAGGTGCTCGAGATGATCGCCGCCGTCAGCGAGTCGGACGAAGAGATCGATCTCTCGGAGGATCGCTACCTCCGCCGCGCCGCAGAGGCGATGGGGTTGGCCGCCAAGGACTTCCGGGATCTGGTCGTCGACTTCCAAGAGGTCGACGAGCTCGAAGGCATCCTCGCCGACACGCTCGGGATCTAAACCTTCCCGATCCAGCCGCCGCCGAGCACTTGGTCGCCGACGTAGACGACGGCGGCCTGGCCGGGGGCGACGGCGCGGACGGGTGTGTCGAAGCGGACCCGGGCCTGGTTGGCTTCGAACTCGACGATCGCGGGGTGCGGGGCGCCGCGATGGCGTACTTGAACGTGGGCGACCAGGCCCTCGGATTCGTCGATGTCGGCGAGGCGACGGAAGTCGTTGACGATCACGGTTTGAACGTCGAGTTCGTCTGCGTCCCCAACGATGACCGTGCGCGACTCGGGGAGCACGCGCAGGACGTAGCGGGGGCGGTCGGCGCTGATGCCGAGGCCGCGACGTTGGCCGATCGTGACGCGATGTATGCCGCGGTGTTCGCCGAGTAGGTTGCCGGCGCTGTCGCGGACTTCGCCGGGCTCGAGCGCGGCGAGATCGAGGCCGAGCTCGCGCGCGCGCGACTCGACGACCTCACCGTGGTCACCGCCAGGCACGAAGCACAGCTCTTGGCTGTCGGCGGCGTCGGCGTTGGGCATCCCCAGGGCGCGGGCCTTGGCGCGGACGAGCTGCTTGGTCCACGTCCCCAGCGGGAACTCGACGACGTCGAGCAGCGCCCGATCCATGGCGAACAAGAAGTAGCTCTGATCCTTACTTGGATCGGCGGCCCGCAGCAGCGCGCCAGACTCGATCCTCGCGTAGTGGCCGGTCACCAGGCGCTCGGCCCCCAGCGCCCGCGCGCGCGCCAGCAACGGGCCAAACTTGACCTGCTCGTTGCAGCGCGCGCAGGGGTTGGGGGTGCGGCCTGCCGCGTACTCCCGCGCGAAGTCGTCGATCACGGCGGCGCTGAAGCGGGCGCGCTCGTCCACGGTGTAGTGCGGGATCCCAAGCTGATCGCAGGCCCGGCGCGCGAGATCGATCTCTGCCGGCGAACAACAGGTCCCACCACGGCCGCGTCGCTCCTGGGTCCCGGCGTCGTACAGGGCCATCGTCAGGCCGACGACCTCGTGACCCGCTTCGACCATCAAGGCCGCCGCGATCGACGAGTCGACGCCGCCCGACATCGCAACCACGACGCGCATCAGTTCGCGCCCCCGCGCTTGGGTGCGTGCGCACGCACCCGCTCGACGATGCTGGGCAAGCAGTCGAGCAGCGCGGTGACCTGCGCCGCGCTGCTGTCCTTGCCAAGTGACAGGCGCAGGGCCGAGGCGGCGAGCGCCGGATCGGCCCCGAGCGCCAGCAACACCTTGCTGCCCGCTAGCTTGCCGCTGTTGCAGGCCGACCCGGTTGACACGGCGATGCCCTCGAGATCGAAGTTGATCAGCAGCAGCTCGCCGCTACAGCCGGGGATCGAGGCCAAGACCGTGTTGCCCAGGGTGTGCTCGGGATCGCCGTGGATCACCACGTCGGGCACCCGCTCGCGCAGCCCGATCAACAGTTGCTCGCGCAGCGGGACGAAGCTCGCGCGGCGCTGGTCGAGCTCGCGGGCGACGAGACCGGCGGCGACGCCGAACCCGTGGATCGCCGGGACCGCCTCGGTCCCGACCCGACGCCCGCGCTCTTGCGAGCCGCCGATCCACAGTGAATCGAGCTCGTGATGTTGGCGGTGGATCAACGCGCCGACGCCCTTGGGCCCGTGGATCTTGTGGCTCGACACGCTCATGAGATCCAGGTCCCAAGCGCTGAAGTCGACCGCGATCTTGCCGAACGCTTGGACCGCGTCGCTGTGGATCACGATCGGTCGATCGACCCCCGCACGGATCGCCGCGACCAAGCCCGCGATGTCGCAACGATTGCCGAGCTCGTGGTTGGCGGCGGCGATCGACACCACGCCCAGCTCCGGCGCGGCGACGAGCGCCTCGACAACGCGCGCTGGATCGACGCGACCGCAGCGATCCACCGCCACGAACACCCGCGAGGTCCCCTCGCTCTCGAGCCGCTCGCCAGCGCCGAGCACCGCGGGGTGCTCGATCACCGTTGACAGCAGCCCGTGGGCTCGGCCCGCCCGGCGCAGGGCTCGGCAGGTCCCGAGCAACGCCAGCGCGTCGGCCTCGGTCCCACCGCTCGTGAAGGTGACTTGGAGCGGCTCGGCACCGACCGCGCCCGCGAGCTCGCGCCGGGCCTGCTCGACGACCGCCCGTGCTGCACGTCCGCGTCCGTGAACACTCGACGGGTTGCCGTCGAGCGCGGGGTCACCAAGCAGCTCGATCATCGCGCCCCGGACCCGCGGATCGAGCGGTGTGGTCGCGTTGTGGTCAAAGTCGATCACGGCGGAGGCGTATAGCACGAGCGCCCCTAGCACGACTGCGCGTTTGGCCAGCGCGGTCGGCGTTGACGCGGGGCCACGCCACGAACGATGATTCAACTACGCACAGATGAGCGTGCTCGGAACCATGATGCTGAGGGCTGGCCTCCTCTCGGAGAGCCAGGTCGCCGCTGCAAACCAGCAAGCGGCCGCGAAGTCCAGCTCGCACGTGGACGCGATCCTCGAGCTCGGGCTCGCGGACGAAGACACGCTCGTCGCGTTTCTCGCCAGCAAGCTGATGATCCCCCGGGTCCGCTCGTCGTTGCTCGAGCGCGTCGACGCCCAGACGATCGCACGCTTGTCACCGGTGCTCGCGTGGGACTTCAAGTGCGTGCCGGTCAGCTTCGATGAGATCGGCAACCTGACCGTGGCGATGTCGGATCCAACCGACGAGCGCGCGATCGAGGCGCTCACCCAACAGGGCGGGACCTACCTGGTGCGGGCGGTCGGATCCGCGTCGGATCTGCGCCGCGCGCTCGACCGACACTACGGACCCGAGCATCGCGTTCGTGAGCAGGCAGCCGCGAGGACGAACGTGAGTGAGTCGGATCGAGCGACCGAACTCGCTCTCGAGCCGGTCCGCGCGCCGAGCTCCAACGGCGCTGCGCAGCAGGCCCCGGTCGCACCGCAGGCACCGGTCGCACCGCAGGCCCCGGTCGCACCGCAGGCACCGGTCGCGCCGTATATGAGTGTTGGCATGAATGTCGGCACGAGCGTCGGCATGATCCCGGACGATGACGACGACGCCGTCCCGATCCGGCACAGCCACGCCGTCGCAGAAGAGATCAACAGCGGTCCCCTCGAACAGGCCGATGACCCCGAGGCTGCGCACCACCACGCGCCGGTCGTCGCCGCGCCCCCAGCCGCGGCGCCCTACCTCGCACCACCGGCCCAGGTCCCCGCTCCTGCCGCTGCCGCGCCGCCGGTTCAGACCCCTTACGTCGCCAGCCCGCCGGTCGAGCAGAGCCAAGCTGACGACACCCACGAGCGGCCCACCGTGGTCGAGACTCAGAGCGCTCCCCTAGGGGTACGCGGGCCCCGGCGCCCCCGCGCTCACACCCCGTGGAATCCACCGCTCGCGGGCTACACCAGCGAACCGACTCCGCTGTCCCCAGAGGCCTTCGCCCAAATTCTTCCAACCCTCGAGACCGTCAACGATCGCGACGAGGTCACCACCTTGTTGCTCGATTTCCTTGGCGCTGGTTTCAACCGGGTCATCTTGTTCGTGCACAGCCACAGTGAGCTGCGGGGCCTCGACGCGCGCGGCAAAGATCTGCTGGTCGAGGCTGTCCGCCAGGTGCGGATCCCAAGCACCGGCCAGTCGATGTTCGCCACGGTGCTCGAGCGCGGCACGCCTTACTTCGGC
Organism: Enhygromyxa salina; assembly: GCF_000737335.2. GTDB lineage: Bacteria > Myxococcota_A > Polyangia > Nannocystales > Nannocystaceae > Plesiocystis > Plesiocystis salina_C. The sequence goes on along the minus strand of NZ_JMCC02000025.1, from coordinate 36,791 downwards.
CCCGCGCCCAGCGACAGCAAGATCGATCTGGCCTTCTCGCAGGCGCTCGGCGGCATCAAGGGCAACGTGCTGTTGCTGCCGATCACCCTCGGCACCAAGGTCCCCCTGTTGTTGTGGGCGCACGGCACCAGCCACCCGGTCGACCCTGGCTCGATCAACGAGCTCAGCTCGGGCGTCAGCACGGCGATCCTGCGGATTATCTCTGCGGCACGCCGGGGTTGAGAGCGGCTCGCCGCTCTCAAACCCGCTCACACCGGGACGCCTGATTTTGCGCAGGCGCCCACGTAGGCCTTGGTGTACTTGCTCGGCAGCTCGCGCCCGAGCTTGGCCCCGATCTCCACGGAGATCGCCGGCAGCCGATCGAGCTCCACCCCGGAGCGAATGCCCATGCCATCGAGCAAGTACACGACGTCTTCGGTCGCCACGTTGCCGGAGGCGCCCGGCGCATAGGGGCACCCACCAAGTCCGCCGAGCGAGCTGTCGATCGTGCGAATCCCGAGCTGCAGCGCGACGGTCGTGTTGGCCAGCGCGGTCCCGCGGGTGTCGTGGAAGTGCACCGCCAGCTGATCGTAGCTCAGCCCAGCGCCCAACAGCCCTTGCAAGATGCCCGCGACCTGCCGCGGCGTTCCAACCCCGATCGTGTCGCCAAGGCTCAGCTCGTACACGCCCAGATCGACGAGCGCCTTCGAGACGTACTCCACGTTCTCGTAGGGGACCTGGTCCTCGTAGGGGCAGCCGTACACGCACGACACGTACCCCCGCACGGCCATGCCGCGATCCATCGCCTCGCGCACGACCTCCGCATAGGTCTCGAGCGCCTTGTGGGTGCTCTTGTTGATGTTCTTGCGGTTATGGGTCTCCGACGCGGCCATGAAGATCGCGATCTCGTCCATGCCCGCGCGCGTCGCCGAGTCGAGCCCGCGCATGTTGGGAACCAGCGCGCTGTAGCGAACCCCCTCGCGTCGTCGCAGGCGCGTTGCAACCTCCATGTGATCCGCCAGTGCCGGGATCCAGCGCGGATTGACGAAGCTGGTGATCTCGATCCGGCGGATCCCCGCGTCGACCAAGCTCTCGATCATCGCCAGCTTGGTCTCGACCGGGAGCACGGTCTTCTCGTTTTGCAGACCATCGCGCGGGCCCACCTCATAGATGTCGACGTCGTGGGGGAGCGCGTCGAACATGTGGGAGAACCAGTCGCGCGAGCTGGAGGCGCCGGCCGCGTCGCCACGGTCAACCTGCTCCCTGCCCTGTGACTGGGTTGGGGCCTGGGCAGGGGCCTGGGTGTGGGCCTGGGACACGCGCTGGGCGTGTAGAGGAGTTTGGGTCTCGCTCACGTGCGCTCGTTCGAGTGTACAGCGAATGCCGTCGGAGGTTTCAGATGCCAGCCAAGGGGCCGCGGCGCAATCCCTCACGCCACCGCAGAGTGTGGGGGGTCACTCCGGCGCGCCTGGCCGCGCGAGCTCGAAGCGCCCGGCCGTGGTCGTGTAGCTGCTTCCACCAAGCCGCCCAACGGCGCCCAGCCGACCCGCATCGATCGGCAGCAAGTGCCCGCGCTCGTCACGCTGGACCAGATCATCAGCTAGCCAGACGTGCACGACCTCCGCGACCACCAGCGTCGACGACGGCGTCCCGAGCTTGGTCGCCCCCAGCGGGATCGCGTGGGTCAGCCGGCACTCGACCCCCCCAAGCGCCGCCGCAACCCTTGCCGGCGAGACCGCGACCGCCGGCGCCGCCTCCACCCCGCACGCATCCCACTCACTGATCTCCGCCGGGTAGTCCGCCGAGCTCGCGTTCATCGCCTCGGCGAGCGGCAAGCTGACGTGGCTGATCGTCAGCTCGCCGGTCGCGAGGATGTTGGCCAGCGTGTGCTTCGGTCGCCCCCCCTGCCAGCTGATCCCAAGCACGATCGTCGGCGGGCTCGAGCACACAGCTTGAAAATACGAGAACGGCGCCAGGTTGCGCCCCCCTTCCCCATCCACGGTCGACACCCAAGCGATCGGCCGCGGCGCCACCAGATCAGTCATCAACCGATAGCTGTCACGGGCCGACAGTTCAGCAGCAGAAACCTCGAAGCCAGGCACGCCCAACCCGTATCACAGATCCCCGCCCCCCCTCCAAGCCCCGAGCCACCAACCATCCACAACCAACACGTTGTTGGCGACCCATCCACCCACGCCAGATGCCCAGACAAGAGCCCCATCCAAGCCACAAACCGACCAAACATCCACAACCAACACGTTGTTGGCGACCCATCCACCCGCGGCAGATGCCCAGACAAGCCCCATCCAAGCCACAAGCCGACCAAACATCCACAACCAACACGTTGTTGGCGACCCATCCACTCGCGGCAGATGCCCAGACAAGAGCCCCCTCACCAGGGGGCCACACATGCGCCCGCATACAGCCAACCCCTCGGGAGCGAGCGCAGCGAGTGACCTGCGTAGTGCGAAAGCGGCTGTGGGGGTAAAAGAAAGGAGAGCCCCCTTCCAGGGGGCCACACATACGATCGCGCACAGCTAGCCCATTGGGAGCGAGCGCAGCGAGTGACCTGCGTAGTGCGAAACCCTCTGTGGGGGTAAAAGAAAGGAGAGCCCCCTTCCAGGGGGCCACACATGCGCCCGCATACAGCCTGCCCCTCGGGAGCGAGCGCAGCGAGTGACCTGCGTAGTGCGAAACCCCATGTGGGGGTAAAAGCTAGTACCGGCGCTTGCTGAGCTCGACCAGGGTCTGATTGAGCGACTCACGAGTATGTCGCTCACGACGTTCGTCACCATCGTGCTCGCCCAGCAACACCTCGAGCGCGTGCTTGGCCTTGTGCTTCTCCGTCGCGGCCAAGTCGAACTCCGGCAGCTCGTCTTGCTTGAGCAGCTCGAGCAGGGTGTCGATGCCCTTGCGGACCGTCTCTTTTTGCTGCCGGTAGTAGTCCTCGCGCATCCGCGAGAAGTAGTCGGCGAAGATCACCGGATAGTCGGGATCCTCGTGGGGATGCGAGAGCGCCCACGCGCCGATCCGGGCCAGGATGTCCTGGCGAAACCCGTCTTTGGCGTGGGGATCCATCGCCTTCTCGAGCTCGCGCATGAATTTTTCGTCGGGGTCGGCGAGCTTTCCGGTCAGCTCGTCGAACATCCGCTCGCGCTTGACGAAGTGGCTCGCGTGGATGACGTACTTGCGAAACAGATCCAGGTAGCGATCTTCGTGGACCAGGCCGAGCGCCTCGCGGACCTCTCGATCCGAGAGGTCGAGCCAGCGCTCGTACGCAAACTCGGTGATCGAGCCCTCACCGTCGAGGTGATGAAAGCCAGACTCCGTCTGCGCGAGGTGCATCCAGCCATGGTGCACGGCGTCGCCCAGAAACTCGCGCAGCTCCTCGAACAACGCCGGCACGGTCACGGTGCGCCCGTTGTCGCCGCGCTGCAGCCCCGCGCCCGCGCCCACGCCCGAGTCGGATCCAGACTCCGATCCCAGCTTGGAAGCCGCCGCCAGCAGCACGTTCTTGAGGTCGCGGACGCTCGCGCCAAAGCTGCCTTCGTAGTCGCCAAGGATGTGCTCGGCGCCCTGGCTCTTGGCGACCGCGTGCTCGAATCGCTCGGCGTACATGGTGGGCACCGCGGCCAGCAGCTCGCGCGCCTCTTCGCTGGACAGGCCCGAGGGCACCCGGCCGTAGGCGTACAGATCTGCCTTCTCCAGCGGACCGATCCGCTTCATGGCGTCGGTGATCTTGCGCGAGTACTTGGCAAGATCGGGCTGCCGCAGCCGGGTCATCACGCCCCACAGGGCGAGGATCCGGGGCACGTGCGGGGCAATGTGAACGCCGCGGAGCAGATCGCCGACCTGCTCTTGATAGATCTTTCGCTCGACCCGGTAGTCGAGCAGGTACGGCACGGAGATCAGATCCAAGCGAGCCCGAAAGCTCTGGTACTCCGCGGCTCGCCGCGCGCGGAACTCGAGCAGGTTGATGTCGTTGGCCGACCCCGTGAACACCACGTCGAGCCCCAGCAGCAGGTGGTCCAGGACCACGTGCGCGCTCTCGGTTGCCGTGAGCAGGTACTTGTAGTGCTCGTAGGGGCGCTTGAGCAGATCCGAAAAGCTGATGACCCCGCGCTGCGCGTCGACCAGGTCACCCTGGGTGCCGTACAGCACCTGGCCCGCGACCGAAGCTGGCAGGTGCGAGAACGCCTTGTCACCGGTCACGGGAAACGAGCGCGCATCGACAGCCTGCTTGGGCTCGACGTCGACGAGGCCGCATCGGTAGGTGCGGCTCAGGTGGAGGCGCTCGATCTGCACGTGCTGGTAGACCTTGCGCAGATCACCTTGGTAGCCGGCCAGCAGCGCGTCGAAGATCTTGCGGTTGCGGGCCGAGAGATCGCCGTTGCGGATCGTGTAGGGAACCACGAACTCGGGGTCGTCGGCGAACACCTCGCGCAGCAGCTCCTGGCGCGACGCCCGGGGCACCAAGAAGATCGGGTGGTCTTTGTTCTCGTCGGTCAGCCGCGCCTGGATCACGTCGCCGTTGAGGCGGGCGAAGCTCTCTTCGCCAAGGATCTCGCGCAGTGGCGCGGCGCCGAAGCCGATCCCGCTGCCGCCCTTCTCGCGGGTTGGAAACACCCACGCGAACCGATACATGATGCCCGCGTCGGTGTGAGAGTAGGCCTCGAGCCCAGCTTGCAGGCACTCGAGCAGCGTGCTCTTGGCGCTGCCGTTGGGCCCGTGCAAGAGCACCAGCGAGTCGATCCGCCCGAGCCGACAGTAGCCGTCGAGGACCTCGTACAGCTCGTTTTGCCCGCGCTCTTGCCCGACCAAGCGTGGACCGTCATCGAAGCTGCGATCGAACAGATTGAACCGATTGACCGTGCCCTGCGGGGTCCGGACCTGCGACCGACCGAAGTAGTCGAGGGCATCGCGGACGTACTGCGCGCTGTTGCGGGCGTGGATCCGCGGCTCGGCCAAGAGCAGCTCGAACCACTCGTCGAAGCTGAGGATCCGCCCGGTCGAGGCGAAGTCCTTGGCGACGACTTCGGCGAGCTTGGCGAGGCGCTCGGACGCGGGGGGGCGGCTCGGATCAGACATGGCTCATTCTCGACCCGCCGGCCTGGGCCGGACGGAGGCCAACCATAGCAGCTCTACGGCAGCTCTGGCTGACCCGGCCCGCTCACTTGACGGCGACTTGAAACTCGAGCGTCTCGGTCTTGGGCACGCAGGCCGTATCTTGACATACGGCAAACTTGAGCTCGCCAGTGAAGGTCTTGTCGCCCGCCTCGGAGGGGGTGAACTTGACGGCGAACTCGCAGTTTTCCTCGTCGAACTTGACCGCGTCGTCCTTGCCGAGCTTGGGCTTGGCGACCACCACACCGGCGGGCGCCGTGACCTGCAGCTTGGTCGGGTACTCCAGGTTCATGTGCCAGGTCTCGCTGGGGATCACGCGAATGCTGACCTGGCCCTCTTCGCCGACCTTGCCCTCGGCCGGATCGATCTGCAGGGCGTACTGCTTGTTGTCGCCCGCTGCGTCGCCCGCCGCGGTCCCCACCTTCTGGTCCCCATCGACCGGCTGGCCCTCGACCGCGGCCGGGTCACCCTCGGGCTTGGCGGTCGGGTTGGCGGCCTGCTTGGAGTCGCCATCTTTGCCCTTGGCGGCCCCGTCGCCGGCATTGCTGGCGCACGCGGGCAGCATCACGCCAACGAGGGCAAACAGCGAGAGGGACGAACAGACACGGAACAGCTTCGACTTGGACATGATGGCTCGAGCTCGGGTGGAGGGACGCAGAGTAGAACTCACAGCCGATCGAATCGCAACCGCACCGCTTTTGTTACCTCACCACGAATAATATCGGATCGCAGCTCGACTGGCGCAAGCACCGCGGACGACGATGGCGGCGGCTCGGCACGCACCTCGACGTCGCCAGCCGGAATCCCCTCTACGATCCACTCGCCGCGTCCGTTGCTGCGGGTCGACCCCAGCAGCTCGCCGCGCGTCGAGCGAATTTCGATCGTCGCGCTCGCGACCGGGTCGCCAACGTCGTCGTCGATCGTGCCGCTGATCGACCCGCCTTCGACCAACTCGACCGTGACGCGCACGAGCGCGGCCCCGTCGCGCCTGAGCTCGACGGTCTTGGCGACCCAACCGGCAGCGCGCAGCTCGAGCTGCGCGGACTCACCGACGAGCTGGGTCAAGCTCGCGGTCCCCTGCTTGTCGGTTGTTGCTTGGGCGTGCCCCGCGACCAGCTCGACGCCGGCGATCGGATCCCCGCGGACCGCCGAGCGCACCAACACGGTCGCCGCCCACCCCGCGTCGAGCACGATCTCGTGGCGCAGGCCCGCGCGCTCGTCAACGACCGCGTCACTCGATGCTGGCACGTGCCCGCCATGGCTGAAGTCGATCTGGACCCGGCCCGGCGCGAGCTGGTCAAACCCATACAGCCCGCGCGCGTCGGTCCAGGTGATCAACGAGGCCGACAGACCATCGAGCGGGCGCAGCTCGACCTCGACGTCGGCGATCGGCTGGTTGTTGCCGTCGACGACCCGGCCTTCGAACCGGCCGTTCGCGGGTGAGAGCTCGACCTCGAGATCCATGGGCGCGTCACCGAGCTCGACCTCGACTTGCTTGGGGATCATGCCCACGCCGCGCAACACCAGGCGCTGATCACCGCGGCGAAACCCAGCATCGAACACGCCACGATCGTCGGTGGTCAGGATCATTCCGTCGCCAAGATCAATCTGGATCCCGACGAGCGGCTGGCCATTGGCGCTGCGCACCACCCCCGTCAGCGGCACGCCCTCGCGCAGCCGCAGCTTCAAGCCGGCGTGGACCTCACCCGAGCGCAGCTCCAGGGTCGTGACCGCCGACCCGGCGTGCTCGCCGTGCCTCGCCCAGATCCGATAGGAGCCGGGCAGCAGCGAGTCAACCTCGAAGCGCCCGTGCTCGTCGGTCACGATCACGCCGATCCCCCCTTCGTCCTCGTCCTCGGCGAACAAGGGGATGTCCAGGACCGCGCCCTGGGTCACGCCGAGGCTGCCGTCGCTCGCACCGATCGCGGCCGCGAACATCCGTCGCCGCGAGTCGCCCTCGCCAACCGAGAACGCGACGTCGCTGTCGAGCAGCACCTCGGCGCCGGCTACAGGGCGATCGTCCTCGTCGACCACGACGCCCTCGAGCTTGGCCGGACGGATCAGCACCACGACCTGCTCGGCGCCCTCGAACCCCTGCATCCCGACCTCGACCTCGACCGCCTCTGGTGGCAGGTAGCCGTCCGCGTCGGCGTGGACGAAGTACGGGCCCGGGACCACCGGGCCGACCTGGGCGCGCCCGTCCGGATCGGTCTCGGCCGTCTTTTGCAGCATCCCGATCTGGCTGTAGCCAAGGGTGACGCGGGCCCCGGAGATCGGTTCGCCGTCGGGATCGACGACCCGCACGGGCACCCGAAACGCGGGCACCAGCGCCAGGCTGACCCGCAGATCCGGGGTGATGTTCTCGAGCGGCACCGAGGCAAACTCGGCCCCGCCGGGTTCGCTGGCGGGCACCGTGACTTCGACCCCGTAGATCCCGTCGGCGAGCTGCTCGAAGATGAAGCTGCCGTCAGCGGCGAGCGAACGCTCGACCGCCGGCCACACCGACGAGCCCTCGAGCCGTACGACCGCGCGGGCGATCAGCTCGGGCGTGGCCACGACCGCCCCCTCGAGATCGATCAATTCGTCGAGCACCATCAACACCGCGTCTTCGGGCGAGATGGCCTCGACCACCGACAGCGCGTAGCCGGGCTTGATCCCGCGCAAGCTCAGCGGGCCGTAGGGCACCGTCGTGAACTCGAACCGGCCCTGCTCGTCGCTGACGGTTCGCCATGGGATCGGCTCGTCCATGGTTGGACGCGGAAGCGCCTGGACCTGCACGTTGGCGAGCGGATCGCCGCGCGCGTCAACGGTCTGACCGCTGACGACGTGGCCTTCTCCGAGCGCGACGGTGACGAGCTCGATCGTGTGGACGCCGTCAACGACCTGTTCCCCCTTCGCCCCGACCGGGGCGTCGACTTGGGCCTCGACCAGCCCGCGAAGGTGACCAGCCACGAGGATCTCGACGTGCACGACCCCGGTCACCCCAGGCGCGAGCTCGAGCGAATAGTCCCCGTTCGCGGCGCAGGTCACCTCGCTCCCGACCAACTTCCCGGCCTGCCACGCCCGGACGCGGCAGTCCTTGGTGCCGGGCGGCTCGAGTTTCCACGCCGGAACCTCGGCGAGCATTGCTGCGAGCTCGGGATCGGCCAGCGATGCCGCGCTCGGCTTCGCGGGCGCCCCCGCCCCCTCGGCGTCGTCCTCGTCGAGCGCTATCTCGAGCCGCACCGCCCCGCGGATCACCGTTTGATGGGTTGGTTGGCCCGCCGCTTCGAGCTCGGGGGACGCGTCGGCGGACGCAACGCTGCCGATCATCGGCTCGGATCGGTCACACCTCGATGTCAGCACCGCCGCAACGATGAGCAGGATGATTGTGAACAGCGCCGCGCCGACACCAGAGCGCGATCCGGCGGTCTGATCTGCGGTCGGTGACGTGTCTGGCGATCCCGCGCAGTCGCGCGCAATCTCGCTCCCACCGGGCACACGCGCAGATTTAGCGAGCTCCTTTTGCTCGACTCGATCGGCGCTGGGTTCGAGACCGCCCGGCGGCTCCGGCTCTGAGGACACCGGCGCACCCTACCAACCCCTGAGGCTCAGCGGCATCCCCCGCTCACCGTCCGCGGCTGGGGTGACGACACACCCTCGCTGGCGGCCATTGCAGCCAACGAATCATCACATGCGTACGAATGCCACACCCCCGACATCCCAAAATTCCACGCTGCGGCGAAGCGCCCGCTTCACTCCAAAGTCCCTCGTGTGGGTGCTACTCGACGCTTGCGGTCCAGCGGGCGCCGCGCCGATTCATGACTACAGTCTCACCAAAGGTCACAACGCAGTCGAGTTTATGTCCAGAGTTACAGTGGAGCTGTGGTATTGAACAGATCCGATGGGTGCCGTACTTCGAGCTGTTAACGGTCATGGCGGGCGCCCCACGCCCGCTTGCGACCACGACAGCTTGGCGCAGGTCATGCTGGCCAACAGGTACGAAATCATTGGGCGGGTTGGCCACGGCGCGACGGGTACGGTCTACCGGGCCCACGACCACATCCTCGATCGCCCCGTCGCCATCAAGCTGCTGCAGCCGGGCGAGCTGGCGGTGGCGGAGCGCGAGGCCCAGGTGCTGGCCAAGGTCGCACACCGCAACGTCGTGACAATTCATGACTTTGGGCATGATCCTGGGCACGGGCTTGGGCACGGGCTCGGCCATGAGCTCGGCCATGGGTCGAGCGAGGCGAGCGGGCATCGCTACTTGGTGCTCGAGCTGCTCGAAGGCGTGGACTTTCGCGCGTGGCTGAGTCGGCGCCCCCCGTCTGCGCAGATCATCGAGCGCTTCATCGAGGCCGGCCGCGGCCTGAACGCCGCCCACCAGGCCGGCTTGGTCCACCGTGACTTCAAGCCCAGCAACGTGATCCTCACGGACGAAGGCCGGGTGGTGGTGATCGACTTTGGTCTGGCCCGCCACCTCGTCAGCCTCGACGAGGAGGTCGAGCCGTGCCGGTTCGCAGAGGGCACGCTCGCCTACATGGCGCCCGAGCGCCTCGCGGGTCACGACAATGACGAGCGCAGCGATCAGTTCTCGTTTTGTGTGGCCCTGTGGGAGGCCCTCGCTGGCACCAATCCATTCGTTGGCGACGACCCGCTCGCTCGCTACCGGTCGATCCGCGCCGGGCGGGCGCACTTGAAGGGTCGAGTGGGCATGCATGCCCAGCAGGTCCCCCGTCACATCATCGAGGCCCTCGAGCGCGGCATGGAGTTCGACAGCGCCGGTCGCTTCTCCACCCTGGGCGAGCTGCTCGGGGCGCTCGACCGCCCGGCCCCCGCCAACCATCGACCTGGCCGGCGTCCGCTCCTGACAGCGTTGGCGATCGGGGCAGCGTTTGCGCTGGGCTGGGGCTTCGTCCCCGAGGCTCCCACCGTCGACGTGGCCCACTCGAGCTTGGATCCGCGGGCCGACTTTGCGCTCACGATCCTCGAGTCTGCCCGCAAGCGCGCCGCCGACGGTGACGCCCGCTCGGCCCTCAACGACCTCCTCTACGCGGCTGAGCTCATCACCGCCGCGGGCGAGACCGGGCCCGAGTTCTGCGTCTTTGGCGGCATGATCCCCGACGTGGCGGATCTGATGGTCGAACAGGGCGGGCTCAACGAGGCGCGCATGGCCTACGCCATCGCGATCTCGTTTGCCAAGCCGTGCGAGAACATCTCCAAGACGGACCTCTTGGCCCGCCGCGAGTCGGCGCGTGCGAAGTCTGCTATTTAAGCCGCTGCGCTTGATTTGGCTAGGCCGCTGCGCTTGCTTGGGCTAGCCCTCGGAGCACTCCCAGTCGCCATCCTCGCCCTCGGTGGCGATCTGGCCGTCGGGGCACCAGACGGCGATTTGATCGGGCGGGCAGATCGCCGAGGTCTCGAAGCAGCCACCGCTGCTGGGGTCACAACACATGGCGCCAGGCTCACCCGGCGGATCGCCGGGCGCCTTGGAGAGGCAGTAGCCACGGTCACACGCGTCGTCGAGCGGGATGTAGGCCAGCACCTCGTTGGTGTTGGGATCGATGACCTCACCGGTCTTGACCCACGCGGCGAACTCGGACGAGCTGCATCCCCCTGGCCCCATCAACGTGATGGTGTTCTGGCCGTAGCAGACGTCTGCGTTGAGGACCGGCGCCGTAGCGGGGGCGTACTCGCACGCGAACGGGGCCGTCGTACACAAGTACCGGTACTGGCTGGCCTCGGACTCTACCTGTGAACCGAGCACTGCCACAAATCCAACGACCGCGGCCAGGGCAACTTTGACAACTCCACTTCGACGCTCCATGCGAATGACACTACATGCATTCACTGATCTTGTCCTGTCTTAGTTGCGCTGAAGTGTAACTTTTATTCAGACGCCCACGAATAGCATTCGTTTGGCGTTTGAACGTGCTTCATGCGAGATTCCGGCTTCGTGCCGCGATCGCGGCCCGGCCGCCATTCGCTAACAGCGACCGAAACACGTGGTCTTATGCCCCATTGTGGCGTTTTGAATGTCGCCGAGCGCTGCTCGTTTTTGCGAGTACAGCAATCTTGACACAGTCCCAAAAGGCCACATCCGCAGCTCGTAGTATGTCGAATGACATGCGCTCAAAGGTGGTATTTGAGATCGCAGAACATGGGCATACGCCCACTGTGGCGAAGCACCCCATTGGCTCGCGCTCGGTTCGCATTGAACTCATTGCCTCGCGCACGATTGGCCAACTGGACACTTACTGTTCCAAAGATCAATTCACGACGACGCGCGGGCGAGGCTGCTCGCTCGCCCGCTCGCGGGCGCGTTGGTAGACTGGTCGCCCGTGGGCAGCGAACTCTTCGAACTCACCCGAACGGTCGCACCCGCCGATATCGACCAGCTCGGACACGTCGGAAACCTCGAGTATCTAGGCTGGCTGCTCGAGGCAGCCGAGGCCCACTCGGCTGCGGTCGGGTTGACGTGGGCCCGCTATCAGGAGCTCGGCGGCGTGTTTGTGGTTCGCCGACACGAGTTCGACTACCTCGCCGCGGCGCTCGAGGGTGACCGGCTGCGGGTGCGCACCTGGATCTCGAGCACCGCGCGGGCGAGCTCCACGCGCAAGTACGAGATTCACCGCGACGCCACCTGCGTGCTTCGTGGGGTCACCACGTGGGCGTTCATCCGACTCGACACCGGGCGGCCGTGCCGAATCCCCGAGCCCGTGCTGTCTGCGTTCGGGATCGAGACCCCCAGCCACACCCCCACCTGAGTCTGGGGTCAGGTCCACTGACGTGCGAGCAGCACGGCCACCACGACGGCGAGCGCGACGGCCACGAGCCCGAGCAGCTTCCACCAGTCGATCGGGGCGTCACCCACGACCTCGCCGGTCTGACCGTTGATCAAGAAGCGCCACGGCCGATCGCGGAACCGGAACACGCCAATATGGACAGGCACCATCAACAAGCGGACGTCGCGGTCGTCGACCACAGCGCTGACCTTGGCGCTGACCATGCCCTGTGACCGCATGAGTCGGCGGCGGTGTTCGCTGGCGAGCTCGCGATGAGCCCGCACGCGCGCGCCCTGCTGGGTCAGCGCGGGCGGCTCCCAGATCACGCTTGCGTTCGTGCTCATGCTCGCGGCATCGCTCGACGTTGGCGCCTGCGTCCAGGCCACGGCAGCGTGCTCATCGAAGGGTCGCAGCGCGGACAGCTCGGCCTGGCTGAGCCCGGCCGAGGCCGGCACCATGACCGAGAGATCGACGTGGTCCACCCCGGCGATCGGCGTCTTGCCCGAGCGGGTGCTGGCTCGGCGAAGACCCGCGAAGTGGGTCTCGAGCCGCGAGTGGAACCGCCACGCGGGCAGCATCACGGGTTGGACCGTGATCTTCGCCGAACGCAGCGCCTTGGGCCGCAGCCACGAGCTCGCGGCCCAGGCACGAAACCGTGCATCTGCCGTGGCCGGCGACACCATTGAAGGTAGGCAGGCATCGGGCACCGGCAGCGGCTCGCTGGCCGCGTGGACCTCGAGCGCGATCGTGCCGCAGAACAGGCACGCCGCCCCGACCTGCGCGGCGTCCCAGACCACCGACCCGCCGCACGCGAGACATCGCAGTAGATCGCTCATCCTGCCCAAGCTCCCAGCCAGCGCCCGAGCAGCGCGACAACGCCGACGAGCGTCAGGATCGCCAGCACCAGCGCCGCGACCTTCTGCTTTGACACCGGCACCCGACCGACGACCCGACCTGTCTGACCGTTGACCACCAAGCGCACGACCCGCTCGCCGTGCCGCGCCGTGGCGATCCACACCGGCAACAGCACGAGCCGCCGCGACTTCACGTCGATCTCGCTGGAGATCCAATCTACCCGGTTGGTGTCGCCTGGCAGCAGCTCGCGCTGAATTCGAAACGCCTCCGCGTCGCGCAGCTCGTCGCGGGCCGTGTGCTCGGCGTCGATCTCGTCGATCGTCGGCAGCTCGGCCTCGAAGCCCGAGAGCAAGCGCGGATCATAGCGGGTCGCCCATCCCAGATCGAAAGGACCGAGCGCGTTGGCCTCGCGCTCGGGCAGCCCGACCGAAGCCGAGACCACGTGATCTTCGACCTGCCGCGCCGCCGATCCCCGCAGCGGGAACCACTCGGTCTCGCGAACCCGTCGGGTCTTGGTGGTGCCGTTGGGGTCCTTGTAGGACTCTTCCCGATACCAGTAGACACCGACCTTGGCCCGGTACTCGCTGCGCACGACGCCCTCGTAGACCCAAAACGGGACGAGCACCCCACGCAGTCCACGGCGGCGCAGTCGAAGGTCACGAAGCTCGCGCGGCGCGAACCGGCGACCGTCGAGATAGGCACGCAACGCGTCGAGGGCGGCCCGCTCGGGCACGCGAAACGGGACGATCGAGTGGAACGCCGTGGCTGCCCGAGCCTCGTCGACCATCGGCGAGTCGCAGTAGCTGCAGGCCGTGCTGAGCGCGGGGCCGTCAAACCATGACGACGCGCCGCAGCCGGTGCACTGCCGGATCATCGCGCTCGCCTGCCCGGCCACGATCACAGTCTACGCGCTGCGCTCGCCGGACTTAACCAGTGTTTTCAGCTCGGGCGAGAGGGCTTCTCGCCCGCTTGCGAACTCATTTTGCGAGCCGGGGTTCGGCTGCCTCGACCCGGGCGCGCACCTCATCGACGAGGTCGAGCGCCTGCTTCTCACCGATCCCGGTTGGCGCGAGGTGGCGGTACGCGTCGGCGACCCTGTGCCACGGAAACGCCTTGAGATCGACGCGTCCCAGCCACGCCGTCGCGGTCATCAGGCCCCGCACGATCGCCTCGTCGGTCACGATCGCGGCCATGGTCTGCGGCGCAGTCCGGAGCGCGAGGTTGATCTGCTGGCGTTGGCCGCTGTCGACCTCGACCGCGCCGATCGAGGCGGCGAGCACCTTGAGCACCTGGGGCGACGCGATCGTGTCGCAGTAGTCGCGCCACACCGCATCCGGAATTGGACCGGGCAAATTGAACGAAACCATGAGGTCGCCCACGACCGTCCAGTGCTTGGCTTCGAGTTTAATCATGTCCTCGGGGCCCGACCGAGTGTACATGCCGCGTGCGCACCGCCGAACTACGACGAGTGACGCGTCACGCGACCGCGATCACGTCGATCTCGACCAGGGCCCCCTTGGGCAGGGCCGCGACCTGGATCGTCGCCCGGGCGGGGTGTGAGCCGGGCTCGAAGCGCTGGCCGTAGATCCCGTCGACGGTGGCGAAGTCGCCCATGTCCGCCAGGTAGATCGTTGCACGGGCCACGTTGGCGAGGCTCATGTCCGCGGCCGCGAGCACGGCCGCGAGGTTGTCTAGGACCTGGGTGGTCTGCTGAGCGACGTCGCCAGGGATCCCCAGCTCCGGCTTGCCGGGGACCAAGCCGATCTGGCCCGAGGCATAGAGTGTTCGCGTCGCGCCCGATGCGACGATCGCCTGGTTGTAGTTCCCCACCGCCGCAGGGGCCCGCTCGGTGCTGATGACTTCGCGCTTGAACTCACTCACGCGGGCAGGATCGCCTGGGTCAAGCGTGCTTGCAAGCACCGTCGAAGCTTGCTAGAAGCCCGGTCCCGTCAACGGGCACGTAACTCAGTTGGTAGAGTGCCACCTTCACACGGTGGAAGTCACAGGTTCAAGTCCTGTCGCGCCCAACCCCAAACGACCAGCCAGGCCAGGCATGCCTAGCTGGTCGTTTTCAATTCTGCTTCCCAAAAAAACCGAGCCGCTAAGGTGCCGCGGCCCCACCCCATCCCACGATGAACCGCGCGACGTCGCCCCACAGCCGGGCAAAGTCGGGATGCCGAAACCCGCACCCCGTCGCGACCCAGTCCATGTGCGGCGGATCGTGCTGCCGATCATCGAAGTAGCCGATCACATCGTGGTGATCTGCCCGCGCCACGTGGATCACGGATCCATGAACCTGCGAGCGGGTCGGCACCAGGCCATCGTTGGCGCGGGTGTCCGGGATCTTCCCGTAGATCCGCTGCAGCGCCGCGCTCTGGGTGTCGGTTGGGGCCCCGAAGCTGTCGGGATCCTGGGTCGCGCACAGGCGGTACAGCCCCTGGTAGAGCAGATGGCTGACCTGGGCGATCGGGTTCATGCCCAGCTCCACGGTCCCGCGCAGACGCGGCGGACGGGCGCGGGTCAGCACGCTGGCGTAGCGGACCCCCGAGTTGCCGCGGACCCGCTGATCAAACCCAGACATCGCTTCGGGACGCAGCTGATGCAGCAAGCTCTGGTCGGCTCGCACGGCGGTGAAGAACTCTTCGATCGGCCGCACGCGCTCGCTCGAGAGCGGATCGGCGAGCAGCGAGTAGACCCGGTCGAGCGCCGACTCGCGCAGCATGATCAGCTCGTCGATCCGGCTGACGAGCCGCCCAAGCGTCATCGCGCTGGCGACCGGACGCCCGGCGAAGCGCAGGCCCTGCACGCTCAGCAGCGCGAACAGACGCAGGAGCTTCTGGCCCTCGAGGCGCACGAGGTAGTCGGCCAGCGGCGTGCCCTGGTGCGGGGTCGAGACCGTGGTCAAGCTGCGCACGCGGGCGCGCAAGCCGTCGAGCTCCGGCAGGCTGCCAGGGCTCAGCAACACCCGCGCGTCGAGACCGCCCGTGGAGTGACCGACCAGGTGGATCGAAGAGCCATCGGCGGGCACCCGCTCGCTGATTCGCTCGCCAAGGTAGCGGGCCCGGTTCTCGATCGAGGCGGTCGGGAGCGTGTCCAGAGCGTGGACGCGGGCCGCCACCCCAAGCTCGGCCAAGCGATCGCGCAACAGCTGCTTGACCCCCGTGAAGTAGGGCAAGCCAGCGATGGTCTGGAACCCAAAGAAGCCGGGTACGAGAAACACCTGGGCGGTCGAACTCACCTGCCACGGTTGTACCCGAGTGCACCCGTTCGCCGAAAAGCAGCGACCCGCCAGCAGCGTGCTGGCGGGTCGCAAAATGGTTCGCGTCTTGCGGAGAATCCCGACTTTCCTTGTCGGGTCGTGAGAAGTCGAAGGGCGCGGGGCGGCGCCGGAGCACCGCGTCGACTGTGTGTCGACCGCAGTGACCTTGTACCTTCGGCCACTCACACTCGGCAAGAAAAATTTGATAACAGCGGAATTGTTGCATGTCGCCCCACGCTGTCCCAAGTCTCCTCTGGTTTGAGTGCCAACGCGGATTCATCGCACGAATTGCCGGCACATTGGGGGCCGAAAGCCTCACTTATATGGCTACGTGGGCCTCATATCGTTGATTGCGTGAGATTTAATCAGATCTACCCCCAGCGCTTTCATTAGTGATCGCCGGATCATCGAGTGCAGCGATCGCTCGCGTCACGGTCCGGTCGCCAAGGCGCCCACTACAGTCCTGCTGTAATCCATGATCGCGCACGCAGCGTGGGTTTGTCCGCAGTCCGGTCTGCGGAGGGTCCCGTCCCACGCTACGCCGGCCGCTCAGCCTTCGTCGAGATCCAGCGAGGCCGAGTTGATGCAGAAGCGGACGCCGGTCGGCGCGGGTCCGTCTTCAAACGCATGGCCGAGGTGGGCGTCGCAGCGGCCGCACAGCACCTCGGTGCGGACCATGCCGTGGCTGGCGTCGGTCCGCGTGGCCACCGGCGCGCCTGGCTCGGGCTGGGTGAAGCTGGGCCACCCGCTGCCCGAGTCGTACTTGTGGTCGGACGAGAACAGCGTCGCCCCGCAGCACACGCACCGATAGGTGCCGGCGGTCTTGGTGTTCCAGTAGCGGCCAGTGAAGGCGCGCTCGGTCCCGGCCTCGCGTGTCACTTGGTACTGCTCGGGGGTCAGCTGCTCACGCCACTGCGCCGCGTCCTTGACGACGCGATCGGGGCTCGACGGTGGTTTGGATTGCTCGCTCACGTGGTGTCGCTCCTGTGTCGTGCGAGCGTGACACAGGTCGAGCGATCCGTCGCGCGACAGGTGGCGCGCACACCGACGTGGTCGCGTTCTCGCCTGGGAACACGAAGCCGCGGATCACACGATAAAGTGACAACAATTGTCGTCGGGGCAAAACGCATCACCCGGTTTGATCACGAAGGTCGATCGATGCCAGCGCTCGGCTCAGGCGGGGGTTTTCGCCGGCTTGCGGACGTTTGTGCGGACTGACGCCTTGGCCTGCAGCGATGATTCGGGCCTATACTGGGGACGCTGATGGTGATGGCCAGCCACGAACAGCGAGCGCCCGTGCGCGCTCGCCATGCCCCCGCAGAGTTGGACCTCGCCCCAGACCGACCCACGCCAGATCCAGACGAGCCAAGCGCGACCGTGTTGTCGGTCGGTGTCCAGGTCGATCGCTATCGGATCATCGAGGTGATCGGCACAGGCGGCATTGGAGTGGTCTACGCCGCCTTCGATGAAGCGCTCGGTCGCAAGGTGGCGCTCAAGCTGCTGCGCCCCAACTCTCGGAACCCGCGCCGGCTCGAACGTCGCCGGGCGCGATTGATCCGCGAAGCCCAAGCGCTCGCGCGCCTGTCCCATCCCAACGTGGTCCCGGTCTATGAGGTCGGGATGTTCGAGGATCGGGTGTTCCTCGCCATGGAGTACGTCGAGGGCGCGACGATGCGCCGCTGGCTGCGTCGATCCCGGCGCAGCCCGCAAGAGATCCTCGACAAGTACCTGCAGGCTGGGCGCGGGCTGGCGGCGGCGCACCACGCCGACATCGTCCACCGTGACTTCAAGCCGGACAACGTGCTGGTGGGGATCGACGAGCGGGTTCGCGTGCTCGACTTCGGCCTCGCCGCGCCGGTCCCCGAGGCCCTCGCCACCGGCCGCTACGCGACCCTGGGCGCGCTGGATCAGAGCACCGCCGAGATCCCGACGGTGGGGGCCTCGATGTCCTCGATGTCGTCACTCGTCACGGGCCACGGCAAGATCATCGGCACCCCCGCCTATATGGCGCCCGAGCAGTCGCGCGGCGAGCCAACCGACGCGCGCGCAGATCAATACAGCTTCTGCGTTGCGCTGTGGGAGGCCCTGTTTGGCCAGCGCCCCCAGGGGGCAGCCGCGGTGTCCGGACGCGACCGCCTGCCACCAGGCGGATCAGCGAGCGGCGCCAACGGATCGGAGGCGCACGTGCCCATGGTCGTTCGGCGCGCGCTCGAGCGAGGCCTGAGCGGCGCGCCCGAAGACCGCTTCCCCGACATGAACAGCCTGCTCTCGGCGCTGTCAGATCGGTCCTCGGGGTGGTCGTGGGAGTCAACGATGGGGCGCCGGGCGCTCGCGGGCGGGCTGTTCACGATCATCGGCGCGGGTGCGATCGCCCTGTTGCTGGGCACGCTCTCCCCTAGCGACGCCGAGCTGTGTCCACGCGAAGCTCGCGCGCTCGCGGGGGTCTGGGATCAGGGCGTGCGTGAAAGAGTCCACGCGCAGCTGAGCGCGCTCGATCGTCCCCACGCAAACGCGACCCGCAACAAGATCGAGCGCGAGCTCGATCGATGGGCAAACCGCTGGCTCTCGGCCCGCGCGGACACCTGCGAGGCCACCAAGATCCGCGCCGAGCAGTCGCTGGTGCTGTTCGACGTGCGCATGGCTTGCCTGGATCGGCAAGTCCACTCGCTCGCGGCCGTGACCCAGAGTCTTGGCAATGATCCGCTCGATCCCCTGACGATCCACGAGAACGAGGAGCGGCTCGAAGCGGCGCTCGCGGCCGTGTTGCAATTGCCGGCGCCCGAGCGCTGCGCACGTTCGGCGCTGATCAGCGGCGGCGCGCTGATGTACGAGGATCCAAGCCAGGATGATCCGCTCGAGCAGCAGCGCCAACAGCTCGCACGCGCGCGCAGCTTGCTCGAGCTTGGCAACCACCAGCAGGCGCTCACGCTCGTGGATCAGGCGCTCACGCTCGTGGATGACACGCTCCCGCTCATGGACGATGGCTCGCAGCCATCGCTTGCCGAGGCCGCGCTCTTGCGTGGGCAGATCCTCGCCGCGTCCAACAACCTCGAGGGCGCGGAGCAGGACCTGCGACGCGCGGTGTTCATGGCCCAAGCCAGCGCCCATGACACGGTCAGCGTCGAAGCCTGCGCCGCGCTCACGCAGCTGCTCGTCGACCGCGGCCAAGTCGACGCCGCCAGTGACTGGTACGAGCTGGGCCACGCGACTCTGGCGCGGATCGGCGCAGATCCCTACCTC
Source organism: Enhygromyxa salina (assembly GCF_000737335.2). Taxonomy (GTDB): domain Bacteria; phylum Myxococcota_A; class Polyangia; order Nannocystales; family Nannocystaceae; genus Plesiocystis; species Plesiocystis salina_C. Next base: position 17,570 of record NZ_JMCC02000025.1, on the reverse strand, counting down.
GAGGCCGCCCTGCGGTCTGCAGGCGCGCGCCTGGCTCGGGCCCGCGGACAGCACCGCGTCGCGCTCGCGGATCAACGGCGGGTGCTCGAGATCCGCGAGCGACTGCACGGGCGTGACCACGTGGAGGTCGCCAAGATCCTGGTCGAGCTGGCGGTCACCCACACCGCGCTCGAGCGCTACGCGGAGGCCCAGGCCGACATCGAGCGGGCCCTGAAGATCACGACCGCCGAGTTTGGCCTCACCCACCCCGAAGTGGGGCTGATCTACACCCGCTACGCCGCGCTGGATCGCGCCCGCGGGGCTGAGCGCGAGGCCCTCTCCAAGCAGCTCGATGCCTTGGCCATGTTCGAGATCGCTCACGGCAAGGCGCACCCGCGCGTCGCCACGACCTACGCCGCGATCGCGGCGACCCAGCTCGCGCTCGGTGAGCCTGCGCGCGCACTCATGGCGCTCGAGCAGGCGCAGCGCATCACCGTCGTGCTCGTGGATGACGGAGACGTCTCGCTAGCGCCGCTGCTCGTCGACCTTGGCCGCCAGCTCCACGCCGCCGAACAGCTGACCGCCGAGGCCAGCGCCCGCTCGGCGGCTCGCAGGCCGTCAGGTTGACCAGGTCCCGCGCAGGTATGCGCGGTCGGGTGTCCGCACCCGCTCGTTGAGGCTCACGCCCACCGGCTGCACGCCAAGGAAGAAGCCCAAGGCCGCGCCCGCGCCGAGCATCGAGACCCAATCGAACAGCGGCGGCCACAGGGCGGCGACCGTGCACGCTGCAGCGACCGCGATCGCGCCAAGGATGAACGCGACGATCAGCCAGCACTTGCGAGCCAGCCAGCGGCGCGGGTCGATCGCAGACAGCAACAGTTGGCCGGCGACCCCAGGCTCGATCCGCCAGCTCCCGGCGTGCGTGTTTTCAGCTCGGGCGAGGGCTTCTCGCCCGCTTGCGGACGCCTTCGTAGACTGGTTCACTGCGGGCAGCGAGCTCCAGCTGCCCGCGATCCAGACCTGCTGCCCGGTGGTGAGCTCGACTTGCACCGCCCGCTGAAACCCCTTGGCGCGGCGGGCCTCCGGTTCGGCCCGGGTGACCTGCTCGCTCGAGCTGGGCGCCGCCACTTTTGCCCGGGTGGCGAGGTCCGGCCAGACGAGCGCGGCGTCACTCGCGACAGCCCCAAGCTCGACGCGCGCGCCATCACCAAGCTCGAGCGCGCCGCCGTGGATCTCGCTGCGGTGCGCGGCGTCGCTGAAGTACAGCGTTCCGTCGCCCTTGCCGCGCCCGACCTGCTCGACGACGTTGCGGGCCAGCGTGTTCGCGGGCCCGTCGCCGCGCACGACGGTCGCGCGCATCAGTCCGACGACCCCCTCGCGCGGGCTGGTCAACGGACGCAGCAAGCGGCGGAGCCGGACCAGGTCGCGCAGATCCTGGCCCGCGGCCGCGGCGATCAGGAGCACGTGGATCCAAAACACCGCCAGCGCGAGCGCGGCCATGATCGGGCGAGCGAGTTCGAACACGGGTCAGCTCACCGCCAGCGTCGACTCTGCGAGCGCGCTGTCGTCTGCCGCGGCGCGTCGCGCCTCGCGTGGCGCGAGGCTGTCATCCTGGGCCGCCGGCGCGTCTGCCTGAGCCCCGATCGCCGGTCGCAGGGGATGCAGAAGGTAGGTCCGCAGCAGGTACCAAACCATGCTGCGCTCATCGAGGCGCGGATCCATGCGCGGCACGACCTCGCGTTGATGGGCCGGCGCGAGCTCGGACCAGTGCATGCCCGCGCGGTTGTGGTGGATCGTGTGATAGCCGTTGTTGCACATGATCCAGTTGAAGCCGCGGCCCACGAAATTGCGCGAGTGATTCCACTCGCTGTCCACGACGGCGCCGTCGTGCTGGATCAGGTTGATCCGCAAGATGCAGCGCGCGCCGTAGAGCTGCGGGATGACGACGAAGAACAGCGCCGTCCAAAAGTCGATCACGAACAACAGACCGGTCAGCCCAAACGCGAACGCGGTCTCGAGCCGGTACTGGTTGACGAAGGTGGGGTGGCGGCTGCTCGCGGCCCAGCGCTGGACCCCCGCGAAGGTCCGCGGCCCCGCGACGTTGGGGAAGTGCAGCAGGTTGAGCAGGTTCCAGCGAAACCGGACGTGCTCGGGCGCCGCCCAGTCGAGGTCGCCGTCGTCGTCGAAGTGGTGGTGGACCAGGTTGTGCGCGGGGATGTTGGCCGAGGCCGGGTACAGCGCGCCAAAGCTGAGGATCGCGCGCCACAGCAGGTTGAGCCGCTTGCTGTGGAACACGCCCTGGTGCATGTGATTGTGGATCACCACCGAGTTGAGGAAGCTGAAGTAGCAGGCCCCGGCGAACACGAACACGTTGCGAGCCGCGGGCACGAAGAACATCGCGCCGAGCAGCCCCCAGTAGACCGCGACGATCCCGATCTGCCGCCACTCCTCGCGGCGGCGGACCAAGAAGGTCCCCGGCATCGCTGCGATCTCGCTGGCCGCCACGATCGGGACTTATCAGATCCGCGGCCGCGGCCGCTGGGTCGATCCAGCCCGCGAGAGCGAGCCAGCTCACGATCTGCGCAGGCTCGCTGGGGCCAATCACGCACGCTGTCGACGGCTCCCGGTCGCTGTGATATCCACGCGAGAGGATCCCGTGACCGCACTCGCCGCAGCTCTCACTACGCAGCCCTCGGTCCGTTTCCGTCAGCGGCGGGCGTTCTACCTGCTCTACGACGGCACGTATCTATTGATGACGTCGGTCGTCCTGACGTTGATGCTCCTCGCCGGCTGGCAGGGCGCCGTGCGGGAGTTTCATTGGTGGTACCTGCTGCTGCTGCCCCTCGCGATCCAAGCGCAGATCCTGTGCAGTGTGTTCATCCACAACTGCAGCCACGGCAACTTTCCAAAGCCAATCAACCGGCTGGTCGGCGAGCTGTGTGGGATCGTGGTGCTGACCCGCTACGCGAGCTGGGAGATCATCCACCGTCGGCACCACAAGTACTCCGACGACGTCGATCAGGATCCCCACCCGATCACGCCAGACGGTCCCGGCTACTGGGCGTTCTTGCGCAAGACGATCGTCAACGTGGAGATCCAGCTGCAGCGGCAGTTCTTCGAGCTGCACGGCGGCGACACCCCAGAGAATCGCAAGTTCGAGCGGCGTCGGGCGTACACCAGCTACGCCACCAACATCGTGCTGATCGCCTGCTGGTACGTGTTGCTTGGGCCGATCGGCTTCTTCGTGTTCTTCGTGCCGGCCTCGGTGATCGGCTTCTTTCACCTGATCCACTTCAACTGGTCGACCCACAACGCGGCGAAGCCCGAGCAGGGCTTCTTCCCGGTCAACCTCGACCATGGGTACTACTGGGTGGGCAACCGGATCTGGTTTGGCATCTACTATCACGGGTACCACCACAAGCAGGCCAACCTGTTCAACCCGATGCGCTACGAGGCCCACCAGCGGGCCCGCGCGGCGCGACTGGGCTTGGCGGATCAGCCTGATCCTGCTGGCTGATCTGGCGGGCTGATCGCGCTGGCTGATCAGGCGGGCTGAGTTGGCACCCGGGCCAGCGCCCACGTCGCCAAGACTCCGGCGAGCCCAAAGCCGATCGCCAGCAACAGCATCACGGGGCGCTGTCCATGGCTGTCGACGGCCCAGCCGACCGCGGGACCGACGGCCAGGAACGCCAGCCGGAACACCATGCTGCGCAGCGAGATGAAGCCGGCGCGATCACGGCTGGGCACCAGGCGCTGCTCGCGATGACTGAGCACCGGATGTTGCAGCCCTCGCATGGCCGTGAGGCAGTAGTAAAAGCCCACGCCCCACAGCGTGTGCGAGAGCCCAAGGCCCAGATACCCGGCGACGACGAGCCCGGTGCACAGCGCGGTGATCAGCGCAGCCGAGCGCGATCCGAACAAGCGATGGCTCAGCAACGCCGCGATCGCCACACAAAAGTTGGCGATCGCCCACATGGGCCCAAGCCAGGTCTCGGGCATGCCAGCGTCCACCGCGTACAGCTGCACGGTCCACACCGGCACGAACGAGGCCAGCCCCAGCACGACCACCGCCAAGAACACGGCGCGCAGCTCGGGGTTCTCGCGGGCGACGTGACGCAGCATCGATCGGATCTGGCCGAAGCTGTCGCCAAACCCGGGCTGCTCGCGGTGCGGCTCGACCAGCGCGACCGCAAACACCAGCCCAAGCGCCGAGGCCCCAGCCTGGGCCAAGAACGGCAGGTGCACCGCGATCGCAAACAACAAGCCAGCGACCAACGCCGCGCTCCCCTCGGCGAGCTGTCCGTAGAAGGTTTGACGGCCCGACCAGCGCGCGAACTCGTGCTCGCGTCCGTCGGCCAGCAGGGTCTCGTAGAGCAGCGCCGTGTCGCAGCCCGAGATCATCGCCATGCCCACGCCAAGCAGCAGCTCGGCGGCCGCGACTTGGGCCCAGCTGGTCGCGTAGCCGTAGATCGGCCAGGCGATCGTCCACAGCACGAACGCGATGATCAGACAGCGGCGGTAGCCAATGCGATCGGCCAGGTAGCCCGAGGGAAACTCGAACACCACCATGCCGACGCCAAACACGCCTTGCAGCAGCATGATCTGCGTGACGCCGAACTCGACCTGGCGAACCAGGAACACCGACAGGATCGCCATCGGAAACAGCGCCATTTGCATGGCACGCAGTCCGCACAGCAGCGCCAAGTTGCGCCGCAGACGTGGGTCAGGCCCGTCGTCCTGAGCGCTTTTGCCCGCGATCGATCCGTCGCCGCTGGTGCCCCGGTTCACGGGCGCAGACTAATCTGGGATCGACCCCCTATGTGGATTTGCACTGTCCCAAAGATCAATTCATGGTAAAAACACCTGGGTCCCAACGCCCCATTGGGGCAAAATTCCTCACGAGTCTCACATGAGCGCACCCCAAACCCCGGCGGTCCTCGACAACACCAAGCCACTGCCACGCCTGGGTGGGGTCCCGCGGGTCCGGGGCAACTCTCCGCTCGGTGCGCTCGGGGAGCTCATGCGTGATCAGTTCGGGGCCCTGCGTCGCTGGCAACGCGAGTACGGCGGGGTGTTCGAGATCCAGATCGGCCCCACGTCCTTCGTTGTCGCCGCCGATGCCAACGCGGCGTCCGAGATGTTGATCGAACACGGCAGCGTGTTCACGCGCGAGGGCCCGCTCTACGCCGCGATGGAGCCGCTGTTTGGCGACAACAGCATGCTCTCGTCCGAGGGCCCAGTCTGGCGAAGTCGCCGTCAGGCCGCGCAGCCACAGCTTCGACAGCGGGCCGTCGCGGCCATGGCCGACCGAGTCCATGGGTCGCTCGAGCAGGTCCTGCAAGAGCTGACGCCGGGCGCCTGCGACGTCTACCGCTTCAGCGGGCGGATCAGCATGAGCGTGGCGTTGTCGGTGGTGTTCGGACACTCGGTGGTGCGTCAGCAGTTCGAGGAGCTCGGCGCGGCGGTCGACTACGCGGTCGGCCGGATCGCGCTGGGCTGGGTCGCGAGTCGCCTGCCCCGTTGGGTGCCGATGCCCGGAGGCCGCCGGCTGCGGCGCGAGCTCGCGGTCATCGACGACATGCTCCGGTCGCTCGTGCAGACCCGCGTCCAAAGCGGCGAGTTTGGCGACGATCTGTTCGGGATGCTGCTGCACATGCAGGATCCCGACAGCGGCAGCGGGCTCAGCATCGCCGACATCCGCAACGAGAGCGTCGCGCTGATGGTCGCCGGCTACGAGACCACGGCCAACGCGATCGCCTGGTCCCTGCATGAGCTCGCGCGTGATCGGTCGCTGCTCGAACGCGTCCGCGCCGAGGCCGACGCGCACCTCGACAGCGGGTCTCCGCTCGCCAACCCCAAGGCGCTCGCGTGCACGCGCCGGGTGTTCATGGAGTCGATGCGCATGTACCCCAGCGGGATCTGGCTGCCCCGCAACGCCGCGGTCAAGGGCGAGCTGTGTGGCTACCCGATCGCGGCTGGCACCCCGGTGCTGTGCTCGCCCTACTTGGTCCACCACGATCCGCACGCGTGGACCGACCCCGAGCGCTTCGACCCCGAGCGCTTCAAAGAGGGCTCGGACCAACCCCGGGCCCGCCACGCGTACATGCCGTTTGGGCTTGGCCAGCACATGTGCATTGGCCAGCACCTCGCGATGCTCGAAGGCACGCTGGCGCTCGCGCGGCTGGTCCAACGCTGGGATCTCGCGCCGATCCCGGGGCGCGAGCCGGTCATGAAGATCTCCACGACGATGAGCACCAAGGACGGCATCTGGCTGCAGCTGTCGCCGCGCGAGTAAGCTGGGCGCGTATGGCTCGGCCACAGCTCGAGGCTGCGCTCCGCCACGACCCGCATGACGAGCACGCGTGGTCCGTGTTCGGGGACTTGCTGGCCGCCGAAGGCGACAGCCGCGGCGAACTGATCGCGCTCGAGCAGCGCGCCGCCGCGTGCGAGCGACCGTTCGAGCGATCGGTGCTCGAGCACCGCGCCGCCGAGCTGTTCGAGCGTGACCACCGGCGCTGGCTCGGCCCCGCCGCCGAAGCGGGGCTCGAGCTGACATGGGTCCGCGGGTTCGTGACCAAGGCCGTGATCAACCGGCGCCATGGCCCCGCGCTCGAGGCCCTGCTCGCCACACCGACCGCCGCGCTGCTGGGCAGGGTCGAGTGCGTCGCGCCGCGCAGCCTGGGTCCGATCGCCAAAGCGCTGACCGACCGTCCGATCACGGCGTTGGGCGTGCGGCTCTCGCAAGGAAGCCGGCCGTTCGGATCGCTCGAGCAACTCGAGGCGCTCGCGCAGCTCGTCGAGCTGGAGATCGAAGGCGGCGCGATGCCTGGGCTCGCCGCGCTCGCCAACCTGCCTCGGTTGCGGCGCCTGAGCCTGCGCCGATTCGCTGGGGATTTGACGGGGCTCGAGCGTGGGTTCGCCAAGCTGCGCAGCCTCGATCTGTCGGCGCGCGCCAACGTCCCGGGGTTGGGCCCCGACGCCCTGCAGCCGCTCGCGCAGCTCGAGCAACTGCGCGAGTTGGTGCTCAGCGACGGCGGCTGGGAGCGTCTCGAGCCGCTCGCTGGCCTGCGCGCGATCACGCGGCTGGATCTACGCAGCACCGATGTCAGCGACCTCGCGCCGCTCGCCGCGATGGTGGAGATGCGCGAGCTGGATCTGAGCGGGTGCACCCACCTGACCAACATCGAGCCGCTCACGGCGATGACCCAGCTCGAGCGGCTTGCGATCGGCTACACCCGCGTCCGCCAGCTGGGTGCGCTCCGCGGGCTGCAGGCGCTGCGAACCGTCGAGCTGGCGGGCACCCCTGTCCACGATCTGAGCCCGCTGTTCGAGCTGCCGAAGCTGCGCAAGGTTGGCGTCGCTGCCTGCGAGGTCGACTCGATCCAGCCGCTGCTGGATCGCGCCGTGATGATCGCCGGGCTGCGGACACCCGAGCCGTCTTGGCGGGACCTGGCCGAGGGTCTGCTCAACGAGTCGTAGTGCCCGGCCCCGCGGGCTGCTAGGTTGGGTCATGGCGCGCCTCCCTTGCTTGCTGTTCGTGGTTCCACTCCTGACGCTCGCTGGTTGTGCCAACAACTCCGGCGACGGCGAGACAACCAACGCGAGCGAGACCAGCGGCGACGGTGATGGCGACGGCGATCCTGGCGACGGCGACGGCGACGGCGACGGCGATCCTGGCCCCACCCCCGCGCAGGTCGAGGGCTGCGACGGCGCGAGCTTCTATGAGGTCCCCGCCGATCCAGCCGCGCGAGGACCCTGGGCGGTCGGAGCCAAGACCGTCGTCGTCGACGGCCTGACCACCGAGATCTGGTACCCCGCCAAGTGGGGCAGCGAGGCCGCGGTCGAGCCGGTCACCTACGACATCCGCTACGCGCTACCGGAGTCCGAGCAAGCCAAGATCACGGACGAAAAGAACCCGCTGCCGCTGTGTGACTGCTACCCAGAGCTCCCGATCGACGCCGACAACGGCCCGTTCCCGGTGGTCGTGTTCATCCACGGTACGGCGTCGTGGCGCAGCCAATCGCTGACCCAGGTCACGCACTGGGCCAGCCGCGGGTTCGTGGTCGTGAGCTCGGATCACCCCGGCTTGTGGCTGCGCGACACCTTGGCGCTGGTCTGCCAGCAGCCTGGCGCGTCGCAGGACCTCAGCGGCGACACCGACGCAGTGTTGGGCGCGCTGGCCAGCCCCAGCGGCGAGCTGGCGTTCCTCGCTGGCCGGCTCGACATGTCCCGCGTCGGCATTGCTGGCCACAGCGCTGGCGGCAACGCGGCCGCCAACCAAGCCAACAAGCCCGGGGTCCGCGTGTCGATCCCAATGGCCTCGGGCCAGGCCGTCAACGGCACCCCCGCGCTCGAGTCCTCGCTGTTGCTCGGTGGCCTCGCCGACGGCGTCGTCAGCTATTCGAACACCCAGAGCGGCTACGAGGGCTCGCCCACGCCCAAGCGCCTGGTCGGGATCGAGAACGCCGGCCACCTGGTGTTCTCGGACATCTGCGAGCTGACCAACGCCGACGGCCAAGACATCCTCGAGGTCGCGGTCGAGGCAGGCGTGTGTGGTGCCGAGCTGGCCGGCTTCTTGTTCGACTGCAACCCCGAATTCATCGACGCCGCCTTGTCGATCCCGCTCGTCAACCACGCGACGACCGCCGTGCTCGAGCAAGTCCTCAAGTGCAGCCAGACCCCCGATCCCTTCGCGGGCTTCGCCGACCGCCCAGGCGTCGCCGAGTACCAGCAAGACCTGTAGTCGCCGCCATGTCCCCGGCCGGCTCGCGGTTTGCCGGAGCCAGCTGCTTCGCTTGCTGCGCTCCCTCGTGGGGCCGGTAGACTCCCCCGCATGGCCACCCTCGTTCAGGCGCAGACCGGACACCGCCAGCCGCTTCACGCTCAAACCATTGTCGGCCGCTCTGGCAAGTGCGAGCTGAACCTCCCCAACCCAAACATCTCGGCCGAGCACGCGATCATATGGTGGGACGGCGCGTCGTGGTGGGTCCGTGATCTCGAGAGCCGCAATGGGACCGCGGTCAACGGTCGGCCGCTAACGACCGAGCCAGTGCGCCTCGAGATCGGGATGACCCTGGAGTTCGCGCAGCAGCTCGCGTGGGTGGTCGAGTCGATCTCGGGCCCGAGTCTTCGGGCGCCGTCGGGCCCCGAGCACGCGTTTGGGATCCCCCATGACGCGGAGGCCGTGGCGACGGGGCCCCATCAGGTGCCGGTGGGCGCGTCATCGATCCCGATCCCCCGCGCGGTCAACATCACCAAGCCCAGCCGTGTGGCCACCGAGGCCGAGCAGCTGCGTCGCCTGCTGGTGTCCAACGTGCGCATCATCGAGAACCCGGGCGCCTGCTACGACGTCGTGTTCGATCTCAGCTGGCGTCAGCCGTTTCGCTACGGCAACTTCTGGAACGCCGCGTGGGTGTTTCTCAAGTACAACCCGGCCGAGGTGGCGAGCGTGGCGGACGAGCATTCGCTGGTTCAACGGCTCGTCAACGACAACGCAGAGGGTCGCGCGGGCGCGAGCAAGCTGGCTCGGGCCAAGGCCTCGGCGGGCCGGGTGTTCGACCTGCTGGCGAACCGGCCGTCGGACAAGTCGGCGGCTGGCGATCCCAAGCACGACCTCAACCTCGACCTCGCCCAGAGCTTCATCGATCGGGTCGAGCCGGCCGCGCCCTCGCGCGAGATCAGGCTCGAGCGCAGCATGATCGAGCAAGGTCCCGAGCTCGAGGTCGAGACCGGGTTTGCGTTCTTGACCGTCAACGACGACGCCCCCGCGACGCTGACCTCGTACACACGCTGGCTGCACATGAAGGTGTCGCCGGACTCGCACGACCACATCCAGCGCAGCGGCGTGGTCATCTCACCTTCCGAGGACGGCCTGGGGGTGTTCATTCACCTCGACTCGGACCGCGCGACGGCCAGCGGTCCGCCGGTGCTGCTGCGAGATCTTCGGCTGCGCACGACCTCGCCCTGCGACGGCGTGCCCCTCAAGATCTGGGTTGGCGCGCTCGAGATGGTGTTGGTGCCCGAGGGCGAGTTTCACCTTGGCGACCCCAACGGCCCCGACGGACCGACCGCGTGCTTCTACCGCAGCGGCGCCGTGGGCGACGACAAGAGCTTCGTGGTGCGCTCGGAAGCCGCGATCCCCGTTGGCCACGGACCCGGCGAGCTGTGCTGGGACAACCGCCACCAGATGGGCGAACACGACGACATCCCGGCCCCGTTCCCCAAGGGGCACAACGCGTTTTACATCCTCAAGCACCAGGTCACGCAGGGCGAGTACTGCGAGTTCCTCAACCACCTGCAGTCGCACCAGCTGACGATCCGCTACCCCTACGGCGGCCAGGGCGACTACCGCTACACCGTGTTCAAGACAACCACGCGCACCCGGGTGTGCACGCGCCCCGAGCGGGCCTGCAACTGGGTCGCGTGGGCCGACGCCGCCGCCTATATGTGGTGGGCCGGGCTGCGGCCAATGACCGAATTCGAGTACGAGAAGGCCTGCCGCGGGACCGAGCGCCCGGTCGCCGACGAGTTCGCGTGGGGCTCGACCACGCTGTTCGAGTCCAACGTGATCGTGGGTGACGAGAGCCGGGCGCCGATCGTGCAGGGCAACGCCAACATCGGCGGGCCGCTGCGACACTTCGCTGGCGGCGACGGCGGCCAGGGCCCGGTCCCCGACGACGCGTTCCGCGTGACCGGCTTTGCCCCCGCGGCCGAGGCCACCTACCCGATCGATCGCCGCCGCGAGAGCTACACCTGGCGCGAGGAGACGGGCGGCTCGTTCTACGGCGTGATGGGCCTGACGGGTAACCTATGGGAGTACGTGATCACCGCGGGGCTGGACCATGGGCGCCGGTACGTCGGTGACTACGGAACCGGCGATCTGGATCCCAAGACCGGAGCCCCCAACGCCCCCAACTCGTGGCCCGGCCAAGATCACATGGGCGTCGGCTTTCGCGGCGGATCTTGGTACACGATCGTCGAGTCTGGACAGGTCGCCAACCGGCGGTTCGGCTCGGGGCTGATCGGCTTCGCCGACCGCAGCCACGACACGGGCATCCGCGCGGTTCGGCACGCACCTCGTCCACGCCGCCCCCCCACCAGGCGATAGCAACCCATGGGCAAGAACTCCAAGAAACCCCGACCCTCCCCGCCCTTCGTCGCCGGCCTGATCGACAGTCACTGTCACCTCGACTACGCGCCGATGAGCGACGACCTCGAGGCCACCTTGGCCCGCGCGCGCGCGGCTGGGGTCGAGCAATGCGTTCACATCGGCTGCAGCCCGGACACGATGGCCGGCGCCGTCACCCTCGCCCGCGCGCATCCGCAGGTGTTCGCCAGCGTCGGCATTCACCCGCACGAGGCCCGGCACCTCGACGACGCGCTGCTCGCCGAGATCGAGCAGCTCGCGGCCGCCGATGAGGTCGTGGCGATCGGCGAGACCGGGCTGGACTACCACTACGACCTGTCCCCGCGCGCGGCCCAGCTGCAGGGCTTCGCCCGCCAGGTCGAGCTGGCCAAGCGCCTCGATCTTCCGCTCGTGCTGCATATCCGTGACGCCCACGCCGACGCGTGGGCCCTGCTCGCGGATCACCCCCCGCGCGACAACCCTGGGGTCGTGCACTGCTTCACGGGCACCGCCGCGGAGGCCGAGCGATGGCTCGAGCTTGGCTGGCACATCTCGTTCTCGGGGATCGCCACGTTCAAGACCGCCGCCGAGCTGCGTCGGGCTGCAGCGCGGGTCCCCGACGATCGGATCATGCTCGAGACCGATGCCCCCTACCTGGCCCCCGAGCCGCTGCGGGGCCGCAAGAACGAGCCAGCCAACGTCGCGTTCACCTGCGTCGCGCTGGCGCAGCTGCGGGATCAGACGCCCACGCAGCTGGCCAAGCTGGCCGCCGACAACACCCGCAGGCTGCTGCGACTGCCGGTTGCTTCTGTCTAGATCGCTTTCAGCTCGGGCGAGGGCTTCTCGCCCGCTTGCGGACGCCTTCGTGGACTGGTTCACCGTGGGCAGCGAACTCTCCCTGATAGACACCGCTGCTGGGCCCGCTACCATCGCGTGGATGGCGACATCCAAACTTGCAATGGAACTTGCAGCCCTGAGCCTGCCCGCGCTCGCCCTGGTCACTGGGCTGGCCGTCAGTCGCACCGCACAGGCGGTCCCGCTCGTCGATCGGATCGACAGCGCGCTCGCTCCCCAAGCCTGCAATGGCCAGGGCTGCTGGACCAATCACCTGCGCGTCACGGATCTCGACGGCGACGGCGACCTCGACATCTTGCTGGCCAACTACGCCGACTTCTTCAGCGGCGACGCCAGCCCGCAGCCGCTGGTGCTCTACATCAACGACGGCAGCGGCAACTTCACCAACAATTCCGCCGCCGCGCTCGGCAACTACGCTGGCAACGTGCGCATGGTCGCGGTCGGCGACGTCGACGGTGACGGGGCCCCCGATCTCTACGCCCCCGATGGAGCCGGCGGCCCCCACGTGTTGTTCATGAACGACGGCGCGGGTGTGTTCACCGACGAGGCGGACCTGCGCCTGCCCAACAGCTACCCGATGGGCGCCGCGGCCCGGATGGGCGACGTCGACGGCGACGGCGACCTCGACATCTTCGCGGCCGACGGCTACGCCAGCGATGGGCCGCCATTTGGCCACATCTACATCAATGACGGCACCGGCATGTTCGAGGAGCTCGCCGGGGCGATCCCAGCGTCGATCAGCGGCAGCGACATCGACGAGGTCGAGTTCTTCGACGCAGATCGCGACTTCGACCTCGATCTAATCGTCAACGCCCACACCGGCGGGACCGGGGCCCTGTGGCTCAACGACGGCAGCGGCACCTTCACCAGCCAGACCTCGATCGACCCGCCCGCGACCAGCAACTTTCACTACAACGTCGCGCCCTGCGACGTCGACGGCGACGGCGATCTCGACCTGTGGATCGACAACATTGGCGGCGGGTTCACCGAGCAGCTGCTGATCAACGACGGCGCCGGCAACTTCAGCGACGAGACCGGCGCGCGCGTGACCGGCAACCCGGGCGAGGACGACAACGGGGTCATCTGCGTCGACATCGACGACGACGGCGACTTCGACGGCGTCGTGATCTCGCTTGGGACCCCCGAGCGCCTGCTCGAGAACGACGGCAACGGCAACTTCACCCACGTCGCCAACTCGTTCCCCGGCCCGACCGACTGCAGCCTGTGGGGTGAGTTCGGCGATCTGAACGGCGACGATCGTCTGGATCTGGTCACGGGCCAGGGCGAGTGCAGCTCCTCCGACGAGGTCTACCTCGGCAACGACATGATGCCGGTCGACAGCCAGGCCCCGCAGATCATCGCCGTCAACGCCCCGAGCTCGGCCCCCGCCAACCAAGTCGTCGTTGCCCACCTCGCGGTCAGCGATCGTACCGTGACCGACGAAGGCCCGCGCCTGCGCCGAGCCTTCGCCCGCATCGATCCAAGCGGCGCCGCGACCGAGGTCAGCGGCTGGTTCATCGGCGGTGATCTGTTCCGGGTCGAGCTCCCCGGCGCCGGCTCGGGCCCGATCGAGTTCGAGCTGTGCGCCGAAGATCAGGCCGGCAACATCGGCTGCTCTGCCGCGCAAACCTACGAGATCGGTGGGGACCCCGGCGACGGCGACGGTGACCCTGGCGACGGTGATGGCGACCCCGGCGACGGCGACGGCGACCCCGGTGACGGCGACGGCGACACCCTCGAGACCGGCGACGAGACCGCGGGCACGGGCCTCCCAGCCGACGACGACGGCGCGGCGACCGGCTGCGCCTGCTCCCAAGCGCCGGGCACCCCCAGCCGCGCCCCCGCGTGGACCGCCCTCTCGCTGCTCGCCCTGGGCTTGGTCCGCCGCCGCAAGTAGCACCGCGCTCCGCGCTCCCGGCCCAGCTTGACGAGCCACTTCCCCTCCACCATCATCCGCCCCCCCGGCACCCCTGCGAACCCCGTCGCGCTCATGCGACCCCCGCACGTGCCCAGCCAAACGAAGGAGGCACCCATGAGTCACCAAATGGGATTGCTTACCAAGAAGCTCGGCATGACCGAGTACTACAACGAAGAAGGCGATCGGATCCCGGTCACCGTCCTGCTCGCCAAGGGCAACATCGTCCTCGGCCACCGCACGATCGAGCGCGATGGCTACAGCGCGATCCAGCTGGCCTTCGACGATCAGAAGCCCAGCCGCCTGACCAAGCCCAAGCTTGGCCAGTTCAAGAAGATCGAAGCCACGCCCAAGCGCAAGATCAAAGAGTTCCGGGTCGCCCCCGAGATCGTCGCCGCGCACCCGATCGGCAGCGAGATCGCGCTCGAGTTGTTCGAGGTTGGCCAGCTGATCGACGCAACCGGCACCAGCAAGGGCAAGGGCTTCCAGGGCGTCATGAAGCGCCACCACATGCGTGGTGAGAAGCGGACCCACGGCCAGCACGAGGTCTACCGCCACGGTGGATCGATCGGTTGTCGCCTGACCCCCGGCCGCGTGCTCAAGGGCAAGCGGATGGCCGGCCAGATGGGCAACACAACCGTCACCGTGCAGAACCTGAAGATCGCCAAGGTCCTGCCAGAGAAGGGCCTGATCCTCGTTCACGGTCCGGTTCCCGGCAGCAAAAACGGCTACGTCCAGCTCCGACACGCGGTCAAGTCCGCGATCCGAGCCCGCCACGCCAAGGGCTGAAAGGGCCGCTGTCGTGGCCACAAGGAAGGGCCTCGGCGACAAGCGGGCACGACATGACCCGGCGTACCTCCGCGCAAAGCGAGAGCAGTACGCCGGGCGTGCAATTTACAAGCTCGAAGAGATCGACAAGCGGTTTCGGCTGATCAAGCCAGGCACGCAGCTGCTCGACCTTGGCTGTTGGCCGGGCGCGTGGCTGCAGTACGCCGTGCAAAAAGCTGGGACCGAGGCCACGTTGGTGGGCGTCGATCTCAAGGCCGTCGAGATCGCCCTGCCCGCCAACGTGCACACGATCGTCGGCGACGTCACCAAGCTCAACCTTGGTCGCTTCGTCGATCGCTTTGGTCGCTTCGATCTCGTGCTGAGCGACATGGCGCCCAACACCACGGGCAACAAAGACTTCGACATCCCGACCAGCGAGGATCTGTTCTTGTCTGCGCTCGACATCGCGTCGGCGAGCTTGCGGATCGGCGGGCACTTCTGCGCGAAGGTGTTTCAAGGCGGTCGCTTCGCCGATCTCCTGCACGAGGTCGAGTCGCGGTTCCAGCAGGGGCGCGCGTACAGGTGCGAGAACACCCGCAAGGCCAGCCGCGAGCAGTACATCATCGGTCGCGGGCTCAAGGCCACGACCGCCCGCGCGCACGCCCCCACGACTGATACAGATCCGGCCCCCGCCGACGACTGAGCCCACGAAAAAGCCCAGCTGCTAGAGCTGGGCTTTTTCCGCCCCCTGACAGGACATGGGGCGTGGTGGCTGCGGTTCCGCGTGGCGTCTGAGCTCGTCCATGAGCAGCGAGCCAGCGGGCCGCTGCGACTTTCAAACGAGCACGGACAGAGCGTCTTGATGGAGCCGAGCGCGAGGCGAGCGGCCCGACTTGGCGCGGACCCGGGGGATCGGAGCATCTTCTTGAGCGCGTTTGCGGTTGCGGGCAGAGCGGCGAAACAGCATGTCGGCGATGAAGAACATTTTTTTACCTTCCGTGGCGTACCGGGATGATCCCCGAGTTCAGGGATACTGTACGAGTCCCAACGGAACAGGTCAACAGTAATAGTGGAAAAATTCTAGGGTCACGGATTTGATCCTGCTGGACTGGAAGCGATCGAGGTTGGGCCAAAGACCTCACACATGCGGCCCAACCCGTCCAGATGCCAGACTGGGGGCTGATGTCACATGTATGACCACCAACTCACCCCGCGCTTGGAGATCCTGCGAGAGCGAATCCGAGCATCGAACGCGTTCCAGTAGGACTGGAATGACGTCGAGGGTTCTGGAACGACAATTCCACTTCTGCTGTAAAGTGCGAACGACCGAGCTCACTCGCGCCGAATTCGCTAGGATCGCTCGAATGCTCGCGCTCGACACGCTCTGCCTGCTTGGGGCGCTGATCGCCGCGACCCTCGAGCCCGCTGCGTGCCCCTCGTTTCCGACCGATCCGGCGCAGCTCGTGCCGAGCACGGCGACGGCGGTGTTGGGGATCGACGTGGACGGCTTCGCGAAGACCTCGACGGGCAAGGCCCTCCTCCCTGCCCTGCGCGCGGATCTACAGCTGTCCGAGGCCCTCGAGATCCTCGACGACTGCCAGCTCGCGCTCGAGCGCACCTATGCGGTGACGCTGGCCCGGGACCCAACCGACGGTCGGTTCGCGGTCGTCCAGGCCCGCGGAGTCGCCACCAAGGCGACCTTGGACTGCCTGGCGGCGGAGCTGCGCGCCCGCAACGGCGGCACCACCCCCTGGACTGTCGAGCCCCAGACCTGCGCCACCAGCTTGGTGTTCGGCGATGGCTCGCGCGCATGGGTCATCAACGACTACACGCTCGTGTGGGCCCGCGGCGGCTTCGTCGATCCCGTCGCGGCCCGACTCGAAGGCCGCGAGCCGCTCGCGTTACCGGCCAGCCTCACCCGCGAATTTGGCCGCTTGGATCGCAGCGGTCACGTGTGGCTGGCCGCGCACCTCGACGACGACGATCGGCGCACGCTGCCAGGCGCCTGGGCCGACGAGGCGACGTCGATCACCGCCGCGCTCGATCTTTCCGAGGGCTTGCGCGCGACCTTCTCGGTGTCGGCCGCCAGCGTGACCGCGCTCGCCAACCTGCGCGAGCTGACGATCGCCGGGCTCCTCGACCTCGCCAATCGACTCGACGAGTACGGCGTGGAGCACCGCCTGCGCGAGCGGGCCCGACTGGGGATCATCGATGGCGTGGTCGGGGCGGAGATCGTCCTCGATGAAGCTGAACTGCGATCGATCCGGGCGAAGATCGGCGAGCGCGTGGTGGGTCGGGGGCCGCTCTAGCCTAAATCGGGCACTCGGAGGGTGGGGTGACGGCGGGCTCCGAGGGTCCCTCGGAGGGTGGAGGTGACGGCGGGCAGCCCGGCGGTCTCCGAGGGTCTCGGAGGGTTGGGGTGACGGCGGGCTCCGAGGGTCCCTCGGAGGGTGGAGGTGACGGCGGGCAGCCCGGCGGTCTCCGAGGGTCCCTCGGAGCGAAACCACTCACCGCTGGCATGTGGCGTGTCGGTCTTCTGGTAGTACGAGTGACCGGCACCGCTTCGATTGGGTCTAATACGCCGTGAATTTTCGCTCCGAGGGACCCTCGGAGCCCTGGTTGCCGGGCCGTCGTGTTGCAACCGGTGGCTCCGCTGCGATCCGAGGGGGCGAACCTTTGAGACTTCGCTGGCCGTGGTGAACGGGTCTACGGAGGCGTCGGCGAGCGGGCGCGTTCGTGGACTGGTTCATCCTGCGGGCAGCGAAGACGCTTGCGAAACGATTTGTTGCTGGTCGCTCCGCTGCAATCCAGGGCGGGCGAGAGTGCATGCTCGATGATCACGTAGTTCTCCAGCACCAACCCCGATGAGACGGTCGGGAGCCCGGCGGAGAGCCCGGCGGGGTCCGAGGGTCCCTCGGAGCGAAACCA